>JBBDXX010000023.1:0-127404 GCA_040902065.1 Steroidobacteraceae bacterium | reverse complement strand
CGTCGCCGCGCAGCGGCGACGGTCCCGAGCGTAGCGAGGGACGAGCGGGCAAAGCCCGCGAGCAATCTCGGAGGGCGCGCCCTTAGAATCACCTGGCAGACCCGCCGTCGCCAGTTATCCTGTTGCCCCAAATAGCATTGGAACGTGATAACACTCCGTTGTACCCAGAAAGTCCGCAAGCGTCTGAGGCTGACTGAGACAACTCCGGACTCCGTGCCGCCGACAACCGCGCTCGGGGACTGGTACGTGAACCTGGTGCGATTCGGCCGGCAGCAGGTTGTGATGGCGACCAGCGAGCGCTCGCTTCTGACGGTGCTGCTGTCGGCGCGCGATCTACGCCAGAGCATGGTCCCGAATCTTCAGCGGGCGGTACAGCAACTGCTCACCGTGCTTGGGATTCCGCCGGATACCATCGGCCGCGAGATTGCAGCGATGCAGCCGGTTGCATTTGCTAGCGCCGTAAACCGGCGGGTGCTCGGTTCGATGAACGAATTTGCCTGGCAGCTCGGCGCGTATCTGGACTGGACCGGCGACGCGCTGGAACTCGCGCGGATCCTGAGCGACACCCCGATGTCGGCCGTCGGATCCAAGTCCCGTCTTGGTATTCCGGCGGATGTGACCCGTGAGCTTCTCGTGGCGCACTACGCGGCTTCGCCGTTTCGTCACTGAAATCCTTCGCTGCGTGTGCCCGGCCCCATGCGGAAAGCGTTGAGATATCGGTGTCATTTTCCGGGTTTTGCAGGATAGCTTCGCGCTTGCTGTTTGGGCCACACTGGGTACTGCAACGAGCACTCGGGTGTGGAGCCCATTGATGGCACGGCATGTGTTTCGACTGAACCGCGAACGCGAAGCGGCGTTCGACATCGTGAGCTACGGCCGGCGTGGACCTGGCCAGCCCACGCACTTCACGCGCGAGCAGATCGAACAGATCGCGCGGACGGTGCGCCGCGTCCCGGAAGTCATGGTGAAAGTCTCAGGCGGTGCCAAAGCGACGCGGGGGCGGGCGAAGCCCGCGAGCAGTTTCGGAGGGCGCGCCATTGGAATCTCCTGGCAGGCCCGCTGTTGGCACTTATCCTGTTGCCATCGGGCGTCGACGATGACGATGTCACGAGAGATTCGCGAGAGCAGGAATGAAGGGACATTCCTGCGAAACCGAATAGCTTTGGGACGTGATAACACTCCGCTGCAGCCAGAAAGTCCGCAAGCGTCTGAGATCGGCTGCGACACCCCCGGACTCATCGCCGCCTGCCAGCGCGCGATCTACGCGAGAGTCTGGTTCCGAATCTTCAGCGGGCGGTGCAGGAGCTGCACCCATTGGTCAGGATTTCGGCGGGCACCATCGATATTTTTCGACACATGCTTGGAGGCAGCCGCAAACTGCCGGCTACCTTACGCGCGCTGGCGAGAATCGTCGGCAAGTTCGCCAAAGCCACCGATCTTGACCGGCTTGCGATCCGGAAACTCGACCAACAAGGATAGCTTGCCATCCACGGCTTCGACGTAGCGCTGCAGCGTCGAGAGCAGCAGATCTGCCTGCCGCTCATACCGCGACACGGTATCCTGGCCAATGTTCAGCTTGCGGGCAACGGCGACCTGGGTTTTGTTTCGCGCTTTGCGGAGTTGTTGCAACGTCAACTCCTCGGCAATCAACTCCTTTGCGCGTGCGTGAATGCGCTTCTTCCGATCCGCGGGGAGCTCTGCAATCTTCTCTGCCACTGTACGGCCCATAACCATAACCTCTTTCGTTTCGGCTTCAGTCGCTCGATGTGGGCGTCGAATCGCTCATCTGTCACGGCGATCAATCTGCGATAAACCTAGCCTCGCTTCCGCCCGATTTGTCGCCTGCGACGAGGAGCACTGCCTTTCGTCGGGGATCAAATGCGAATGCCACTCGCCATACCCCGCCGTCGGCATCAAACCTGCGTTCCTTCATGTTCGCGTGCTTGGATCCGTTCAAGGTATCCACGCGAGGGCGCTTCGCCCGAGGTCCGAACTGCTCGACGACCCACGGCACAGATCAATTATGAGCCCAATACCATATGGAGGAAATACCATATCAATGGCCTCGTATCGGACCGGGCAAGCCATTTTAAAAAGTTAACAATATCAGCAACTTAAATCCGGCGGATTGAGGCGGCCTTCGCGTTGAGCGAACAGGGGTGTGTGTTTAGCGGAACTTATGGGCTCGCGGAGCCCCCGGGATGCCGGTCGCCCCAAAGGAAGTGTCGAAAATGTCGATCTTGGCGCGGCTAGTGCGACAACTCAGGGAATTGAATGATCTGAAGCTTCTCGAATCAAGGGAGTTCGACCGATGAAAGTCATGGTTTTCGTGAAGGCCACGCCGAACAGCGAAGCGGAAACGCTCTTCAAGGAACCCGAGAAGATGGCGAAGATGTTCGCCGAGATGGGCAGGTATAACGAAGAGCTCGTCAAGGCCGGCATCATGAAGGGCGGTGACGGCTTGAAGCCCAGTAAGTACGGCAAGCGCATTCGCTTTAACGGCACGAAGCGGTCCGTCATCGACGGCCCGTTCGCCGAGACCAAGGAGCTCGTCGCGGGCTTCTGGATCTGGGAAGTGAAGTCGATCGAAGAGGCGGTCGAGTGGGCAAAGAAGTGCCCGAACCCGATGCCTGGCGAGGAATCGAATCTCGAGATTCGTCCGTACTACGAGGCGGCAGATTTCGGCGAGGGCTTCACACCCGAGGAACAGGCGCGCGAAGCCGACCTGCGCACGCGTATCGGCGACGTGTGATGCTTCGGAGATCGAGGCAATGGCGGAAGGCGGGTGGAAAGTCACGTTCAGCATAGGGATCGCCACCTTCATTACTTTGCCGGATAACGTCGATGAGGCCATCAAGGCTTCGGACCAGCTCATGTACGAGGTCAAGAGCAATGGCAAAAACAGCATTGCGCACGAAGTCTTCGGCCGCCGATAATCGGCGACCGATTCGGCCCTGACTGCGAGAGCCCGAACCGGATAAGTCCCGTAGGTTACGATTGCGGCGGGATGGGCGTATCATCGGGTGCAGGCGCAGTCGTACGATGTTCTTCGTCCGAAGGAAAACAATCGTGTCCGCTACCCTCGACCCTGCACGTTCAGGCGTGATGCGGCCGGTGCAGGCGTTCCTGTTCGCCGCCACCGTGCCGCTGTTCGTGGGTGCCGCGCTCAGCGATTACGCCTACGCGTCGACCTACCAGGTGCAATGGGTCAACTTCTCGTCGTGGTTGATTATTGGCGGTCTGGTATTCGCGGGTGCTGCGTTGACATGCGCGCTCGTCGGTCTACGGCGCGGGGACGGGCGCGGCGGTCGTCTTGCTGTTTCCTTCTACCTCCTGTTGGCGGCATTTGTGATTGGCTTCCTCAATGCGCTCATCCACGCCCGTGACGCGTGGGCGAGCATGCCCACGGGCTTGATACTTTCGGTGATCGTAGCCGTGCTGACGTGCGCGGCGACGGCGGTCGGCTTCTCCACACTGCGCTCCAGTGTCAGGCCATGAAACTCCCTCGCGCTTGCGCGCCCGCCCTCCTGTCGTTCGCACTAATTGCGTGTGGCGGCAGCGACCCGGACCCGACGCAATACGGGCCCGAGCCGCAGCTGCCCGAGCAGCAAGTCCAGTTGCTGCCGAGCATGGGGATCGCGAAACCCGCGCAATGGGGTGACCAGCGGCCGATCGTGCCGCCGGGTTACACGATTACCCCCATCGCCACCGATCTGGGGATTCCGCGCCAGACACTCATTCTTCCCAACGGCGACATCCTGGTGGCCGAGGGACGGGGCGGCGGGGCGCCAAAATTGCGGCCCAAGGATGTGGTGGCCGGCTACATCAAGGCCAAGGGAACGACCGCGGTCGATGGCGGCAATCGATTGACGTTACTGCGTGACGCGGATGGCGACGGCACCTACGAGGTCCAGACCGTCTTCGCCGAGGACCTCAACGCGCCATACGGACTCGTGCTCGTCGACAATCGACTCTACGTCGCCAACCAGGATGCGCTGCTACGATTCAACTATCTCGACGGCGAGACCCGCGCCAGCGGCCCGCCGGTCAAGGTGACGGACCTGCCGTCGGCGATCAATCACCACTGGACGAAAGCGCTGGCGGCCAGCGCGGATGGCCGCTTCCTGTACGTTGGCATCGGCTCCAACAGCAACATCACCGAGCGCGGGATGGAAGCGGAAGTCGATCGGGCAATGGTGTGGGAGGTGGACGCCGCGACTGGCGCGCACCGTCCCTACGCCACGGGCCTGCGCAATCCCACGGCGCTTGCGATTCAACCCGGCACGGGCCAGCTCTGGACAGTGGTGAATGAGCGCGACGAAATCGGCCCCAACCTGGTCCCTGACTACCTCACGTCCGTCCGCGATGGCGCCTTCTACGGCTGGCCTTACAGTTATTGGGGACAGACTATTGATCCGCGCGTGCGCCCGCAGGATCTGCAGAAGGTCGCGTCGGCGATTCGGCCCGACTACAGCCTTGGATCGCACGTCGCGGCGCTCGGCCTTGCCTTTTCCACTGCAGCGATGGGAGAGTCGTTCGTCGATGGCGTCTTCGTCGGCGAGCATGGAAGCTGGAACCGCCGCGACCCGGTCGGATACAAGGTGGTGTTCGTGCCGTTCAGCGGCGGCCGCCCCTCCGGCCCGCCGGTCGACTTCGTCTCCGGATTCCTCGGCAGCGACGGCATGACGCGGGGCCGGCCCGTCGGGGTAAGCGTGGATCCGCGTGGCGCCCTCATCGTTGCGGACGATCTGTCGAACACCGTCTGGCGCGTGACGCCCATCCGCTGACGACTTGCGCCCGTGCCCCAGAAGAAAGATCAGGAAAAGCGCGTATTCACCGGCGTTTACTTTGACCGCCCGCAACACGATGCCTTGCGGCAGTTGAGTGCCCGGACCCGCGTTCCTCTGGCAGTCTACTTGCGGGAAGCCGTTGACGACCTGCTCAAGAAATATGGCGTCAGGACCTCGCGACCGAAGCGCTAGCCTTTCAGGACGGTCCCGAGACGATCGATGGTCTCGTCGATCTCCTCGGGCGTCGTCGAGCGCCCCAGGCTGAATCGGACAGCACCCACAGCAATCTCCTCCGGGACTCGCATTGCCCGCAATACCGGGGAGAGTTCGGTGTCGCCGGAGTGGCAAGCGGAACCTGTGGACACCGCGATGCCGTCGAGTGCTGCGAGCATCTCAGCGCCCTTATAACCGGAGAAGCTCATATTGAGCGTGTTAGGCAGCCGGTGCTCGGGATGTCCGTTGAGATTGACGCGATCACCCAGGCGATCCCGTAGCGAATTGCCCAACTGGTCTCGCAATTCGCGCGCCCGGTGCGTCCAGGCAAGATCCTGTCCAAGTTCGCAGGCGCTGCCGAGCCCGGTAGCGAGCAGGGCACTCTCTGTCCCTGCGCGCCGGCCGCTCTCCTGGCCGCCACCGTGAATCAGCGCTTCGAGTTGTACGCCCCTGCGGACGTACAACGCGCCGACACCTTTGGGCGCGTACAGCTTGTGGCCGGCGATCGTGAGCAGATCGACTCCAAGCGCGTCAACGCGCGTGGGTATCTTGCCGGCTGACTGTGCCGCATCCGTATGCAGTGGCACGCCGTACTCCCGCGCGATGCGAGCGCATTCTTCGATGGGCTGGATCGTGCCGACTTCGTTGTTGGCGTGCATCAGTGTAATCAGCATGGTGTCGCGCGTGATCGCGCGCCGCAGGTCGTCCGGATCCACACGCCCGGCGCCGTCGACCCCGATTCGGGTGATGCGCGCGCCGAGTCGCTCCAGGAATCGAGTGGGTGCGTCAATCGACGGGTGTTCGATTGCACTCGTTATAATGTGTGCGGGCCGCGACCCGTGCGCGAAGTACAGCCCCTTGAGCGCCAGGTTATTCGCCTCGCTTCCCCCACCCGTAAACACAATCTCGTCGCTTTCGCAGCCGAGCATGGCCGCCACCTGGAGGCGGCTCCTCTCGAGTAAACGTCTGGCCGACTCTCCTGCCCAATGCGCGCTCGACGGGTTGCCGTGACTCTCTTTGAACACGTCTCGCATTGCCTGCGCGACCCGCGGGTCGATCGGGGTGGTGGCGTTGAAGTCGAGGTAGATCTGTTTCATGACGCATGAGCCTTTCGAGCCGGCAGCGTCTCGCGCATGCGAACGGCGACGACCACGCCGGAGACAAATGTCAGCAAGGCACCGGCCGCCATCGCGGCGGAGAGCCCCAGTGTATCGGCGAGTATCCCCGCTAACACGGCGCCGAATGCATACCCCAGGTCGCGCCAGAAGCGATACACGCCGATCGCCGAGGCTCGCCAGGAAGGATGCGCCACGTCGCCGATGGCAGCGAGCAGCGTTGGGTAGACCATCGCAGTTCCAATGCCGAGAAGCACGGCGCCGATGGCGGAATCCACGAGTCCCTTGGACTGCAGCACGACTACGATGCCCGCCGCCTGGACCCACATCCCGGAAGCGATGAGCCACTTGCGTCCGATGCGATCCGACCAGGCGCCGGTGGCCAGCTGCGCGATGCCCCAGGTCGCCGGATAGATGGCCGCGAGGATGCCGATCTGTTCGAGGTCCATCCGCAACATGACAAACCAGAGCGGGAACAGTCCCCAGGCCATGCCGTCATTCAGGTTGTTCACGAGGCCGGCCTGCGAAACGCAGGACAGATTGCGATCGGTCACCGTAGTACGCCAGAACACGTCGCGCTGCGAGAGGGGCGGTTGCGGCGCGGCGCTCATCGTCGATTCATGCGTGACGTGGTGCCGCGTATCGCGAATCGCGAACGCCGACAGGGCCAGGCCGAGCAGCGCGAAAGCGACCCCGAGGTAGAATGGCTCCGGACGCAGGCCATACTCCGCGGCAATCCACGCGGTCCCCAGGGCGCTCGCCGCGAGGGCGATGTAGCCCGCAAACTCGTTCAAGCCCATGGCGAGGCCGCGTCGCTGCGGGCCGACGAGGTCGATCTTCATGATGATGGTGAGCGACCAGGTCAAGCCCTGGCTCGCGCCCAGCAGGACGTTCGTCGCAATGATCCAGTTCCAGTCGGGAGCGTACATCAACAGGAACGGAACCGGCAGGGCGATCAGCCAACCCATCACCAGCACGTGTTTGCGGCCGTATCGATCCGCCAGGCGCCCCGCCAGGTAATTTGCCGCGGCCTTCGTCACCCCGAATGCCACGATAAACGAGAGAATCGCGGCGCGTGCCGCGATGCCAAACTCCTCCTCGGCAATCAACGGCAGGATGCTGCGCTCGAGGCCGACCATGCCCCCGACAAACGCGTTAATGAGCACGAGCAGCGAAAACTGTGCTCGGTTCTCGCGCAGGCCCAGCCGGACGCTGTGCGAAGTCATGGTCCGATTCTCAGCCCTCATCCGCTAGACCGGATACTTCTCGTAGCCCGGCAGTGTCTTGAGCGGCAATTGCTCGGGATACTCGAAGTGCCCTTTGCCGGGAACGAAGTTGACCTCCAGGCGAATACCTTCCGGATCTTCGAACAGCACCGAGTAATATCCTGCAGCCCAGGATCCGGGTTCCGGAGGATGAACGATTCTTACGCTCTTGCTGACGAGAAACGCGTGCAAGGCATCGATCTCTTCCATCGATCGGGCACGGAAGCAGATGTGATGGAGGCCGATGCGTCGCTGGTCGAACTCGAATGTTCGATTCGTTTCGGATGCACGCGTGATGGCGACTGCCGTTCGTCCGCCGACCATGTACAGGCCATTCGTGGCTTTCGCGACCGGTTTCAGGCCCATGAACCCCAGGACCTCCTCATAGAAGGGCATGGCTCGCTGAAGATCATTGACGGTCAGGTGAATGTGGGCGATGCCGTTAATTTCCATGGGCGGATTCTACAGGCCCGATCAGGCTTAGTCCGCCAGCAAGGATTCGAGGACATCCGCCGCCGGCCGCCCAAACCGCCGGGTAATGCGCCTCAGCAAATCCAGGTTAGTCGGCCGCTCGGCCACCTTCATTGCTTCCTGCGCATCCGCAATATCCAACGGTCCGCCGGCAAAGCACTTCATCGCGATGAAATCCTCTCGGCCGATGATCTGCAGGGTCGTTCCGGAAAATGGGACTGCGATGGTTCGTTCGAATGCATCGGGATCGAGTCCGTGAAGCCCACCGAGCAGGTCGACGCGATTCCCGAACGGATCGCTGATCGCAAGCAGTGCCGGTATCGGATCGTCCGAATCGCCCCGGTGGAGCTCCGCCTTCAAACCCGCTTTCCGAAGAATTTTCTCGAGACGGGTCAACTTTGACCGTGACGTGGAAACAATTGCGTCAGCGTCAGTCGTGGCGCGAATAGTGCCGTACACCGAAGCGGCGAGGGCGCCCACGACCGCGTACTCGATGCCCTGCTCGTCGAGGACGGCAATGACATCCAGGAGCAGAAGTAAGGATTGGCCGGGTCCAGTCGCGCTCACCGGTTGCTCCGGGCCGGAGTTTCGGCATATTCCATCCCAGCGCGATGCAGTGCAGTGACGAGTTCGCTGTGCTTCAGGTGGGCCTCGAGGCGTTGCTTCGGGGAGAGAGAACGAAGGTTCTCACTCACGGCGTGACGCGCCTTGTCCGCAAGGCGGGACTTGATGCGTGCGGGCCTTGAAGTCGTGATGCCGGAGATGTAAGCCCCGGCTTCCGCAGCGTCCTTGCCGGTCTGCAGCACGACGCAGAGGCCGGCGCGCACTGCGACCTTCAGCATCAGTTCGAGCGAAACCGCCTGCACCTGCCCACGCATGATCTTGCTCAGCGTGGGCTGGGGAATGGCCAGGCGCTTCGCCGCCGCAACCTGGGTCTGACCGCCGCGGCCGACATGGCGCGCGATCTGGAGCGCAAGGTCGCGGCGCAGGACCTGTATCGCTGCCTGGTCTGGATGCGGCATAACTGCAGCCTCGACAGGAGGGTGATATGTAATTAACTATAGCAAAAGCTGATTCACTATAACACAGTGAACACTGGAAACTCCCGCAACTCCATGGTGCATAAGCCTTCAGGCTAAAGACTTCGCTCCTCCAGCCGCGCCATGAGCGCATCGAGACCTCGATGGCAATAAACCGCGACGTCTGGCGCTGTCTTTGCCGCCCGATGCAGGCGGTCCGCATCGGGTGCGCCAACGTCGATCCAGGCCTGCAGGACGCCCGTCAGGTCCCGGACGATAATCGCGGGCTCATCTGGATCGGACAGTCCCTTCGAGAATGCGATCCCTTCGGTGTACTCGAGGCAATAGGCCAGCATGAGCCAATCATTTCTCCCTGAGAGCTCGTCGAGATTACCATCTGGACGGCCATCAGAACCCGTCGAAGAACGACTTGACGGCGCTCAGGCAGAACGGCGCGACGAGCCCTGCGTGATAGTTCTCCAGCACTTCGTCGTCGCCGCCACCCAGCTCAAGGATTTCCTTCGCAACGGCGAATTGAGTCTTCTGCGTTGCGTATGGATCGCCGCTCTCGATGTCGGAATCAATGTCGAGCACGGTGACCGACGTGGCGGATGACCAGTAGTGCTGCATCAGTCCGGTGTTGAGATAGAGAACGGCGGGATCCGCGTTGCCCGCGCACAGCAGCATCGGCGACGTCGGCGTCCACGCACGCTGGTCATTGACCTTCAATGCCTGGCGCAATGGATGCTGGGGGTCGGCGGGCGGCAGTCCGTCCACCAGCGTCGGAAATCCGCCATCGGGCTCGCTGTCCGCATCCTGCAGATAGGCGAGCCGGAAGGCGTTGGTCAGCAGGTGATCGTTTCCAAAGCCCAGCGCAAACACCGCTGCCAGGTTCGCCGGCGTCGTCGCGGGAGTCATTGCCGCATAGGCCGCATCCGGTGGTGTGCTGCTGAAGAGCGCGCTGTCAGGCAACTGCCCCTGTGCCACGAGATCACCGAGTGACGATGTGCTCGGAAGGAGGGTTTCGATGTCCGTTGCATACTGCGGCTCGTACGCGTCCGTCGGGCTCGCGTAGATGTCACCGTAAGCGTTCTGATAGCTGGCGATGAGCAGCGTCAGGTTCACCGGCGATCCGCCTGTCACGCGTCCCTGGAAAATCGCATCGCTGAACGCCGAAAGCGCGTACGGTCCCGACATCGGCGCGGACGCGATCACGGTGGCGCCGGCTTCCTGCAGCGCCCGATGCGTCGCCATGGCGACGTAGCCGCCCTGCGAATAGCCCGTAACCAGCAGCTGGCCACCGTCGGTCGTGGCGGGAGCGCTCGCGATCGGAAGGGCGCTGCGGGCGGCGGTCAGGGCATCGATCATGTCCTTCGATTGCTGGTCGCCGTTCAGGTACGGGTGGTACCCGAGCGTCGAGGTGTCGTAGCCGGCGTAATTCGGCGCCACGACGATGTAGCCTTCCGCGGCGAACACGCCGGCCATCAGAAGCGCCTCGGTGTTGTTGGCGGATTCGAGGTCGGCCATGTTGAAGGCCTTGTCCGTACTGGTGCCGTGGGCATACAAAACGATCGGACGCGCGCCCTGGCACAGGGTTGCCGTATCGTTGGGCACCATCAAGGCGGAAGAGACCGGGATGAGATTTCCTGCCGGGTCCACCGTCTGATATTCGAAGCGATAGACCTCGATCCCGCAGTCCGGCGTCAGGACTTCCTCCAACAGCAGTTGCGCGATGCCGTTCGCGCCGACGAGGGCCAATAGCTCGTCGGGCGAGTAGGTCGCCGTCAGTTGCGGTTCGCCGATCAGATCGCCCCGCTCGGCCACCGGCGCCGGGTCGGGGTCCGGCGGCGTTTCGTCGTCGTCATCGCCGTTCCCGCATGCACAGAGCAGAGAAAGGGCAATGGGCAGGACCTGAAAGCGAAGCTTGGGATGCACGCGCGTATTCTGTGTCCTGGAATGGCGATCAGCGAGAGTGCGTGTACCGCGATGCGCCGTCAGATGGCACTGACTCCATTCAGTCCGCTTTCGCCCTCGGCAGCTGCCAGTCCCGGTGAATCGCCACGATGCGCAGTGCAAAGCACAGCAGCGCGCCCACCAGTGCCGTCAAAGCGGGCGTCAGGCCGAACAGGCTGCCGATCGCCACGACTGAAGAGCCGGCGAGCGCCGCGACCGCGTAAAGATCCGAACGGAGTACCATCGGGACCTGGGCCAGCAACACGTCGCGCACCATGCCTCCGCCGATGCCGGTCAGCATGCCGAGCAGCGCCGCCATTGCCGGATGAAGGCCGAATTCCAGCGCCTTGTGCGCGCCCGTCACCGCAAACAGCGCAAGTCCGGCCGCATCGAATAGACGTACGGGGCTCTGCATGCGTTCGATGAGCGCGAGCCAGCGAAATGCCAGCAGCCCGGCCAGGAGCGATGTCGCCACGTAACGCCAGTCGCTGAGCGCCGCCGGAGGAACGGCACCGATCAAGAGGTCGCGGACGATACCGCCGCTGCAAGCCGTGGCAAAGGAAAGCACCGCAATACCGAAAATGTCGAGCCGGCGTCGAGCGCCTGCCGTTGCGCCGGCGAGCGCGAAGACGAACGTCCCGACGAGATCCAGGGCAAGGACGAGCGAGATCATTGCCGCGAGGGTATCATCAGTACATGGACAGTCTGCCCCAAATTTATCTGACGCAGAACGACCTGGATCAGCTGCTCAAGCTGGTCGAATCGCAACCCGGGAAGCGATTCGAAAAGCTGGAGAGTGAGCTGGTGCGCGCGAACGTGGTGTCGCGCGAGCAGATTCCGCGCGATGTGGTAACCATGAATTCGCGGGTGATCTTCGAGAATGAGACGACGCACGAGCGGCGTGAGATTACGCTGGTGTATCCGGGAAGCGCTGATATCGACGCGGGGAAAGTCTCGGTCCTGGTTCCGGTGGGAACGGCGCTGCTTGGGCTGCGCGCAGGCCAGTCGATTGACTGGGAGCTGCCCGGCGGGGAAAAGCAGTGTTACCGCATCGTGGAAGTTCCATTCCAGCCGGAAGCTGCGGGCGAGCCCGGCTAGACACAGGTCGATCCCGTCTCCAGAAACCGAGACCCCGGCATAGCGCCGGGGTCCCAGGGTCAATGAAGTTCAGTAAGCGAGGTATTACCGGACTGTCATCTCCTGCAACAAACTGTCGCTCAAAACCTCACGATATTCGGCCCGGTTGCCGCTTTCCGTCTGCATCTGCGCGATCGTCTTCTTCCTCCAGGCCTGGTATTCCTCGAAGCGCTTGTCGCCCTCGGCCGCGGACACGATGCTTTCCGAAATCGTTACCAGATAGATGTCCGGCTCATTCGCCCGTGCGTGTACATTCGAGAAGATCTTGTAGTCCTTGATCCAGCCTTTGGATTTCGAGAATTCGAGATTTTCTTTCCACTCGCTCGCTAGCCACTGCGCGTACTTGAGCGATCCTCCATCTTTGAGGTCTATGCCGGTGACTTCCCAGTAGTCCCCAAAGACCAATGGCCACTTTTCCTGGGCCGTCGCCGCGGCACTCATCGTCACCGCAGCAGCTACCAGGACCAGAATCGATATCAGCTTTCTTATCGCCATGTCCTTCTCCCTTGTGGCAGGCAGACAGCACCCGCCGTGGGGTTCGACCGTACCATTTTTCGGCAACGCCAGCGACCTGTACGCGGCGAGAGCGATTACGATGCGTCTGAAGCACTGCCCGGACATTCGCGCTTCATTGGCCTATAGTCGCAATCCAACGATTGCGAAGGGGAATCCCGATGAACCTGAAAATCCGATCGGGCGCGCTCCTGGTATGCCTTGGCCTCGGGTGCGTCACCCCCGCGCAATCGATGGAGCCCGGCTGGTATCTGGTCGGATTCGGCGGCGAGGCGAGCGCCTCCGGCCTGAGCCAGGGCCAGACGGACGCGAATGTTCTCGCGATTTTCGACTCGATCGGCCTGGATGCCGTGATCAACTCCTCCACGATTGACGACTCGGATACCGGTTACGGCGTGGCAGGCGGCTACCAGCACAACGCCAACTTCGCCGTGGAATTCGCGTACGTCAACCTGGGCTCGGTGGAATACAATGCTTTCACGACGGTGACGGACGGCGTCGAGGTAGCCGACGCCGAACTGGGACTCAAAAGTTCGGCTGCAGGACCCGTCATCTCCTTGCTTGGCATCCTGCCGGTCGGCGATCGGTTTTCCCTGTTCGGCCGCGCCGGCCTGTCATTCATGAGCGCCAAAGGCACGGCGCGGATCGCGATCGATGGCACCAGCGAACGCGCCCGCCAGACGTCGCAGAAGAGCGACCCCGTGTTCGGAGCCGGAGCGGAGTTCAGCCTGGGCAAGCACGCCGCGATCCGCCTGGCCTGGGACCGTTATCTCGACGTGGGCACGGAAGACGTCACCGGCGATGTCGACACCGATCTCATCACGCTCGGCCTGCGCGTCGGGATCGGCTGGTTACGCTGAGCGGCGCCAGGCCCAGCTGGAGCTGACCACGCGACGTAGGGGAGAGCGTTGATGCGGCAGGCCATCCTGATCGTGCTCTTGACCCTGAGTGGATCGCCAGCTCTCGCTTACCAGCCAGCGGATTTGATGCGGCCCGGAATCATCCACGGTGCGGCCATCTCGCCAAGCGGCAGGTACATTGCCGTGGGGATTGGCAATAGCGTCGGGATCACGGATTCGATCGCGATCCTTGACACACAGCGCGAGGCAAGCGATCGCTTGATGCGTCGCATACCATTGGCGACGCCAAAGGCCGAACGCATCGTTACGCATCTCACTTGGGCGAGTGATGGCTACCTGCTCGCCATCATGAACTATGCGGACAAAGAGCCGGTCACGGGCCGCGTGGCGCAAGCCGCGCTGCACAGCATCCATGCCGAAGGCAATGGCGAGATCAAACCCTACGACGCGCTGCAGCGTCCGCTTCATTTCACCGAGGATGGGCGCCCGGATTCCCGCTTCCTCTATCTGACGTCCGGTCCTTTCGTTTCAGGACTTCTGGGACCCCGTCCTTACGAGATCGAGCTCGCGACAGGATCTGTCCGGCTTCTCGCGGAACCCGACCGACTCACGATGGGCTGGCGCGTGCGTGACGGGCGCGCGGTCGTCAAGTTCAACGAAGGCAAGATGGGCGAAGTAGCCAACATCTACGCGTCGTTGACGGAGGGCGAGGACTGGAAGCTCGTCAATTCGCTTCGGTATCCCGAGGATCGGCGCAATCATCTGGAACTCATCGGCGAGGCGGAGTCGCCGCTTGTCGAGTATCTGCGCAAGACTCCCAAGGGAGGCGACGTGGATGGCATCCACCTGCGCGACTTGTGGTCCAACCAGCTCACGGCCCGGGTCTTCGAGTTGCCCGGGCACGACGTTTTGTCGGCACAGATCCGGCAGAGAAAATTCGTGTCTGCCACCTATCTGGACGACACGTTACGCATGCGCTTTGCGGACGACGAACTACAGCGACATTACACGGCGATAGGCAAGTATTTCGGCGCCGACATCAGCATTCGCGCCACGCTTTCAAGCACGCTGGCCGGTGCCTGGCTGTTGCATGTGTCCGGCCCGCAAAACCCGGGCGAGTATCATTTCTACGATCCCGCGCGTCGCCACATCGAACTGATCGGTATCGAGCGTCCCTGGCTCGAGGCCGGGAAACTCGCGCCATCGACACCGCTCATCGTCGCTGCGAGGGACGGGACGCAGCTTCGTGCCTATGTGACATGCCCCGCTGGCGGCGGGCCGGAGAAAAGGCCGCTGGTCGTCATGCCGCCCGCCGGACCCTGGGAATACGCTTACCTGCATTACGCTCCCTACGCGCAAGCTTTTGCGGTGGAAGGCTGGTGCACGGTCATACCCAATGTCCGCGGCACGTATGGTCGTGGCCGGGCATTCCAGGCAATGGGGTTCGGTCAGTGGAATGGCCATGCTGCCGACGACGTGGCCGATACGGTACAGACGCTAGTGATGAACGGAATCGCCGATCCCGCTCGAGTGGCGGGATACGGAGAACTCCTCGGCAGTACGATGTTGATGGCAGTCGAGGCCCGGCAGCCGGGCAAGCTCAAGGCGATCGTGGCCTATGCCCCGGTATTGGACGGCGACAACCTTTTGTACGGCCTGAAAACTCCGTGGGGCCGCAGTTTGCTCATCTACGAGGACTGGAGTCTCTGGCTGGGTCTGCTGGGCAAGGGATCTACGCTGCGCAAGCAGCTTTTTCAGATTCGTGTGGCCATGTTTCTGATTCATCCCACTTTTGGTGTCGCAGCTCCCATTGAGGACACGCAGGCATTGGCGAAGCAACTCGTAAAGGCAGGACTGCCGCCGAAGACGCGCTATCCCGACTTCAGGGAGGCGGCCTCGCGCTCCGATCGGGAAAAGGTAGAGGTCCTCGAGTCGGTCGTTGCCTTTCTGCGCCAGCATCTGGAGGATTGACATGACTACGCGTGCCCTGCTCTTGGTCTGCGCAGGTGTCCTGATCGCATTCCGGCTTTCCGCTCAGCCACTGGATCTCCACGGTTACCGTCTGGTCGACCTCACGCACGCGTACAACGCAGACACCGTGTTCTGGCCCGCGCCGCCCATGCAATTCAAGCTCGAGCAGTTGCACTTCGGCGAGACGCCTGCGGGATTCTTCTACTCCGCCAACCGGTTCTGCCTGCCGGAGCACGGCGGCACGCATCTCGACGCGCCGATCCACTTCGCGCGCGACCGCGAGACAATGGATCGCGTGGGGCTCGAGCGTCTGATCGGGCCCGTCGTCGTCATCGACGTGAGCAGCAAGGCCGCGTCGGATCGCGATTACCGCGTGTCGGCGGCGGACGTGCTCGCGTTCGAGGCGCAGCACGGCCGGATCGAGCCGGGCACGCGCGTGCTCGTGCGCACGGGCTGGTCGAGCCGCTGGCCGGACGCGACGGCCTATCTCGGTCACGCGACGGATGCGACGAAGCTGCACTTCCCCTCGTACGGTGCGGAAGCCGTGCGGGTGCTGGTCGAAGAGCGGCAGGTGGCGTTGCTTGGCATCGACACGGCTTCGATCGATTACGGCCCCGCCACCGACTTCCCCGTGCACCGCATCGCGGCGGCCGCCAACGTCCCGGGTCTCGAGAACGTCGCAGCCCTCGAAGCCCTGCCGCCGCGCGGCGCGATCCTGGTCGCACTGCCGATGAAAATCGAGGGCGGATCGGGCGGGCCGACGCGCGTCGTCGCGCTTGTGCCGCAGGGCGCCGTCTCGACCGCGACGGCCGCCACAGAACTGACGCAACTGCTCGAATATTTCCTGGACGGCGCCTCCCGTAACGACGTGGCGGTTCACGATCGGTTCTGGGCGGACGATCTCGTGTATACGCGCTCGGCCGGCGTGCGGATGGGCAAGGCCGAGATCCTGGATAACGCGCGCACCGGCCCGACCGCGACGCCCGAAGGACGCACCACGTACACGGCCGAGGACATCCGCATCCAGCAATACGGCGATGCCGCCGTGATCGCCTTCCGCCTGGTGGGCACGACGGGCAGCGGCGAACAGGCCGAAATCGTGCATTACCTCAATACCGGCACTTTCGCGAAACGAAACGGCGAATGGCGCGCCGTGGCCTGGCAATCCACCCGCGTGCCTTGACCGCCCCCTGATACACTTTCCGGCTTGCGACCCCCTCACCCCGAGGAGGCATGGGGATGGTAGACCTCGCCAGGCTCGATTCTGCCCGCATCCAGGAATCCATCAGGAGTGCCGAGCAGCCGCGCCTGCTGCAACTGCGCGAGGCGCTGGCCGCGATTGTCCCGGGCGAGGAGCCCCGGTGAGGGTGCTGATCGTGGCGGACGCCGACCGGCAGGCGCCGCTCGCCGACGCAATCGCCGCGGATTTCGAGTGCGAGCGTGCTGCCGATGTAGAGGCTGCGATCGGGCTGCTTGCGAACAACGATTTGGACGGCCTGCTGCTGCACTTCGATATCGGCGCGGCGGCGGCCCTGGAGCTGCTGGGCCGGCTCAAAAGCGGCAGCAAGGGCCGTTTGCCCGGGATCGTGGTCGTGGCGCGGGAGATCGACACGCAATCGGTCGTGAACCTCATGCGGGCGGGCGCCGTCGATGTGCTGGTCGAGGGTTCCCTGGAGCCGCGCGAGATCCCGCACGCGCTCAGGAATGCCGCATTCTGCGCGCAGGCGAGTGCCCGGCTTCGCGCGGGGCGCGGCGCGCCGCAATCGCGCGAAGTGCTGGTCATCGGCGACGGCGACGGCGTCGAGGCAATCGTGCTGCTGCTCGAAGCCTCGGGCATCGGCGTTCGCCACCTCACGCAGTTGCCGGCGGCCGGCGATGCGACGATGAATCCCCGCGCGATCGTCGTCGACGTAGCGGCAGCAGGCGATGGCGAGGCACTGCTGCGGCTGCTGAAGCCGGAATAGCGCGCGTCGGGATCAGTAACGCCAGGCGATTCGCGCGTACCAGCTGCGCTCGATTTGCCCTCGACACGATTCTGCAGGAGTAAACGATGGCCACCGTTTCAAGGCGAGCCTTCTTCGGGATGTCGGCGGCGGGCGCACTGCTCGCGGGCGGCGGAAAAATTTCTGCGATGGAAACCCGCACCGGCGATTTGAGTCTGCTCGTCGGCGCTGCGCAGCCCATCACCGGCGCGGAACACGGCGCGCGCATCGCCAAGGTTCAGTCCCTGATGCAGCAGCGCAAGGTGGCGGCGCTGCTGGTCGAGGCGGGATCGAGCCTGGAATATTTCACCGGAATCCGCTGGGGACGATCCGAACGGACGACCGCGGCGCTGATACCGGTCCGGGGCGAGACGATCATCGTCACGCCGTTTTTCGAAGAGCCGTCCATCCGCGAATCGCTGCAGATCGCCGCCGATGTCCGGACCTGGAACGAGGACGAAAGTCCATTCGCGCTGATCGCGGATGCAATGCGTGGCACGGCGGCGTCGAATGGGCCACTGGCGGTCGAGCCGACCACGCGGTACTTCATCATCAACAACGTCAGCTCGCTGACGGGCGCGGGCATGGCCATCGTTTCGGGCGAGGAACTCGTCAATGGCTGCCGCATGGTCAAGTCATCGGCCGAACTCGCGCTGATGCAGGCGGCAAACGATGTGACGCACGCGGCGCTCAAGCAGGTGCACGAACGCGTTGAAGCCGGCATGAGCGCCAGGGACATCGGCGCGATGATAGCTGCGGCGACCGATGCGCTCGGCGGTACGCACCAGTTCTCGCTGGTGCTGCTGAACGACGCGAGCGCCTATCCCCATGGCACCAAGTCACCGCAGACCGTGCGCGAGGGATCCGTCGTGCTGGTGGACACGGGCTGTTCGGTGCATGGCTATGTCTCGGATATCTCCAGGACCTGGGTGTACGGCGAGCCGTCGGCCCGCCATCGCGAAGTGTGGGATACGGTCAAGCGCGGCCAGGAACTCGCGCTCGAGACCGCGAAGCCGGGCATCCCGGTCGGCGACGTGGACAAGGCGGTGCGCGCTTTCTACGAAGGGCTGGGCTGGAAGAAAGACTATGGCCTGCCGGGCACTTCGCACCGGACCGGGCACGGTATCGGCATGGACGTGCACGAACCGCCGAACCTGATGCGTGCCGACCGGACGCTGTTCGAGGCCGGCATGTGCTTTTCCGATGAGCCCGGCATTTACATCCCGGGCGAGTTCGGCATCCGGATGGAGGACTGCTGGTACCTCGCGGAGCAGGGGCCGAAATTGTTCACGCCGCTCGCGAAATCAATCGACCAGCCGATCTGAACCCGTCCTGAGCCATTCGGCGACGGCGAGCACGGCGGGCCGTGGCTCGACTCGCGCCGGATAGACGAGCCAGTAAGCCTGCGGGATGACGATGCGCTCGGTCCGGAATGGCCGGAACAGGATGCCGGCGGCGACGTCGTCCGCCGCGAGACGAGCGCGGGCGAGGGCGACGCCGAGTCCCTGTGCCGCGGCGCGGAGCGTCAGGTCCGACGACGTGAAGCGCGAACCCATCCGCAGATTGATGCCGGGGACCGGGTGTACGGCGAACCAGCGCTCCCAGGCCGTTGCGGGCTCGCGATCGTGGATGAGATGCGCGCGCGCGAGCGCGCGCGCAGGCTGGCGCTCGCCGAGGCTGCTCCAGTACCGCCGGGTCGCCACCGGATAGAGCGCGTCGTCCATGATCGGCTCGCATCGGCCAGTCCAGGGTCCGGTACCCATGCGCAACGACAGGTCCGCGCCTTGCTCCGCAACATCGCGGGCTTCCTGCTGGACGATGACCGACACTTCGATCCACGGATGACTTCCGGCGAGTAGCGGCAATCGCGGCAACAGCCAGCGCGATGCCAGCGATGCCGTGGTCGCAATCGCGACGGAGTTGGGACGCTTCCATTCGCGCAACGCCTCGACGGCATGCTCGAGGTCGGTCAGGCCCGACCATGCGGCCTTTCCAAGCGCCAGACCCTGCGCGGTCAGGACCATCCGCTTGCTGCCTTTGCGCTGCTCGAACAGCTCGATGCCGAGCCACCGCTCGAGCTCGCGCAGCTGCCGGCTCACGGAAGAGTGAGTCACGTGCAGCGCGCGCGCCGCCGGACGGACGCCGCCGGTTTCGTGCACGGTTGCGAGTGCCCGCAGTGCGGAGAGCGGCAGTTTCTTCATGGTCTCAGGATGGAACCACTGGCGACCTGAATGGCACCGGAGCGTCGTTCACGCAAAATTATAATCGCTTCAGGTGGTGCGCGCCTGGCGCGCGAAGGCGATCGACGCATGGGTGCTCTCGTTCCGGTCATCGGCCTGCTGTTCGCCGCGGCGATCACGCCCGGACCGAACAACGTGATCGTCATGGAGGCAGGCGCGCGCGGCGGGATTGCTGCGGCGCTTGGCGCGACGCTCGGCGTCATCGCCGGTTCGCTGATGCTGCTGACGCTCGTGTGGCTCGGCGTCGGAGCGGCGATGCAGGCCTGGCCCGGACTGCCGATTGCGCTCGGCATCGGTGGCGGCGCTTACCTGGCCTGGCTCGGTTTCCTGCTCATGCGTGCCGATGGTAACCGCCCAGATTCGTCGAAACCGGTCCTGCCGGCCACGGTGCCCGGGATCGCCGCATTTCAGTTGATGAATCCGAAAGCCTGGGTTCTCGTGACGACGGCTGCTGCGGCGATGCCGGCCGGAAACGACGTCGCCACGCTGGCCCTGCTGATCGCGTCCGTCACGAGCATCTGCCTGACCGTGTGGGGAACGGCTGGCGCTCTCTTCTCGCGCTGGCTGGCACGACCCGTTGCCCGCCGCTGGTTCGACCGCATCATGGGTGCGCTGATGGCGGCGTTCGCGCTGCGCATCGCGGTCGATGCCCTGCCGCAGTGGGGCGGCGGCTGATGTCCGGCCCGCGGGTGCTGCAGATACTCGGCATCGCGGGCAGCCTGCGTCGCGATTCCTACAATCGCCGGCTGCTGGCGGCAGCTGCGGCGCGGGCGCCGGGCGAGCTGTCGATTTCGATTTACCAGGAACTGGAATCCATTCCGCTGTTCAACGAGGATCTGGAAGTGCATGGCGGGCCCGAGCCGGTGACCCGCCTGCGGGCAGCGATCGCGCGAAGCGATGCCATACTGATCGCGACTCCGGAGTACAACCAGTCGCTGCCCGGCGTGGTCAAGAATCTGGTGGACTGGCTGTCGCGCGGTGACGCGGAAGTCCTCGACGGCAAACCGGCCGGAATCCTCGGCGTTACGGCCGGGCCCTGGGGCACGCGGCTCGCGCAGGCGGCATTGCGCCAGACACTGACGGCCTGCGGCGCACTGATCATGCCGCAGCCACAGTTCTACCTGGCCGATGCCGGCAAAGTCTTCGATGCGGAAGGCCGACTGGCGGACGAACGGGTGGGCGCGCGCCTGGAAGGATTTCTCGGGAAACTCAACGACTGGAGCCGGCGAACCGGCGCCGGCTAGCGTCGTGCCTGACGCGCCGCGACCTCATCGAGCATCACGTCGAGTTCGGCTCTTGGCAGCCAGCGGCCGCGCAGCATCACGCCTTCAAGCTTGCGAACGTTGCCGAGATCGGCCCGCGGGTCGGCGGAGAGGAGCAGCACATCGGCCTCGAGCCCTTCGCGCAGGCGGCCGAACCGGTCTTCCTGGCCGAAAAAGCGCGCAACGTTGACGGTTCCGGTCGCGAGCGCATCCATCGGCGACAGTCCGATCCGGCCGTACAGCTCGAGTTCCGCGAACGTCGATTCTCCCGGTATGTTGAAGAGTTGAGGCGCATCGGAACCGAGCAGGATCGGCACGCCAGCCGCGTGCATCTGTCGCAACAGTTCTTGGCGCAGGTCGACGAAGCGCTTCGCCTGCGGTGATACCTGGTCGAATTGCACACGCGCCTTCTGCCACTGGGCAATCGTGGCCGGCGACAGGAATCGGTATGCGGCGCGTGCGCGCAACATCTCATCCGTCGGCGGCGCTGCCCATTGTTCGACCAGGACCTGGGTCGGGACCATCGAGGTGCCGGCTTTCAGCGTTGCCTTGACCAGTCCTGGAATCCGCGTCTCGTGAGCGCAATCGGCGAAGCCGAGACCCATGAATCCAGTCCGTCCCGGGTCGGCGAGGCAACGCTCCGCCGCCAGCGCCATGATGTAACCGTCGAGGTGATCGATGGCCGATTGCTTCGCCGCAAGCGCATGCGTAACGCCGACTTCAGTCGAGACATGTCCGGAAAACGGAATCGTCACTACGCGCGCCGTCGCCACAAGGGCGTCGAATACGCCGCGCTGTAGTCCGGGATGCAGCTTGAGGAAGTCGTAACCGGCGGTTTTCTGTTCGCGCACCATGCGTTCCGCCGTCGCGGCATCCGGCGCGGTGTTGCCGTTGATCGAGGGGCCCGAGGTGAACAGGCGAGGCCCGATCAGTTCTCCGCGTTCAATCCGCGCGCGCAGTTCGAGATGCAATGGCTGGCCGAGGGTGCCGCGAATGGTCGTGATGCCGTGCGCGGCAATGAGCGTCAGCAGATCCTCGGCATAACCGGCGGGTGTCGGTCCGGGCACGTGGGCGTGCATTTCGGCGAGACCCGGCATCAGGAATCGGCCGGTCCCATCCACGACGGTTGTACCTGCCGGCGCAGCCGTCGTGCCGGTCGGCGCGATCCGCGCGATGCGGCCGTCCTGGACGAGCAGATCGTGCTTCTCGAACACGCTGGCCCCGTCCATGGTGATCACGGTTGCGTTCCTGATCAGCACGGGTGGGTCGGCCGCCTGGGCGTTGCAGGACAGCGCTGACAGCAGCAGGAGAAGACGCATAGGCATCGGTGGGGCAATGGTAGGGCAGCGGCGAACTGCGTACAATCTGCGCCGGTGAGCCCGGATAACGATCCGCACAGACCGCGCACGCCGTGCCGCCCATGAGCACCGATCAGATCGTCTATCTGCTGATCGTGGCCATCACCCTGATGCTTTTCATCAGCGAGCGGGTCCGCATCGACGTCGCGGCCATGCTGACCCTGCTGGCCCTCGCTGCCACCGGTCTGCTCTCGCCTGCGCAGGCGCTGTCGGGATTCGCCAGCGAGCCCGCGATCATCGTGGCGTCGGTCTTCGTGATTTCCGCGGCACTGAGCGCGACCGGCGTGACCGAGCAGATCGGCGCGTTCATTTCGCGGGCAGCCGGCGCCAGGGAATGGCGCGCCATCCTGGTCGTGATGCCCGCCGTCGCCGCGCTGGCGGCCTTTTCGCATCACCTGATGATCACCGCGATGATGCTGCCGATCATGATGCGACTCGCACGCGACCAGAAACTGTCGCCGTCGCGGCTCCTGATGCCCATGTCGCTCGCGGCGTCGATCGGCACCACGCTCACGATATTCAGCGCGCCGGCCTTCCTGCTCGCGAATCACCTGCTGAGGACCGGAGACCATCAGGCACTCGGCATTTTCGGCATTACGCCGATCGGCGCAGCGCTGGTTGCGCTCGCGGTGATCTATATGTCGCTCGGCCGCTGGCTGCTGCCGCGCCGGCTGGGGCGCCCGAATGAAACCGATTACCTGCGCCTGGACCGGTACTACACCGAACTGATCGTCGAGGAGAACTCGCGCTGGATCGACCGTCCGCTCGGGGAATTCAACCTGCATTTCGAAAAGCGCCTGGAAGTCGTCGAATGGATGCGGGCGGGGGTGCGCCAGCGAAATGCGGGCCGCCAATCCGTGCTGCACGCAGGGGACGTGCTGTTCGTGCGCGCTTCACCTGACGAGATCGCATCGGTCGATGGCGAGGCGGGCCTTGCCCTGCATGCGGTCCGGAAATACAGCGGCAAACCGGCGGACGGCAAGGAAGACAAAGACGCCTACCAGCTCGTGCAGGTGGTCGTCGCGCCGCACTCGCCGTTCGTCGGTGAAACGATCGGCGGCATCGATTTCCGCCGCTCCATGGGCGTCGTTGTGGTCGGCATGTGGCGCCGGGAAGGCTGGATCCGCGAGGAACTGTCGCAGGTCCGGTTGAGCGAGGGCGATCTGCTCGTTCTGCGCGGGACGGCGGACAAGCTGAGCGCGCTATCCGGTCACCACGGATTCCTGATGATGGTGCCCTTTACCGCGAACCCGCGCCGTCGGCAGCGCGCGAAATGGGCGATCCTGATCGTCGCCGCGGTCGTTGCCGGGGCTGCTTCCGGCGTGGTGCCCGCGCAGATGGCGTTTCTCGCCGGCGCCGTCGCGCTGGTCATCACCGGTTGTGTCAGTATCGACCAGGCCTATCGGGAAATCGACGTGCGCATCTTCGTGATGATCGCGGGCGTCATTCCACTCGGTCTGGCGATGGAGCAGACCGGCACCGCGGCGCTGCTGGCGGACCAGTTACAAAGAGTCGTGATGGACTGGCACCCGCTCGGCGTCCTGCTGGCGCTGTTCTGGGCTGCCGCGCTGGTCACCCAGATCCTGTCCGACGCGGCAACCGTTGTGCTGCTCGGCCCGATCTCACTGGCGCTGGCCGTGGCGCTCGGTCTGCCGCCGCAGCCGTTCATCGTCTGCACGGCACTCGGCGCAGTCGCGGCTTTCCTGACGCCGATCGGACATCACGGAAACCTGCTGATCCTCAATCCGGGCCAGTATACATTCGGCGATTTCCTGCGGGTTGGCGCGCCGTTGACGGTCGGCATCAGCCTGGTCAGCGTCTGGATGGCGCAGTGGCTGTGGCTCGGCGGACCGTTGCTCCCCGATTGGGGCGTCCTGCTGCAGTCGTTGAGAAACCTGGCGCCCTGACTACGATGGACTTGAACGGCGATGGTATGCACCGCCTTCGCTCCACGAAGCGCTCAACACATTCAGGATCAAGCGCCCGGCCATGATGCAGGTCAGTCCATTGGCGAAGTCGTATGACGGCGCGATCTCGACGATGTCCATGCCGACGATGCGATTGTGCCGCGCGACGCTGCGTAGCAACGGCGCAAGCTGGCGGAAGTAGATGCCTCCCGGCGTCGGCGCCATGACCGCCGGCATTTCAGTGGGATCGAGTCCGTCGGCGTCGATCGTCAGATAGACGGCACGGCCTTCGGGAATGGTTTCGAGCACCGGCTCCATGCCTTCGGCGTGGATCTGCTGCGCGCTGAACAGCTTGGAACCGTATTTCCACGCGGCTTCGACCTCGCCCCGTCGCGCGCTGCCGATCGCCCGCAGGCCGATCTGCGTCATGCCTGAAACGGCCGGATTCCTGCTCGCCCATTGCAGCGGGCTGCTGTAGCCGCGGCGCACGCCGCCGACTTCCTCGCGCCAGTCGAGGTGCGCGTCAATGTGCAGGATGTGGACGGGTTCGCCGATCGCGTCGAGCGCATCGGCCATGGGGATCGTGACGCCGTGGTCGCCGCCGAGCACGACGAGCTGCGCGCCCCGGCGCCAGAAATGCCGCGCGCGCTCCGTGATGGCGCCGGCATACTCGGCATAGTCGCCTTTCCGGGACCAGCCGACGTTGCCGATATCCAGGTGCCGTGCCGGCAGGCTGGACGCCAGATCGGTGCCGGTGTCGAAGTCCCAGTGCGCGGGGTTGTAGCAGAAGCTCTGAGAGCGCTCGCGGATGGCGTCCGGCGCGCGTGCCTGGTCATTCGGAAATGCATCATGCGCGTACGGTTCGCTGTGCTGAATGCCGAGGATTGCGACATCGGCGGTCCAGCCGGACGGATCCGTGACGACCGGCCAGTCCAGGAAGGGCCGGGTGGGGTTGCTGGTCGGTTGCAGGGTCGTCATGTCGTGTCTCCGCGGCGTCCGGCATCGATGGTAAACCAGAGTGCGGCGGCGATAACGGACGTGATCGCGCCAGTCGCAAAAACGGCGCCCCAGCCATAGCCTACCGAGAGCGCCGCGATGATCGGCGTCGCCACGACGCCCCCGAGATTGCCGCCGGTGTTGAGTACCGCGGTTGCAGCCATCGTGTCGGACGGAGCGAGTCGCATGGTCGCGCCCCAGAAGGAGCCCTCGGTCACCTCGACGCAGGCAAAGCCGAGGCACAGCGCGGCGACGGCCCAATAGGGGTTCACTGCCGACACCGTGAGGTACAGGAAGACCGCCGCGCAGGGCAGTGCGGCCAGCGGCACGATACGCATGCCAGCGCGATCGCCGAAGCGCGCACGGAAGCGATCCGCCAGTCGGCCGCCAACCGCCGCGGCGGCGCCCGCGACGACGAATGGCAGGCTCGCGAGCCAGCCGCTTTCCAGCACGCTGAGACGACGTTCCTGCACCAGGTACAGGAAACTCCAGAACGTCACGAGATAGAACACGTAATTCATGACGAAGTAGGAAAGCGTGATCCGCAGGATGTCCCGATCGCCGAGCACGCGGAGCAGGCGTTGCCAGGTCAGCGGCACCGTCGCATCGAATGGCGGATTACCCCGAAGTTCTTCGAGTTCGGCCCGTGATACCCGCGGGTGCAGATCGGGCCGGTCGCGCCCGAACCAGTACCAGAGCACGACCAGGAGCAGCGACGGCACGCTGGAGGCGACCAGCGCCCACTGCCAGCCGAACGCCTGCATCAACCAGGCAACGAGGGGGGAAGCCGTGGCTGCCCCCAACCAGAGTCCGGTGACGATCAGCCCCTGAAACGACGCCCAGCTGCCGACCGGAAACCAGAAGCGGATGGTTCCCGAGGCGACTGGAAAGAGCGCGGACTGCGCGGCGCCGAGCAGGCCGCGGGCAAGCAGGAGGGTCACGAAGATGACGCCCGCGGCCGCGATCAATGGCGCTGAGGCCGTCAGCACGCTCGCGAGCACCGTTGCCAGGCCGATCACCGCGAGCATGCGTCGTGCGCCCACGACCTGACCGAGCAACGAGGCGGGAATCTGGAATACCGAGTAGGTCAGCAGGAAAGCGGTCATGACCCAGCCGATCTGGACCTGCGAGAGGCCGAGCTCCGGCATCATCCTTTCGGCGGCAACGGACACACCCGAGCGCTGGACATAGCCCGTAAACGCGAAGGCGAACAGCATCGCGAATATCAGGGGACGAATGCGCAAGACACGCATTCGGTCAGAGTACAGGGCTACGAACGAGGCGTCGTCAGTAACTCGATCCGCCGCCGCTTGCCGCGCCGATCAGCAGCGCGACCAGCGCCACGCCGCCAAGGACCCACATCACCGACTTCGATTTTGTCTCGTCCTGGCGCGCCGTTTTCAGATCGGCGATATCCGCATAGGAGACGCGCATATCCTGTCCGACCAGCGCATCGTCAGTCACCTCGGTGACCTGGAAACGATGTTGACGTCCCGCGCGTGTCGTCAGTTCGACAGTATCGCCGACCTGCACTGCGGCCGGTCCCGTGCCGCTCTGCGGAACCTGCACGGGTTGCATCGTTGTGCAGCCCTGCAGGAACAGGCAAAAGGCGCTTACCAGCGCGACTGCCAGCCTCATAGATCCCTCCTCGCACCGCCTGGTGATTGGAATGATTCTCGAGCTCAGGCCTGTTGATCCGATCAATCTGAACGTGGCGCCTGCCGGAAGTTCACTGTCCTAGTCGCGCAGCAGCGCCAGCACGGTATCCGGCGGCCTGCCGAGCACCGCGCGCTTCTCCATAATGACGATGGGCCGTTCGATCAGGATCGGGTCCCGGACCATCGCCGCGATCCACTGATCATCCGTAAGCGTCTTACCCGCGAGCCTGGTCCTGTAGATTTCCTCGCCCTTGCGCACCAGCTCCTCCGGCCGGATGCCGAGCAGGGCGACAATAGCCTTGAGTTCGGCCGCGGAAGGCGGCGATTGCAGGTACTCGACGATGCGTGGCGTCAGCCCGAGCTCCTGCAGCAGCGACAGGGCGGCCCGGCTCTTGCTGCATTTCGGGTTGTGATAGATCGTAAGTGCATTCATGTGCGTGACGTCGTCATTATATAAGCCTGCGAATCGAGCCGTCGGACACTAGAATTCCATCATGTCTCGCGTAATCCAGCGCCCGCCCATTCCTGAGCCGCCGTATCGTGGCGGATGCATTTGCGGGGCGGTTCGATATACCTATGAAGCTGCGCCACTGGCGACGGTCGCCTGCCATTGCCGCGATTGCCAGAAGCTGACGGGCGCGACCAATCTCCTGACGATTTATGCCGATCGCGCCGCATTTCGCCATGAAAATGGCGAATTGCTACGTTTTCGCAAGCGCGCCGATAGCGGACGCGAGGCTGATTACGTCCGCTGCGCCGACTGCGGCACCCGCGTCTGGCATGAAG
Source organism: Steroidobacteraceae bacterium (assembly GCA_040902065.1). Taxonomy (GTDB): domain Bacteria; phylum Pseudomonadota; class Gammaproteobacteria; order Steroidobacterales; family Steroidobacteraceae; genus SCUD01. The sequence continues at coordinate 99,908 of JBBDXX010000023.1, read as the reverse complement.
CGCTTGCGGCGCCACAGTACCTCTTCATTGCGGCAGGTACGCTGGACGATCCGTCCTGGGTGGTGCCGGCGGCACACATCTGGACCTCGCGTGCCGCGCCATCCGCACACATTCCGGAGGGAGTCTACGCCTGTGATCTGGGACCGGTCGATCGTGCGGAGCTGATCGCAGCCTTCGATTCGGTTTATGCGAAAGGCTGAAGCTCCGAATCCGTCTGCAGATCGTGTCGGATGGCCGTCATCGGGGGCTGTTAGACCGCAGCCGTTCCAGGTACCGGTCTCGCAGTTCGGTCTGGCGTGAACGCATTTCGATGGGCTGTCCCGCGATCCACACCTGGTCCGCGACGGTCGTGACTTCCAGCGGGTCGCCGCTCCAGAGCACGAGATCCGCGGCTTTGCCTTTCTCGATGCGCCCACGGTCATTGCCCATGCCGAAAATGTCCGCGGGGTTTGAAGTGATCGCCGCGAGCGCCGCTTGCCAGGGCAGGCCGTGCGCCACGGCGTTGCCTGCGAGCTGGCGATTCTTGCGCGCCTGGTGACTGTCGTCATAGGAAAATGCGATGCGGACGCCCGCTGCGTGCAGCAGTGCCGCATTGTCGAGCCGCGCGCCGAGGCGGTCGAAGTCGCCCGGCAGGTTGTCGAGGACGTCGAGCAGGACGGGGACGTCGGCGGCCGCGAGTTCCTGCGCGAACAGCCAGGCTTCGCTGCCACCCGCGATCACGGGATTGATGCCGTGCCGTTTCGCATAGTGAACCACCTGCCGGATATCGGAGGCGCGTTCCGCGCGGAAGACGACACGACCGCCCGCCAGATACGTCTTGAGTGCCGCCCGCCCTTCAGGCAGGAGCAGGGCGTCTGCGCCCGCCGTCTCCGGTTGCCGAACTTCGCGAATGGCCTGGTCGAAGAGCATGAACTGCGCCGCACGGCTGCCGCCGGAACCCTTGTCTCCCGCGCTGCCCCAGTTGACGAAGAGCGACTCGCTGCCGTTCAGCACGGCATCGAATCGGCCATCGAGCGTGACCGCAGCCCCCTGGCCTGCGACCAGACTGCGATCGCTGAGCGGTGCCAGCATCGTCCACGTCATGCCCTCGATGCGCGCGACCGGTACGAGTGACGAGCGCGGATTGAATGCTGGCGTCACGTCGAACTCCGGGCGCCAGTGGTGTTGCCACGCGGGCGCCATCAGCTCGAGCTCCGCGTCCACCGTCGACGGCTCGAGCGAGACTTCCTCGATTCCGATCTGCGTGAGTCCGCCAAACAGGCCCGGTGTCAGCGCACGGCCATTGGCTTCGATGATGCTGGCGCCTGCCGGGGCCGCGAGGCCGGTGCCCACTTCGGCTATGCGGCCCGCATGAACCAGCACGTCCGCATTTTCCAGCGTGCCCGCGGTGGAAACCGTGTGTACGCGCGCGCCCTTGATCAGCAGGTCCTGCGCGCAGGCTGCGTCCGTGGCGAGGATTGCGGTCGCGAAGGCGGCGACGAGATAGGAAATCTTCACAGCGAGAAATCCGACAAGGGCTTGGCCGATGGATGTGCGCGATCGAAGCGCAGCACGCCGTCCACGTACACCTGGTCCGCGAGCGCGTAGACGCTGAACGGATTGCCATTCCAGATCACGACATCCGCCATCTTGCCGGCCTCGAGCGTACCGGTCTGCACCTCGATGCCGAGCGACCGCGCCGCATTCGACGTCACCCATCGGATCGCACGTTCGGGCGGAATGTCGAGTCCTGCGCGGATGCCGCGCGTCATGGCCTTCGCCGCTTCCTGGTTCAGGCGCTGAATGCCTTCGGCGGAATCGGAGTGGACGATCGCGCAACCGCCGTCCGGATAGTCGACGAGCGCGATATTTTCCTGGATGCCGTCATACGCTTCCAGCTTGAAGCCCCACCAGTCGGCCCACAACGCGCCGCAGACGCCCTCCGCAGCGAGGCGGTCGGCGAGTTTGTAAGCCTCGGTGCCGTGATGGAAGGCGGAGATCCTGAATCCGAACTCCGCGGCGAGATCCAGCATCGTCGCCATCTCGTCCGCGCGATAGCAGTGGTTGTGGACGAGCACATCGCCCTGCATCGCCGCGGCGAGCGTCTCGAGCCGCAGGTCGCGCCTGGGGGGTTTCGGCGGGGTGGCGTCCGGCTTGATCTTTGCCTCGAATACCGCCTGCTTGGCTTCGTGTTCCTTCCACTGCTCCTGGTAATCCTGCGCATCGGCAAAAGCCTGGCGGTAGCCCGCGACATTGCCCATGCGCGTGGACGGCGCCTTCTGTCGTCCGCCGTAGACGCGCTTCGGGTTCTCGCCGCAGGCCATCTTGAGACCTTGTTTCGCGCCCGGGAACTTCATCGCCTGGTAGGTCGGCGCCCAGACATTCTTGACTGTTACGCCGCGCCCGCCGATCAGGTTCGCGGAGCCCGGCAGGATCTGCAGCGTCGTCACGCCGCCCCTTAGCGCCGCCTCGAAGCCCGGATCCTGCGGCCACAGGGAATGCTCGGCCCAGACGCCTGCCGTGACCGGATCCGTCGCTTCATTGCCGTCGCTGTGCGCGTTGATCGACGGACTCGGATAAACACCGAGATGCGAGTGCACGTCGATCAGTCCCGGCGTGACCCAGCGGCCATTCGCGTCGATGACTGCGACGCCGTCCGGTCCCGTGAGCTCGCTGCCGATCGCGGCAATGCGGCCGTTCTCGAGCAAAAGGTCCCCGCCGTCGAGGCGCGTGCCGGTTCCCGTCAGGATCGTCGCATTGCGGATCAGGACCGGCGTGCCGGACTGGCCAGCCTGATAGGTGGACGAGTAGGGCAGCCGCGCAGGCTCGGGTGCCGGCGCTGCGGCGGGAGCCGCGGGTCCGGGAACGGCCTGCGGCTGCATCGCGCACGCCGTGGCGGCGGCGGCACAGACCGCCGACAGGCAGAGTTTCCAACGGGAGCGCGCCATGCCGATGCATGTTACACGCGCGAGCTTCAAGGCGTCATTTCCAGGTTCCAGGCCATTACGGCGAGCCCATACAAGCCGGCCGCCATCATCAGCACGGCGTTGAAGCCAAGATGCACGGCAAGCAGCGCGGCGAGCAGCGCCGACAGCACCGACGCGCAACCGTTGATTCCCCAGGCCCAGGGAACCGCAGCCGGCGCCGCGTCGGCCAGACTCGACAGCCCGAGCGGAAACGGCAGACCCATCAGGAACGCAAGCGGTGCGATCAACCCGAGCGTGAGCAGAACCCGCCCGGCAGTCGACTCGACGATGCCCGGCGATGGCGGCAGCGCGATAGCCTGTACCAGGAGCATCAGGACGATGCCGGCGATCGCCCATTTCAATGCGCGCGGCCGATTGCGAACCCGTGACGCGACGAAACTGCCCGCGCCCGCGAACACAAGGAATCCCGCCAGCACGACAACCGGAGCAAATAGCGGGTGCCCGACAAAGAGGCCGTATCGCTGCATGCAGGCGATCTCGACGAAGAGAAACGCCAGACCCAGACAGAGGAAATAAACGCCGGAGCGCAGTCGCCGCTCACCGCGCTGGCGCGGTCCAAGTGCCGCGAGCGGCGCCAGGATCAGGAGGAGCGACAGTGGAACCGCGATGGCGAGCGTGCCGATGAGCACCAGGTAACCCGTGTCGAGCAGCGTCAGCGCGCCCTGGCCGCGAAGCGAAATCAGTTCCGGCAGCAATGGCCAGCGGAAAAAATGGAAAAAATACGGACGATCGTCGGTCGCCGGCGCGACGTTGAATTTATAGTCCGCGATGAAGCGCCCGGCTTCAGCGCCAAGGAGCGCCACCGCGCCCTCGTGCAGCCAGGCCCGCGGGACGCGATGATGCCGGTTCACATCATCGGGCGTGATGCCCGGAAACCACGCCGGATCGAAGCCGCGCGCTTCGCAGAATGCCCGCAGGCGGTCGAGATCGGCGTCAGTCAGCGTGCCGCGCTTGACGAGCAGCGTGCTCGTCTGCCAGCCGCGGATCAGCGCGAACCTGTCGCGGGCATTCGCGCCAGGCGCGTCGAGAGCCGACACCGCCGTCGCGAACAGTTTGAGGCCTTCGCGTGGCGGCTGCTTTTCCCAGCGCGTCAGCGCGAGAAAACCGCCCGGGGCCAGACGCGCGTAGTAATCGGCGATCGCCTCCACCGTATAGAGGTAACTTTCCGCCATCGTCTGGACGCCCGCGCCCGAGCCGCCGTAGGAATCGAGCGGGGCTAGCTGGACAAGGTCGTATTGCGCGCGGTCGGTGCGGACGAATCCGCGGGCATCGCCAGCGTGCAACTGGACCCAGGACTTCAGGAGCCGCGCGCGCAACAGTTCGAGCATCGTCGGGTTGAGTTCGACGGCGTGGACTTCCCGCGCCTCGTGGTAGATCGCCTGCAGCACCTCCGCACCGCCGCCGGCGCCCAGCACCAGCACGCGCGGCCGATCGATCAGGTGATAGGGCAACGCCGACGTCATCTCGTCGAGGTACGCGAGCGATTCGCGCCGGCCGTCGTAGTCGGTCAATGCCGTCATTGCATCGCCGTCCGTGAACACCGCAAGCTGCGGTGGCGGTTCCGTAGTCGCGGCCAGGCTGCGGCCGGGCGCATGGCGAAATGGAATCGTATCGTTGCGGACGATCGTCAGCAGGCCGTAGGGACTCGAGTATTCGGCCTCGATGGCCGCGCCCATGACCTGCAGTGTGCGCGGCAGGCCCTTGAACTCGGTGATGCGCGGCGTCAGCCAGGCATCCGGCATGACCAGGGTGGACAGCACCGCCAGCGCCGGCAGCGCCAGTCGTGCCAGTCTCGGAGCCGGCAGCAGGATGGCTGCGAGCGCACCCGCTATGGCGGCGACGCGCAGCGCATCGCCCGCCGGCAGGAGAAAGAGCAGACCGGTCGCAAGTGCGGCGCCAAGGCCTGCTCCCAGGAGGTCCGCCGCGTAGAGCGCGGGAATCCGCTCGCGCGCATACATGAATGCGAGCCCGAAGCAGCAGGCCGCGAAAAAGAACGGCAGCGACAGCAGCAGGAAAATCCCCGCGAGCCAGCCGAGCTGGCCGGGATTCCAGACCAGCTCGAGGCCGTTGAACGGCAGGCGCTGCGCGAGCGCCCAACAGGCCGGCACGGCGATGGCGAACAGCGCCGCGCTCGTCGCATAGACCGCGTGGAATCGCGGCAGCAGCCGCTTGCCCGTGAGCGCGAGCGCCGTGCCCGCAGCGCCATGGCCGAGCAATGCCAGGCTGATGATCATCGCGGCGAAGGAATGCCACTGGATGATGGCGAGCAGGCGGAACAACAGCACCTGGTAGGCGAGAGCCGCGCCTGCCAGCAAGCCGATCGAGAGCGCCAGCAGCGCGGAATCGCGCCGCGCCATCACCGGCTGCCGGTCAGCGGCACGAAAGCGACCGGCAACACGGAAGTCGTGGTTACTTTTCCATCCGGATCTTTGCGCAGCAGGATCAGGTCCTGCGTGTGAAACGGTGCGCCAACCGGGATCACCATGCGTCCGCCAGGCTTCAGTTGCGCGATGAGCGGGGGCGGAATCGAATTCGCGGCCGCAGTGACGATGATGCCGTCGTAAGGCGCATGGTCCGGCCAGCCATAATAGCCGTCACCCGATTTCACCTGGACATTGTCGTAGCCCAGTTCCCGCAGGCGCGCGGTTGCGCTGTCGGCAAGCGGCGCAATGATTTCAATCGTCTGGACGCGCGTCACGAGCCTGGAGAGGACCGCCGCCTGGTAGCCGGAACCGGTGCCCACTTCGAGCATGACATCGCCGGACTTCGGTTCCAGCAGTTCGGTCATGAGCGCCACGATGTAAGGCTGCGAGATGGTCTGGCCGTGGCCGATCGCCAAGGGCCGGTTCTCATAGGCGTTGGCGACCGAGCCCGTCGGCACGAAGCGGTGCCGCGGCACAGCATCCATGGCCTTCATGACGCGCGCGCTGAAGCGCGCGCGGCCGGTCGCATAGGCAGTCTGCGCCGCGGCGCGCTGGATTTCTGCCCCGAGCGCCTTGCGCTCGGCGGCATAGCGGGTCTCGTCCGCGGCCGCGATCTGCAGCAAGGCGCAGGCAATCAGCAGTGCGCGAGCCTGTGCCCGTCGGGCGACCTGTGGCAGGCATATCGGCATCACCGCTCCCATTGCTTGACGCGATTGGCCCCGGCGCCGCAATTATGCGACGCTTTGCACCATCGTTTCAGGGCCGTGAAGCCTTCGATGCCGAGATGAGGATTTCCTGCTGTCGCGCTCTGTTAGCCGCGGTGATCCCGATGGTCATGACGGCGGTCCCGTATCCCGGCGTCGCGGGCACGGATGACGCGGCCCGCATCAGTCGGCTCGAATCGGAAATCCGGCTACTGCGGACTCGGGTTGACGAGCAGCAGCGACGCATCGTGCGTCTCGAAGAGGAGTTGAAACGGCAGGCGAAGGAGCCCGCCGTCGGCACGATGCCTGGCAGGCGCGAGGACAGGGCCGCGGCCGCTTCGATCGGCGAACTCCCGTGGCATTCAACGAAATCGTGGACTGGCGTAACCCGGGGGATGGGCGAGGCCGAGGTCACCGAGGTCCTCGGCCAGCCGACGTCGGTGGAAACTTTTGGCCGCTACAAGACGCTTTTCTATCGCGGCGTACTCCCCGGCACGGGGTCGATCAGCGGTCATGTCAATCTGCTGGACAATCGCGTACTGGCGATCAGCCCGCCGGCATTTGCCGATTAGGAAAACCGAGCAGCGAGCGGCGACGGTCGGACCATCGCCGCCCGCGCGGCCGTTCTTGTTCTAGTGACGCGGCGCGTCCCAGTAACGCGGCGCCTTGTAGTAGTCGTATGCCTTGTTGCGAAACGCCTGGCCGTCGCCACGGGTCAGTTCTTCCAGCGAAGCGGCGGGCGCTGCCTCCAGTTGCTCCCTGGTGAAATTGACGACGTAGCTGTCCTGGGACTTGTCGTACTTCAGCGAGGACCACGGAACCGGATGATACTTCTCCGCGATTCCGAGGAAGCCGCCGAACGACACGATCGCGAACATGATGTTGTTCGAGAGCTTGTCGAGCACGATGTCCTCGACCTCGCCGATCTTGTCGCCGGACCCGTCAATGACCTTGGTCCCGCTGACTTTCTTCGCGCGGATCGCCGCTGTGTGGCCTGATGCGGTGGGCATTGCAGTCACCTCCATGTGTTCAGTCAGAGTCGGATTGAACCTGCAGGATAGGACGGAAGGCGACAAGATTCAGACGGTCGAAGTCGACACCGCGTGTGGGACTGACTCCGACAAGCAATCCGGGGCAATGGTCGTCGGCCGGTCACGAGGCGAGTTCGGCGGCCATGGCCGAGAAGCACTCCGTGTGCCGGTCCACATCGGCCGCGGTCGTCGCCGGTGACATCAATGCCATGTTGTGAAACGGGGTCATCAGGATGCCCCGGTTCAACAGGTAAAGGTGGATGAACGCGTCGATCGCGTCGTCCTGTCCGGCCGCCGCCTCGGCACCATTCCGGGCCCGCTCCGGACGGAACAGGTACTCGACCCGGCAACCGAGACGTACGACGTGCCAGGGCAGCTCACGCGACTCGATGACGCCGCGCACGCCCTGCTCGAAGCGCTCGCCGAGCGCGATCATCCGCACGAACGCCGCGTCCGTCATGACCTCGCCGAGCGTCGCCCGCATCGCAGCGAGCGACAAGGCGTTGCCGGCCAGGGTGCCGCCAATGCCGCCAACGTCGGTGTTGCGGGAATCGCTGCGTGCGTAGATCCTCGCGCGCACGCGTTCGGTGAGGCCATAGGCGCCGCTTGCGATCCCGGCGCCCAGCGTCTTGCCGATCGTCAGGAAATCGGGTTCCAGGCCCCAGGTTCTGGTGCATCCGCCGGGACCGGCGCTGATCGTATGCGTCTCGTCGATGATCAACAGCGTGCCGTACTGCTCGCACAGCCTGCGCGCGGCCTCGTGATAGCCCGGGTCGGGCAGCACGATGCCGATATTGGTCAATGCAGGCTCGAACAGGCAGGCGGCGACGTCTTCGTGCGCAAGCGCCGCTTCCAAACCCTCGAGATCATTGATCTCCACGACCCGTGTCGTCTGGTCGAGCGGAACGGGCTTGCCGATGTTGCCGCTGCGCGCGACGGTGCGGCCGTTCTCCAGCATCGCGACGGACTCATCTACGGTCCCGTGATAGCACCCGTTATGCACGATGATTTTCGGGCGCCCCGTGATCTCGCGGGCCCAGCGGATCACGCAGCGGTTCGCATCGGTCGCGGAGAGCGTGAATTGCCAGTAAGGGAGCCCGAAGCGCCGCGCCAGTTCGTCGCCGACCCAGGCGGCGTCTTCGGTCGGCAGCATCAGCGTGATGCCTCTGGCGGCCTGCCCGGCGATCGCATCGACGGCGGCTTTCGGCGCGTGTCCCGCCATCCCGCCCGTGTCACCGAGGCAGAAGTCGATGAACTCGTTGCCGTCGACGTCCCGGAAACGGGCGCCTTCCGCGCGATCGACGAATACCGGATGGTCGCCCGGCCAGCGCGTCATCCAGTTCATCGGCACACCGAAGAGCAGCGAGCGCTTTGCCTGCTCGGACAGCTGACCACTGCGCGCGTGGCGCTGGCGGAAAGTGGCGCGTTCGCGTGCCATCAGGCCGGCGACGCGGGCTCGGTCGATTGGCTTCATCGGCAGGATTATGCAATTCTTCGCGGCATCGCGCGGGAGTTCTCATGGAATCATTTTTATCGCGCCGTTCCTTCGTCGCCGGCAGCACGGCGGCGGCAATCGGTTTGACGCTGTACCGGCCGGCACTTGCGGTTGCGGCCAATCCGTATCGGGACGCGATCGTCATCGACGGATTGGGCGGGCTGGGTAACTCCGCGTCCGATGGGCCGTTGGCGGACGCTCACATAGAGGACGCGCGGAACTCGGGCATCACCTGCGTGCACATGACCCTATTGCCGGTCGGCACCACGCCGCCGGATGCCGCATTCGCGCGGGCGGTGCTCGGCATTGGCGAGATCGAGCGCGAGATCGATCGCCATCCCGATGCATTGTGCCGTGTGCGTACGGCTGCCGATATCGTGGCTGCAAAGAGCGCCGGACGCCTTGGCCTTATCTATGGATTCCAGGACGGCGTGGCGTTCGAGACCGATCTGGCGCGACTCGAGGAATTCCATCGCCTGGGGATCCGCATCGTCCAGCCCACCTATAACCGGCGCAACCTGCTGGGCGACGGCTGCCTCGAACCGGCCAACGCCGGCTTGAGCAAGGCCGGTGTCGAGGCCATCGAGCGCATGAACGAACTGGGTATCCTGGTGGATCTCAGCCATTGTGGTCGCCAGACCGCGGCGGACGCGATCCGTCATTCGAAGAAGCCGGTCGCTTTCACGCATACGGGCAGCGCCGCGCTGGCCGACCATCCGCGCAATCGCACCGACGCCGAGTTGCGCGCGGTCGCGGACCAGGGCGGGGTCTCGGGCATCTATTTCATGCCGTTCCTGAGCGCAGGAAGACAGCCGACCGCGGCCGACGTCATCCGCCACCTCGAACACATGATCGAAGTCTGCGGCGAGGACCATGTGTCGATCGGCACCGACGGCGGGTTATCCGCCGAGGTCGTTGATCAGGCCTTCAAGGACAACCACATCCGGTTTGTTCGCCAGCGGCGCGCGGCCGGCATTTCGGCACCCGCCGAAACTGAAGAAGGGTATCTGTTCGCCGCCGAACTCAATACGCCGCGCCGGCTTGAAACGCTTGCCGAAATGCTGGTGTCAAAGGGACACAGTTCCACCCGGGTCGAGAAAATCCTGGGCAGGAACCTGCTCCGTGTCCTGTCTGAAACCTGGAAAACATGATGTCAGGAACGGGCGCCATTATCATGATGTTGACGTTAGCCAGTCCGGTGTTCGCCGCCCGGGATCCACATTCCTACGCGGAACCGGAGCGATTCCTGGTCCGGCATGTCGCACTCGATCTTTATGCGGATTTCGAGGCGCACCGGCTGGACGGTACGGCCGAGTTGACGGTCGAGCGTCTCGACCCCTATGCGAAAGAGCTGTACCTCGATACGCGCGATCTCGAGATCCGATCCGTGCATTTGCTCGATGAGGCAGGGCAGTCGCAGGTCCTGGCCTTATGGCTCGATGCGCCCGACGAGATCCTCGGCAGTCGGATGCGCATCCAGTTTTCCGAATGTTGTGAGGCACCAACCCTGATGCGCATTCGCATCGACTACCGCACTTCGGCCGAGGCGAGCGCGCTGCAGTGGCTGGAACCTGCCCAGACATCCGGACCGCATCCATTCATGTACAGCCAGGGGCAGGCGATTCATGGCCGAAGCTGGATCCCGATGCAGGATTCGCCGGGCGTGCGCGTCAGTTACTCGGCCCGCATCCGCACGCCGCCGGAGCTGGTCGCCGTGATGAGCGCCGCGCGCGTCGTCGATGACAGCGCGAAACCCGGCGAATACCGCTTCGAGATGAAGCAGCCGATCCCCGCATATCTCATCGCACTCGCCATCGGCGACCTCGAGTTCCGGAGCCTCGGCGAGCGCGTCGGCGTGTGGACCGAGCCCCAGCGTCTTGACGCAGCAGCCCGCGAGTTTGCGGATCTGCCGCGCATGCTCGAGATGGGCGAACTGATGGCCGGACCCTACCGGTGGGAACGCTACGATCTCCTGATCATGCCGCACAGTTTTGCCTACGGCGGCATGGAGAATCCGCGGCTCTCGTTCATAGCGCCGTCCATCGTCGCAGGCGATCGCAGTCTCGTCTCCACGATCGTGCATGAGCTCGCGCATTCCTGGTCCGGCAACCTCGTCACGAGCGCTACCTGGAATGACTTCTGGCTCAACGAGGGTTTCACGACCTATCTGGAACGCCGGCAGATGGAAGCCCTCTACGGCGAACGCCGCGCGCGCATGGAAGACGCGATCGGCTACGGATTCCTGGCCGAGGCTATTGCGGATGCGAAAGCCGCCGGCCTGCCGCAGGATGCGTCGCTTAAACTCGATCTCGCGGGACGGAATCCGGACGAAGGCACGACCGACGTCGCCTACGAGAAGGGCCGCTGGTTCCTGGGGTACCTCGAGTCGCGCTTCGGGCGAGCGGCCTTTGATGCATTCCTGCGTGAGTATTTCGACCGCCATGCTTTCCAGAGCATGGACACGGAGCGATTCCGCAGCTATCTGCTCGCGCGGCTGGAGCGCCCGGGTTCGCCGTCGATCCCGGTCGCCGAACTGGACGAGTGGTTCTATGGCGTCGGCATGCCGGCGACGACACCGCTGATACCGGGCGGTGTGTTCGACGCCGTCGATCACGCTGCAGAGGAATGGCGCGCCGGGCGACTGCCGGTAGAGAAGTTGCCGGCGCAGGATTGGGTGCCGCAGGAATGGGTTCGTTTCCTCGAAGGGCAGCCTGACGATCTCGCCGATTCAAAGCTCGCGGAACTCCGGTCCCGGTTCAAACTCGGCCCGGTCGGCAATGCCGAAATCTCACGCAGCTGGCTCGCGCTGGCCGTGCGAACCGCTTATGAGCCCGCTTACGCCGACCTCGAGCGCTTCCTGTTGAGCACCGGCCGGCACAAGCTGGTCGTCGGGTTGTATCGCGACCTGGCGCGCAGCGAGTCGGGTCTTGAATTTGGCCGGCGGATCTACGCGCAGGCCCGGCCCGGCTATCACGCGACCATCCGGGAGGCAGTCGAGCGGGTGCTATTGATTTAACGTGGAGCGAACTTGTGGCAGATTTCCGGATCAACAGTTGGGGGCCAAGCGGATTCGGCTAACGAATGGCATAAGGATTAACAACATGCTTTGGACCATCGCTGTCATCCTGGGTGTGCTCTGGCTTCTGGGCCTGGTAACGTCCTACACGCTGGGAGGATTCATTCACGTCCTCCTGGTCATTGCGATCATCGTGATCGTGATCAATCTCATCCAGGGTAGACGCCCATAACGTCCTACACCTTCGTCAGTCAAATCTGACGAAAGGCGAGCGGCCGCTCATGTTCCGGTTCTCGACCGGGCGTGTCCGCCTCGCTTTGCCTGATAGCGGCGCATCAACGGCGTGACCGAAATGCCGTGGATCACGATGGATGACGCTATGACCCACAAAGTGACGGATACCAGTTTCATGGCTATGCCAGGCTCCACCCCCATGCCGATCGCGAACATCAGGTAGTACAGCGACCCGATACCGCGTATCCCGAACCACGAGAGCAGCGCGACCTTCGTCTTTGGAATGCCGACGCCCGCGAGGCCGAGCACCACGGCAACCGGCCGGATCACGACGAACAGTACCGGTACGAACCACAGGTGGCCGGGGTCCAGGAACTCCGGCGCGAGCATGACGCCGATGACAAGCACGAGCACGACTTCGAGGATGCGCTCGAGCTGCTCATTGAAGGTCAGCACAGTCTCGGTCAGATGCAATGGCGCGGTTTTCGGATGAGTCTCGCGATCGCCTCGTGTCGGCGCCGCGTGCTTTCCGCTGGCTGCGATTTCGGTTTCACTGCGCTCGATCATCCGTAACGCGAGGCCGGCCGCAAATACCGCGAGAAACCCATAGGTGTGAGCGACGAGCGCGGCGCCGTAGGAAAGGCCGATGAGTCCCAGCGTGAGGAATTCCTCGCGGCCAAGCCCGGCCTTGTGCGTGCGGCGCAGGTACAGTACGGCGCGCGCTACGCCAATGCCGGCCAGCGTGCCGATCGCCAGGCCGCCCCCGATTGCCCAGAACACGTCCACGGCAAACCAGCGCCAGCCTTCGTCGCCCAGTTCATGCAGGCCGAGCAGGCCGATGCCGAGCATTACGAAGGGAAAGGCGGCGCCGTCGTTCATGCCAGCCTCGCCGGTCAGATTGAACCGAAGCCGGTCCTGATCGGATGCGCTCTCGAGCTGCACGTCGGATGCCAGCACCGGATCAGTTGGCGCGAGAATCGCACCGAGCAGTACCGCGGCTCCAGGCGGCAACCCCAAACCGAACACGCCGACCAGCGCGATCAGGCCGACGGTCAGGGCCATTGAGCCGAAGGCAAGCCGGACCGGGACCTTCCACTTCCCGTCCTTGAAGGGCGCGCGCAGTTTCAGGCCGGCAGTGAACAGGGAGACGATGACGACGAGTTCCGCCGCCCACTCGAGGAACCGGGCGTCCTCGAGCGGATGGATGGCAGCGACGCCGATGCCGAGCGGGCCGATGACGATGCCGGCAAACAGATAAACCATCGTCGTCGTCAGCGGCCACTGTTTGACTGCCGACGCCATGAAGGCGATCAGCACCAGCAGCGTTCCGAAGAACAGATACCAGAGTTCCAGGCTCATTTGATTGCGATCACATCTGTCGAAAGTGATGAAGATAGCTTCGACTCACGGGCAGCACTTCGTCACGTCCCTTCAGGTGGACCTGCGCGGTTTCGTTCGCGCCGCGCGTCACATGGCTGATCGCGCGCAGATTGACGACGACGGAGCGGTGCACCTGCAGGAATTGCGTGGCGTCCAGTTGCGCGGCCAGTTCCCTGAGGGGCGTGCGGATCACAGCTTCGCCGGCCTTGCCGCCATCGCCGCGCCAGGCGATCAGCGTGTATTTTTCGTCGGAGCGCAGGAAAACGATCTCGTCCACGGCGATCATACGCAGCATCGGGCCGACGGATGCGCGAATCCAGCGCAACGGGGCAGGGGCAGCTTTCCGGAGCAGTCGGGAAGCGAGCTGTTCCAGCAGCGCCTCCACTTCCGGTAGCGGAAGGGCAGCGCGCAGCCGTTCCTGGAGTCGCGCAACCGTGTCGGCCAGGCGCGCGGGCTCGACCGGCTTCACGAGGTAGTCGAGCGCACCCTGCTCGAAGGCCTGAACCGCGTACTTGTCGTATGCGGTGACAAAGACCAGGTGCGCGCGGCGGCCAATCAGGCCTGCGGCTTCCACCCCCGACAATCCGGGCATGTGAACGTCGAGAAAACAGATGTCGGGCTGCTTCGCTTCGAACTGCTCGACTGCCTCACGGCCGTTGCGCGCCTGCGCCACGATCTCGAGCTCGGGCCAGGTCTGCGCCAGCAGACGCGCCAGAGAGCGCCGCAGCAGCGGCTCATCGTCGGCGATCAGCGCGGTCGGCCGTCCAACGCTCATTCGGCAGCCCGTTGCGCCGGGAAGAATACTTCGGCGCATACGCCATGCGGCTCGTTCGCAATGAGCCGCAAGTGGGCGTCGCTGCCGAATGTCAGCTGCAGGCGCTCGCGCAATGTCGACAGGCCGGTACCAAGCCCTTTACCCTCGTTGCGCAAGCCGACGCCCGTGTCGGCGATCTGCGCCCGGACCCGGCCATCCTGCACGCGCACGTGCACGTCAATGCGGCCGCCTTCCTCGCCGGGATCGATGCCGTGGCGTACGGCGTTCTCGACCAGCGACAGCAGGGTCATCGGCGGACAGCGCAGTTCGTTCACCTGTTCGCCGGCATGAATCGCGAACTGCAGCCGGTCGGGCATGCGCATGTGCATCAGCTCGAGATAGGCGCGCACGAGCTGAAGTTCCTGCCCGAGTGTCGTCGCCGGCTTCTGCAATCGCGGCACGGCGGCACGCAGATAGGCGATGAGGCTGCCGAGCACCGTGGAAGCCTGCGGCGAACCGGATTCCACCAGTTCACGCACGTTCGCCAGGGTATTGAACAGGAAGTGCGGCTCCACCTGCGCCTGCAGCAGCCGCAATCGTGCATCGAGCGCCTTGCGCTCGAGTTCCGTGCGTTCACGCTCGAAGGCGACGGCCTGGCTGCGGACCGCTTCGTCACGCGCGCGCATCAGCGCCGACATCGCGATCCACGGGGCAAACAGGATGGCGGTCATCGACAGCATGCCGAAACCGTTCATCCGCATTTCGTTCTGCCAGAACGGCACCGGGTCGCCGAGAAAGACGACGGCGTACACCAGTGCCACGACGCATGGAACGGAGACCGCAACGCCCAGCACCTGCAACACCCAGCGTGCGAGCCAGCGTGGCAGTCGCCTGGGCCATTTCTCGAACACCCCGAAAATCAGCAGCAGGATCATGCCGATCGTCATCGTACGCAGCATCAGGACAACAGTCGGCGTCGTGGTCCAGGCCGGGCTGAGCAGCAGGCCCCACAAGGCTGACGCGATGAGCGTGAAGCGAACTCGCCGCCAGGCAAACAGGCGGGCAAGTTCACGCGGTTCGAAGAGGGTCGTCGCGGGTCTCGTCACGCACCGATAGTACCAACCTTCGTCGGTCGCAGATGCTGCTGGCGTCGCACCGGTCCGAGCCGGAATTGAGCATTCGTCGGTGCCTGGCGTCACTCGACCGCAACTGGCGTTGCTCCGTCGCATGCGCCTTGCATCACACTGCAGCACGGCCACAGTGACGACCTGCATGCACGTGTATATCACCGCCGCAGGCGCCTACCTTCCGGGTCCCCCGGTCGACAACGACTGCATTGAGAGCGTGCTCGGTCATGTCGACGGCAAGCCGAGCCGCCTCAGGCAACGCATTCTCAGGTCGAACGGCATCACGGCGCGCCACTATGCGCTCGATGCAGAGGGGCGCACGACGGAGCTGAACGAGGAACTCGCAGTCAAGGCCATCCACACCGCACTGGAACGGAGCGCGCTGCAACTCGACCAGGTCGAGATGCTGGCTGCCGGTACCACGCAGGGCGATGTGCCGATCCCGGGATTCGCCTCGATGGTCCACGGCCGCCTCGGCGGCCGGCCGATGGAAATCCTGAGCGCCGGCGGCGTCTGCTGCGCCTCGATGGCCGCGCTCGCCGGTGCCTGGCGCGCGGTCGCGACCGGGCAGCGGCGCAATGCCGTGGTCGTCGGCTCGGAACTCGTGAGCCGCAGCCTCAAAGCAACGCGCTTCCGGCGCGAGACTGACGGCGCGCCCAAACCCGGGCACCTGGACGGATTGCGCGGTTCCTATCGGGACTTCGACGCGGATTTCCTGCGCTGGATGCTGTCTGACGGCGCGGGCAGCGTGGTGCTGGAAAACGCCCCCCGGGCCGACCGGCCATCGCTGCGAATCGACTGGATCGAGCTGAAATCTTTTGCCAACGAATTCTCGACCTGCATGTACACCGGGATCGCGTATAAGGACACTCCGCGCGCCGGCAACACCTGGCTCGACCTCGCGACGGTCGCCGAGGCCGACCGGGCGGAGCTCATGCGCATCCGCCAGGACACCGGACTACTGCCCCAGATCGTCAGGCTGGGCGTCGAAGAGTATCTCCGGCTCATCCACGGCGGCCGTATCGATCCCGCGAAACTCGATCATTTTCTGTGTCATTTCAGCTCGCACTTCTTCAAGACCGAGATCGTGAAGTTTCTGGACCAGGCCGGGTTGTGCATTCCGGAAAAGAAGTGGTTCACAAATCTCTACACGAAGGGAAACACCGGCGCCGCCAGCATCTTCATCATGCTGGAAGAGGCATTCAACTCCGGACGTTTCCGGCCGGGTGAGAAAATCCTGCTGATGGTGCCGGAATCCGGCCGATTCACGGTGTCTTTTGCGCTGCTGACCTGCGTCGGCGCCGGAGCGCGAACCGACGGGAAACCGGTCCACGCGGCCTCCGTCGTGCAGTCTCCGCTCGGAGAGAAATTCGGCGATGACGCCGATCCGGTGCTGCGCCGGCTCGTCCTGGACCTCGCCCTGGTCTGGGCCGACTTCGAGCGGATGTTGCGTGCAACGCCGATCGTCCGGCGAATCGAGGCCGGCAAGGCGACGCTCGAAGATTACCGGATGCTGCTTCGCAACCTGCGCCAGCAGGTCATGGAAGGAGCGCGCTGGATCGCGCGCGCCGCATCCAATGTCTCCGTCGAGCTGTTCCCGATACGCTCGATGTTCATCTCGCATGCCGGCGATGAGCATCGCGATTTCCAGATGCTCGAGCGCGACTACTGCGCGTTGGGCGGGTCGCTGGACGAGATCACAGGCACGCCGAAGAACGTCGGCTCCGAAGCACTGTCGGCATTCATGTTCCACCGGGCGAGCCAGCCCGATCCGCTGGACCTGCTGGGCGCGATGTTCGTCATCGAGGGACTCGGCAGGTTGAAGGCCGGGCAGTGGGCGGAGGCGCTGAAGACGCAGCTCGAACTGGCCGACGGGCAGGTGAGTTTCCTGCAGTATCACGGCCAGAACGACGACAATCATTTCGATCGGCTCCGCGAGGTCCTGGCGTCCGGCATCGTCACCGGCGAAGTCGCGCCCCGGATCGTCAAGACGGCCAGGGTCGTCGCGCGGCTGTATGCGCTTCAGCTCGAAGAACTGGACCACTTCTAGATGGCCGTTCACGCACTGCCGCTGCATTTTGACGCGCTGCGCGCGGATCCCGCGATGCTGCTGTCGGAGCGCGCGGCGGAACTCCTGCACCGCGACCTGCAGCGCCGCAGCCGGCGTTACGTCCGCCCGGTCGCGCTGATTTTCTCGAGGATCGTCGTCTGGGGAATCGTTGCGCTGAAACGCGTGCTGCCATTCCAGTTCTCGTCGCACGGCCTGCTCGACTGGCTGAGCGTGCGGTTTTTGCGCCGCTGCGTCTCGCGCGAAGGCGGCGAGCTGCTGTTGCGACACTTCATCGTCGAGTCGGCGCTGATCCGTTTTGTCGCACGGAATTGCGGTCTGCCGCAGGTGCGGGAGCCGGACCTGCTGCCGACCAGCTTCAATGGACTGCTGGGCCATGCGGTGATCCAGCATGACATCGACATGTACCGGTTGATCATCGACGTTGGCGAGTCGCTGCGCAGAGCCGGCAGGGCTCGCTGCGACCGGCGTGCCGCAATCGATTTCTCGATGCTGGAAGTGCCGGCCATCTCTCCCGATCCGGCGGCCCGGCGCCTGATCAACCTCGATCTCGGCACTGCGCTCTGCCTGATGAACATCCCGTTCGCCTTGCTGACGACCGAGGACATCTACGAGCAGGCGGTGAATTCGTTCTCACTCGACGAATCGCTGCTTGCCCATATTGCCGACATCAGCGGTGATGATGGCTTCAGAGCCCTGGGACCACGGCAATCGCTTGCCTGGCTCGCGGTCGACGGCGACGTGGCAAAGTCGCTGTACCGGCACGCCATGCACCATGAGCAGGCGCACACGGCGCTCTGCCGCCTGGGCGCGGACAATCGAGGTTTTCGGTGAAACTGCTGGTCGCCTTCGTCGCATCCATCCTGCTGTTGAACTGGGGGCGATGGTCGGCATGGGACGTTGAAGGGTTCGCGCTCTATCTGACGCACCCGGTCATGCAGACGACGCTCTACGACTTTGCGTGGGTCCTTGCCATCCTGACCGGGTTCATCCATCAGGATGCGAAGCGGCACGGTCTGCGCTACTGGTACATTTTCCCGACGTTCCCGGTGATGCCGACGATCGGCCTGCTCATCTATCTGTGGATGCGGCAGCGAAAGCTGGCACGGCTGGGCACCGTCCCGCCGCCCGGCGCCTAGCGTGGAAAGCGATCGATCTGCGCCTGGTACTGGCCACGGGTTTCGTGCACGCGCCTGCGAAGCCCGACCAGGGTCTGCAACGGATTACGGGTGCTTTGCATCGTGATGAGCCACGCCGGCAGGCTTCCCGCGGGATCGGCATCGAGTTCGTAGTGCACGAGCGAGCGTTCGTCGTCGATCGCCTCGATCGCATAGAAACCGCCCAATGCCTTCATGCGCACGGTCCCACGCGCCCGCGTGACCTCCGGTGCGGAAATCGCGTCGAACTTCACCTTCACCCTCGATGGCGGTTCGAGGAAGATCACCTCGTTCTCGATCACTGCCTCCCGGTCGGCAACGGGCCAGGGCGCATCGGTGCGCGTATAGATGAGGTAGCGCCAGGGACCGAGCCGACGCAGGATATTCGACGCCAGGCAGTCGGGCAGCCAGGCGACGTGAGCCGGCACGTCGAGCAGGACGGCCAGGATCTCGTAAGGCGTTCCGCGGACTTCACCGACGGCGCGCAACCGGGGGAATGCGCGATTCTCGACCGCTCGCCGGCTGACGACGATTCCGTCGCGCTCGTCGATGACTTCCCAGGTGACCGATTGTGCGGCGACCGGCCACGCGGCCAGCAGCATCGATACGAGCATGGTCGTGCGCAGCGTGGTCAAAACGGCGCCATCGCATCGGGCCTTGCAGCGCAGCGGTGATTGCCCACAGTGAACCCTGTGACAACCAGCCGACGGAAGAGTGCGAAAAAATGGCGATATCGGATTGACGATTCCCTGGCTGATTCGCGTATCGTCTACCGGATAGAAGGGCAGGCAAGCGGCAGATAACGATGAGCCGGGCATTCGTCAAGGAATCGGATGGCGCGGACGGGCAGGAGCTGCCCGAACTGCAGGTCAGTCCGCACCGCAATCTGGTCACGCCCACCGGTCTGCAACTGATTGAAGCAACGGTCGGGCGCCTGCAGGCCGCCCTGTCGGAAGCGCGCACGGAAGCGGATCGAGCGCAGATCGCGCGCATCCAGCGAGATTTGCGCTACTGGAGCGAACGCCTGCGCACGGCCGAGGTGATATCCGCGCCGGCATCGCCCGACGTCGCGCGCTTCGGCTCCACGGTGACGCTGGCGAAGCCGGACGGCGAAACGGTCGAGTACAGGATCGTCGGCGAGGACGAAGCCGATCCTGCACGCGGCAGCATCTCGTACGTCTCGCCGATTGCGAACCGACTGATCGGCGGGATGGCGGGCGACACCGTGGCCGTGCCCGAAGGCGAGGCGACGATACTAGGGATCCGCTGAATCCGACGGCGAGAACGCCAGGTCGTGATAATCAAAACTGAAATCGGCCACCGGAGAAACCGCTTTCATCGAGATCCTCTCCGGCCTGCCTCCGGCATCCAGCGCGAATGTCACGTAGGCGGGTTCGATCAGCCGGTCCGGCCAGCGGACGATGAACGTATCGTAGGCCCAGTGTTCGAGCGGGCCCGTCATGCCAGGCGTCTGCAGGAACTCGATCGACAGCGCTCCCCCTTGCTCGCGGATCGCGATCGGGCCGTACCACGGATCGGCATAATTTCCCGCATAGCCTGCCAGCGGCAATGAGGGGGCCGATTGCGGCCGCGCCGCGGCGGCAGCGCGTATGGCTTCGATTGCCGCCGCGCTGCGCGCCGCGAAAAACTCTTCGTAGGCGCCCGGCCAGTCATGCTTCGGCTGGCCCAGGTAGTGATCGAGCAGCTCGTACGTCAGCCCCGGCACGAACGCATTGTCGTCGGAATTATTCGCGATCGCGAAGCCGGTCTTTTTCTCCGGAATCAGCACCACGATGGCGCGGAAGCCCTGCGTGCCGCCGCCATGCTGGAGGATCCGGTGGCCGCGGTAATCCTGAACGATCCAGCCGAGCGCGTAAGCGCGGAACCGCGGCGTGGCGTCAGCGAGCGGGCCGGGCAGGGGCGTGATGGGAATCGGTACGACCGGCTGCCACATTTCCCGGGCGCTTGCTTCCGTGAACAGTTGGCTGTCGGAGCCGGGAACCCCGCCGCCTGCGAGTTGCACTCCCAGCCAGCGCGCGAGGTCGTTCGCGCCGGCGGCGATTGCGCCGGCAGGGGCGCTGTTTGCGCCGAGAGCGACCGCCTTTTCATTCAGCGGTTGCTGCTTGCCGACACCGAGTATCTCGCCCATGCGCCCGTGCGGAAAGGCGCGGTCGGCCGCGATCAATCGATCGGCGTCGTTGGTGACACTCGTCATCATGCCGGCCGGACGCAGCAACCGGTCGCGCACGAAAGCTTCCCAGGTTACGCCCGTCACGGCCTCGATCAGCTCGCCCGCGACGATGTAGAGGATGTTGTCGTAGGCGAAGGTCGAGCGAAAACTGGTCGCCGGCTTCAGGTGGCGCAGACGCTTCACCGTCTCCGCGCGGCTGATGGTCGTCGCGGGGACGTACAGCAGGTCGCCCTGGCCGCGCCCCAGACCGCTCCGGTGCACCAGCAGGTCGCGGATCGTCATCTCCCGAGTGACCCAGGGATCGTACATGCGAAAGCCCGGCAGGTGATCGATCACCGGATCGTCCCAGCGGATCTTGCCCTCGTCCACCAGGATGGCGAGCGCAGCCGCCGTGAACGCTTTCGTGGTCGAACCGATCTGGAAGAGGGAATCCGGTCCGACCGGCTGGGGATGCTGCAGGTTTTTGACGCCGTAGCCGCGCGCGAGCGTCGTTTCTCCGTTTTCGACGATCGCGACGACGGCGCCCGGGATGTCCTGCTGCCGCATGAGCTCTTCGACGCGCGCGTCGAAGCCCTCCGGTGGCGCGGCCCAGGCGCAGGCCGACGCGGCGCATGCAACTCCGACGGTTATCCAGCGCATCGTCCGCTCCTTCATAAAGGGTTGGCAGCAGCCCGGCCCGAGCGCCAGGTCCGGAGTCGCCAGATGCCCCAAGTCATCAACGGCAAGATGTATACGGCCCGAAAGATCCCGGTGGAAGGAAGAACTCTGCCAGCTCGCGGCCGGTTGCATAAGCAGAAGGAAGCGCTGGAACCAGGAGGAGCCGTTCATTCAGCCAGGCAGGAATCGACCAGGCGCTCGAATGCGGCGCCGTCCCGTATCGGATCCGCGACCGGCAGCCTGTGCAATCGCGCTGCCTGATCCATGACGGCATCGGCACGCGCGGGCTCGAGCGCGGACGTATTGAAGCTGATCCCCGCGCAGCGAATCCCGGGATTCGTCAGCGAACCCATCCTGCAATGCAAGTCGATGGCCTCGGCCAGTTCCGGCGTCGGAAAGTCCGGATAGCCGATCAGCGACTGGCGCCCCGGCTCATGGCAAAGCACGAACACATCCGGCTGGCTGCCGTGCAGGAGCCCGAGGGAAACGGCCGCATACGCCGGGTGAAACAGCGAACCCTGGCCTTCGATCACGTCCCAGTGATCCGGCGCAGCGTCGGGGCTCAGCATTTCGGCCGCGCCCGCCTCGAAATCAGCAACAACCGCGTCCATCGGCAGGCCACCGCCCGCGATCATGATCCCGGTCTGTCCGGTCGCGCGAAAATCGGCATCCACGCCGCGCCGGCGGAAGGCAGCCGCAAGCGCGAGCGCCGTGTACTTCTTGCCGAGCGCGCAGTCGGTGCCGACCGTCAGCAACCGCTTGCCGCTGCGCTTGCGGCCGGTTGCGACGGGAATGTCGGGCGGCGGCACCCTGACGTCGAATAGTCGGCGCCCGTGACGATCCGCGGCCGTTCGCAGTTCGCGGGAATCCCGCAGCCTGGCGTGCATGCCCGATACGATGTCGAGTCCGGCCTCCAGCCCCGCCACCAGGCTGGGGATCCAGTTCGGCTGGATGACACCGCCGGTGTTGGCGACACCGATTACCAGCGCGCGGGCGCCGCGCGCGTGGGCTTCGCGCAACGTCAGCCGCGGCAGTCCTGTCGATACGGCATCTTCGGAGCAGGCGTACTCGCCGATGCACAGGTCGCGGGCCCAGTCGCGCAAACCGAATGCGGTTTTCGCGTAGCTCGGCTCGGCGACGTCGCCGAGGAACAGCAGATACGGCGACGGCAGGGACATCACGGACGACGCCGAGCCGCCGCTGCGGGCGCTTGCGGACCAGACGGCAGACACGCCGGTACGGTTTCCCGCGCCCTCAGAAGCGCACGCCGACCGACACACCGATCGTCCGCGGCCGGATCACGGAGATGGCGGCTGCGCCATTCGGGTAGAGGCCCGGCGCATTGATGTCAGTGATTCCGTCTTCGTCGGTCAGGTTCTTGCCATAGAGCTCGAGCGACCAGTTGGTCCACAGGACCCCGGCGCGCAAGTCGACCGTTGTATAGGCGTCGGCCTCGCGCCGCGCCGACGTCGGGTCCAGCGGGTCGACACGATTGCCGAAGTCCGCCAGGCGATCGCCCGTATAGGCGACCTGGCCGCCGACATAGGCGGTTGCGTCGTTGAAGACGTCCCACTCGCAGTCGCCGCCGAGCGCGAGCGACCACTCGGGCACGAATGGCAGCGTATCACCGTCGAGTCCGCCGACCAGCGGATCAGTGTCCTCCGTGAGTTCCGCGTCGGTGTAGGCGCCGGAGAAAGTGACGCTCAGGCCGCCCGAGCGGGTGGTGGCCGTGAACTCGAGGCCTTTGCTCGCTGCGGTGCCGCCGTTGGCGTTGACGCCGAATCCGTTGACGACCTGCAGCAGCTGGATGTCTTCCCAGTCGAGGAAGAAGACGGCAACGTCGAAGGAGAAGCTGCCGCTCGCATTGCCCGTCCGCAGGCCGAACTCGTAGTTGGTCAGCTCGTCGGAGTCGTAAGTGGCGGGCGCGGGCGCGCCCGGGGGCAGCACGTTGGGACCGCCCGGACGGAAACCGGTCGCGACGCGCAGGTAGGCCGACGTCGTGGCAGTGAACTCATAACGCGGGGAGAACGACCAGGTGACCGGGCTCTCGGAGGACTTCAGATCGTCGAAGTTCAGCTCCAGCTGGCCGCCCGGGAGGATTGGCAGGATGATCAGCCCATTCTGCGCGGCGTCCTGGTCGTTGTCGCTCCAGCGTGCGCCGAAGGACAGATCGAACCGGTCAGTCAAGTGCCAGGTTGCATTCGCGAACAGCGCGATTTCCTCGTACGTGGATTCAATGCTCAGGTCGGCGGGCAAGGGCACGCCTGCCACCGGGCTGCCGGTGCCGGGCTCGACCGCGACGAGCCGCTGGTGGATCACGGAATCCTCGTCCGTGTAGTAGGCGCCGAGCAGCCACTCGAACTGGTCGCTTTGCGGCGAGACGAGGCGGAACTCCTGCGTGAACTTGTCGGTGCCCGTGGTCTGGTCGAGGATTCCGGACAGCAGCGTATCGGCCGTGCCCGGGGTGCTGTAGACGAAGGTCAGCAGCTGCGCGGTCGGAATCCCCGCCCCGAGCACGTCGATCACCGCGGCGTCCAGCTGGAAATCGTGCAGGAACTCGCTGTAACTCGAAACGGACTGCAGCGACACTCCCCCGAGGTCCCAGTCGAGCGTCGCGCTGTAGATGCGGTACTCGATGTTCTGCGGTTCGTCGTGGTAGCGCGAGGCGACGCGGCCGCCATAGAGCGGCGACAACGTCGTGGGATCGACTTCAAACACGTTTGCGTTGTCGCTGTCGATGTCCTGGTAATGCACCGTCAGGTCGAGGGAGAACGTGTCCGACGGCTGGAGCAGGGCCGAGACACGCCCGCCGGTGACATCGGAGCCATTGATCTCGTCCTCGACCAGCGTCCCGTCGACGATGTTGACGCCCGGGTCCTGCAGGGCGGGGATGGGGTTATTGCCGATCGACTCGGTGTAGCCGCCGTCGGAGCGGAAAAAGCCGCTGGCGCGCAGGGCGAAGGTATCGCTCACCGGGATGTTGACGACGCCGGTCAGCGCGTAGCCCGTGTCCGCGTCCGCGGTATCGTCGAACGAGCCTTGGAAGCGGGCCTCGAAGCCATCGGTCGAGGGCGCATTGGCCACGTACTTGATCACGCCGCCGAGCGCGCTCGCGCCATAGAGCGTGCCCTGCGGCCCGCGCAGCACCTCGATGCGGGTCATGTCGAAGGTATCGATGTCTCCCGAGAGGATCGCGGCGTTCGCCAGGCCGCTGCTCGAGCCGAACGGCACGTCGTTGACGTAAACGCCGACGGTCGACGCGACGCCACCGGTGTTGATGCCGCGCATCGTGACGCGGCTGACGCCGCGCGTGCTCGAGTTGATGCTGAGGCCGGGGATCAGGTTCACCAGATCCTGGAAATTATCGGCCTGGTTCCGTTCGAGCGCTTCGCCGGAAACCACAGAGACCGACATCGGGATATCCGAGATGGCCTCGGCGCGCTTCTGCGCGGTCACGACGACCTCGCCGAGGCTGGCCGCCGCCGTCTGGGCGTCGGCCGAAGCCGCGGCGAGAATCAGGGTCACCGCGCCTGCCACTGTCACAGCAGATCGTTCGAAGCGCTTGTTCATGGCCGTCGTACCCCTTTGATGTTCGGTTCGGCGCCGGGTGTGATCAGGCCCGGATCAGAGAAGACAATCCCATTCAGGAGATAGTAGTCCTGCTAAGAGAATTGTCAATCGATGCGCTACGCGGCGCGACCCCAGCCATGGTCGGGGTACGACACCCGGCCATGCTCGAAAACAACCGACGGCGTACGGTCCTGCGTGATGAAGATCGTCCCGTCGAGATCGGCCAGGTCGCAGACCTGGCCGAGGACGAAGGCGGGCGCCATCGCGAGGCTGGTGCCGACCATGTTGCCGACCATCACACCCAACCCGAGCCGTCGCGCCTCCGTTGCCATCGCGAGCGCTTCGGTGAGGCCGCCGCATTTATCGAGCTTGATATTGACGATGTCGAAGCGGCCGACGCAGGGCTCGATGTCCGTCAGGGCCTGAACACTTTCGTCGGCCGCGACCGGAATCGGGCTGCGGAATCCGTCGAGGTCGCTTTCGCAGCCGCGGGCGAATGGCTGCTCCAGCAACTTCACCTTGCAGGCGACCAGCACGGGCATCAATGTCGCGAGACTGTCCGGCGTGAATCCCTGGTTTGCGTCGATGCCGAGCCAGACGTCGGGCCGCGCTTTTCGCACCGCGCGCACCCGCAGGGCGTCGAGCATGGCATCACCGGTCAGTTTCAGCTTGAGGGACTTCGCCTCCGGGAATCCCGCGGCCTTCGCGGCCATGCGCTCGGGTTCATCGGCTCCGATCGTGAAAGTCGTCGTCAGCGCCCGCGGCTGCGTCAATCCGGCGAGTTGCCACACCGGTGTTCCCGCCTGGCGGGCTTCGATGTCCCACAGGGCGCAGTCGAGCGCATTCCTGGCGCCGCCCGCCGGCAGAAGGTGGCGCAGCGCATCGCGATCGGCGCCCGCCTCGATCTCCGCCCGCACTGCTTCAATCGCGGCCGTCATGTGCAGGGCGTCGTCATCGAGATAGTAAACGCCCGCCGCCTCGCCTTCACCGGTCATGCCATCGCGCGTGATCCGCGCGACGATCACGGTCAGGTCGACGAACGTATAGCCTGCAATCACGAACGGCGCGGAAAGCGGCAGGCGTTCCTCCGAAACCGACAGCGACATCAATAGTTCACGCCGAAACCGACCAGGTGGTAGACGATCGCAATCCAGGCGAGCACGGTCGTGGCCAAGACCAGCACGATCGCCCAGATCTTGCCGAGCCATCGTTTCCTGACCCGGAACACGACTGCGAGGTGCCAGAGCGCGAGCGCAAAACCCGCGAACACTGCGATCGAACCCAGAATGTGAAGGATGAGTAGCCAGGCGTCCATCCTGTCGGTCAGCAGCGCGAGATCCTCGAACATCGCGATGATCGTCGCGCCCCAGGCGACGATCGCCAGCAGCGAGGCGAGCGCGCCGATGCGCACCCATCGATAGGCCCGCGCCTCAGCGCCGGCGAAGGGCAGGGGCTTGCGGTAGTGCCGTCGCACGAGCGCGCCCACCGGCCAGAAAATTGCGGTCAGCAGCAGCGCGACCAGGCTGGCGGAAACCGCGGGCATCACCCAAGCGCCGGCCTTGGCGGTCGGCGCGCGCTCGAGATAGATGATGGGCCCGAGAAAGCCCGCGCTGAAGCGCGTGACGCGATCATCGACGACCTCGGCGGCGAGACGATTCTTGCCGGCAGCGTCGACCCAGACGTAGGGCTCGGTTTCACGCCACTTTACGGGCTCGCCGCTGAGGCTCCGCAGCAGCGGCAGCGAGATCGTCCCGTCCTTGTTGACGATCACTTTCATCGGCTGTACGAAATTCAGCACGCTGATGAGGCTTGATTCCGCCCGGCGCGAGAGGATGTAGGTGCCCGCAATCTGCCGCGCATGCTCCTTCGCGGTCTCTTCGTCTATCTGTCCTTCGAAGCCTGGCCCGGGCAGATAGCGGTCGCTGAAGGCGCGGAAAAATGCCGAGCGCAGCGAGCCGGATGCGCCGTCCTTGCCCCCGCTGTTGACCGAGATGAAATAGCCGACACCGTCGTCGATGTAGAGATGCAGGTCGCTGTGGAACCACTGTGTGTCGCCGCCGTGCGAGATGCTGCGGCGGCCATTGGTATTGCTCTCGTAAAAGCCGAGCAGCATCCGGTTGAGTCCCGGAATGATCGTGAGCGGCGTGCCGTGCATCTGTTTGGCCGTGTCCTCGGCGAGAATGCGGTGCTCACCGTAGGCGCCGTTCTGGAGGTGCGCGATCATGAATTTCGCCATATCGGATGCGGTGGCGGCTAACGAGCCCGCGGGCGCCATGGAGATGAGCTCATAGGGCTGCGGCTCGTCGGAGCCGGATTTGTAGCCCTGCGACATGTCGGCAAGCAGTGGATCCGGCAGCGGCTGGCGAAACGAACTGCGCGTCATGCCGAGCGGCGCGAAGATATGCTGGTCGATGTAGTCATCGAAGCTCAGTCCCGAGCTGCGTTCGACCATGTAGCCGGCGAGTGCGGTTGCGTAGTTCGAATACGCTGGCATCTTGCCCGCCTCGTAGATGCGCTTTGGGACCCAGCGCTTCACGGACGCTTCGATCGACACCAGCCGGGCGGGATCGTCCGCGATCAGTTCCTTGACCGCCTCTTCAAAACCGGGCGTATGCGTCAGGATGTCGCGCAGGCGAACGGGCGTGCCGCCCGGCCCCGGTGGAATCTGGAAATCGAGGTACTGATTGACATCCGCATCGAGGTCGAACTTGCCGCGCTCGACTTGCTGCATCACCGCGGTCCAGGTGAAGAGCTTGGAGACCGAGCCCGGCCGGAAAAGTGTCTGTTCCGGATCCACCGGTTTCTTCTTTTCGACGTCGGCATAACCATAGCCTTTATGTAGCAGCACCGCGCCGTCCTTCACGACCACGACCACCGCGCCCGGGATGTCGCCCCGGTCGATCGCGAACGGCATGAAGCCATCGAGCCAGGCTTCGAGGTCGCTGCGCGTGAGCTGCGGCGCGGCGGGGGTTTCGAACGCCGCGGGCGCTTCGAGCGCATTCGGCGCTTCGGCAGGTACCTGCGCAATTGCCGTCGACGTCGGCAGTGAAGCGGCAAGGAATATCGCGATCGCAGAAGTGGTGCGCATGCGTTAGTCCCGGAAATGATCCTGATAAGGTCATAGTAGTCCTAACTGGAGAATGACGTCAAAGGAAGTTGCCCGTAGAATCGGAAACCTGGCATGGGCGCCTCGGGAGAATCATTCTGACTCACAACCCAAGTCGGCGACCGACGCTCGGCAGCCTGCTGCGCGGTCTGCGCACGCGCAACAACTGGACACTGAAGGAAATGAGCGCGCGCACGGGAATACCGTTATCGACGCTCGCAAAGGTCGAGCATGACCGGTTGACATTGACCTATGACAAGCTCATGCAGCTGAGTCAGCGACTGAACCTGCGCATGTCGGATCTCTTCAGCGAAGCGGACGGGGCGCCGGACGCGCCGATCACGGCGCGACGCTCGATCGGCCGGCTGTCGAGCGCGATCCGCGTCAATACGCCCAATTACGATTACTACTACATGTGCCCGGAACTCCGGCACAAGCGCATGGTGCCGACGGTCACGCGCATTCGCGCGAGAAGCGTCGAGGAATTCGGCGAGCTCGTGCATCATCCGGGCGAGGAGTACATCTACGTCCTCGAGGGACCGGTCGAGATCCACACCGAGTTCTACGAGCCGATCCTGCTGCAGACCGGCGAGTCCATCTACATCGATAGCACGATGGGCCATGCCTACACGGCGCCCAAGGGCAGCGACGAGGCGCTGGTGCTCGGTGTCTGTTCGAGCGAGGCAGAGGACCTGATGGAATCCCTGATGACGCTCCACAGCGACAAGGCACCGAGGCGATCGCGGGTGCTGGCTCCGCCAAAGCGCCTGGCGTCGAGACGCTAACCGGACGTTGCGTTACAACGGCGGTCCGGCGTCGTCGCCGAGCATCTTCGCGCGCATGAGCGGCACGGGCGGACCGCCGGATGACAGGAAGCTGTCGTGGAATTCACGCCAGGCCTCGCGGCCATCACGGGATTCGGTCCAGTCATCGCGCAGCTTGCGGATCATCAGTTTGCCGAGCGTGTAGTTCAGATAGCCGGGATCGTAGGTGCCGCGCGCGGCCTGCTGGCGCGCGTTGCCCGGGTCCTGGAATGCCTGTTCGCGGAACAGGGTCTCGCATTCCTCGACGCTCATGTCCTGCGTGTGCAGGCCGATCGCGCAGATATAACGCACGTTCCGGTACAGCGCCTTGTTGATTTGCCCGACGCGGTATTCGGCCTGCCCGCCGGCGAGTCCGCCCGTCAGGCCCGCTTCCCACATCAATTCCTCCGCGTAGTGCGCCCAGCCTTCGGCGAAGGCGTAACCGACGAACAGCCTGCCGATGATGCTCTCGGTGCGGTTGGAGTGCAGGAACTGCAGGAAGTGGCCGGGCCAGACTTCGTGCACCGACGTCGACATCAGGTCGGCGACGCCGGGCACGTAGGCGATCTGCTCGTCCTCGGTCCACGCTGGATCGGGTGGCGCAATGTAATAGGTGGATGGCATGCCGACATGAAACGGGCCGGCCACCACGATGTACGCAAAGTTCGTCGCCTGGTAAGGCGGCGCCTCGTCGACCAGTGCCAGCTCTTCCGAAGGGATCGTGACGAGCTCCTGTTCGACCAGGAAAGCGCGCAGCACGCCCAGCTGTCCGCGGGCAGCCTCGACTGCGCCGCCTTCGGGGCGATTTGCATTCATCTTCGCCATGCAGCCGACACGATCCAGTTCCGGCGCAAACTCGGCGCAAGCTTCGTCCAGGGCGACCAGATTGCGCTCCAGATCCGCTTGTCCCAGTTCGAGCAGTCGATCGAGTGGCACGTCCACGCCCTCGGTCCGCTTCAGCATCTCGCCAAACAGGTCGGCGCCGATCGCATAGTCCTCGGTTGCCGTCTTGCGCTGCGATTCGAGCCAGCTTGCGAGTTCCTGCAGGGCCGCAATGGCTTTCTCGTTGGCTTGCGCGAGTTCCTCGTGAAGTGCCTGGTCCTCGACGGACTCGAATATGCGCGGTACGTCGTCACGCAGGAACGCCACCATGCCACCGAAGGACGCGACGCCCTGGTTGACCCAGGTGCGCGGCATCGGCGTCTGCAGGTTGCTGCGGATCTGGCCGGCCGCGCGGGGCAGGTTGCCCAGCCACTTCGTGAAATCGCGCATGCGCTCGTCGAGCGGCGCATACGGCTTGGTCAGGTAGGGATCGGGGGAAAGGAAATCGAGGTTCCAGTCGAAGTAAAAGCTGGGGTTGCGGAACGGCCACTGCGCACGGTCGAGCCAGAACAGATTCCGGTCGATCACCGCCAGAAGATAATTGCGCTCAAAGCGCTGATCATCCGACAGCTGGTCCTCATCGAATGTCCGGGCCTGGGCCCCGAGCGATTTGAGGCGCTTGATCTCGGCGACGATGCCTTGCCGGCTCCAGTCCGGAAATTTGCCCGCGTACTCGCGGCGGCCGGCAGAAAACGCCTTGAGTGGATGCGCCTGCATCCAGTCTTCGGCAAACCGTTCGACGAAAGTCGCCCAGTCGGCCGATTTACGACCCTGGTATCCGGAGTCCTTGCCGCAGGCGGTGAAGGCCGCAATCAGGATCATTACGGCGGTGGCTTTCGCGATGCGCATGGGCCGCTCCGGAATCGGTGGAAGGGGCGAAGGTACCAGCAGACTCGACAAGCGTCGAGCCGGCCTTATTCCGTCCGCAGCACTGCGTCGAGCGCCCCCATGAGCGTCTTCACTTCAGCTTCCGACGTGTAATGCACGAACGAGGCCCGTACAGCGCCGTCATCGGTATCGATGCCGAGCGCCTGCAGCAGCCGGAACGCATAGAAATTTCCGGCGCCGACGCCGAAACCGGCCTGCGCCAGCCGGCCGGCGATGTCAGACGACTGGCGACCTGCGACCGTGAATGCCACTGTCGGCGCCCGTTCGGCCGCGCGCCTGCGCCCGAGCAGCCTCACCTTCGGATGGCGCGACAGGAAATCGAGCAGCGGCTGCAGGAGCCCGATTTCATGCTGGCGGAACAGGTCGCGCACGGCGGCAGCGCGAGCCTGCACCGACTTGCCGATGAATCCCTGACGGTCGGCGATCGCGTCCAGGTAATCCATCAGCCCATTGACCGCTGCGATCTGGGCGTGGTCCGGTCCCGCGGGCGTGAATCGTGCGCCCGGCTTGCCGGCGTTGAAGAAGTGTCCCTGGTTCGGCAATGCCGCATTGAGGGCGCTGCGCATCACCATCGCGCCGAGATGCGGGCCGTACACCTTGTACAGCGAGAAAAAATAGAGGTCCGCGCCGAGCGCATCGACGTCGGGCAAGCCGTGCGGACAGAAGGAAACGCCATCGACGAAGACCCAGGCGCCCGCGCGATGAATCAGGTCCGCGAATTCGCGCACCGGATTGATCGTGGCGACGATATTGGAGCAGTGCGTGAATGCGACCATCCTGGT
Organism: Steroidobacteraceae bacterium; assembly: GCA_040902065.1. Classification (GTDB taxonomy): domain Bacteria; phylum Pseudomonadota; class Gammaproteobacteria; order Steroidobacterales; family Steroidobacteraceae; genus SCUD01. The sequence goes on along the minus strand of JBBDXX010000023.1, from coordinate 68,674 downwards.
GCGCGGGCTCAGCAGCGCTTCGAGGCCTTCGCGCCGCAGTTCGGCGCTCTCCGGGTCGACTTTCCATTCCCGCACGACGATGCCATCCGACGCGAGCCGGCGCCAGGCGCCGACGTTTGCCTCATGATCCTGGTCGGTGACGATCACCTCGTCGCCTTTACTCAGGTGCTGGCGCAGTGCCTGGGCGACGACATACGTGTTCTGCGAGGACGAGGGTCCGAAATGCAGTTCGTCGGGTCCGACCTGCAGCCATGCGGCCAGGCGTTCCTTCGCCGTGTCCATCTGCCTGCCGGCCTCCGCGGACGGCGCGAATGCGTAGTAGGGCTGGACCCTGGTGCGGCGATAGAAACGGTCCAGGCAGTCGATGGTCTGCGCGCAGGCAAACGAGCCTCCGGCATTCTCGAAATGCGAAAATCCCGCGAGCGACGGCTCGCTGAACGCCGGGAACTGGCTACGCACAAAGTCGAGGTCGAGTGCCGTCATGGAATCCCCGTCAGACGATTCCGATCCTACACCGCGGCCCGCTCCTGCTGTTACCCGTCATCCGGAAAGCGCAATAAAAAAGGCCGGACACCAAAGCGTCCGGCCGCCGGTCCGTCGAAATGCCCGGATCAGTTCGTGCCCGGCTGTTCCGGCTTTTCGCGCGGAACATCGGCGTGATGGCCGCGATGCTTCGCGTGGCCTGCGCGCAGTTCCTCCATCGAGAGCAGGCCATTGCCGTCCGCATCCATGCGGGTAAAGCTTTCCTGGGTCATGCTCGAACGGACGGCCTGCATTTCCAGCAGGCTGACGCCGCCGTCACGGTCCTTGTCCATGCTTTCGAACATTCGGGAACTCATGGTGAGTTTCAGCTCGTCCTTGGTGACTTTGCCGTCCTTATTCGCATCGAAGCTCGAATATTCCTCCTGCGTCAGGTCCGGATGCGCGGCGCGGACTTCTTCGAGTGTGTAATTGCCGTCCTTGTCCGCGTCCAGGTTGCCGTAGTGATGGCCCTTTCCTGGCAGCGTGCGCAATTCTTCCTCGCTCAGCTGCCCGTCGCGATTCGCATCGGCGGCATTGAACTTCTCGAGCGTGAAATCGGGGCGCGCGGCCTGTGCTTCCGCAAGGTCAACCTTGCCGTCGCCGTTGGTATCGAGCCTGGGGCGGTCCGGATTGCCGGCAAAAGCCGGGCCGGAAAGCAGCACTGCGATGGTCGCGGCCAGCGTCATGGCGTGGCCGGTCTTCGGTCCTTGAAACATGGCGGGTCCCTCCTGGGATGTTATTAGGGTGCCTGCTATGGACCCCCTGCACATGTCGCTAGTTCCGGGCCCGCCGGCAGCTGGCATAGTGCGGCCTGATGAACCGTCTCCTTTCACCGACACAGCTCGCATGCTTCGCCAGCGACGGTTTTCTCGTGTTGCCCGGCTTCGTCGATGACGAACAATGCCTGCGGCTGCGTGAGCGTGCTCTGGCACTGGCGTTGCGCCACGTGCCGGCACCGCGGGAAGCGACGATTTTCACGGCGGATGGCAACGCGCTGCACGCGGGTGCCGATTACTTCCTGACCAGCGGCGAGGCGATCCGCTGCTTTTTCGAGCAGGATGCGTTTGACGGCGATGGGGTGCTCCGGGCAGAGGCCCACCTCTGCCTCAACAAGCTGGGCCACGCGCTGCACGATCTCGATCCGGTTTTCGACGCGTTCAGCCGAACGCCTGAACTGGCGGCGCTGGCGCACGACGTCGGAATGGAGAAGCCATTGCTGCTGCAATCGATGTACATCTTCAAGCAGGCGCGCATCGGCGGCGAAGTCGCCTGTCATACCGACCACACGTATCTCTGGACCGAACCGATGAGCGTGGTCGGCTTCTGGTTCGCGATCGACGATGCGACGACGGAGAATGGCTGCATGTGGGCGTTGCCGGGCGGTCACCTGCTGCCGGTCCGGGCGCGCTCGCGACTCAACGAGGCGCGCACCGCGACGGCGCTCGAGGTGCTGGACCCGGAGCCGTACCCGACGGAAGGGCTCGTGCCCCTGGAGGCGGAGCGCGGAACGCTGGTGCTGCTGAATGGCGCATTGCCCCATCGCTCCGGTCCAAACCTGAGCGACCAGCCGAGGCATGCGTACACGCTGCATGCCATCGATGGCCGCGCTCATTACCTGCAGGACAACTGGTTGCAGCGACCAACGCTGCCCGCGCGCGGATTCACGGTGTGACGGGTTTTCAGGCCGTCTCGGCGCTGTGCCACCACTCGCGGAATATCCGGCATTGTCCCGGCGCGGCAAAGTCAGCCGTCAGTACGCCCTCGATCCGCACCGCGGTGACCGCCGGCAGGCGCGTGAAATCGGCGCGCCAGGCAGCAATCCCCTTGCTGCCGTTGACGGCGAGGATGTCATAGGTGAAACGGATGTCACGCTGCTGAGAAACAGCTCCTTCCCACGCCGCGGCAACACCCGCGCGCCCGCGTTGGGGCGGGTCCAGAGGGGTCCAGTAATATTCGGAGTCTTCCGTGAAGAGCAGCGCTGCAGCCGCGGGATCGCGGCCCTCCCAGGCGCGCTGATAGGCGCGGAGCCACGCATCGAATTCCACCGCCGTGATACCGGATTGCCGTGCCGTCATGGCCAGAGCCTTGCGCTCGCGATGCGCGCGCCTTCGGCGAGCGATGCCAGCTTGAGATAGACGATGTCGGGATCGATCGGGCCGAAGCCGGCGAAGGTGCTGAACCCGCAGTCCGAGCCGGCGATGACGCGCTCGCGTCCGACGATATCAGCGAAGCGCTGGATGCGTTCGGCGACCAGTTCGGGATGCTCGACGTAATTTGTGGTGGAACTCAGCACCCCGGGCACCAGGATCTTGTCCTCCGGAACCTCCTGGTCGCGAAATACCTGCCACTCATGCGCGTGACGCGGATTCGCCGATTCGAACAGCAGTGCCAGTGGCTTCGCGCGGATGACTACGGGCAGCAACCGGGCGAGCGGCACGTCGTGATGGTGCGGCCCTTCGTAGTTGCCCCAGCAGATGTGCATGCGCATGCGGTCCGCCGGGATGTTGCGCAGCGCGTGATTCAGGACCTCGACATGCCGCGCCGCGCTCGCAAGATATTCTTCGACGCTGGCATTCCGGTACATCGTATGCCGGCCCATCCCGAAATCCGGCGCATCGATCTGCAGCAGGAACCCGGCTGCCGCGATCGCCTCGTACTCGGTGCGCATCGCCTCGGCGACCGCTTCGAGATAGGCGTCCTGGGTCGGGTAATAGTCGTTCGGCTGGAACAGTGCGATGACGCCGGCCGATGCCGCATTCAGGAATGCCTCGATGGGCTGCGCCGCGTCGACCGCCAGCCGGAAGTTCGCGAGGTCCTGCTGCAGCGGCCGGTTGTCTTTCGGGCGGATCTCGCCGATGCAGCGCGGGCGGCGATACTTCGCGGTGGATCCGCGCTCCGCCAGCCTGGTCAGCAGCCGCGGGAATTCGACCAGATCCTGACCCGGCTCGCGCGGCGTGTCGCCGCCGAAGCCGTCGAAGCGATCGGCGATGTAGGTCGCGTAGCTGATCTTGCTCATCTCGCCGTCGCTGACCACATCGACGCCGGTCTCGACCTGGCGGCGAACGACAACGCGAACCGCATCCGCGATCACTTGCGCTGCGCTTGCCGGATCGCGGACTTCGCCTTTCTCGCGCGCGAACAGCACGTCGGTCACGGCCTGCGACCGCGGCAGGCTGCCGACGTGGGTCGTCAGGATGCGTTCGGTGCTCGGCCTCATCGATACGTGTTGTTCGACGTATGGTCTCCGGCGAGCCAGCGCTTGAGCTCCGAATGCGCGTCATTGCGCCGTGCCGCGTTGATCTTTTCGACGTCCGGGCGATCCAGCGTGAACTCGACGATCATGCCGTTCGGGTCGGTTGCGTAGACCGAGCGGCAGTAGCCGTGCTCGAGCACGAAGGACTGCGGTTCCTGGTAGCCGGCGGCGGCGAGGCGCTTCTCGATGCCGTCCTGCGTGTCCTTGTCCACATGCAGCGCGATGTGGTGGAACGGCGTGAACGGCATCTTCGGACCGAACTGCTCCTGGTCCGCCGGGTCCGCGAACTGGAAGAAGGCGAGGGCGCCGCCGTCCGCAAGGCCGAAGAACAGGTGGCAGTACGTGCGCTCGGCGCCGAATAAAAGGTCCTTCTCGCACCAGGTCGCGAGCAGCGGCAGGCCGATCACGTCCTCATAGAACTTGCGGGTCGCCTCGAGATCGCGCGACACGTAAGCCGTGTGGTGGAGCCGGGTCGGTAGTTTTGCTGTCGCCATGGTTGCCTCCGCTTAGAACCGGTAGCCGAACTCGATGCCGTACCGGCGCGGCAGCGCCCGGAACAGGAAGCCGCCCGGCGAGAACTCCGCATTGTAATCCTCGTCGGTCAGGTTCCGGCTCCAGGCCGTAGCGGACCAGCGCTCGCCTTCGATGCCGATGCGGGCATCCACGAGATCGACCGGATCGCGCGAAGTCGTGTTGTAAGGCTCCCACCAGGTGCGGCCGATGTGGCGGTAGTCGGCGCGGAACGTGGCATGCAGCGCGCTGCCGATCGGATACCGGTACTGCAGGCCGAAGTTGGCCGTATTGCGCGACACCAGCGGCGCCTCGTTGCCGATCACGCTCGGGTCCTCCATGCCCGTTATTTCGCTGTCCGTGTAGCCGTAGCTCGCGAACAGGTCGAGATTGTCGCTGACCCGCGCGCTCAACTCGAGTTCGATGCCTTCGTAGTCGGCATCGACATTGCCGAGGTTCTGCGTCGAGTTCGCGGCCAGGAATACGAAGAAATAGCCGTTTTCCGATTCCGTCTGGAACACGGCGAGCGACGTGTTCAGCCGTCCGTCGAGGAACTGGGCCTTGACGCCGATCTCGGCCGTGTCGGCGACCTCGGCCTCGAACAGGTCGTTGACGCCGGCAATGCCGTTGGCATCCGCGACCGCGCCGACGCCGGTCTGGTTGAAGCCGCCGCTCCTGAATCCGCGGCTCCAGCCGCCGAATACCGTGACCGCATCCGTGGGCTGCCAGCGCAGCGTGACTTTCGGCTGGGTCTCGCTCCAGGTGTTGCTGCGGACCTGGCCGCTTGAGCCCGGTGGCGTGCCGAGTGGCAGGAAAGCCTCCGGCGTATTGGTCGTGTTGCTCCGCTTGTCCTCGTCGTAGCGCACCGCCGTGTCGACCTCGAACTGGTCGCTGACCACGAAGGTCGCATTGGCGAACACCGCCCAGGCGTCGTTGTCCTGCGTATCCGCCAGGAAGGTCGCGCTCGGGTTGTTGCCGCTCAGGCGCGGCTCGCGATAGACGGGGAATACGCCGGTGCCGTCATTCACCATGTTGCCGGTGGAGATGAAGCGGTCCGTGTGCACGAAATAGCCGCCGGCGATCCAGCGGACGCGGCCCTCGGTCGCGGAGGTGTAGCGGATCTCCTGACTGTAGGTCTCGAGATCCAGGTACTGGCTCTGATTCAGGTCGACACCGAGCAGCGCCATGAAGATCGAGTTCGCCGCGGGACGGAAGTCGTAGGCGTCGCCAGTGAGGGTTTCCTCGGTCGTGTTGAATGCGGAAACCGCAGTCACGGTGCCGTCGCCGGCACTGAAATCCAGTTTGAGGGCGGCATTGAACAGGTCGCGATCGTTGATGCCCTCGTCGTCGATCTGGATCGGCGAAGTGACGTCGTTGGCGTCGGGAGGTGTCGTGAACGTGCTGAACGGATTCAGCTCATCGTCGCGCGGGATCACGAAGTAGAGTGCTCTCGTGGACAGTTCGCTCATGCTCAGGCGCAGGTCGCCGGTGAACATGTCGCTCGGCTTCCACAGGAAGCGCAGCCGGGCGGACAGGTCCTCGACCGGGTCCGCCTTTCCGCCGAGGAACGTGCTTGGAAGGTAACCGTCCGTCTCGTAGTAATTGACGGAGGCACGGTAGCTGAGCGCATCCGAGCTGCCGACCGGCCCGCTGACACCGGCCTGCGCGCGCAGCGACGAGCCATTGCCGAAGCCGGCCTTGACCCTGCCTTCGAATTCGTCGGAAGGGTCCTTGGTGCGGATGATGATTGCGCCGCCGATCGCATTGCGGCCGTACAAGGCGCCCTGCGGCCCTTTCAGCACCTCGATCTGCTGGATGTCAAAAAGCTCCTGGTTGAACTCGGCCGGGTTGGTCTCCAGCACGCCGTCCACCAGCACGGCGACACTGGGTTCGCTGTTGCGCGCCTGCGAGATGCCGCGTACCACGACGAAGGCGTTACCTGCGTTCTGGGTCTCGACCAGCGTCATGTTCGGCACCAGGGCGATGAAATCGCCGGGGCGCTGAATTCCGGCGTTCGCTATCGACGCTTCCGTGAACACGCTGATCGTGACCGGCACATCCTGGAACGACTCGTCACGCTTGCGGGCGGTGACGACGACCTCTTCCATTTCCGAAGTCTGTGCCAGCACCGGCATCGCGATCGGGATCGCGGCGCCGCAGGCAACCAGCATCGAAAAGAACTTCCCCTTGCATGTATTCACGTGGGTTCCCCCGTCATGAGTTCGAGTGCACTCTCAAGGTTCCGATGCCGCCTGCCAGCTCCTTGCGCAGGATGCAGGCACCGGCAACCATCGATTTCAGCTTGCCGAACGCGACGTCGTGCGGCAGGTATTTCATCCCGCAGTCCGGCGCGACGATGATGTTGTTCGCGCTGACGAATTGAAGTGCGCGCCGAATCCTGGCGGCGACCGTTTCCGGCGTCTCGACCGCGGGCGAGCCGAGATCGATCACGCCCAGGATGATCTTCTTGCCCGGCAGCTTTGCCAGGATCGAGCAGTCGAGATCCGGCTGCGCTGCCTCCAGAGAAACCTGCTGGCAGCGGCAGCCCGCAAGTTCCGGCAGGAACGAATAGGCGGAGTGCCGTTCATGGATGATCGCCGCGTAGCCGAAGCAGATATGCACCGCGGTGGTGCCGTGCACGCCTTCGAGCGCGCGATTCAACGCCGCGAGGCCGTATACGCGTGCCTCCTCGGGGCGCGCCTGCATGTAGGGCTCGTCGATCTGGACGATGTCGGCGCCGGCGGCAAAGAGATCGCGGATCTCGGCGTTGAGCGCGACGGCATAGTCCATCGCCGCCAGTTCGCGGCTGCCGCCATAGTGGTCGATCTGGGCCTGTTGCGACATCGTGAATGGCCCGGGCACGGTGACCTTCACGCGCCGCGTCGTGTGGCGGCGCAGGAATTCCAGGTCGCGGACGCCGACCGCGTGGCGGCGACGGATCGGCCCGATCACCCGCGGCACCGGGTTCGGGTGGCCGCTGCGGTCCAGCGCGGTGCCGTGATTCTCGAGATCGATGCCATCGAGCGCCGTGGAGAACAGGTTCGAGTAGCTTTCCCGGCGGATCTCGCCGTCGGTCACGATGTCGATGCCCGCCTGTTCCTGCACGCGTAGCGCAACGATGGTCGCATCGTCCTGCGCCTGGGCCAGCCACTGCTCCGGTATGCGCCAGAGTTCGCGCGCGCGTATCCGCGGCGGAAAGCGGGCTGCAAGCTTCTGGCGGTCGATCAGCCATTCCGGCTGGGGCAGGCTGCCGACCAGGCTGGTCGGGAACAGCGTCGGGATCGTGCGCTCTGCATTCATGCGGTCGCGCGCCTGGCCGTGGGGCCGGATGAGGACGCGGGCCAGCCGCCGTCGCGCAGCAGTTCCGCGCGGATTGCGTCGCCATGTTCGTTCAGGAGCGGCGCTGCCGAAACCGCGGTCGCGCGCGCGCCATCGAACTGCAGGGCGGGACGAACGGCCTGGCGTCCCCCCTCACGGGCCGACGCGACGGGCACGATCAGCCCGAGGTGTCGCGCCTGCGGGTCTTCGACGACGGCGTCGATGCTGTTGATCGGCGCGAAGGGCACGTCGTGGGCGGAGAGCCGGGCGACCCACTCGGCCAGCGTGCGCTGGCGGAAGCGGCGGTCCAGTTCTTCGCCGAGCGCTTCGTAATGCTCGATGCGCGCGAGCCGCGCATTGAAACGGGCGTCGCTGTTCAGTTCAGCGGCATCCAGCGCCGTCGTCAGCCCCTGCCAGAATTTTTCGAGCGACGACAGGTGAATCGCCAGCAGGCGGTGATCGGCGGTGCGCAGGATGTATGCCTGGGCGAGCCGCGGCCGATCGCTCGATTTCGGCACGGAGCCCAGCGCGAAGTAAGCGGCAAAGGGCTCGACGGCGAAATGCGCCATTGCTTCGAACATCGATATCTCGACCAGCCGGCCCTGTCCCGTCTGCGCGCGTTCGAGCAGCGCTGCCAGGATTCCGAACGCCGCGTAGATTCCGGTGATCGCGTCGGCGAGCGCGGGCCCGAGGAATCGCGGACGCTCTTCATCGACGACCACGCTCAGGAAACCGCTGAGCGCCTGCGCTACCGAATCGTAGCTCGGCCGTTCGGCGTACGGACCGTCCGCGCCGAAGCCGCTGATCGAGCAGTAGATGAGTCCCGGATTCAGGCCGCGCAGCCGGCGCGAGCTCGCACCGAGCCGATCCGCGGTGCCGGGGCGGAAATTCTGCAGATAGACATCCGAGGTCGCGACCAGCCGCTCGAACACCTCGCGATCCGCGGGCAACTTGAGGTCGCAGACGAGGCTGCGCTTGTTGCGGTTATACGCCTGGAAATGCGGCGAGTAGTGACCGTGCTGGTAGCTTCGATAGGGATCGCCTTCCGGGCTTTCGATCTTGATGACGTCGGCGCCGAGATCGGCCAGCATCATGCCGGCGCAGGGTCCCGTGATGAACGTTCCCTGTTCCACGATGCGGACGCCGCGCAGCACGGAATGAAACATCAGTCGCCCGGCACGAAACCGGCGGGCGCCGGTCCGTCGTAGGTGATGCCGGATGCGCCGGTGTCGGCGAGTACGAAGCCGATCGGGTGGTCCTGTTCTTCGAGCAGGTGCGCCAGCAGGCCCGCGGTGCGCGCAAGGATCGGGATGCCCTTGACGGCCAACAGCGGATAGCCGGCATCGAGCAGCACCGCGGCGATGGCGCCGGAGACGTTCATCGCGAGCGGCTTGCCAGTGATGTCGGGCAGCAGGCGCTCGATCTCAAGCGCGATCTCGACATGCCGCCCGGACAGGCCCGCCTCGGACGCGACGCCAAGCAATCGTTCGACCCGGGGATCCGATTGCTTGTGCAACGGGTGCCCGTAGCCGGCAATGGCGCGGCGGGCGCTGCGCGTTTCCGCGATCACTGCGCGCGCGGCGTCCCCGGCGCCGGCGGTCGAGCCGCGGGCGTGAACGTCGGCGAACAGGCGCGCGGCGGCCTCCGCGGATCCGAGAATCACGGATCCGCATCCGAGGATTCCGGCAGCGACCGCGCCCTGCATGGCTTCCGGCGCCGCCGCGAGGGTCATGCGGGCGGCCGCGACACTTGGCACGATGCCGTGCTCGGCGATGGCGATCAGAGTCGAGTCGAGGACGCGCCGCTGGGCGGGGGCCGGCAGACTGCCGCACACCAGCAGCCATGCGTGATCGGTGAAGGTGACGTGACCGATCAGCTCGCGGCACAGGTCGAATCCGCGGACCACGATGGTATCGGCGTTCGCGGCCGATACCGCCGTGGTGCGAATCGCCTTGGCCCCGATCTTCATGCCGTTCCCGCTTCCTGTCGGTTTCGCATATCGAAAAACGATTCGGCTGCCGAACATGCTGACCGGTCGGATGGCCCGGCGTCAAGAGCGGTGCGCGCGCCGCGCCCTTTCCCTTCTTTCGGATATCGAAATAAACTGGGGCGTGTCCCGTCGTCCGCCCGCCGTGCCGCGCCGAGAAGCCATGGGTGGCCTCGCAAAAGGTCTCCAGGTGATCCGTGCGTTCACGCGCGACCACTCGTCCCTGACGCTGTCGGAGGTGGCGGCCATCGCCGGGATGCCTGCGGCGACCGCGCGCCGCTGCCTGCTGACGCTGGAGGAACTCGGTTACGTGATGCGTCGCGGCCGGTCGTTTCTGCTGCGACCGAAAGTTCTGGAACTGGGCGCCGCGTATCTCGAGTCGATGGACATCGAGCACCTGACCAAGACCCATCTCGAGGAGCTGGCGCGGCAGACCGGTGACTCTGCCGCGTTGTCGGTGCTCGACGGCAACGACATCGTCTACGTCGCGCGCACGTCAGTGCGCACGCTGGTGCGGCTCGAGGCGCATGTCGGCAGCCGTTTTCCTGCGCATGTCACGTCGATGGGCCGGGTATTGCTCGCCGGTCTCGCTGCCGAACGACTCGAGGTCTACTTCCGCCAGCAGAAGTTCGTGGCGTTGACCGACCGCACCGTGACCGACCCGAAGAAAGTCCGTCAGCTCATCGCCGACTGCAGGAGAACGGGTTACTCCGCGGTGGAAGACGAACTCGCCTACGGCGTGGTCGCGGTTGCCGTTCCGGTCTTCGACCTGCGGGGAAGGGTCGTGGCAGCACTCAATTCATCGAGCCATTCGCGGCGGACCACCAAGGCAAAACTGGTGCGCGACCGGCTGTCCATGCTGCGCCGGGCCAGCCGCGAGATCTCCGCCGAACTCGCCCGCGTTCCGGGATTGTCGTTGAGCGCTGAAGTCTGAGGCCGGCGGACGCCGCTTGACGCTGTCATCGTCGGCCCGTAGCCTGATTGCGAACTTTTTTTCGATATACGAAACACGCGGGAACGATGCGGGGACCGGACAGCTACCTTGAATCGGGCGGCGCGCAGCTGCGCTTTCGCGATGAGGGCGAGGGCGAAGCCGTCGTGTTCATCCACGGGTGGACGCTGGATCTCGAGATGTGGGATGCGCAGGCCGCCGAGTTCAGCGGTTCCCTGCGCGTGATCCGCTTCGACCGGCGCGGTCACGGATTGTCCGGCGGCCATCCTGGCCATGAACCGGACCAGCGCGATCTCGAGGCATTACTCGATCATCTGCGCGTCGCGCGCGCGTCCGTCGTGGGCATGTCCCAGGGCGCGCGCACGGCAATGAGCTTCGCGCTTCGGCTGCCGGAGCGCGTCGCGAGCCTGGTGCTCGATGGCCCTCCGGACCTTGCGGCCGGGACCGGGCGCGACCCGGAATTCCCGATCAACCGCTTTCGTGAACTGGCGCGAACCGGCGGTCTGGAGGCGTTTCGGGTTGCCTGGCGGGTTCATCCCCTCATGCAGCTGCACACCGGCGACCGCGCCGCGACGGAACTCGTCGCGCGTGCACTGGCGCGCTATCCGGGACTCGACCTGCTCGATGAGGCCGCGCCCGCGGCGTCTGCCATGGATGAGCGGGCGATCGGCCGGCTGCAACTGCCGGTGCTGGTCATCACCGGCGAGCGCGATTCGCAGGCGCGACAGGCTGCGGCCGACTGGCTGCGCCACGTACTGCCGCAGGTCGAGCGCGTACAGGTGGCCCATGCCGGCCATCTTCCGAATCTGGACAATCCGGGCGCGTATGCCAAAGTCCTGCATCGGTTCCTGCGACGCCAGTCGCGGGTCGCGGCCTGACCGATGGAGGTGACATGACCCGCATCCTGGTCCTGTATTACAGCAGCTACGGCCACGTCGAGGAGATGGCGCTGGCGGAAGCGGAGGGAGCGCGGCAGGTGACCGCTGTCGAGGCCACGGTCAAGCGCGTGCCGGAACTGGTGCCTGAAGCAATTGCGAAGTCCTCCGGCTTCAAGCTGGATCAGCCCGCACCGATCGCCGCGCCGGCGGAACTCGAGCAGTACGACGGCATCCTGTTCGGCACGCCGACGCGATTCGGCAATATGTGCACGCAAATGCGTAATTTTCTCGACCAGACCGGCCCGCAATGGATGCGCAATGCGCTGGTCGGCAAGGTCGGCGGCGTTTTCACGAGCACGGCCAGCCAGCACGGGGGACAGGAAACGACGATCACGTCATTTCACTCGACGCTGCTGCACCACGGCATGGTGATCGTCGGGCTGCCCTATACCGCTCCCGGCATCGCGACGCTTTCGGAAGTGACCGGTGGCACGCCGTATGGCGCGAGCTGCGTGACCGGCGCGGGGAAGGAATTGCGGATGCCGAGCGCCCTTGAGCTGGGCATGGCGCGCTTCCAGGGCGAGCACCTCGCAAGGATCACAAGGGACCTGATGGCCGGCAGGGCGGGAGACCGGCCGTGACGACGGGCATCCGGGCAGCGGAAGTCGCGCGCGCGCCGGGAGAGCAGCCGACGCCATTCCGTTTCTATGACAATCGCCAGAAGTATCTCGCTTTCGTCAACACCTGCAACGAGAAATCGGCGGTCGCGCAGCGGGCAGCGATCGAGCTGAAACACATCCAGGCGACGCCGCCCGGCCTCAGGATCTTCGATGCCGGCATGGGCGACGCGACGGTGCTGGCCCGCCTGATGCGCAGTGCCCACCGGCAGGCGCCGACGGTGCCGTTCCTGGTGGTCGCAAAGGAAATCAGCCTTGAGGACGTCCGGCTCGGCCTTGACAAGATGCCGGAGCGTTTTCTCGAACATCCCGCGACGGTGCTGGTGATCACCAACCTGAATTATTCGGAAGCACCGCGGCTGATGCCGCACGACATGCAATCGGCCGCCGCGCTCAACTGGAATGAAGTCCGCCTGACCGGCCAGACCTCGCATGAGTACGCGGAGCAGATCGAGGAACTTGCCTCGACACTGCATTTCGGGTGGCAGACCAGGCCCAGCCCGAGAAGCGGCAATCCGGTCATCGTCAGGCCGTCCGTACTGGTGCTGTACCGAGCGGATCAGCAGTTCATGCTGGACCGCGTGATCCCGAAGCCCGGCCAGACCTTCGAGAACTACGACCTGATTGTCGCTTCGCAGCCCTGGCGGGCGCGCATGTCGGCGGAATTCAAGGCGAGCCGCATTCTCGCGCCGCTGGCGCGCAGTCTCGCGCCGAACGGGCGCCTGCTGGTCATCCAGTCGTACGGCCGCGACCCGGCACTCGAGATCATCCGCGGCCTGTGGCCTGATGAAGAGCCCTTCCGTGTCGACCGCCACCAGCTCCTCGCCGCGTTGAAGGCGGAACTGGGTCGCGATGCGCGCGAGTTCACGCTCACCGCGCAGCCCGACGAAAAATCCATCTTTCGCTACGAGATGCACACCCTCCCGAACGAGATCGGCGACCGCGTGGGCACTTCCACCCTGTTCGCGGCATGGAACGCGGCGATCTACGTGAACCAGATCGAAGACGAACGCCTGGATAGCGTCGTCAGCAACGGCACCTACCTGGATGTCACGCAGTCGGTGCTGCAGAAGCACGGCGGGCTGTGGTTCAACGACGAGACCTTTGTCGTCATCCGGCGAAAAAAGTGACTGAAAGCCGGCCCGGCCTGACTGCGAAGGAGCTCAAGGACCGGATCGTCGCCTTCGTGCGCCTCGCGTCGCTCGAAATGACCCCTCACGACCGCGGCATCGGGCAGGCACTGGCCGGCCGCCTGCCCGCCGGAACGTCGATCTATGTCACGCATACGCCGAACGCTTCGGTCGGCGACGTTGCCGCGGCTGCCTGCGAGGTCGAAAGCCACGGTTTCCGGGCCTGTCCGCACATCGTCGCGCGGCGCATTCCGAACGAGCGTTCGCTCAACGCGGCGCTCGCGACCATGAAGGAATCCGGCATCGCGCGGGCGCTGCTGGTCGCTGGCGACTTGTCATCTCCTGCCGGCGACTTCGCCAGCTCGCTCGACATCCTGGCGACCGGCGCGCTCGCCCGCGCAGGATTCACGACGCTCGGCGTCGCCGGTCATCCCGAAGGCCACAAGCGCATCGGCTCGATGTCGCTCTGGGCCTCGCTGCGCCAGAAGCAGGTGTACGCGACAGCGACGGGTTCGCACATGCACATCGTCAGTCAGTTCGGTTTCGATCCGGTGGCCATCGGAACGTGGGTTCGCCAGCTGGACGAGCATGGCATCACGCTTCCGGTGCACGTCGGCATCGCGGGACCGGCCAGCCTGCGCACGCTGATCCGGTTTGCGATGCTTTGCGGAATCGGCGCGTCGCTGAATTCGCTGATGGCGAGCCTGAGCGCGCTGACCCATGTGCGCCAGCTCGTGACCACCGTCGACGAGATGATCTGTCAGCTCGCGCGGGCGTGGGAGGGCGGCTTCGCAAATCGCGTCGTCAAGCCGCATTTTTTCTCGTTCGGCGGCGTCGCCGCTACCGCCGACTGGATGCATGCGGTCGCCGGCGGCAATTTCCACCTGGATTCGAATACTTCCCGCGTCATCATCGGAACAACATGAGCAACAACTTCCTGTTCACGTCCGAGTCGGTCAGCGAGGGCCACCCGGACAAGGTCGCCGATCAGATATCGGATGCCGTGCTCGACGCGGTGCTGGCCCGTGACCCGCGCGCACGCGTTGCCGCGGAGACGCTCTGCAACACCGGCCTGGTCGTGCTGGCCGGCGAGATTACCGCGAAGGCCGTGGTCGATTTCCAGGGCGTCGCCCGCGGCGTATTGCGGGATATCGGCTATGACGATGCCGAATACGGTATCGACCACCGCGGGTGCGCGGTGCTCGTCGCGTATGACGAGCAGTCGCCGGATATCGCGCGGGGCGTCGATGAAGGCAGCGGTCTTGACCTCGAACAGGGTGCGGGCGATCAGGGTCTCATGTTCGGGTATGCCTGCATGGAGACGCCGCAACTGATGCCGCTGCCGATTCACCTCGCGCACCGGCTGGTCGAACGCCAGGCGCAATTGCGTCGCGACGGAAAACTGGGCTGGCTGCGTCCCGACGCGAAGTCACAGGTCACGGTCCGTTACGCGGACGGCAAGCCGGAGGCGATCGACACGGTGGTGGTGTCGACCCAGCATGCGCCCGATATCGGGCATGCCGCACTTTCCGAGGCGGTGATCGAGGAAATCATCAAGCCGGTCCTGCCGGAGAATCTCGTCGCTTCCGGCATTCGTTATCTCGTGAACCCGACCGGCCGGTTCGTCGTCGGCGGGCCGAAGGGCGACTGCGGACTGACCGGCCGCAAGATCATCGTGGACACTTACGGCGGCGCGGCGCCGCATGGCGGCGGGGCATTTTCAGGCAAGGACCCGTCGAAGGTCGACCGCTCGGCCGCCTACGCGGCGCGCTATGTCGCGAAGAACGTCGTGGCGGCCGGTCTGGCGCAGCGCTGCCTGGTGCAGGTTTCATACGCCATCGGCGTTGCGCGGCCCACGAGCGTGATGCTCTCGACCTACGGAACGGGCAAGATCGCCGACGACAAGCTGGAAGAGATCGTGCGCCGGCACTTCGACCTGCGGCCGAAAGGAATCGTCCAGATGCTCGACCTGCTGCGGCCGATCTACCGCAAGACGGCCGCCTACGGCCATTTTGGCCGCGAACAGCCGGAATTCACCTGGGAACGCACCGACAAGGCGGAGGCACTGGCCGCCGATTGCTGAATGCGGGCGTCACGGTTCATCATGCGCCAATGAAACACCTCATTGCCGCATTGTCCTTGTTCCCGTTCATCGCGTTTGCGCAGGACTCCATGCGCATCCAGCCGGAAGTGCAGAAGCTGCGCGCTCAGGCCGCGCGGCTCGCCGCAGTTCCGGTCGAGGTCGACCTGACGGGTATGCCGTCGCATGAGCGGCGGGCGCTCGCCAGCCTGATCCGCGCCGCGCGCATCGTCGACGCGCTGCACCTGCGCCAGGTGTGGGCCGGCAACGAGGCGCTCCTGCTGAAGCTGCTGGAAAACCGGACCTTGCTGGGCGAAGCGCGGCTGGATTACTTCATGGTCAACAAGGGACCCTGGTCCGCGCTCGATCAGGACGCCGCGTTCATCCCGGGCGTGCCGGACAAACCGAAGAGCGCCAATTACTATCCTGCGGGCGCCACCCGGGAAGAAGTCGAGGCCTGGATCGCGGGACTCGGCGCTGCGGAGAAAACCGCCGCGACCGGCTTTTTCACGACTATCCGGCGCGACCCGGCAGGCCAGTTCCGCGCCGTGCCCTACAGCGTCGAGTACCAGGGCGAACTCGCCGAGATGGCCGCGCAGCTGCGGGCTGCCGCCGCGTCGACCACGCAGCCGACGCTCAAGGCGTTCCTCGAATCGCGCGCGGACGCGTTTCTCTCGAACGATTATTACGCCAGCGACGTCGCCTGGATGAAGCTCGATTCCAGCATCGAGCCGACCATCGGGCCCTACGAGGTCTATGCCGACGAGTGGTTCAACTACAAGGCCGCGTTCGAGGCCTACATCACCGTGCGTGACGATGCCGAGACCGCGAAGCTCGAGCGTTTCGGCAGGGAGCTGCAGTGGCTGGAAGACCGACTGCCATTCGATCCGCGTTACCGGCGCAGGGAGCTCGGCGGTCTCGCGCCGATGCGGGTCGTGAACGTGGTGTTCGGCGCGGGCGAGGGCAACCAGGGCGTGCAGACCGCCGCGTTCAACCTGCCGAACGACGAACGCATCGTCGCGCAGATGGGCTCGAAGCGGACCATGCTGAAGAACTATCAGGAAGCGAAGTTCCGCCACGTGCTGGCGCCGATCTCGAAGGTCGCGCTGGCCGCCGCGGACCAGCCGTTCGTGAATTTCGACGCGTTTTTCACGCATATCCTGATGCACGAGATCATGCATGGCCTCGGGCCGACCAACACCGGCCCGGGCGGCGGCGGCGGCGGCGTGCGCCAGGCGCTGAAGGAGCACTACAGCGTCCTGGAGGAGGCGAAGGCCGACGTTTCCGGCCTCTGGGCCCTGCAAAAGCTGATGGACAAGGGAGTGCTGGACAGGTCGCTGGAGCGCGCGATGTACACGACCTTTCTCGCGTCGTCGTTTCGCACGCTGCGCTTCGGCATGACCGCATCGCACGCCAAGGGGATGGCATTGCAGGTCAATTACCTGCTGGATGCGGCCGCTTTTACCGTGAACCGGGACGGCAGTTTCAGCGTGAACATGAAGAACGTGAAGAAAGCCGTCACCGGGCTGGCGCGGGAGCTTCTGACTCTGCAGGCGACCGGCGACTACGCGGGGACGAAGAAACTATTCGACCGTATGGTGGTGGTCCGCCCGGAAGTGCAGGCGGTTCTCGACCGGCTGGACAAGGTGCCGGTGGATATCCGTCCGCAGTTTGTCACGGCGGAAACGCTCGAGCGTGAATGAGGCGATCGACGATTGCAGCGACGCCGGTGCGAATCGGATCGCAGCAGGGCAGGGCCGTGCGTTTTGTGACGTCCGCGAGCGCCCGCCGTGCTTCCGTCTCTTCGAGCTGCGAGGTGTTGAGGCAGACCCCGACGAATCGCGCCGCGGGATTCGTCAGCCGCGCAGCGCCAAGGTAACTTTCGAATGCGGTGTCGCAGGACGGGATGGCAAAGCCCGGATAGTCCGCGATCTCGCGGCGCGCGAGCTCGTGGCAGAGCACCATGGCATCCGGCTGACTGCCGTGGATGAGCCCCAGCGTCACGCCGGCATAAGCGGGATGAAAGAGCGATCCCTGGCCCTCGATGACGTCCCAATGCGACGCTGACGCGTCCGGCGAGAGCCATTCCGCCGCTCCCGAAACAAAGTCGGAAACGACGGAATCGACTGCGACACCGCGCCCGGCAATGAAGATGCCGGTCTGGCCGGTTGCGCGAAAGTCCGCGTCGATGCCGCGCGAACGCAGTTCCTTTTCGATCGCGAGGGCGGCGTACTTCTTGCCGACCGCGCAATCGGTGCCGACAGTGAGCAGGCGCATGCCGCTGCGCTTGCGACCCGTTCCGGGCGCGAATGATTGCCGCGGTTGCCGCACCTCGATCAGCTGCCGGCCTGCCTGCCGCGCCGCAGCAACGATCGCGGGAACGCCCGCGAGCGGCTCGTGCAATCCCGACGCGACGTCGAGACCTTCCTGGAGCGCCTCGACGATCGCCTCGATCCAGTTCGGCGCGATGAAACCGCCGTCGTTCGCAATGCCGAGAATCATGGTCCGGACGCCGTTGGCGGCGGCCTCCCGCGCCGACAAGTCCGGCAGTCCGAGATCGACGCGACAGCCAGAAAGGCGGAGTTGGCCGGCGCATGATTCAGGACGCCACTGCCGGATTCCCGCAGCCGTCTTCGCGGTGGCCTGGTCCGGCGCATCGCCAAGGAACAGCAGATAGGGACTCTGAATCATGGATACCCGTTGCTATACTCGCAACAGTCTGAATCAAAATGAAATTCTTGTCTCACCGTCACGCTGACCGGATTCGCGGCGCGGCCATCGCGTGCGCCGCCGCGGGCATCGCCCTGTCGCCGATCGCGACCCAGGCCGCCGATGCGTCGACCGAGCGCGCAATCGAGGGCATCCTCTCGGGGCTGGTGCGGCCGGGCCAGCCGGGTTGCTCGGCGGGCGTCGTGCAGGACGGCCAGCTCGCGCACGCGCTCGCGCTCGGCCTCGCCGATGTCGAGCGGGCAAAGCTGCTCGATACGCATTCCGTATTCAATCTCGCCTCGGTGTCGAAGCAATTCACGGCGTTTGCGATCCTGCTGCTCCAGCAGCAAGGCAAGCTGTCGCTTGACGACCCGCTCGTGCGCTACGTGCCTGAACTCGCGCTGAGCGCGAAGGGTGTCACCCTTCGGCATCTCATGCATCACACCGGGGGGCTACGCGACTACATCGGTCTCCTGACGATGCGCCAGCGCGGCGCGGCGGACGGCGCGACGATCCACGAGGCACTGCAGGCACTGGCCCGGCAGACCCGGTCCAACGCAGAGCCCGGCCTCGAGTACGAGTACAGCAACACCGGCTATTTCCTGCTCGGCGTCGTGATTGCCCGCGTCAGCGGCCAGTCGCTCGCCGGGTACTCCGAGGAGCAGATCTTCGATCCGCTCGGCATGAAGAACACGCGCATCGTCGACCGCTATCCGGACGGTATCGCCGCGCTTGCACGCGGCTACGCGAAGACCGATCGCGGCTTCAAGATCGACGAGACCGGCTGGGAGCAGGTCGGCGACGGCCAGGTACACAGCGACCTGCACGACCTCGCCTTGTGGGACGAGAACTTTTACACGGGCAAGCTCGGCGGGGCCGCGCTGATCCGGGACATGTACCGGGCCGGCGTACTGAATTCGGGCAAGGCGATCGATTATGCCGCCGGGCTTCGGGTCGGACCGACCCGCGGCCTGCCGTCGGTGGGCCATGGCGGGTCCTGGGTCGGCTACCGTTCCCACCTGCTGCGCTTTCCGGAAGAGCGTCTGTCGACGATAGTGCTGTGCAACCGCGACGACGCGGACACGGCGGCGCTGGCGACACTGATAGCGCAATTGTTTCTGAAGGACAGGATGGCGTCGACCGGGACGGATGAGGAAGACGACGCAGAGACCCAGCCGGTCGAGGCGTCGTGGCAGCCACGCGATCTCGGGCGCTACGCCGGGGTTTATTTCAGCGCCGAGGCCAATGCGCACTGCGCGCTCTACCTGGCGAACGGCCAGCTGGTCGTCGAGCGCTGCGCCGAGGGCGCCGTGCTGAAACCCGGAAAGCCCGGCGAGTTCGTCGATCAGGATGAATCCTTCGCCCTGCGGTTTCCGGACGGCGGCACCGGCAGCGGCAGCTTTGTCTACGACCGGTTCGGTCTGAGGGGTTTGCCCTTCGAAAGGGTCAAGGAGCCTTCCGAGTGAGTCACCCACGATGGATTGACGGCGCCGCGCTGGTCACGGCGCTGTGGTGCGGCATTGCATCCGCCGATACGACGCTGATCGTCAACGCCCGCATCGTGGACGGGACCGGCGCGCCCGCCGTAACGGGCGCTGTGCGCATCGAGGGTGACCGCATCGCCGCGGTCGGCGATCTGAAGCCCGCAGCCGGCGATCGGGTGGTCGATGCCCGCGGCCTGACGCTTGCGCCCGGCTTCATCGACACGCACAGCCACCACGACAGCGGGCTCTTTGAATCGCGGGATGCGCTCGCGGTCGTCAGCCAGGGCGTGACCACGATCGTCGCCGGCAACGATGGCAGCATGAGCCATCCGGTCCGGGAACTGTTTGGACGCCAGGAAAAGACGCCGGCTGCGATCAATGTCGCGACTTATGTCGGCCACGGCGATCTGCGCTCGGAGGTCATGGGCAGGGATTTCCGGCGCCCGGCGGCGCCGCAGGAAGTCGCGCGCATGCGGGAGCTGCTGAAGGAGGGCATGGAGGCGGGCGCGCTCGGGCTCTCGACCGGGCTGGAGTACGATCCCGGCATCTTTTCCGCGACGGACGAATTGATCGACCTCGCGCAGGAAGCGGCGCGCTTTGGCGGCCGATATATCAGTCATGTCCGCAGCGAAGACCGGTATTTCTGGGCGGCAATCGACGAAATCGTGCGCATCGGGCGCGAAGCGAAGATTCCGGTGCAGGTCTCGCACATGAAGCTCGCGATGGTTGACTGGTGGGGCCAGTCGAAGCGGCTGCTCGAGGTCCTCGACAAGGCGCGCGCGGAGGGCGTCGACATCACCGGCGACATCTATCCGTATGAGGCCTGGCACTCGAGCCTTGAAGTGCTGTTCCCGGAACGGGATTTCACCAGCCGCAAAGCGGCGGAGTTCGCGCTGGAGCGCGTCTCGCCGCCCGCTGGCCTCGTACTGTCGCGCTATTCGCCTGAGCCTGCGCTCGAGGGGCTGAGCATCGCGGAAATTGCGAAGCGCAAGAACATGGATCCGCCGGCAACGTTGTTGGACCTGATCGCACGTTCGCAGTCTGCCGACGCGGAAGTCGGAGTGATCGGCACGAGCATGAAGGCGGAAGACGTCGCCGCGCTGATCGCCTGGCCGCATGCCAACATCTGCTCGGACGGCGCGCTCGCGGGCCGCCATCCGCGCGGGACCGGCGCTTTCACGAGGGTGCTGCGCCGGTATGTGCGCGATCAGAAACTGCTGACGCTCGAGCAGGCGATCCACAAGATGACGGGCCTCTCGGCCTCCCACACGGGTCTCACGGATCGCGGTGTAATCCGCGCGGGCGCCTACGCGGATCTCATGCTGTTCGATCCGGAGACGGTGGCGGACCGCTCGACGTTCGAACACCCGGAATCGTTGTCGGTCGGGATCCACACGGTGTGGGTCAACGGGCAGGCCGTGTTCGAAGAGGGCAAGGCCACCGGCGCCTATCCGGGCCAGGCATTGCGCCGCGCGAATACCCTGCCGCGGGCGGTGACGCCGGAGGATTTTCGCTCGCTGCATTCACCCGACCACCCGGCTTTTTCGCACGACGGCCGGCAGATCGCCTATGTGGTCGACGACCGGATCCACGTGGTCATGGCGACCGGCGGCACGCCGCGTGCAGTCACGGCCGAGGGCAGTGCGGCGTCGGAGCCGTACTGGTCGAAGGACGGGCGCTCGCTGTTTTTCCTGTCGGACCGCAGCGGCTCCAACCAGTTATGGAAGTTGCCGCTGGATGAATTTGGCGAAGCCGCGCCCGTGACCACGTTCACGCAGGGAATCGAGTCGCTGAATTTTTCCCGCGACGAATCGAAACTGTTGCTGCGGTTCACCGAGGAGTCGCTCAAGGAGGCGGAAAAGCCGGAACCGAAACCGTTCGTGATTACGCGGCTCGAGTTCAAGGAAGACGCGGGCGACGGCTACCTGACCGGCGATCGCGCGGTGCACCTGTATTCCTACGATGTGGCTTCGAAAACGCTGACGCCGCTCACCTCGGGTGCGTACAGCGAATCGGATGCCGACTGGTCGCCCGACAGCAAGTCCGTAGTTTTCGTCAGCAACCGGGAACAGGAACCGGACGCCAGCTACAGGACGGATCTCTGGCTGGTGGCCGCCGACAATACGGATCGCGGCCAGTCGCTCGTGCGCCTGACTGACGATGAAGCGGCCAAAAGCAGTCCCGCCTGGAGTCCAGACGGCACGCTGATCGCGTTTCTGACCGCCGAAGACGGCGTCTATGGCATGCCACAGCTCGCCGTGATTCCCGTCGGCGGCGGCCAGACCCGCATGCTCACGGCGTCGCTCGATCCCTGGATCAGTTGGTTCCGCTGGGCACCCGATGGCCAGTGGATCTACTTCATCTACGACTTCGAGAGCGGCAGCCGCATCGGCCGCGTTCGGCCCGGCGACGGCAAGCTGGAAGTCGTGATCGGCGGTGACATCCAGGTGACGGCGATGGATCTCGCGCCAGGCGGCGCACTCGTGCTCAGCCTGGCAGAGGGCAATGACGCGCCCGAGCTTCACGGCTTCGCCAGGGGCCGGCTGAAACGGCTCACCGGTATCAATGACGAATTCCTGCGGTCAGTCGTGATCGGCAGCAAGGAGAAGGTGAGCTTTCGCAGTGCCGACGGCACGCGGGTCGAGGCTCTCGTGACCAGGCCGCCCGGTTTCGTCGCGGGACGCCGGTACCCGACCATTCTTCACATCCACGGCGGGCCGGTCGGCCAGTTCGCCTGGGGCTACGATGTCAAAGCGCAATACTTCGCGGCAAATGGCTACGTGGTCGTGGAGCCGAACCCGCGCGGCTCGACGGGTCGCGGCCGGGACTTCGTGCGCGCGATCTACCGGACCTGGGGCATCACGGACTACGACGACGTCATTGCGGCCGTCGACCATGCCATCGAGGCGGGCTATGCGGACCCGGACCGGCTGGCCGTCTTCGGCTATTCGTATGGCGGCTACATGACCAACACGGTCATCACGCGCACCGACCGTTTCAAGGCAGCAGCCTCAGGCGCTGGACACAGCCTGATCGTTGCCAACTATGGTCATGACATCTACCAGAAGTGGTACAACTGGGAGCTTGGCGTGCCTTGGGAAAACCGCGAGAAATACGATGCGCTCTCGCCACTGCTGCAGGCAGGCAAGGTGACGACGCCGACGATCTTCCTGGGCGGACGCGAAGACTGGAACGTGCCGGTGCTGAACGCGGAGCTGTTCTACCAGTCGCTGCGCCAACGCGGTATCGACACGCAGCTCGTCGTGTATCCCGACACCCACCATGGCGGCTGGAGCGCGGAGTTCGAGAAGGACTACGCAGAGCGCGTGATCGAGTGGTTCGACAAGTACCTCAAATAACGGCCGAAGCCAGCATTGCCGCGGCGCTCGAGGCGATGCGGGCGAACCGGCCATTGCGCGCCGAAGTCGCCTGCCGCGAGTACCTGCAGGAGTACCCCGGCAGCGTCGATCACCTGCGGCTGCTCGGCCACGCGCTCCTGAAGCAGGCGCGCTTCCCCGAGGCCGAGCAGACGATTCGTCAGGCGATTTCGCTGAAGCCCGATTTTCCGCACCTGCATGAGGACCTGGGCAGCGTGCTTGCGATGCAGCAGCGCTTCGAGGAGGCGGTGCCGTGCTTGCGCGAGGCGATTCGCCTGGAACCCCGCCTGCCTCTCGCGCACCGCAAGCTGGGTGAGGCACTGGCGGCACTCGGCCAGGGACAAAGCGCCGATGCGGCGTTCGAGGAGTACTTCGAGCAGGACCCTGACAAGGGTAAAGTCGCGATCGCGCTCGATCACCTGCGTTCCGGCCGTAAGTCCGAAGCGGTCGAGACGCTGCGCGCCGCGCTGCGCGAGAGTCCGGACAACGTCGATGCCATGCGCTGCCTCGCGCAGAGCTACCTGCAGGACAAGGAGCGGCTCGGCGATGCGGAGGCGCTGCTGCGCCGCGCGACGGAGCTGGCACCGGCCTACACTGCCGTCTGGATGCTGCTCGGAGGCCTGCTGCACGAAGCCGGACGTCATCGCGAGTCGGTCGAGGCTTTTCGCCGCGCCATTACCCTCGAGCCGAAGCTCACGCCCGGGTGGACCGGCCTGGGCAATGCGCACGCGTTCGCCGGTGAAGTCGAGAAGGCCCGCGAGGCGTACCAGCGCGCGGTCGGGCTGGATCCCGGCGCGCCCGGCGCACAGATGGGACTCGGTCACGTGCTCAAGACGCTGGGAGACCAGTCCGGATCGTTGCGCGCCTATCGTGCTGCGATCGCCGCGAAGCCGGATTTCGGCGAGGTGTACTGGAGCATGGCCAACCTCAAGGTGTTCCGCTTTGAGGACGCCGAGGTCGAGGCGATGGAAGAGCAGGTCCAGCGCGACGACCTCACGGACAGCGCCAAGATCCACTTCCGCTTCGCGTTGGGCAAGGCGTGGGAGGACAAGGGCGACTACGACCGCGCCTGGCACTACTACGACACGGGCAACCAGCAACAGCGCAAGCAGGTATTTCACGACCCCGTCATGGTCGACACGCGGCACGACCATATCATCGAGGTGTTCGATCGCGAGTTTCTCGACCGGCATGCCGGCGCCGGCCATGAGTCTGCCGCGCCCATCTTCATCGTCGGATTGCCGCGCTCCGGCTCGACACTGATCGAGCAGATTCTCGCCAGCCACAGCCAGGTGGAGGGCACACAGGAGTTGCCGACGCTCCCGCGACTCGTGGGTTCCATCGGCCGCTATCGCCCGGATCACAAACAGTATCCGCACACGGTGCGCGACCTGCGCGGCCGGGATTTTCGCGCCTATGGCCGGCAGTACCTCGAGGACGCGTTGCCGTTCCGTGCAACGGGGAGACCGCACTTCACCGACAAGCTGCCGAACAATTTCTCACATGTCGGAATGATCCACCTGATCCTGCCGAACGCGAGGGTGATCAATGCCCGGCGCCACCCGTTCGACAGCTGCCTCGGCGCGTACAAGCAGTTATTCGGCAAGGGCCAGCACTTTACCTACGACATGGCGGAGCTTGCCGACTATTACCGGAAGTACCACGAGACGATGCAACACTGGCACCGGGTGCTGCCGGGCAAGGTTCTGGACGTCCACTACGAAGAGACCGTCACCGATCTCGAGATGCAGGTCAGGCGCATACTCGCGCACTGCGGGCTGCCGTTCGAGGAAGCCTGTGTGCGGTTCTACCGGACGGATCGCCCCGTCAAGACGGCCAGCTCGGAGCAGGTGCGGCAACCGATATACACGCGGGCGCTGGGCTACTGGCGCCGCTACGAGAAGCATCTCGGGACCTGGAAGGAACAGCTCGGCGACATCCTCGATGAACTGCCGGAAACGGTGCGGAACGCCGGATTCGCTCAGCCGTAGGGCCAGACCTCGAGGCCGTGGATGGCGTTGCGCACGTCCATGGTGAGATTGACCGCGAGGACACGTGTGTTCGCCGCGAGGTCGTAGACCGAAACGGTTGACGGTGACGAGCCGCCGGCGACCAGCCCGTCGGACAGCACGCAAAGTCCACGGGCGAAACCCTGACGCGCGATGCGGCTCTGGTCGAGATCCTGGTGCTGAAGCGCCGCCGTATCGTAGCGGGGGACGCGCATTGCGCGGTCTTCGAGCCCCTCACCACGACCGGCATAGCGCAGGACATCCGACTCCGTATCGTTGAACAGCACGCCGTCGCGAAACGGGCGCGCATTGTGCGAACCCGCGGGCAGTTCGGCCGCCATCTGCACCTGTTTTCCGTTGAAGAGCAGCATACCGCCGGTCTTGAGCCCGCTGATATACATGCCACCCGTCGTGCAGTGCACATTGTTGATGTGCAGCTTGTTGAGCATCAACGGCCCGTCCTGGCCGCGCGGATCGAATGGCACGGCCTTGAACCGGAATTGATGCGTCATCACGTGGATTCCCCAGCTGAATTCGCGCTGGTCCAGGTCGAAGCCGAGGATGCTGTCGAAGCCGGTGGAGCTGAGGAACAGGCGTCGCTGCCATACTGAGATCTCGTGGCAGTGCTTGAGATAGGGATTGCGCCAGGAGCCTATCGGCCTGAATTCGGGCGTGTACGCAAAGAGTTCATCACTCGCCGCGACGTAGACGGTTTCGCCGTCGAATGCGATGCCGCGCAAGCCGCGGTCCCAGCCGCGGCCCTGCCAGTCGATGTCCGACCTGTTCCAGTCGATGGTCTGCCGGACCTTGCGATTGTCGAGGTCAATGAGGTAAACGCCGCCGTGGCTTTCGCCCTGGTAGCTGCCACGCACGACCGACGTCGTGACGAGTTTCACCCGGCGCCGGTCACCATCGCTTGGTGAACGAGAGGCTGATACTCCGCGGTCGCTGCGGTGTCGTCCGGTAGCGGAATCGCGAATCGCCGAAAAATTCGCCGTAGTCGGCCGAGCTCAGGTAGCCCGCGCGGCTTTCGTCGAACAGGTTGCGGACGATCAGCGCGGCATCCCAGCCGTTGTTGGAAGACAAGCCGAATTGCAGCGTACTGGTGGAATAGGACGGGACAATCTGATCGAGGCCGTCAGCCAGGTCATCCGGGTCGTCGCCGGGTTCGAGGCAGGTCAGGTTGACGCATCTGATCGCCGTCAGGCTGTTCCAGAACTCGCCTTGATAGCTGTATGACAGCCGGGTCCAGAACTCACCGTCCTGGATCAGGAAACCGGGCACGCGATATTCGACCGCGGCCCACAGCTTTTCCTCCGGAGAATCCGGCATCGCCCAGCCTGCCTCGACCGGATCGCCGTTCGGGGTGATAAATGACTCCGAGAATTCGGGATCGGCCTTGAAACCTCCGAGCTCGAGCGAGAACCGGTCGCTGACGCGCCATTCGGCCTGAAGCTCGACACCTTTCTGCTCGGCCTTGCCGCCGTTGAACGTGCCGCGCAGCCACCAGGGATCGGCCTCGGAGGTGTCGCCGGCCAACTGGATGTCCGACCATTCCATGAAGAACAGCGAAACGTTCAACAACAGGCGATCGTCCAGCCACTGGGTCTTGAGGCCGAGCTCGTAGTTCTCCAGCACATCCGGCTTGTAAGTTTCCGGTACCACCCCGGCCGCCGCGGCACGCGCGCTGTTCTTGCCGCCCAACCGGAAGCCTTCGCTGTAGAGTGCGTACAGCATCCTGTCGTCGTCGAACCGGTATTGCGTGGCGAATTTCATGACCACGTCGTTGTCCGTGCCCGAGCTGGCTGTGGGCTCCGCGAGTTCACCGCCGTCGAACACGGGAAGGCCGAGCGGAACCTCGAAGCTTTCCACTTCGTTCCGGTCGAACTCGAACCAGCGTGCGCCGCCGGTGACAGACCATCGGTCCGTCAGGTTGAAACTCATTTCGCCGAACACCGCTTTCTGCCGCACGGTTTTCTCGAACCGGTTCGAATAATAGATGTCGGTTTCGGCCAGCGGGTAATGGGTGTCGTAGCCGTAGTAGTAGGCGTAGTACTGGGCCGCGGTCCAGGCAGGGGTCGTCGTGAGTCCAGGAACCTCCGCGCCGTAATGCCACCAGTCGTAGACGTCTTCATAGAAGGCGCCGGCCATCCACTGGAACCGGCTCTCGCCCTGCGACGTCAGCCGGACCTCGTAGGCCCAGCGATGCTGATTCTGGTCATTGAAGGTCGTGCCGCCGAGATTGGCCGTGTCATACAGCCCGTAATAGGCCCCATAGTAAGCCGTGCGCCAGTTCTCATAGAGCGTGTTGTCCCATTCGTAAACGATGTCGCGGTCGAAATAGGACGCGGTCATCGACAACTCGGCAAAGCCGAGATCTCCTCTGATGCTGGCGGATGCCTGATACCAGTCGTCGTCGCGGTACTCGTCGAAGAAGCTGACGATCTTGTAGTCGCCGACCGCGGGATCCGTTAGCCAGTCACCCTCTGTTTCGCTGGACTGGCTGACCAGGCTCAGTGTCGATTCCCACTGCGGGTTGATCTGCCAACGTGCCGCCAGCCGGCCGCCGAACAAGCTGTAATCATTCCAGTCGTCCTCGACGACATCCGCGTTATCGCCGGTCCCGGAGAGGTTCGCGCCCGGCACGTTGTCGACATAGCCGCCTTCGTGGGCGTAGAAGCCGACGGCGCGGAAAGCGATGCTGTCGGAAACCGGAATATTGACGTGGCCGCTGACGTCGTAGCTCGGTTCGCCGCCCTTGGTCGTCCCCGCTTGGAGGTCCACCTGGCTGGAGAACCCCGCAAAATCCGGCTTGTTGGTGACGTAGCGTATCGTGCCCGATTGCGAGCTCGACCCGAACAGCGTGCCCTGCGGTCCCGGCAGCACCTCGATGCGCTGAATGTCGATGAGACGCACGTCGACTTGCTGGGAGCTCGACGTCATCGGCTGGTCATCGAGATAAACGGCGACCTGGCTGTCCGTGTAGTACTCGCCCGTGCCCGTGGAAATCCCGCGCATGATGATGTCATTGCGGCCCGGGATCGCATTGACCAGCGTGACGCTCGGCAGCGCGCCGGCGACGTCGTCCAGGGACTGGAACGCCTGCTTGGCGATGTCCTCGGTCGAGAGCGCGGTTACGCTCTGGGCGACTTCCTGGAGGTTGACCGCGCGCCGCGTTGCGGTGACGACGACTTCCTCGAGGCGGGCATCATCGGAACCCGCGCGTTGCGCGAGTGCCCCGGTTGCCGGATACAGCACGGCAAGAATTGCCGCGGCCAGCGGGGTCATACGGTCGTTCATGGAATCCCCCCGAATCTCAAGGTTTCTGCGAACGATTCACGTAACCGTTTGAGCGTACAACAGGAAATGCGTTATTGCCAGCGCGCCTTTGCCACGCTCAGTAAACCGATCCGCGCGACGAGCGCAGCGCGCCTGCTTCGACGTTCAGCCGGTAGCCGATACCGCCGGAACCCTTCCAGTCGTCCAGATCGAAGCGGCCGCCGGGTCCGACGCGATACACATCGAGGTTCCAGAAGGTCAGCGGTTGTCCGGGTTCGCAGCGTTCCGGTACTTCCGAAGGCCGCAGGAAGTAGACGTAAGGCGTCGGATGATCCGCTGTCGCGAAAACTTCGACGGTGCCGTCGACTGGATCCACGTGCAGCGCCGTTTCTCGATCGGCCGCAATCGCCCGCGGGCCCGCGTCCCAGTCATCCTGCATCAGCCGGGCCAGCAGCGTGACGGTGCGGCCGATCCGGTCTCTTTCCTGCAGGTGCTGATCCGTCAGGATCCGGCCGAGCCGCGGCAGCGCCAGAAAATTCCGGTCGAGCGTCACGTCAGCGGCATAGGGATCCGCAAGCGCCACGGCGCTCGTCAGGCTTTCACCGAATGCCGCATAGACGAACTCGCCGAGGATCGCCATGCCGGCGCTGGTGCCGCCGATCGGGGCCGGTTTCGATGCGACGTGGTGTATGGCATCTTCGACCGGCGTGCCTTTCCAGTACCTGAGGTACTTCGACTGGTCGCCGCCCGCGATGAACAGCGCCTCGGCGTTGCGGATGGCCCGGGCGACCGCGGGATCGAACGCCGCTTCGCGATTCGAAAAGACGATCGTCTCGACCGAGTCGCAGCGGCAAAGCGCAAAGACATGGTCGTTGTACTCGTCCTCGCCGGAGGCGCGCAGCACGACGAAGTCGCCGCCGCCGCCGTATTCACCCATCCGTACGTAATTGCGGTCGACGTCGTCGCCGCCACCTTGCAGGACCCACAGCCCGCGCGTCGGCGTCGAAACATCCGCGGCATTGCCGGTCACGTAGCGTTGCACCGAATCCGCGGGCACTGGCGACGCGGCAGCGCTTGCCGTGAAGGCCAGGAGGGCAGCCGGCAGGAATCTCCGCATGGCCGCATGGTGCCAGAAAAAATTCGACCCGGTCAGAACCGGAAGAGCACCGACAGCGAGATCATGGTGAGGTCTGTTTCATCGACATCCGCCACCTCGTACTCGAGTCTCAGGCCGGCGTTCTCGCCCAGTTTCATGCCGGCGCCGACGCCGTAATAGAGGTCTTCGCCGCTATCGCTGGCAGTAAACGAGTTGACGCCGTCGTCGAGTTCCGCCTCGACGTCCCAGAAGAACATCCCGAGTCGCGCATGCAGCGAGAATTGCTCGCCGATCGGCAGCATGCCGACCAGCGATGCGGTCGCGCCGTCCGCGCTGATCGTCAGCGTTTCTCCTGCGAACGACTCCTCGGCCTCGCCCGAGTCGAGATACCCGATCTCGACGGCAAAGCTGTCATGGAACTGATAGCCGCCGAATACTTTCCAGCTGGTTGCGGTGTCGTCGAACCCGCCGATGTCGAATTCCGACTGGCCGGCGCCGGCGCCCACATACCACGGGCCTTCAGCGGATGCGGCGAGCGGCGACAGACCGACGACCGCAAGGGCAAGTGCCGCAAGGGTTTTCATGATGCAATCTCCGGTGATTAGACCGGCGAAACTCTACGCTTTCCCCTGAATTACAAGGGTTTTTTATGGTGGAAGTGTGCACCAGGTGCCGTTTTCGCAAGCCCCGGCAGGCAGGGTCGCAAATCAGCTCCGTCGCGCCGGCTGACGTTCCCGCAGCTTCGTGCCGACCCTGACGATCGCATCGATCACGGGGATGAGTTCGCGCCCGAGCGGGGACAGTGAATACTCGACCGAAGGCGGGGACGTCGGCACGACCGTGCGCCGGACCACGCCCTTCTCTTCGAGTTCGCGCAACCGTGCCGTCAGCATCTTGGGCGAGATGCCCGGGATGTCGCGGAAGATCTCGCCGAACCGGCGCGGATCGCCGGACAGCTTCCAGATCACGCTGGTGGTCCAGGCGCCGCCCAGCACAGCCATGCACGCCGCCATCGGGCAGCCGGGCGGCGGGGGGAGCGCTTTGCTCTTGCGCAGTTTCAAGGCCACGGGGAACTCCGGACGACTTACCCGGAGGATAGTAGATTTTTGTTACTAACGCAAAGGTATCTACTATATAAAAGTAACTATAGATGCTAACCTCGTTTCGCACTCACTGGAAACATCTGGAGACGAACATGAAACTCTATTACGCGCCTGGCGCCTGCTCCCTGTCGCCGCACATTGTCGCGCATGAGGCAGGCATCGGCCTGGAACTCGTTCGCGTCGATACGAGGACCAAGACGGTCGAAAAGGAAGGCGATTTCTGGACGATCAATCCGAAGGGCTACGTGCCCGCGCTCGAGCTGGACAATGGCGAGATCCTGACCGAAGGCCCGGCGATCGTGCAGTACCTCGCGGACCAGCAGCCGGATGCCGGTCTTGCGCCCGCGAATGGCACGCTGGAGCGCTACCGGCTGCAGGAAATGTTGAGCTACATCACCTCCGAGATCCACAAGACCTATAGCCCGCTGTTCAATCCGAAGGTCTCGGCGGAGGCTCGTGCCGAACGCACGGAGTACCTGAAGAGGCGGTATGCGCTCCTCGACCGTCACCTCGGCGAACACGACTACCTGGTCGGTGACCGGTTCACGGCGGCCGACGCCTACCTGTTCGTGGTGACGAAATGGGCGCGAGCGACGAAAGTGGACTTGTCTGAGTTCGCGAACCTGCTGGCATTCCAGAAGCGCATCGCCGCACGGCCGGCAGTGCAGAAGGCGATGCGGGCGGAAGGGCTGATCGCGTCGGAGCAGGCAGCCTGAGCGACGGCTATTCCTACGAGGTCAACCGCATCCGTCGTGCACCCCGTGCGGCGGATGCGGCAATTATCGCGATCGGACTTCGCGTCGTCGTCAGGGCGCCGCGTGATTGATGACTAGCCAATAAAAGCCGGCCTGTCGCGCGACGGCAGCCAGCGCCTCAAAGTCGAGGGGCTTCACGATGTAGCTGTTCGCGCCGAGGGCGTAGGTTTCGGCGATGTCGCTCTCTTCCTTTGACGACGTCATGATCACGATTGGGATGCGCCGGGTGCGCTCGTCCGCCTTGATCACGCGCGTGACTTCGATGCCGCTGACCCGCGGCATCTTGAGGTCCAGCAGAATCAGTCGCGGTCCGCTGCCCTTTCGTCCCTCATAGACGCCGCGGCGAAATACGTAGTCGAGAGCCTCGTCGCCGTCCTTGACCCAGGTGATATTGTTCGCGACCTTCTCGTTCTGAAGGCCGCGCATCGTGAGTTCCGCATCAAGCGCGTTGTCTTCGACGAGCAAAATGTCGACCTGATCGAACTCATCCATCGGCTTCCTCCTTGGGTAAGGCGAAATGGAATGTGGCGCCGGCATCGGGCTTGCCGTCGGCCCACACCCGTCCGCCGTGTCGCGTCACAATCTTATGGACCAGTGCAAGGCCGACGCCAGTTCCGGGAAAGTCCTCTTGCCGGTGCAGCCGCTGAAATACGCCGAACAATCTTGCGCTGTAGCGCGACTCGAACCCAGCGCCATTGTCGCGGACATAGTAAATGTGCTCCTGTTCGTGGACGATGCCCCCGATTTCGACTACGGGCGTTTCGCGCTTGGAAGAGAACTTGACTGCGTTCGCGATCAGGTTGAGCCAGACCTGCTCGAATAGATTCTGGTCACCCCGAGACTGCGGCAGGCTTCCGATCCGGAACTCGGTTCGGCACGCGCCGTCGTCCCGCTTCAGCCGCTCGATGACGCTCTGGACCAGGGCGGTCATGTCGAGACTCACCGGTTGCAGGGCTTTGCGCCCGAGACGGGAGAAAGCGAGCAAGTCGTCGATCAGTCGGCCCATGCGCTCCGACTCCCGACGGATGATGCCGAGCTTGCGCCGCCCCTCGTCGCCGAGTTCCGTCTGGTGCTCCTCCGCGAACAGTGCACTGAAACCCAGGATGGCCCTGAGCGGCGCGCGCAGATCATGCGACACCGAATAGCTGAATCCCTCGAGGTCCTTGTTGGCCGCCTCGAGTTCCGATGTGCGTGCGGCGACGCGCGACTCCAGTTCGGCATTGAGCGCGAGCAGACGATCCTCGCTTGCCATCAGCGCGTCTTCGGCTCGGCTGCGTTCGCCGATTTCGTGCGCCAGATCGCGATTCGACTTCTCGAGCACCTCCGTGCGGGTCGAAATCTCGGCCAGCATGCCGTTGAATGCATCCACGAGGACGCCGATCTCGTCCTCGGTCGTCCTGGGTGCCCTTGCGCTGAAGTCGCGCTTCTCAATCACGTCACGGGCGACTTTCGTGATTTCGGTGATCGGCCGTGTCACGTTCCGCTGCAATGGTCGTGCGATGAGCAGCGTTATGCCAAAACTCAGAAGCAGCACGGCAGCAAGCACGCTGGCGTGATCGCGCAGACGCGCGCCGATGTCGTACCGCGCCTTGATGTAGACCGTTCCCAGGATCTCGTTGCCCGAATCGATGCGCTTGAAGAGATCGAGCTGATTACGCGCGGTGCGGAATCCGTCCAGTTCCGGGATGCGTGGAAAGGCGAGATCCGCATGGTCCCCGTCGGTGTAGGTGGCGAACAACGCGCCATTCGCCGTGTAGAGTGCAGCGCCGATGATGGCCGGCTGCGCCTTCAGCAGGTCCAGGTAGGCCTGGGCCGAACTGGGGTCCTCGAATTCCAGCGCAGGCGCGGTCGCGAGACTGAGAACGTCGGCCTGAGTCGTCAACTCCGCGATCCAGCCCTGTCGGTAGCTGCGCAGGTCCAGGATCGCGAGCGCGATGCCCGCGAGCAGCAACGCAAAAGCCGTCGTCGAAAGAACCACGATAAGGAGCTTGCGATAGACGGATTTCTGCCGGCTGAGCACGTTCATTTCGCTTTCCGGTGAACACGCGAGGCAACGGAGAGCAGCCTCGAGCTCAGCTTTAACCGGCTGGCCTCGGCCGCGGCGAGTGATACCTCGAATCGCACGCGATCACGCTCGACGGTGAAGTTGATGATGCTGCCATTCGAGATCGCGCCCCTGGATTCGGTGACCGTCAGGATCGGTTGTCGACGTGTCGGCAACAGCTGCGTGTCGAGCTGGCTGCCGCGCCGGTTGCCGATGAACAGAATCTGCACGCCTGCCAGGGGTTCACTAGGGTCGAGGCGGCGTACCTCAATCGGATGATCGTCGATGGAACGGCCGACCGTGATTTCCGAGAGTTCGCGCATCAGCGCGTCGGCGTCCATTACGCCGATTACGAGCGGCGCGCCGGGGCCAGGCGCGTTCTGGGGCGGCCATTCGACGTAGCTCGCAAACTTGTACAGGAACGCCGCTTTCAACCGCGTCTCAGACGACGGATCGTGCCGGTCCGGCTGTGCGAAACCGGTCGGCTGCCAGGCGATTGCGAACACCGCGGCGAGCGTCATCGCCGCGCGCGCGATACGGCTGCCGGCAGGACGCCGATTCACGTTGAGATGCCCCACGTTTGCCGGTGCTTTACGTGCCGTCGCCGGACCGCGGCGACGATAGGAGCCAGGTTCCGAGGCTGGCGGCGGGCACGGGCTTGAGCACCAGATATCCCTGGATCGTGTCGCAGCCCAGGTCCTTCAGAATCTCGGCCTGCTCTGGTTTTTCAACGCCTTCGGCAACCGTCTTCATGCCCAGGGCCTGCGCCAGCGTGATTGTCGTCTGGACGACCATGCGGTGGCGCTGGTTGACGTGGATGTCGCGGACGAAGCTGCGGTCGATCTTCAACACGTCAACAGGCAGCAGCGACAGTATCTGCAGCGACGAGTGACCCGTGCCGAAATCGTCGATTGCGACGGTGATACCGGCGGCGCGCAGCCTGGTCAGGATTGACACCGCGCGCAGCGAGTCCGCCATCAGCGTGCTCTCGGTCACCTCGATCTCGAGGCCCGAAGGCAGGGAGCCAGCACTCGCGACCGCCTGCAGGACCTCGTCTGCAAATTCCTCGCGCCGCAGCTGGAATGGCGAAACGTTCACTGCTACGCGGAATTCCCCCGCGGGCGCCGCGCGCAACCAGCCGTCCCCCTCGGAGAGGGCGCGCATGATGACCCAGCGGCCCACTTCGTCGATCAGCCCCAACGACTCAAGCAGCGGGACGAAGACAGCAGGTCCCGCCGGCGATTCCGGCCAGCGCAACAGTGCTTCCACGCCGTGGACGGAGCCGTCAGCCAGACTGGTCTTCGGCTGGTAATGAAGGATGAAGCTCTGCCGAGCGACCGCCGTACGCAGGCTGTTGGTCAGTGACAGCCGCTCGCTTGCCGCTACGTTCATGTCCGGGCGATGGCGCAGAAAGTGCTCGCCGGATTGCTTGGCATGATCGAGCGCCGTCCGCGCGTGGTGCAGAAGCGCATCCGCCTCGTCGCCGTCGTCGGGAAACTCGGCGAAACCGGCGCGTATGGACAGGCGCAGCTCCTGGTTATTGACGGTGAAGGGCTTGTCGAACAGGTATTGTATTCGCTCGCGCAGCAGAGTCGTCGCGAGCGTATCGCTGCGTGCATAGCTCGCGCACACGGCAAAGCAGCCGCCGCCCAGGTGGCTCAGGGTGTCACGGTCCTGGAACGCGCCTTTCAGCCGCTCGGCGACCAGCTGTAACACCAGGTCGCCCGAATGGTGACCGAGGCCGTCGTTGATTACCTTGAGCCCGGCGATGTCGAACAGGAGGAGAACGAGCGCCTTGTCATCGCCCGCGGCGGTCTTCAGCATGTTCTGGAGGCGCTGTCGATACAGCGAGCGGTTGGCGAGCGCCGTCAGTATGTCGAAATATTCCAGATACTCGGCGCTCTCTTTGCTGCGCAGGTACTGCAGTGAGAAAGCGATATTACCCGTGACCTGACTCAGGAGTTCCAGTTCCGCCCCACTGAAGACGTTGGTTTCGGCGGCGTGCAGCAGCGCGACGCCGATCGTCGTGTCGTCGACCTTGAGTGGCAGTGCGCAGCAAGAGTGGAATCCCGCCGCGATCAGTACGTTCCGTTCCGGCACCTCGACGGCGGTGTCGCGCAAGTCCGCGATGACTACCCGTTCCCCGGTTGTCATCGCGCGCCCCACCGGCCCGTCGCCGTCGAGCGGTTCGCGGTAGGGGCGCTGGGTGTCGATGAGCTTGCTGTCCACGACGCGGCTCACCAGCGGCTCGCCGCCCTCGGGGTTGCTCAGATACACGGTCGCCATTGCGTATCCGCCAATTTGCACCGCGAGCCGACAGGTCTCGCGCAGCAGTTCGCGGCGGCTGCGGATGCGGACGATCGCGGAGTTGGCTCCATTCAGGAAGCGCACGGTGCGGTTGAGGCGCGCGATTCGCGCCTCCTGCACGATGCGCGGCGTCACGTCGCGGTCGATGCCGCGGAAGCCGCGCAGCGAGCCGTCCTCATTGCGCAGCGCAACCATCTTCCGTTCGAGCCAACGCGGGCGTCCGTCCTTGCGAAGCCAGCGCAACACGACGGGAGACCCGTTTGGCACGTCCGCGGCGGCCGCGTCAATCGCCGCCTGCAGCGATTGGCGACTGCTGGCATCGAGCAAGGATTCGGCCGCACGATCGAGCAACTCGTGTCGTGTGTAGCCGAGGATTTCCGAGATGCTCGGGCTCGAGAATGTGTAACGCAGCGCCGCATCGCACTCCCAGATCCAGTCGGCCGAGGAATTGATGATGTCCTGCAACCGGGACTCGCTGCGCCGCAGCATGTCCTCGGCGATGTCGCGGGCGCTGGCGATCTCGTACTGCCGCATCGCTCCGCGGATTGCCGGCACCAGGCGCCGTAGGTTGTCCTTCAGCACATAGTCCGAGGCGCCGCGTTTCAATGCCTCGATGGCTCGCTCCTCGCCGATCGTGCCGGAAACGAAGATGAACGGCGTCGAGGCGGCCTCGGCCCGCGCAATTCGCAGCGCGGCCAGGCCGTCGAAAGTCGGCAGCGAAAAGTCGGACAAGATGAGCTGCGGCCGGAATTCGGCCAGCGCGCAGCGCAATCCGGATTCATCGACGCAAACCCGGTGCACGGTGTCGAACCCGTCCTTGCGCGACTGATGCAGGATCAATTCGACGTCGGAGGGATTGTCCTCCACCATCAGCATGCGCGTGGGTGCAGCCTTGCTGTTGTGGGTGCTGTCCATCAGAAATGCCAGTTCAACTTCAGGTAGACGCTCCGTTCGACGAGTTGACCGCTGCCTGCCGCGAATTCGGGATGCGTGTCGTCGGCGAGGTTCTGGACTGCGAGCGAGGCAGCTCCATTCGGACTGAATCGCCAGCTCAGATTGATGTCGGTCGCGACGTAGGAATCGACGTTCTGATTAGGCAACTCGTCGACATAACGGACGCCGGCATAGAGGGAGAGGTCACCGCTCAGATCCACAAACGAATGGACCGCGACCTGGTGGCGCGGGCTGTTGCCGGCGACGTTCGGCGAATTGACGTCCAGGCTGGGCGCAATTGTTTCCAGATCGAGGTCGACATAGCTGTACTGCAGGCGCATGCGCCAGCGCGGGAACGGCCGCCAGTTCGCGACAATGGTACCGCCGGCGGAATCGCCGCTCATGTTGTTCGCGAGATGGCTCGGTACGATAATGTGCGGCAAGGGCGGAACGAGCACCGATATCGGCGGATCGGGCTCGTTGGTCTGGAGGCTGTCGTACTCATTGTAGAAGGCCGCGAGGTCGAATGACAGACGCTCGCCCTGCTGGAAGCGGTAACCCATCTCGTAGCCCACCAGCTCTTCGGATTCGACGTCATTCCTGCCTTCGACGATGAAATAGAACGGGATCGGGTTTCCGGGCGCCGACACGGGAACGGTCAGCAGCAGGTCATCGTCGAGCCGCGATGGAATGCGGACCGCGCGTGAGACCGCAGTCCACAGGGTCTGACGCCGGGCCAGGCGCCAGGCGAGCCGCACGTTCGGCTGGTACTCGAATCCGCTGTAATCGTTGTCGCTGAACTTCGAGCCGACAGTCAGGATCAACCGGTCCGGCAGCAACGCGATGCGGTCCTGGATGAAGGCGCCATAGCGTTGAACCGTGCGGCTGGCCGGAATGAAACTGGCGAACTGCGAGTTGTCAATACGGTCGTGGCTCGCGTTGTAAGTCAGGCCCCAGACCAGGTCCTGTCGCTCGTCGAGGCGGGTGCGATGCTGGAAGTCGAGATCGTAGGTGTCCCGGCGCTCGTCATAGACATTCGGGATGTCGCGACGCGTGTGGTCGAAGTAGAGTTGCAACCGCAGCTCCGAATCCTCGGCCAGCTTCCGGTTCCATCGGCCGAGCAGGCTGGCACCAGAGATGTCCACATTGTCCCGAAAGGTGCCGGCGGGCAGGGTGCCGATCGTGAAGCTATCGTTGAAGATGCCGTCGTTTTCTCCGGTGTACGCATCACCCTGCACCATGAAGCGATCGGTCTGCGCGGCATTCCAGTCCAGCCGGAAACCCGCGCGCGACATCTGCATGGCATCCACCGCGTCGTCGCCGGATGTGGCCTCGCTCGAATCCCGATCGACGTGCTTCAGGAATCCGCGGGCCGACACACGCCCGGCGATCGTGCCACCCTGGCGCCACCCGGCGATCAGCCGTTCCTGATTGCCTGCCAGGAGTTCCGCGTAACCGCCGGCGGTGTCTTCGGCGGAGCGCGTGATGATGTTGATGACGCCGTTGACCGCATTGGCGCCCCACAAGGTGCCGCCGGGTCCGGCGATCACCTCGATGCGCTCGATGTCCTCGAGCAGCGTGTCCTGCGCATCCCAGAACACGCCGGCGAACAGCGGCGAATAGACGCTGCGTCCGTCGATCAGGACCAGCAGCTTGTTGGAGAGGTTGCTGTTGAAGCCGCGAATCGAAATTGACCACTGGTGGGCGCTGCGGCGCGCGACCTCGACGCCCGGCGCGAGCCGGAGCGCCTCCGGAATGCTCGTCACTCCCGATCGGCGGATCTCGTCGGCCGTGATGACGAATACGGCCGCCGGCGTGTCGTGCAGACTCTCCTCGATGCGCGAGGCGGAGGTGATTCGTACGTTCGACAGCTCCTCGATGCTGAGATCAAGCAGGCCGGGTTGTTCCGGTGCGGCCGCGGCCGCAGCCGCGCACAGTCCGCCGCAGAGGCCGAGCCATATGCGCAGGGTTCGCCGACGGCTCATGGAATCCCTCCCATAATCATCGGGTTGACACCGCCCCGATGTCGATGTGACAGAACCTACCCCGGGCAATCCGTCTGTGCCCCGATCCAAGTCACGGAAATGGCACTCCTCGGGCCGGTTTATCAACGACTTGCGAGTTTATGTGGCCTCCCGCACAGGGGGCTGGCGGGCCGGCAACCCCGCGGTCCCCGCGCTGAACCTCGGCGCAGGCGACTTATCCGTCTCTCTAATGGTAAAATTACCATAACGCAAAAGGAGTTTTACATGAAGCGCGCCAGACCTGCGCCGCCGCCCGCTGCGGCACCGGCTTTTCCCGAACTGCGCTCGGCGTCGGACCGCCGCGTGCTCGACCTGTTTGCCAGTCGCGCGCTGGAACGGGTGCTGCGCGACCAGGGCAAGACCAATCTTGAAACCGTCTGGCAATGCGCGTCGAAGGAGCTGAGCGCGCCGCACAGCAGTGCGCGCAGGCCGGCGCCAGGGCCGCTCGACGTGCACCGCCGGATCGTCAACGGCCTGCCCGGCATTGCGCTCGTGATCGCGTCCGCGATGGCTTATGACTCGATGCAGGAGGCGCTGCCGCTCTTCGACCTGAGCGCGAAGACCGCCAAGCAGCGCATGTGGCAGACGCTCGCGCCGAACGAGGGCGAGATCGCGCTCCGGATCGGCCGAGTGCTGACCATCGCCGCCGATGCCCTCGGCTCGCTCGACGTGGCCCGCCAGTACTTGCGCACGCCCAATTTCGCGCTCGGCGGCGCGGCACCGCGGGATCTGCTACGGACCGCGGAAGGCGAGCAGATCGTGCTCGGGGAGATCCAGGCCCAGGCGGAAGGCGGGCCGGTGTGAAGCTGTTCCGCGCCCGGGCGCGGCGGCATGCCACGACGCGCAAGTTCGATCCGCTGGATTCCTCCGGTTCGGTCGCCGGACCCCGCGGCTGGCGCTTCAACGAGCTTGCGACCGAAATCCTCTATACGGCGGAGGTCGAGGCGCTCGCCATCCTGGAGGTCGCGGTGCGGCCGGGATTCGAGACCATTGCCGAAATCCTGATCGCGACGATCGAAGTACCCGACGGCGCGATTGCGGGCCTGGACGAGCTCGGCCTCAGGCTCCCCCCCGACTGGGACGTGCGGCCGGCGGCCGACGAAAGCCGGAAGATCGCACGCGGTTTCCTCGAGGTGCTGGCAGCCCGCCCGGCCGGAAGCCGTCCGGTCGGCCTCAGGGTCCCGAGCGTGCTGTCCGGCAGCGACTTCAATGTCCTGCTCGATCCTTCGCGCAAGGCCGAGTTCAGGGCGACGCAGGTGAGCCGCATTCCATTCGGAAGCTTGAGGGCGACCGGGAGCTAAGGCTAGTCTTGGGCATGCAAAACGCCAGAGTGCTCATTGCCGTCGCGCTGCTCGCCATTATCAGCGCAGAAGCGCAGGCCACTGGATCGATCGCGCTCGTCAATGGCCGCGTCTACACGGGCGATTCGAGCGGACCACCGGCGGAAGCCGTGCTGGCCCTCGGCGGACGCATCCGCCATGTCGGTTCGTCCGCAGAGGCGCGACGGCTGGCGCCATCCGGCACGCGCATCGTCGACCTGCAAGGCGCGACCGTGCTGCCCGGCCTGTCGGATTCGCACGCGCACCTCGCCGGCATCGGCTGGCGGGAAATCAGCTTCGATCTGACGGGCGTCGAAAGCCTGGCCGCGCTGCAGGAGCGGCTGCGCGAGCGGGCCGCGATGGATAGTTCACCCTGGATCACCGCGTCTGGCTGGATCGAGTCGCGCTGGACGCCGGCAGTCTTTCCGGGCCGCGAGGATCTCGACGAAGTCGTGACCAGCCGTCCGGTCGTCCTGGAACGGGCTGATGGCCACGCCGTCATCGTCAACAGCCTGGCGCTGAAGATCGCCGGCATTGACCGCGATACCCCGGATCCGGCAGGCGGACAGATCCTGCGCGATCCGGAGACGGGCCAGCCGACCGGCATGCTGATCGACACCGCGATGGAGCTGGTGCGGCGGCACCTGCCGGCCGCGCCTCCCGAAGAACAGGCGCGCGCACTCGAAGCGGGCGCTGCGCGCAGCATCGCGCTCGGCTGGACCCAGCTGCAGATCGCGGGTACCACCTGGAAGGAAATCGAGCAGCTTTGCCGGTTGTACGCCGCAGGCCGCATCAAGCTGCGCCTGTATGCGGCAATCGGCGGCCCCGGCGCCGATGCAGACCGGCTGCTCGCGGTCGGCCGGGGCTGGAAGAGCTGCGATGCGCGGCTCACCGTGCGGGCGATCAAGCTCTACATGGACGGCGCTCTCGGATCGCGCGGCGCCGCATTGCTCGCTCCCTACAGCGATGCGCCCGCGACTACCGGTCTGCTGCTCAATCCGCCCGGCGACATCCTGCGGATCGCGATTGCGGGGCTCACGAGCGGCATCCAGGTCCAGACGCACGCAATCGGCGATCGCGGCAATCGCCTGGTGCTCGACCAGTACGAACGGGCATTCGCAGCCGTGCCGCCGGCGCAACGCGCGATCGCCCAGCCGCGTTACCGCATCGAGCACGCGCAGGTCGTGGACCCGGCGGACATGCCGCGCTTCGCCGCGCTGGACGTGATCGCCTCGATGCAGACCTCACACGCGATCAGCGACATGCTGTTTGCGCCGGCCCGTCTGGGGCCGGGCCGCGTCGCCGGTGCGTACGCATGGCGCTCGCTGCTGGACGCGGGCGCGACCATCGCCGGCGGCAGCGACGCGCCGGTCGAGCAGGGCGATCCGATGATTGAGTTCTATGCCGCAGTCGCGCGCCGCACGCTCGCTGGATTCGCCGGCCCCGACTGGGGACTGGATCAGCGCATGACGCGCGGCGAGGCGCTCGCGATCCTGACGTCGAATGCGGCCTATGCCGCATTCGAGGAGCAAGAACGCGGCACGATCGCCGTCGGCAAGCTTGCCGATTTAAGCGTGTTCCCCGAGGACATCATGGCGATACCCGAGGACGAAATACCCCGGGTACGGGCGCTGATGACGGTGATCGGCGGTGTCGTCGTCTACGAGGCCGCCGCGCTCATCCGACCGAACGCGAGCGATTGACCGCGACCCGGAACCGGCCGGTCGCGGTGAGCCTTTCCTGCAGCGATTGCGCGCGGCGCCGTTCCGCGCGTTTTGCCGCGTATGGCATCGCGGCAACTTCCCGCAGCGACGAGGACGGCGCGAACAGGAACCCCTGGCCGGCCACGCAGCCGAGTTCCAGCAGTTTCGCCACCTGATCCTCCTGCTCGATGCCTTCGGCGACGGTCTCGAGTCCGAGCGTTTCGCCGAGCATGACCACCGCGCGCGCGAGCTCGGGTCCGTCCTCCTGTTCCGTCAGCCGCCCGACGAAAGAGCGGTCGATCTTCAGGATGTCGATCGGGAAGCGGTGCAGATACGACAACGACGAATAGCCCATGCCGAAATCGTCGATCGCGAGCCGTACGCCGAGCGCCTTCAGTTCGCGGAAACGCTCCAGGTTGACTTCGGTGTTGTGCATGATCGTGCTTTCGGTCAGCTCGATCACGAGATTCTCCGGTTCAAGGCCGGACGTCTCGAGCGCATGACGGACGTCGGCGACGAGGTCCGCGTGCTGCAGGTGGCGGCCCGAGATGTTGACGGCGACGCGCAGCCCTTCGCCCGCGACGATGGAATCCCGCCAGGCACGGACGCTGCGACAGGCCTCGATCAGCACCCAGCGGCCGAGTTCGATGATCCTTCCGGATTCCTCGGCCGCGGGGATGAAGGACGCCGGCATGATGAGACCCTGTTGCGGGTGATTCCAGCGCACCAGCGCCTCGACTCCCAGCAGTTCGCGGTGCGTCAGGTCGATGACCGGCTGGAACTCGAGGTAGAACTCCCCGCGTTCCAGCGCGCCGCCCAGGTCTTCCTCGAGACGCAGCCGCTCGCGCAGCTGCTCCTGCATGTGCGGCTGGAACACGACGTAGCGCGCCTTGCCGGCAGACTTCGCGCTGTACATCGCGATGTCGGCATTGCGCAGGAGCTGCTCGGTATCGTCGCCCGGCTGTGAGTAGGCGATGCCGATGCTCGCGGCAATCTGCGTATTGCTGCCGTCGAGCACGAACGGTTCCTGGAACGACGCCGCAACCGTCGCCGCGATGCGCTCGACATCGACCCCTTCGTTGATGCCTTCGAGCAGGATCGCGAATTCGTCGCCGCCGAGCCGGGCAACCGTGTCGGACGGCCGGGTCGCCTTGATCAGGCGCTGCGAAACCGCCTGCAGCAGCCGGTCGCCGGCGTCATGTCCCAGCGAGTCGTTGACATTCTTGAAATTGTCCAGGTCCAGAAACATCACCGCGATGCGCTGGCCGGAGCGCTGCGTGAGTGCGAGCGCGTGCTCGACTCGGTTGCGGAACAGGCTGCGGTTTGCCAGCAGTGTCAGCGGATCGTGGAACGCGAGCTGGCGCAACTGTTCCTCGAGCGCCTTGCGCTCGCTGACGTCGCGGAAGTTGAGCGCCAGGCCCGCGATCGCCGGGTCGTCCAGCAGGTTGCTGCCCACGCTTTCCAGCGTGGTGCGACGCGACCCGTTGCCCACGGACACCTCGACCGGCCCGATCGAGCGTCCGCGCGTTGCCGTCACCTCGGACAGGAATGCGGTCAGCCGTTCGCGATCGGAGTCGCCCCAGAACTCGAGCAGGTTGCGCCCGACCAGGTCGTCGGGGTTCATGCCGAATGTGCGTTCGGCGGCGGGTGAGGCGAAGCGCAAACGCCCGTCGACATCCGCGATCATGATGACGTCGGAGGCATTCTTGATCAGTGACGCGTAGCGCGCCTCGACGATGTTGGCGGCGCGCCGTTCGCGCACCAGCGCATCGTCCCGCGACAGCACGCCCTGGCGCAGCATGACCAGCAACGTCAACACGAAGATGATGACCGTCATCACGGTTGCCGGGCTCGCGCTGCTGCCGCTCTCCACGTAGACCAGCACCAGGAACGACACGAGCATCGCCACGTAAGGCATGCCCTGGAGCAGCGCGTTGCCGAGCGCGCTCGGTGACTGGCTGGCCGCCGGAGCCCCGCGAATCTGCTCGCGTGCCGCTGCCGCCAGCCATCCGTAGCACGAAAGGTAGATCGCGTCCGAAACGCCGCCCGGCAGGTAAGATCCGGTCACCTTCGACATGGCCCAGACGATGTCCGCCAGGAACATGGACGAGAAGCCGATCGCGAGCAGGATCAGCGTGCGGCGCCCGATC
Organism: Steroidobacteraceae bacterium; assembly: GCA_040902065.1. Classification (GTDB taxonomy): domain Bacteria; phylum Pseudomonadota; class Gammaproteobacteria; order Steroidobacterales; family Steroidobacteraceae; genus SCUD01. The sequence continues at coordinate 25,075 of JBBDXX010000023.1, read as the reverse complement.
GGACCGGAGCCGGCGTGCATGAGCAGCACGCCGAATGCCAGCAGCATCAGGCAGTTCAGCGCGATATAGCTCTGCGTCAGTATGTACTTGATGATGTGCGGGTCGCGCTCCGCCGCCGCGGTCGGCGCGATCACGAAGAACCAGAAGAACGCACCGAACCCCAGCATCAGGATCGTGGCATCGAGCGCGAGCCGGCCCCACTGCACGCGCAGCGCCGCCGCGCGCACCACGGTCAGCAGGCCGGCGAACAGCAGCGGATAGAATCCGAGGAAGAACACGTCGCCGACGGATGGAAACGGGTCGACGCCGAACAGCCAGTACGTCGAGTTCAACAGGTTGCCGACGCTGTACACCGCGATCGAAGCCGCGAGGAACCGCCAGGCGCGGCGCGCGGCGGCGTCCTTGGCCTTGCGGGCCGCGAGCGCGGCGAGCACGGCGGCGATGATGCTGGCCGGCGAGTCGCTGAACAGCGTGAAAATCTCGGGCAGCTGTTCGCCCCGGGCGAACATCGCGCCGAGCGCGATCACGATGTAGATGATCGTCGCGATCGTAAGCACGCCGGTCCACCCGGCGGCAAACGGCTCGCGCGGCGGCGCTCCCTCGGCGGACTCCGGATTCGGAGACATGTTGTCCAGCTCGGGTACTCCCAGACGCAGACCTGCCCCGGAGGCAGGACGTCGACTCGACATATGTAACCTCAGCGGGCCGAAGGCCAACTGTGATGCGGGTCGGGAAACCGGAGCGCGGGCGTGATGCGATCCGCACAACAGGCGTGCGGCAAGGGAACTCTACTTCCAGACCGCCTCGGCGACCCGCATCAGGTTCTCCCCCATGATTCCCTGCACGGCCACGGCGGGGTAACCCAGCCGTACCAGTCCGTCCGCGATTTCGGGAATTACCTCGGGCGGCAGGTTCTTCGATCCGGAGCCGTAACCCCACTCGCGCGGCCACAAGTCGGCGTTCGCGCGGCCGGGATCCATGAGTTCGCCGCTCTTGAACATGTAGTCGAGACCGAGCGCCGCGTGTTCGGCGCCGACCAGCTGCACCACATGGTCCACGCAGCGAACGACATGCGCCGCGCCCGGCGTCGGGCTGCCGAGAAAGAGTCCGATGCCGTTGATGCCGATCACGCCGCCGGTCGCGGCGCACGCGCGGATCAGCTGGTCCGGAATGTTGCGTGGATGATCGTGCAGGCGGCGCGGATTGGAGTGGGAGAAGATCGCCGGGACGTCGGTTGAATCGAGGATTTCGCGTGCGGTTCGATAACCGCTGTGAGAGCAGCACTTGATCATGCCGACGCGGTCCATCTCGGCGAGAAGGGCGCGGCCGTGGGCGGTCAGGCCCTCGTCCTGTGCGTCATGACAGCCGCTGCCCGCGAGGTTGCGCCGGTTGTAGACCAGCAGCATCCAGCGCACGCCGACCTGGTAAAAGAACTCGACCAGCGACAGTTGCTCGCCGAGCGCGAACACGCCTTCAATGTCGAGGCAGACGGCGAGCCTGCCCGCGGACTTCGCGGCGCGGATATCCGCCGCCGAGAGGGCGGGCGCATACTCGTCCGGATGCTGCTGCACAAAATGGCGGATACTCGCGGCCATGCGCGTCAGCACATCGAGTGGAACATGGCTGTCGCCGATGTTGATCGTCACCGCATCGGCGCCAGCCTGGCGGTAGCGCGCAAGGCCCGGCAGCCAGCGCTCCGTGTCCGCAAAGGGAAGGCAGGCGTGATTGTCCCAGACGATGCCGGTCTGCCCCATAATGCTCACATTCTAGTGCAACCATTCCGGAGCCGACGATGACGATTTCCATGTACGACGCCTGCGTGCCGCCCGGCATCCGCATGATGAACAACCTAGCAGCGGTGCTCGAAAAAGCGGCCCAGCACGTGGCGGCGAAAAAGATCGATCCGGACGTGCTGGTCAATGCGCGGCTTGCGCCCGACATGTTTCCGCTGTCGAGACAGGTGCAGATCGCGTCCGATTCCGCGAAGCAGGGCACGGCCCGGCTCGCGGGCTTGTCGCCGCCGGCGTTCGAAGACAATGAAAAGACTATCGGTGAACTCGCCGAACGGGCGAGGAAGACCGCCGCCTGGCTCGAAACGCTGACGCCCGCCCAGTTCGAGGGCGCCGAAGACCGGACGGTGCAATGGAAAACCCGGAGCACCGAGCGGCAGATGCGCGGATTACCGTACGCCCTCCACCAGATGCTGCCGAATCTGCATTTTCATTGCACGACGGCCTACGACATCCTGCGCCACAACGGCGTGGAGCTCGGCAAGATGGATTACCTGGGGCGTGAACCGCCGGTCTGACCGCGACTTGGCTACATCCGTCCGAAACGGCCGCCCTGGAAGTCGGCGAAGGCCTGGGCGATTTCGCGCTCGCTGTTCATGACGAACGGTCCGTAGCCGACCACCGGCTCGACGATCGGTTGGCCGCCGAGGATCAGCATTTTCAGTTCGCCGTCGGCGGCTATGGTGAATTCGGTGCCGTCACGCGACAACTGCACCAGTTGCGCGGGGGACGCGCCATGCGAGCCGTTCACGGTGGCCCGTCCCTGCATGGGAACGAGCGCCGCCGTGTGGCCCTCCGGCAGCGCGAGCGTCACCGATTTCCCGCCGGAAAGCCGCAGGTCCCAGACTTCCATCGGCGTGAACGTCCGGGCCGGACCCTGCCTGCCGCGATGGCTGCCGGCAATGATGCGCAGCGAGCCAGCGCCGTCTGCCAGCGGCACGCGCGGGATATCGGCATCCAGCAGCGTCTGGTAGCGCGGCGGCGACAGCTTGTCCTTGGCCGGCAGGTTGACCCAGAGCTGCATCATCTCGAGCGTGCCGCCGGACTGGGTGAAGCGCTCGGAGTGGAACTCCTCGTGCAGGATGCCCGCGGCGGCCGTCATCCACTGAACGTCGCCAGGGCCGATGCGCCCGCCGTTCCCCGCGGAGTCGCGGTGCTCCAGTTCGCCGTCATACACGACCGTCACGGTTTCGAACCCGCGGTGCGGGTGGACGCCGACGCCGCGTCGGCGGGTGGCCGGGACGAACTGGCGCGGCGCGGCGTAATCGAGCAACAGGAAGGGGCTCAGGGCCTCGCGTCCGAGGCCGTCGTAGGAAAAAATCGAGCGCACCGGAAATCCGTCGCCGACCCAGTGCGGCTCCGCGGCCTCATGCACCGCCAGGACATCGCGTACGGTAGGTTTCATGAACGAGCGCGGGCGGCCGTGATCGTCGCGCCCGCCTGCAACGTTTTCGTCACCGGCGTCTTGCCGGCGATCTCGATCAGCTTGTCCCACTGCGCGTCTTCGAGCGCCACGTCCGTGGCAAGCATGCGGGCAATATGGATGCTGCCAGCCGCGTCCTGCTCGAGCGTCAGGCTGACCTGCATCGTGCCGATGTCCCATCCCTTGCGGTCCGCATACATTTTGAGCGTGATTGCCGTGCAGGATCCAAGGCCGGCGAGGACCAGACCGTAAGGCGCCGGCCCGGCATTGCCCCCGCCCGCCGCAACCGGCTCGTCGGACAGGAGTTCGAAGCCACCGGTTGTGACCGACTGCGCGTAGTCCGGACCGGTGCGCGTCACGAGCGCTGTCGCGATGCGCTTCATGGACGGCCCGCACGCAGCCGGAGGCTGCCGGTATCGGGCGCGACGAGCGGCGCCGAACGGGCGCCGCGCACGGCGCCGAATCGACGGCCTTCGTTCCAGTCGCGCGTGGCGGTTTCCATCTCCGCGGCCGTACGCGCGACGAAGTTCCACCACAGGATGATGTCTTCCCCGAACGGTTCCCCGCCGATCAACAGTACCCGCGCGGACTCGGCGGATACCACCGCGAGCGTGTCGCGTCCCTTGCCCAGATAGAAGAGGATGCCGGACTCGAGCACCGCGCCGTCGACTTCGGGCCGGCCCTCGAGCGTTACCGCCGCGTACTCGAATCCAGGTTCGAGCGGCAGCTCGATGCGCGCGGAGCCCGGCGTCGCAAGATCGACGCCGACCATCGGCGAAAACACGCGGGCCGGCGAGCGTTCGCCGCAGAACGTGCCGGCCAGTACCGTGACGCGGAATCCGCCGCGCTCGATGACCGGCAGTTCCGGGTAATGTTCGAATGCCGGCTCGCGTTCCGATTCGGTCCGGGGCAGCGCAATCCACAGCTGTGCCAGCTGGAACCGCCCCGGCTCATCGGCCGGGGACTCCTCGGCATGCGAGATGCCGCGGCCGGCCGTCATCAGGTTCACCTGGCCCGGATGGATCCACTGCTCGTAGCCGAGGCTGTCGCGATGCAGGATTTTTCCCTCGATCATCCAGCTGAAAGTCTGCAGGCCGATATGCGGGTGCGGACCGATGTTGAGTCCCTGGCCCGCCGCATAGTCCGCGGGCCCGGCGTGATCGAGGAAACACCATGCGCCGACGGTGCGGCGATGGCGGTTGGGCAGCGCGCGGCGAATCTCGAACGTATCGCCGACGATTGCGCGGTGCGAAGTCAGCCGCTCGCTGGTCATGCACGCATGATGCCATGCTGGCGACACATGGCAATCCGGAGTAGTCTCCAGGCATGTCCCGCGCGCTGTTGATGACATTGAGTATGATTCCGGCGATGGCGATCGCAAACCCTGCCTCCGAAACCCCCGAAGCGCGGCTCGCAGCGGCCGGGTACAAGCTGCCGTCACCGCCCAGTCCAGTGGCGACCTACGTGACGTCCGTGCGCACCGGCAACCTGCTGTTCCTGTCAGGTCATGGCGAATGCGGCGCCGAGTTCACGACCGGCAAGGTGGGCGGCGACCTGACGGTGGAGCAGGGCCGGCGGTCCGCCGAGAAAGTCGGCCTGTGCATGCTGGCGACGATCAAGTCCGCGGTCGGCGACCTGTCGCAGGTCAAGCGCTTCGTGCGCATCCTCGGCATGGTGCAGTCCACCGAGGATTTCCGCGATCACCCGAAGGTCATGAATGGCTTCTCGGACCTGATGGTGGTGGCTTTTGGCGAGGCGGGCAAGGGCGCGCGCTCCGCGGTCGGCATGCAGTCCCTGCCATCGAACATCGCGGTCGAGATCGAGGCGACAGTCGAGCTGCACGACGGCGACTGACCGGGAACCGTGCGGAATCTCGTCTACCTGCTGCTGCTGCCGGTCGGCGCCTATGTCGTAATCTGCATACTGCTGTTCGCCGGCCAGCGCTCGCATATCTACTATCCGGTGCGGGAATCGAATCCCGCAGGCGCCCAGTCCATCCGGATGCAGGGCGCCGGCGCCGACCTCAAGGTCTGGGTGGTCCGGCGTCCGGGGCCGCGCGCGCTCCTCTACTTCGGCGGCAATGCGGAGGACGTCGCCTACAACCTCGAGTCGTTCACTGCCGCATTCCCCGGACACTCGATTTATCTCGTCAACTATCGCGGCTATGGCGGCAGCAGCGGCGAGCCGACCGAATCGGGATTGACCGCGGATGCGGTCGCCGTCTTCGACCAGCTGGCCCGACAACACTCCGCAATCTCGGTGATCGGGCGCAGTCTCGGCAGCGGCGTCGCGGCCCATCTCGCCAGCGTGCGCGCTGTCCATCGACTCGTGCTGGTGACGCCGTTCGACAGTCTCGTGAATGTCGCGCGCGCACACTTCCGCTACTTTCCGGTCTCGCTGCTGATGCGGGACCGCTACGATGCCGGACGCCTGGTGCCTTCGATCCGCGCACCGGCGCTGATCATCATTGCCGCCCACGATGAAATCATCCCGCGTGCTCGCAGCGACGCGCTGATGGCGGCCTTCGGGCCTGCCCGGGCCCGGGTGACGGTGCTCGATGGCGTGGGGCACAATGACCTCGATGGTCGCGCGCAGTACCTTGAAAGCATTGCCGAATTCCTCGGCGACGGCGTGAACCGGGGTAGTCCTTGACCGTGAGTGCACGAGCGGCAGCCGGCATCGCCTTGCTGGCGATGATCAGCCTGACGTCGGGTTGCTCGGTGCAACGGTTCGCCGCCAACCGGCTGGCCGACACGCTCGCCGCCTCGGGTACGAGCTATGCATCGGATGACGATCCGGAACTGGTCGGCGCCGCGTTGCCATTCAGCCTGAAGCTGATGGAAGGCGCGCTGGCCTCCGCTCCGGATCATCGCCCGCTGCTCGCGGCCACGAGCGCTGGATTCACGCAGTACGCCTACGCCTACGTGCACCAGGAAGGGGATGAACTCGGACTGGTAGACAGTGATCGCGCCTGGGCCGCGCTGGACCGCGCGCGGCGGCTGTACCTGCGTGCCCGTGACTACGGCTTGCGCGGACTCGAGGTCGCGCTGCCGGGATTCGGCGAAGCACTGCGAAGCTCCCCTGCCGAAGCGGTGGTGCAGGCGGGACCGCCGGAAGTCGACCTGCTGTACTGGACGGCGGTTTCCTGGGCTGCCGCGGTGTCGCTCGGCAAGGACGACCCCGCCCTGGTCGCGGAACTGCCGATCGTCTCGGCACTGATCGATCGCGCCCTCGCGGTCGACGAAGACTGGGATCGTGGCGCCATTCATGCATTTCTGGTCACCTACGGCATGTCGCGGCCCGCTGCCGGCGGCGATCGCGGCGCGGACGCAAAGCGTCACTTCGATCGTGCCATCGAACTGACGCAGGGCAGGGCCGCCGCACCGCACGTGGCCTGGGCGGAGTCCGTCTGTGTCGCTGCGCAGGATCGGGAGTGCTTCGAGGAAGCGCTGGCAGCGGCGCTGCGAATCGATGCCGACGCCGAACCTGCATCACGCCTCGTGAACCTGATCATGCAGCGTCGCGCACGCTGGCTGCTGGCCAATGCCGATCGCTGGATCCTGCCGCCGCTCCCCGAGGAGCCGGCTACGGAGGCACCGGAAAGATGACGCACTGGAGCCACCGCGGCGGGTGCGCCGGTCTGATCCCTGCGCTCCTTCTGCTGTTCAGCGTGGCCGCCGACGCCGCAGACCGCAGGGAACTGCGTATCGCGACGGTCGCTCCCGCCGGCTCCGCTTTCCACAAGCGGCTGCAGGCGCTCGGGGCCGAGTGGTCACGCGGCCCGGGCGGCGTGACGATCAACATCTATCCGGGCACGCAGGGCGGCGAACTGCAGATCGTCCGGCGCATGCGGATCGGGCAGATCCAGGGCGCGATGCTGAGTTCAGTCGGCCTCGGACAGCTCGACCGCGCGGTGACGGCGCTGCAGTTCATGCCGCTGATGTTCCGCGACTGGAACGACGTCGATCGCGTGCGCGAGCGATTGCGCCCCGAACTCGAGCGGCGCCTGCGTGCCGCGGGCTTCGTGGTCCTGTTCTGGGGCGACGCCGGCTGGGTGCATTATTTCTCGAAGTCACCGATCCACAGCGTCGCAGACCTGAAGCCGATGCGGGTCTTCGCGACCTCCGGTGACCCGGCGAGCATCGAGATGATGAAGGCCTATTACACGCCGGTCCTGCTCGAGCCGGACCAGATCCTGCTCGGGCTGCGCAACGGCATGATCGACGCGCTGCCGGTCCCGGCATTTCTCGCGAACTTCAACCAGGTCGCGACTTACGCGCCCTACATGCTGGACCTGAAATGGGCGCCGGTGACCGGCGCACTGGTGCTGACCGGGAAGGCCTGGAATCAGCTCGACCGGGCGACGCAGCAGTGGCTGACCGAAACGTCGGAACGCGCCGGCCACACGATGCGTGCCGCGAGCCGCGCGGAGGACGAGGCTACGATCCGGGCGATGGTCGAAAAGCAGGGTCTCAAAGTCGTGTCGCTGAGCGCGGCAGCCGAGCAGGAGTTCCGCAAGGAAGTTGCGCGCATTTATCCGCAGATACGTGGCACGCTCGTGCCCGCACCGATCTTCGACATGACCGTCGAAACGCTCAAATCGGGCGGCGAATCCGCGCAGTGATGGTTTTCGTCCACCGCGCAGAAGACGCGCTGCTGGCCGCCGCGCTCGCCGCCCTGCTGCTGCTCGGCGTCGCGAGCGCCTCGCGCAGCTTCGCCAACGCCGACGAGCTGATTCGCCACCTGACGCTGCTGGTCGGCATGCTGGGCGGCATGCTGGCGGCGCGCGAAGGCCGGCTGCTGGCCATCGGCACGATCGCGCAGGCGATGCCGGCACGCGCGCGGGCGATCATCGAAGTCTTTACCGGTCTCGTCGGCGCGATCGTGGCTGCGCTTCTGGCGCTCGCGGCCTGGCAGTTCGTCCGCGAGGAGGCCGCGATGTCGAGCCTGCTCGCGTTCGGGGTGCCGCGCATCGCGCTGCAGGCGGCGATGCCATTGGGCTTCGCCGTCATTGCCTGGCGGCTGTCGCATCGCGCCGGCAAGTCGCTTGCGGTGCGCCTGGCCGTGCTGGTCGCGGCCGTCGCCATTGCGGTCCTCGTCGCCGGCCTTGATGGCGGATTGCCGTCGATCCGCACGCCGCTGCTGGTCGTGCTCGCCATCGCCGTGCTCGGCGGCGCTCCGCTTTTCGTCGGCCTTGCCGGGATCGCGCTGATCTACTTCATCGCGGCCGGCGATCCGATCGCCTCGGTGCCGCTCGATCATTACGACCAGGTCACCAACCCGATGCTGGCGACGCTGCCGCTGTTCACGCTCGCCGGGTTCATCGTGACGGCGACCGGGGCGGCGCAACGGCTGGTGCGCCTGTTGCGGGCCTGGACCGGCCAGCTGCGCGGCGGGCCGGCGGTCGTCACGGTGGTGGCCTGCGCATTCTTCACGGCGTTCACCGGCGGCTCGGGCATCACGATCCTCGCGCTGGGCGGGCTGCTGATGCCGATCCTGCTGTCTTCGCGTTACCAGGACCGCGCGGCGCTCGGTCTCGTCACCGGCGCGGGGTCGCTCGGCGTGCTGTTCGCACCCTGCCTGCCGCTCATTCTTTACTCGATCGTGGCGCAGGTATCGATCGAGGAAATGTTCCTGGGCGGCGCGGTGCCCGGATTGCTGCTGGTGCTCGTCGCCTGCGCCTGGGGCATCGCCATTTCGCCGCGACTCGAGACACGTTCCCGCTTCAGCTGGAAGCGGGCGGCCGTCACAACCTGGCGTGCGAAGTGGGACCTGCTGCTGCCGGTCGTGCCGATCGTGCTGATCTTCGGCGGATTCGTGCTGCCGGTGCCCGCCGCCGCGCTGACGGCGGCTTATGCCCTGGCAGTGGCCGCTTTCGTCAATCGGGACCTGCCGCGCGGCCGCAGGCTCATCGAGGTCATGAGCGAATGCGGACTGCTGGTCGGTGGCGTCCTGCTGATACTCGGCACCGCGATGGGCCTCACCAACCTGCTGATCACGGAGCATGTCCCGGACCGATTGACGCTCTGGCTCGGCGAGGCGATCGAGTCGCGCGGGGTCTTCCTGCTGCTGCTGACACTGCTGATGGTCGTGCTCGGCTGCGTCATCGAGATCTTCTCGGCGATCATCGTGGTCGCGCCGCTCATCGTGCCGGTTGCCGTGGCCTTTGGCGTCGATCCCGTGCATCTCGGCGTGATCATGCTGGCGAGCCTGGAACTCGGCTACCTGATGCCGCCGATCGGCCTCAACCTGCTGATGTCCGCGACGCGTTTTCGCCGGCCGATGCTCGAGGTCGCCCGCGCCACCGCGCCGATGCTGCTCGTGCTGGCCGTGGGTGTTGCGCTGATCACGATGTTCCCGCAGCTGACGCTCGCTCTGCCGCAGTGGTTCGCCGCGCGCCAGGGGCCCTGAAGCGCCTCAACCTGCCGCGGGCAGCGCTTCGACGAACTCCACCATACGCCGGCGCGCCGCGGCGTCCGGCAGGCGACCGATGCCGCCACCGATGTTGTCGATCATGTGCTTGACCCTGGCGGTGGCCGGAGTCACGACGGTGACGGCCGGGTGGGCGAGGACGTACTTGATGAAGAACTGGGCCCAGCTCGCGGCATCGAACTCCGCGGCCCAGTCCGGAAGCGGCCGATCGCCGACCCGCTGGAACAGCCGCGTCCTGCCGAACGGCAGGTAGACCATCACGGCTATCTTCCGCGCCTCGGCGAGCGGCAGGATCGTTTCTTCGACGTCGCGGTTGTCGACGGCATAATCGACGCCGATGAAATCGATCGGCTCCTCGCGCATCACGCGCTGGAGTTGCGGATACTGGCGCTTGCTGGTCGATGTGACGCCGACGTAGCGGATGCGCCGGGCTTTCTTGAGTTGCTGCAGGATGCCGAGCTGCATCGGGATGTCGCCCAGGTTGTGCACCTGGATCAGGTCCATGGTCTCGACGCCGAAGCGGCGGAACGATTCGTCGATCTGTGCCCGCGCCGCCGCGGGATCGGCGGAACCTCCGCCGCGTGGCGCCACGTTGACTTTGGTCGCCCAGAAAATCCTCTCGGCGATGCCGAGATCCCTGGCAATCCGGCCGGCGACCGCTTCCGATGCGCCATATCCCGGAGCCGTGTCGAAAACCGTGGCTCCCTGGTCCACCATGGCCGCCAGCACTTCCCTGAGTGCGGTGAAGTCCTCGCTTTCGGCGACTTCGCGAAATGTCGCCGAACTGCCGAGGCCGACGACCGGGAGCAGCTCGCCGCTCGACGGGATCGGGCGGTGCATCAAGGCCCGGCTGCCGGCCGCGAGCGCGAGGCCGGGCGGCAGCGCGAGCGCGAGACCCGCGCCGGCGGCCAGTTCCATCCATTGCCGGCGGTTGATCATGATTCAGCGCAGGTCCTGGCCGGTAGCGCGATGTACCAGCGATTGCAGCATGGCAAGCGCTGTTGCGACTTCCGCCTCCTGGCCGTTATTGGTCAGGATCGTGAACCAGACAATGAGCTCTCCGGCCTGCAGGGCGCCCTGCGTCATGTAGCGGAACTCCTCTGGCTGCGGCTCGCGGTCAGTCACGGAAAAAAAGTAACCTGTCCCGCGCGTACCTCGCAGCCGCTCGATCTCGATGGTTTCTTCGATGGCCCGGGGCCTGATCCGTTCAGCCGCTTCGCGCACGGCCGCGTAAAGCGCCGCCGGGTCCATGACCCGGTCCGCCGTCGGATCCGGCGCCAGCGGCGTCAGGTGTACCGCAAACGGCGCACCGTCCGCCGGCGTCAGCTGGACGGTCAGCGGGGCGCCGCCCGGGGGGATGTCGACGTTGTCGACCCAGGCGGGCGGCAATGTCAGTTCGAGCGTGTCGAGGTTTGGCAGTTCGTAACGGCGCAGGCGGGATTCATCGGCGCAGGCGCATGAAACCGCAAGCAGTGCGGAGCCGGCCAGCAGGGCGGGAATGATGGACTGCGTCAGGGCGCCGCTGGGGCCGCAATGACGTCGGCCGGGCCGCCGCCGGAAACAAAGCCGACTTTCTGCAGCCCGCCTCGCTGTAGCGTAAACAGCACGTTGGCGACGTAAAGGTACGGCGTGCGGCGCTCGGCATCCACATGGACCTCCGGCTTCTCTTCGTCGGGCCGCGCGTTTTCGATCGCGACATAGTCGCGCAGCGTCTGGTGATCGATCGGCGAGCCGTTCCAGAGGATCGTGCCCGTGCCCTCGACGAAGATTCGCACCACGACCGGCTCGGTGGTCGGCGGATTCGGGTTGTCGCGCGGCAGGTCGATCTTGACCGCGTGAGTCATCACGGGGATCGTAATGATGAAAATGATCAGCAGCACCAGCATGATGTCGACCAACGGGATGACGTTGGGCTCTACCATCGGATCCGCACTGTCGCCCTTGACCGAAACTGCCATGAACTTTCCCCGCCGGGCCGGTACTTCCGGGCCTTGATATTGGAGGAATCCGAGTTTGCCCGTCCTCCCGGCATGGCGCAAGCCGAGGGCTTCGGTGCTATCCTTTTTGAAAAACCCGCCCCGGGGCGGAAAGGCCGGGAAACCGGATGAGCAAAGCGACCGCCGAGATACGGAATATAGCCCTGGTTGGCCATGCCGGTTCCGGCAAGACCCTGCTGGCGGAAGCGCTGCTGTTCGAGGCCGGCAGTATCCGCGCCAAGGGCAGCCTGGCCCGCGGCACGACGGTATGCGATCACGATCCCCAGGCGCGCCGCCTGCTTCATTCGGTGGATGCGACCCTGTGCTGGTTCGAAAGCGGCGGTGCGCACGTCAACCTGATCGATACGCCCGGATTTCCCGACTTCATCGGCCGCACGCTGCCGGTGCTGGAGGCGGTCGAAACGGCGGCCGTGGTCGTGAACGCGGCGGCCGGCGTGGAACCGATGGCGCAGCGCATGATGGATTTCGCACGCGAGCGCGGCCTGTGCCGCATCGTGATCGTCAACAAGATCGACGCGCGCGATGCGCATACCGCGGCGACGCTCGAGGAGATCCGCGAGCAGTTCGGGCGCGAATGCCTGCCGGTCAACCTCCCGGCCGCGGGCGGCTCGAAGGTCATCGACTGTTTTTTCCATAACGACGGCGAGGCCACCGATTTCTCGTCGGTCCGCCAGGCCCATACCGAAATCATTGATCAGGTCGTCGAGGTGGATGACGAACTGATGGCGCTCTACCTGGAGCAGGGCGAGGAACTCGCGCCGGAGCAGCTGCACGACCCCTTTGAAAAAGCCCTGCGCGAAGGGCATCTGGTGCCGGTCTGCTTCGTCTCGGCAGAGACGGGCGCCGGCATCCCCGAACTGCTCGAAGTGCTGTCGCGACTGATGCCGAATCCCGCGGAAGGCAATCCGCCGCCTTTCCTGAAGGGCGAGGGCAAGCTCGCAGAGCGCGTGGCGGTCGTGCCGGAACCCTCCCGGCACGCCATCGCGCATGTATTCAAGGTCACGGTGGACCCCTTCGTCGGCAAGCTCGGCCTGTTCCGCATGCACCAGGGCACGATCCGGACCGGTGCACAGCTGTTCGTCGGCGACGCGCGCAAGCCGGTCCGTATCGCCCACCTGTTCCGCATGCAGGGCAAGGAACACAGCGAGGTTCCACAGGCCGTCCCTGGCGACATCTGCGCAGTCGCCAAGCTCGACGAGCTGCATTACGACGCCGTGCTGCATGATTCGCACGACGAGGACGCCTTTCACCTGAAGTCCATCGCCTTTCCGCCGGCGATGCTCGGCGTCGCGATCGAGCCCGAGCGCCGGGGCGACGAACACAAGCTCGCCGAGGCGCTGCACAAGCTCGCCGCCGAGGATCCCTGCGTGCGTATCGAGCACCACGCCTCCGGCAATGAAACCGTGCTGTACGGCATGGGGGACCTGCACCTGCGCGTCATGACGGAGCGGATGGGCGAGCGCTACGGCGTCGCCGTGCGTACTCGCCCGCCCAGCATCCCGTACCGGGAGACGATCACGCGTCCGGCCGAAGGCCACCACCGGCACAAGAAGCAGACCGGCGGCGCCGGCCAGTTCGGCGAGGTGTACCTGCGCATTGAACCGCTGGTGCGGGGAGCCGGATTCGAGTTCGTCGACGACGTGGTGGGTGGCGCGATTCCGAATCAGTTCATCCCGGCAGTCGAGAAGGGCATCCGGCATGCGCTCGCGGAGGGCGCGGTCGCCGGCTTCCCGTTGCAGGATATTCGCGTGTCGGTCTACGACGGGAAGTATCATTCGGTGGACTCGAAGGAGGTCGCCTTCGTGTCGGCCGGCCGCAAGGCCTTCCTGGACGCGGTGCAGAAGGCCGCGCCCGCCGTGCTGGAGCCGATCGTGCACGTCAAGATCAACGCGCCGGGGACCGTGATGGGCGACATCACCGCCGATCTGGCCACGCGACGTGCGCGCATCGACGGCAACGAGGCGCGGGCACGCGGGCGCATCGTGGTGTCGGCCTACGTGCCGCTGGCCGAGGTCACGGATTACCAGAACCGGCTCAAGGCGCTGACCGGTGGAGAGGGGAGCTTTACGTTGCAACTGAGCCACTACGATCCGGTGCCGCCCCGCAAGCAGCAGGAACTGGCCTCGGCCTGGAAGCCCGCGGCGGGCGAGGAATGAACTCGCCGGCCAGATCCGTCACCCGCATCATGGCCGTGTTCTGCGACTTCGAGAATGTCGCGCTCGGCGTCCGCGATGCCAAGATCCCGACTTTTGATATCAGAAAAGTGCTGGAACGGCTGCTGCTGAAGGGCAACATCGTCGTCAAGAAAGCCTATTGCAACTGGGAGCGCTACCACGATTTCAAGCGCGCCATGCACGAGGCCGCGTTCGAACTGATCGAGATCCCGCACGTGCGGCAGTCCGGCAAGAATTCCGCCGACATCCGCATGGTGGTGGACGCGCTCGATCTCTGCTACACGAAATCGCACGTCGATACCTTCGTCGTCATCAGCGGCGACTCCGACTTCTCGCCGTTGGTCGCGAAGCTGCGCGAGAACAACAAGGTCGTCATCGGCTGCGGCGTCAAGAATTCGACCTCGGACCTGCTGATCAGCGGCTGCGACGAATTCATCTACTACGACGACCTGGTGCGCGGCGAAGGCCGCTCCCGTGTCGCCCGCAAGGACAAAGTGGCAAAAGCCGCGGCCCGGGCGCCGGGAGCCGCCGCGGGCGCCGCCGAGGACCGCCGGCAGGAAGGCATCGAGCTGTTGATGGAAACCGCCGAAGACCTGTTTGCGGAACGCGACGCCGAGGAGAAGGTCTGGGGTTCCATGGTCAAGCAGGCGATCAAGCGCCGGAAGCCCGGTTTCAATGAGAGCTACTACGGCTTCAAGACCTTCGGCAAGCTGCTCGAGGAGGCGCGCGACCGCAAGCTGATCGACCTCGAATTCGATGCAAAATCCGGCGGCTACATCATTACGCGCATCGCGGCGGGGTGACGACTTGAAAATCAGCTCTTCGATTGCGTACGGGGCTTTGCTGTTGCCGCTGCTGTTTGCAGGCGCGGGCGCCTGCCAGGACGCAGGACCGGAAAAACCGAGCGGCGCGACCCAGGTCGATATCACCACGGTCGCCGCGGGCCTGGAGCATCCCTGGAGCCTCGCGTTCCTGCCGGACGGGCGCATGCTCGTCACGGAACGTCCGGGGCGCCTGCGCTACGTGACGAAAGATGGCAGCGTGTCGGAGCCGGTTGCCGGCGTGCCGGCTGTCTTTGCCGAGGGGCAGGGCGGCCTGCTCGACGTGGTGCTCGACCCGGACTTCGCCGCGAACCCGACGATCTACCTCTCGTATGCGGAAGCCGCGGCTGACGGAACCAACGGGACGGCGGTCGCACGCGCACGGCTCAACGGGCAGCAGCTTGACGACGTCAAGGTGATATTCAGGCAACAGCCGAAGTTCTCGAGCCGGCACCACTTCGGCTCGCGCCTGGTGTTTGCCGGGGACGGCAAGCTGTTCGTCACGCTCGGCGAGCGCAATTCAGAGCGCGACCTCGCCCAGGATCCCGGCACGCACATCGGCAAGATCGTGCGCATCACGACGGACGGCGAGGCTCCCGGGGACAATCCATTTATCGGCCGCAAGGGCGCGCTGCCTGAAATCTGGTCGTATGGCCATCGCAACGTTCAGGGCGCGACGCTGCACCCCCGGACCGGCAAGCTCTGGACCCACGAGCACGGACCGCGCGGCGGCGACGAAATCAACCTGCCGGAACCCGGCCGCAACTATGGCTGGCCGATCGTCACCTATGGGCGCGAGTACCACGGCCCCGCGATTGGCGAGGGCAGCAAAAAAGACGGCATGGAAGAACCGCTGTATTACTGGGTGCCGTCAATCGGTCCGTCGGGCATGGTGTTTCACAGCGGCCGCGGCCACCCGGCCTGGAAGGGCCAGCTGTTCGTCGGCGCGCTGCCGGCGAAACAGCTGGTCAGGCTCGAGATCGGCGACGACGGCCGGGTGAAAAGCGAAGAGCGCATTGCCATCGGCTCGCGCGTGCGCGACGTCCGCGAAGGGCCGGACGGCGCGCTCTATCTGGTGACCGACGAGGACGCGGGACAGGTGCTGCGCGTCGTGCCGGCGAAGTGACGGCGTGGACCGGACCGAGCGTTTCTACCGGATCCGGCGCCGGCTGATCGAGAAGAAAGCGCTGACGCGGCGCGAGATCGAGGAAGAGCTCGAAATTTCGCATGCGACATTCAAGCGCGACATCGAGTACCTGCGCGACCGGCTGAACGTGCCGATCATCTGGTCGCGCGAGCGGCAGGCGTACGTGCTCGACCCGGACGCGGAACTCGCGGAACTTCCGGGCGTCTGGTTCAGCCCGTCCGAGATCTACGCGCTGCTCGAGATCGACCATCTGCTGGACAGTCTCGGCGGCGGCCTGATCCGCCGTCAGCTCGGGCCGCTGCGGGCGCGGCTGCGCTCGCTGCTCGACAGCGGGGACCACGGGCATGGCGAAATCCGCAATCGCATCCGCGTACTGACGCTCGGCACGCGCCGCGTCGACCCTGAAGTATTCGAGGCGCTGTCGCTCGCGCTGCTCGGCCGCAAGCGGGTATTCATCCGCCACCGCAAGCGCGGCGACGGCGGCATCACCGAGCGCGCCGTGTCGCCGCAGCGGCTCGTGCACTACCGTTATAACTGGTATCTCGACGCCTGGTGCCATGTCCGCCAGGACCTGCGCACCTTTGCGGTGGACGTAATCAGTCACGCGCGGGTCGAGAATGAGTCTGCTCGCAAAGTCGCGGACCACGAGCTGGATCGTGTGCTCGGCGCTGGTTACGGTATCTTCTCGGGCGCCGAGACCGAAACCGCGGTGCTGCGCTTCACGGCGGCTGCGGCCCGGTGGGTGGCGGACGAAGTCTGGCATTCGCGCCAGGTCGGGCGCATCGAGGCGGACGGCAGCTATGTGCTCGAACTGCCTTACAGCCGCGAGCCGGAACTGGTGATGGACCTGCTGCGCCACGGCGCCGGTGTCGAAGTGCTGGCGCCGCCGTCGCTGCGCACGCGCGTAGCGGCCGAACTCGCCGCCGCGGCCCGCCAGTACAAGTAAAGGGAGTCGGTCAATGCATGTCCTGATACGGAATCGCCTGGCGCTTGCCCTGGTGGCATGCGCTGCCGCTGCCTGTGCGCGCGAGCCCGCGCCCGAGCGCGGCGTGGCGCCGGCGGAGCGGCCGCCGGCGACGCATGCAACGCTGGTCGAGCTCGAGGCCGCATTCGCGGCCGCCGCGCGCGACCGCGGCGTCAAGGCGGCCTTTCTCGAATATCTCGGCGCGGACTCGATCGTTCTGCAACCCGGCCCGGTCTGGGGGCGCGCGGCGTGGACCGCCAGGAACGAAGTGCCGGCGACGCTCGAGTGGTTGCCGGACCGGGCGCAATTGTCGCGGTCCGGCGAATTCGGGTTCTCGACCGGGCCCTGGCTGCTGACGCCGGATGATGCCTCTGCCGGGCAGGCGGAAGGCCGATACCTGAGCGTCTGGCAGAAAACCGGCGACGACTGGCGCGTGCTGTTCGATGGCGGATTCGGGCGGGCGCCTGCCGGTGCCTGGAAGTCGCGCAGCCGCGAGCCACTGCTCGGCTCGCAGGCCTGCGAACCCGGCGCTCCGGTGCCGCCCGGCGAATTACAGCTGCTGGACCTGGAGATCTCGGGGGTCAGCGGCGGCGAGACTCACCAGGTCCGGATCGGCCGGCGACTGGCAGAGACCGCTGCGCTCTTTCATCCCCCGTCAATCGCAGGGGCGCTCAATCCGGCGGCGCGGAACGCCGCGCTCGCCGCGCTGCCGGCGACCCTGCAGTACTGGCCGATGGGCGCGGCGATCGCCGAGGCCGGCGACCTCGGCTACAGCTATGGCCTGTCGGCCGCCGCACCGGGCGCGAGCGCCGACGCGGCCTACGTCCACGTCTGGTGCCGCCAGGCGCCGGGCTGGCGGCTCGCGGTCGAATTGCGGTCGAATCTGCCGCCATCCTGAGTGCGCCTGCGACCGGACGTGCTGCCGCCGCGCCGGACCGTTGCGCCGGCCCACGCACCCTGTCTAAGGTGTCCGGATGAATCTCGATCTCCTGCGCGGGAATCGCAACCTGCTGTTCTGGGCACTGCATACGCTCGGCTGGAGCGCGTACGGGCTGGCGCAGTACGTCGGCTCCGCGGTCTATGGCAAGGAACCGGGCTACGTGCAGGTGATCGCAATCGCCGCCGCAGCCGGTTTCCTGTTGTCGGCGCCGCTCAGGCTGGTCTATCGCCGGCTCTGGGCCGCAGGACCGCGTGCAATGCTGATTGGCTCGCCGCTGGTCTGCTGGCTGGTCGCCCTCGCGTGGCGCGCCATCATCAATACCGCCTACATGGACATCGTGAAGCCCGAATGGGCGATGGAGCATGCGCCGAAACCGCTCGAGATCTTCGTCGGCACGCTGTCCTCGATGGCGCTCCTGTTGTGCTGGACCGGCCTGTACTACGGCGTGAAGTTCTACGAGCGCCTGCAGCTCGAGCGTGAAGCGACGCTCCGGCAGTCCGCGCTCGCCCAGGAAGCACAGCTCAAGATGCTGCGCTACCAGCTCAACCCGCATTTCCTGTTCAACACACTGAATGCGATCTCGACCCTCGTGCTCGACGGCCAGAATCGCACGGCGAATCTCGCCGTCTCGCGCCTGTCGGAATTTCTGCGCTACACGCTCGACCAGGACCCGATGAAGAAAGTCACGCTGCGCCAGGA
Source organism: Steroidobacteraceae bacterium (assembly GCA_040902065.1). Taxonomy (GTDB): domain Bacteria; phylum Pseudomonadota; class Gammaproteobacteria; order Steroidobacterales; family Steroidobacteraceae; genus SCUD01. The sequence continues at coordinate 6,688 of JBBDXX010000023.1, read as the reverse complement.
ACTCGACGCGCTGAATCTTTACCTCGGCATCGAAAAGCTGCGCTTTGGCGACCGGTTGCGGCTCGAGTTCGACGTCGACGAGCGCGCGGAATCGGCGCTGGTGCCGTCGCTGCTGCTGCAGCCGCTGGTCGAGAACGCGATGAAGTACGCGATCTCGCCGCGGGAAGAGGGCGGTTCGGTGACGATCCTTGCGGGAATCGAGAGCGGCGGACTGCGCCTGGCCGTGCAGGACGACGGCCCGGGCCTGCCGCCGGTTGCGGCGGTTGCCAACGGGCGGGGTGTCGGCTTGCGCAACACGCGTGAACGGCTCACTGTCCTGTATGGCGACAGTCATCGCATCGATGTCGTCGACGTGGGGCCGGGGCTGCGCGTCGAGATGCGGCTGCCGCTGGAAATCTGACGCCGATGGCAGGACCGATTCGCGCAATCATCGTCGATGACGAGCCGCTGGCCCGGCGCGGGCTCGAGCTCCGCCTCGTCGCGCACCCGGACATCCAGGTCGTCGCGCTCTGCAGCAACGGCCGCGAGGCGCTGGAAGCGATCGCCGCCCACTCGCCCGATCTCATGTTCCTCGATATCGAAATGCCGGGCGTGGATGGATTCGAAGTGCTGAGGCGAACGCCGCAGACCAGCATGCCGATGGTGGTCTTTGTCACCGCATTCGACCGCTACGCGATCGACGCCTTCGACGCGCACGCACTCGATTACCTGCTGAAACCGCTGGTGGACGAGCGCTTCGAGCGAACGATGGCCCACGTGCGCGAGCAGTTTGCCCAGCGTCGCTCGGTCCGCCACCGCGAGCAACTCGTGGCGCTGCTCGCGAGCGTCACCGGCGCCGGTGAGCTCGACGCCGAGGAACTCATTGCCCGGGGCGCGGGGGGCATCCGGCGCTACCCGGAGATCCTGCCGATCCGTCTGGGGCGGGAGACCGTGCGCCTGCCGGTGACCGCCATCGAATGGGTCGACGCGGCAGGCGATTACATGTGCGTGCATGCGGAAGGACGCACGCATGTGGTGCGGGCCACCATGAAAGAGTTCGAGGAACGCCTGGACCCCGCGCAGTTCCAGCGCATCCATCGCTCGACCATTGTCAATATCCGCCGCATCCGCAAGCTCAAGCCGCACACCAATGGCGAGTATTTCCTGACCCTCGACGGCGGCCATGAACTGAAGCTCAGCCGCAGTTACCGCGACCGGCTCGAGCGCATCCTGGGCCGAACCTAGCGCAGCTGCCGCAGACGCCGTGAATGCACCGGACCCGATCGTCCTCATGATCGACCTCTCTGTGCCGCCCGCGGCAGCCTTCGAGGCGTTTACCCGGAATTTCGGCGACTGGTGGCCTGCGGCAACGCACTCCCTTTCGCGCCAGCCGACTGCCCGCTGTCGCCTCGAAGCGCGACCGGGAGGGTCCGTGGACGAATGCGCACCGGACGGATCGCTGCATCTCTGGGGTAAAGTGCTCGCGGTCGAGCCCGGGCGTCGCATCCGTTTCAGCTGGCATCCGGGACGCGAGCCGGCGTCCGCGCAGTGGATCGAAGTGACGTTCGCGGCCACCGACGGCGGCAGCCGCGTGTCGCTGACTCATGGCGGTTGGGAAGCGCTCGGCGAGATCGGCCCGCTGCTGAGACAGGAATACGTGCCGGGATGGCACCTGGTGTTCGGGCAGCGATTCGCCGAATTCGCCAGCCGCGTACCCGTTACTGTTTCAGCACCCAGTCGATGACCGCCGCCTGGATCGTTTCGCCCGGTCCGTTCTGCACGCCGGCATGGTTCAGGAAGATGACGACCGCATAGGACTTGCCGGAATCGCCCTGCACGTAGCCGGCGATCGCGCTGACGTCCTTCAGCGAACCGGTCTTCATGCGGATGCGGCTCGGGTCGCTGACATTCGAAAATCGCTTCTGCAGCGTGCCATCGAGTCCGCCAAGCGCAAGCGATCCCAGGAACTCCGGCGCGAACCGGCTGCGCCATGCGGCGACCAGCATGCGTGCCATGCTGTCGCCCGAGATGCGCGCTTCGCGCGACAGCCCCGAGCCGTTGCCGATCACCAGTTCCGGAAATACCAGTCCGCGCTGGGCGAGCCAGGCAAGGATCGCATTCTCGCCCGCGCTCGTGGTCGCCGGCGGGCCGACCTGCTCCGCCGCAATCGCAAGCACGAGCGCGCGCGCCATCATGTTGCTCGAATACTTGTTCGTTACGCGAACGATGTCGGCGAGCGGCTGCGATTCATGCGTCAGCAGCAGGCGCGCGGAGGGCGGCGTCGGCGCGCGCAGCATGCCACCCGTGAATTCGCCGCCCTGCTGGCGCCACAGCGTCACGAATGTTCCCCAGGCGTATTGCGCCGGTTCCATGATCGCGAGCCGCTGGGTCTGCGGCGCGCAGCTCTGCGCCATGCGCCCGGTCACGACGACGCGGCCCGGATCGGTCGGTTCGATGGAGTAGCCGACGCGGCGGTTGCGGCCAACGCATCGGCCGCTGGTCAACGTGACCCGGTTGTCCACGATGAGGCCTTCGGGAAATGGCCGTATGCCGATCTCGATGCCATCGCCGTCGTCCGCCGGACGGATCGTGAAGTCCGATGACTGCCAGTTCACGAGCATGGCGTCCGGCAGCACGTTGTAGGTGCGCCAGAACCGGCCGTCGAAATCCTCGGGGCGCTCGTCCTCGGCCGCGAAGCGCGTCTGGTCGATCACGATGTCGCCCTCGATTACGCGCAGGCCCGTCTGCCGGAGGTCGGACACGAAGCGCCACCAGCGCTCGATCGTCAACAGCGGATCGCCGCCACCCTGCAGGTACAGATTGCCCTTCAGCACCCCCTTGACCACCGGTGCGTCGGCCCAGGCGCGCGTCTTCCACGTATAGGCGGGACCGAGTTGGTCGAGCGCCGCCCAGGTCGGCAGCAGCTTCATCGTCGATGCCGGCGGGCGGGCCATTGCCGCGTTCACTTCGACGAGATTCTCTCCGGTCGCGATGTCGCGCACGACGACCGTGAGGTCGCTTTCCGGCACCAGTTGCTGGTTGAGCACGGCGCGCGGGCGCTCCGGCAGGTCGGCCGCTACGCACGGCGACACGGCGAGCGCCGCGCCGATCAGGATGCCCCGGATAACGAGCGTCATTTGATGCAATACTAATGTGCATGGCTGCAACTTGCAGGGGTCGTCGCAGTCTGAGCGCTGAAACTGTGACGAATCCGGAGCACTGATGAAGTACCTGACGCGCTGCACGTTGACGATTGCACTGGCGACACTGGTCGCAGGCTGCGGATCCCAGTCGCCGCCCGCGGAAGAATCACGGGCCGATGCGCCGCCGCAGGAATCCACGATTCCGGCGCTGACGGACACGCCCGCGCCTGCCATGGTGGAAGGCCTGCCCGACTTCGCGCCGCTCATCGAGGCCTACGGCCGCGCGGTGGTCAATGTCACTATGGTGTCGGCGCGCCAGCCTGCCGTTCGCGAACACGGCCTGTCGCCGGATGATCCGTTGTACGAATTCTTCGAGCGCTTCGGCTACGGCGCGCCGCGCGGCCAGATTCCGCCCGCGCGCGGCGAGGGCTCGGGATTCCTCATCAGCGCCGACGGTTATGTCCTGACCAATGCGCACGTCGTGGAGCATGCCCGCGAAGTGACGGTCCGCACGACGGACCGTCGCGAGTACAGTGCCAGGGTAATCGGCGCGGACTCGCGTACCGATGTGGCGGTGCTCAAGATCGAGGGCGAGAATCTGCCGCATGTGCGGCTCGGCAACCCGGAAGGCCTCAAGGCCGGCGAATGGGTGATCGCGATCGGCTCGCCCTTCGGCTTCGACAACTCGGTCACCGCCGGCATCGTCAGCGCCACCGCGCGCTCCCTGCCGGGTGACGCCTACACGCCGTTCATCCAGACCGACGTCGCCGTGAATCCGGGCAACTCCGGCGGCCCGCTGTTCAATCTGCGCGGTGAAGTGATCGGCATCAACTCGCAGATCTACAGCCGCACGGGCGGCTACCAGGGTGTGTCATTCGCGATACCGATCGACGTCGCGATCAATGTCAAGAACCAGCTGGTGGCCAGCGGCCGCGTCGAGCGCGGGCGCATTGGCGTGACGATCCAGGACGTCAACCAGGCGCTCGCGGATTCGTTCAGTCTGTCGCGGCCGCGCGGCGCGCTGGTGAGCCAGGTCGAGGAGGGCGGACCGGCGGAGCAGGCCGGTCTCAAGCCGGGCGACGTGATTCTGGCAGTGGACGGCCGCGAAATAGAGCGTTCGAGCGAGCTGCCGCCCGCCATCGCTGCGATCAAGCCGGGTTCGCAGGCGACGCTGACGCTTTGGCGCGGAAAATCCGAGCGCATGGCGAAGATCACCGTCGGCGAACTCGAGGATGAGCCTGCCGTCGCGGCGCTCGGACCTGCCGGCAAGGCCGAGACCGGCAAACTCGGGCTCGCCGTACGGCCCTTGTCGGGCAACGAGCGGGAGCGCCTGCGCACCATCGGCCGGCTGGTCATCGCGCAGGCGGAAGGTCCGGCGGCATTCGCGGGCGTGGAGGCGGGCGACGTGCTGATCGCCGTCAATGGCGTCCAGGTCGGCACGGTAGCCGAGTTCCGCAAGGCGGTGGAGGATTCGGGCAAGACGGTTGCGCTCCTGATCCAGCGCGGCAGTGCGCAGATCTTCGTGCCGGTCCGGATCGATTCCTGATGCAGTCACTGCGGCTGGCGCCGTTCGTACTGTGGTTTCTGCCGCTCGCTCCTGGCTGGGCGGCCGATGCGCGGGCTCCGGGCAGCGTGTTTCGCGATTGCGACGATTGCCCGGAGATGGTGGTGGTGCCGCCGGGCGGATTCGTGATGGGTACGCCGTCTGCGATTCGCCGGTCAGGCGTTGCGGCGGCGGAATCGGATGCGATCGTGATGGAAATGCCACGCGCATTCGCGCTCGGTCGCCACGAGGTGACGCGCCGGCAGTATGCTGCGTTCATCGCAAAGAGCGCGTATGAGCCGCGTTCCGGCTGTCGGACATGGGATCCAGCGCTGGGCCGCTTCAGCGAAAATCCGCGGACAAGCTGGCGTGATCCGGCGACTTCGGCGGCGCCGGCCGACGAACACCCGGTGACATGCGTTTCCTTCCTGGACGCGCAGGCGTACGTGCAATGGCTCTCACGGGAGACCGGCGCGCGCTACCGGTTGCCGTCGGAGGCGGAGTGGGAATACGCTGCCCGCGCCGGCTCCGCGTCGATACGCCCGTGGGGCGACGCTGCCGACGCCGGTTGCGAGCAGGCAAACGCCTATGACCTGACGGCGGTCGCCGCCTTGCGTCTGGGTTGGGCCGATGCCGGTTGCCGCGATGGATATGCCGATGTGGCACCAGCCGGCCAGTTCGCCGCGAATGCCTTCGCGCTGCACGACCTGATCGGCAATGTCCGTGAATGGGTGCAGGACTGCGCGACGGCGAGCTATGTCGGCCGGCCGCGCGATGCGCGCGCCTGGGAATGGCTCGGCGGTTGCCGGCAGCGCGTGCAGCGCGGCGGCAGCTGGTTGTCGCCGCCCGACGAGGCGCGGAGCGCCGCGCGCTTCGCAGCCGACGCCGAAGATCGCGCTGACGACGCGGGCTTTCGTGTCGCGATGGAAATCGGTACGTCGAAGGACCGCTGATGCGCCTGCATCGATGGCTGATGCTCCCGCTGATGATTTCGCTGCAGGCGGGCGCGCAGACTGCCGCGACGCCATCGACGCAGGGCGAGTGCGAAGCCTGTCCGGAGCTCGCCCAGGTCCCTCCCGGACAGTTCCAGCTGGGATCGGCGCCGGACGCGGTGGAACTCGACCCGCAGACCGGCGAGTCACCCCCGGTAGCGCTGGCGTTCACCCGCCCGTTCCTGATTTCGAAGCGCGAGATCACGGTCCGCGAATTCCGCCGGTTCGTGGAGGCGACCGGCGCTGAGCCGGCACCGGGCTGCCGGATCTGGCTGGGCGGCCAGTGGGTGACCGAGCGCGACCGCAGCTGGCGCGATCCGGGATTCGCGCAGCCGCCGCGGGATGACGAGCCCGTCGTCTGCGTCAGCTGGGACGACGCGCGGGCCTATGCGGAATGGCTGTCGCAACAGAGCGGCAAGCGTTACCGGCTGCCGTCCGAAGCGGAATGGGAGTACGTCGCCCGCGGCGGGACGTCGTTTCCGCGATTCTGGGGCGAGCAGGATTCGCGAGAAGACCTCGTGCTCTCGCTGGCCTGCGACTATGCGAACGTGTATGACCGGTCCGCCGTCGATACGCTGAATCTCCCGTGGCCCAACGCGCGCTGCGACGACCGCGCGCCGGCGCTAGCACCCGTCGGGCAGTACAAATCCAATGCTTTCGGCGTCCACGACGTGATCGGCAATGCGCGCGAATGGGTCATGGACTGCTATACGGCGAGCTATCTCGGCCGTCCGGACGATCTGCGCGCCTGGACCTGGCAGGGCGGCTGCGAGCGCAGATCGGTGCGCGGTGGCTCCTGGGCGAGCCGGCCACGCGACGCACGCGCGCCGGCACGCTCCGCCGAGCTGATCGGGCTGCGGCAGTCGGATCTCGGCTTCCGCGTCGCCCGCGACTACGAATAAAAGGGGTCGCATCCCTTTCGAAAAGGGGACGCAACCCTTTAATACGGGAAAAGGGGAAAGGGGACCCCCTTATTAAAGGTTCATCTCCCAACTCCGGGGAAGGCGGCGCGGATTTTGAGGAAGAAGTAG
>JBBDXX010000022.1:0-4124 GCA_040902065.1 Steroidobacteraceae bacterium | reverse complement strand
CGGGCGAGCGCCCGGCGATCAACGAGCGGTTCTTCGAGTTCCTGCGCACGCAGGCCTCGCGCGCGCGGGCGCTCTACGTCCTCGGCGACCTGTTCGAGTACTGGATCGGCGACGACGAGCTCGACGCCGCGGACGGCGCCCCGCTGGCGCGGCGCGTGACCGATGCGCTCGGCGCGCTGTCGCGCGCCGGCGTCGCCGTCGCCTTCATGCACGGCAACCGCGACTTTCTCGTCGGCCGGCGCTTCGGCGAGGCGAGCGGCTCGCGCCTGCTCGAGGATCCTTCGGTGGAGAAGGTCGGCGGCGTGCGCACGCTGCTGATGCACGGCGACACGCTGTGCACGGACGATCACGACTACCAGGCGTGGCGGCGCACCGCGCGCTCGCGCGAGTGGCAGCGGGAATTCCTTGCCAAGACCTTGCCAGAGCGGCGCAGCGCGCTCGAGGCGCTGCGCGAAAAGAGCAAGGAGGTGGTCGGCGCCAAAGCGGCCGAGATCATGGACGTCAACGACACGGCGGTGCGTGAAGCGCTGCGCGCGCACGGCCTGACGCGCCTGGTGCACGGGCATACGCACCGCCCGGCGCGCCATGTGCTGGAGGTGGACGGCCGCGGCTGCGAGCGCTGGGTGCTGCCCGACTGGTACGAGCGCGGCGGCTACCTCGCCATCGACGACGCGGGCCCGCGGCTGGTTTCGTTCTGACAGCGGGTGTACGCTCCAAGCGTCAATTTGGAGCGCGTGATGGATATCGGCGCCAAGGAACTGAGAATCCGCCTGAGCGAGATTCTCGACCGCGTCGCCCGTGGCGAGCGGATCCGTATCCTCCGGCGCGGTAAGCCTGCCGCGGAGCTGCGGCCGGTCGACGCGCAAACGCGCGGGCTGCCCGATCTGAGCGTTTTCAGATCGAGCATCAAGGCTAAGGGCAAGCCCACCAGCCAGCTCGTAATCGAGGAACGCCGCAAGGCCCGGTACTGAAGTTTGTTCATCAAGGGAGAGGCTCCGAACGGCTGGCGCCTGAGTTAACAGGGCTTGGATCAATTACCAGCGGGGGAGCGAAAGCCGCACGCACGTGAACCTTATTGTTTTTATTGGTGTCCCCACGGGGAAACCCAAGCTTTATATACCACCTCCATAGGCCGATTTCCGGGGTAGCGCTCCCCGCGTAGTAGCTCGATCCTCGCGCATCAAAGGGCCGGGGGCACCGGCCCTTTTTCGTGCCCAGGAACGCGCCACAAGGGCCGTTAGGCGCGATCCTCGGGCCGAAAGGCTCCAAAGGATCGAACGGCTCGCCGTCCAGCCTACGTGATCTCGTGAGAGCCCGCTACCGGCCGAGCGCCTTGATTCCCTCAATGAAGAGCTGCATTGCGGCCGCAATGAGCTCTTTTCTTTTCGGCATGTAATCCTTCAGTTTCGGCTTGATCGCCTGGTCGTACGCCTTTATCACTTGGGCTGTAACGTCTTCGGAATTCTCCCTAATTACATGCTCGAATCGCTGCGTATATTGATCGCCGTATACCTTTCGAAGCTGTACTTCTGCCCGCGTTAGTGTGCGGTCGAATCTCTCGCGCGCGTCACAAAAATCCGGTGTCAGCCGAAGAATCTTAATCCGCTTTAGTTTGCTCGCAGTGACGGGCGCTCCATCAATAAAGAACGCGACATCACTCTGATACGGGACAACGATATCGTCCATCAGCCGTGCGAACGTCAGATCGAGTTGCAGCAAAGGACGTTCGTGCCCTTCCGCTTCAGCATATACCGCAAATAACTCATTCGTTTGATCCATCCAGGCCCCGAATCGGCGATATCGAACTCTACTTCAGGCATCAAGCTTCCTGTGCCACGCTGAAAAGCGCGTGACGATTACGCGCCTTTGGTCGGACTGATCCGCTGTGATATCTACAATCAAATCGGCGCGGTAGTAGCCTACTCGGCTTTACACCAGCCCACGTCCCTAAAAGCAAACATTGTGGCTGTGCTCGCCAATTGCTCCCGTGCCTTCGGATTGCGTTGAAGGTAATCCTGAACTACAGTCGCAGTCGTTATTGCGTTGAGACTCTCCCAATGCGAACAGTTCATTGGTTTACCCACGCGATAAGACAGTCCGGCAAGTCGTGCGCCCATCAGATACCCAGCAGTCCACATAATGGCCCCGTATCGAATCGCTTCGTGTTGGCTCTCCAAGTTGGCCAACAATTCGGCGCCTGTCATCTGAGGTCCCGGAACGACCTGCGCCCAAGCAAGCGCTGGCGCAGACAGCAGCGCTGCGATCACGCGTGCGCCCTTTGCCATAGTTCCCCCTGGTCCAGTGCAAAAGCATTCTATTCCTGATTATCACCGTGCGCGATCTCCCTCGCGGGTGGAACTAGTGCTCCGCGCCCACGCTTCGCGAGCGTCGTGCCCCTGCACTCGAAGCCACCGCGCGAGCGTCGCTCCCGCGCAGCGGTCAACCAGAAACTTCATCCACCGACCCGCACCGCGTCAAGCGAGTCGTTGGCGATGACGGCGTGCGCGTAAGCGAGGCATGCCTGGATATCATCGCGCGTAAGGTCAGGATAGTCCTTCAGGATGGCCTCGGGCGTTTCGCCCTGCGCGAGCAGGCTCACGATCAGCTCCACGGAAATGCGCATGCCGCGCACGATCGGCTTGCCGCCGAAGATCTTCGGATCCGCGGTGATGCGTTTCAAGAGCTCGTGTTCTGCAGTGTCATGACGATGTCCCCGGCGGTGGAAATTTCATCTTACCAGCGAAGCTCGACGGCCAGCACGATTCAGGGCATGACCGACCTCGGCAACTCCGCGAGACACATTATGACGTACGGAACGCGACGCGTTCCAGGCAGCGCGACGCCGGCGCCTGCCTAGCCCAGACCGCGCGCGAGATCCGTCTTCAGGTCCTCGACCGCCTCCAACCCGACAGCGACCCGGACCAGGCCCTCGGTGATGCCCGCCGCAGCGCGCGCCTCGGGCGTGATGCGGCCGTGAGTCGTCGTCGCCGGATGGGTGATCGTCGTCTTCACGTCCCCGAGGTTGCCGGTGATCGAGATCATCCGGGTCGAGTCGATCACCTTCCAGGCGGCCTCGCGGTCGCCCTTGACCTCGAACGACACGATTGCGCCGCCGGCGCGTTGCTGGCGCTTCGCCAGCGCGTGCTGTGGATTGGAGGGAAGGCCCGGGTAATGCACGCGGGCCACCTTGGGATGTCCCTCCAGCCAGCGCGCGAGCTCCAGCGCGTGCTCCGACTGCGCGAGCATGCGCAGCTCGAGCGTCTCCATGCCCTTGAGGATCACCCAGGCGTTGAACGGCGACAGCGACGGCCCGGCGGTACGCAGGAAGCCGAACACGCTGTCCATTGCGGGCCCCTTCGCCCCCAGCACCGCGCCGCCGAGCACCCTGCCCTGCCCGTCGAGGTACTTGGTGGCGGAATGAATCACCAGGTCGGCGCCGAATTCGAGCGGCCGCTGCAGCGCCGGCGTACAGAAAACGTTGTCCACCGCGAGCATCGCGCCGGCCTTCTTCGCCACCGCGGCAATCGCCGCGATATCGGAGATCTCGCCCAAGGGATTGGACGGCGTCTCGAGGAAAAAGAGCTTCGTGCCCGGCCGCACGGCGCATTGCCAGTCCTCGACCCGGGTGGGAGATACGAACGTGGTTTCGATGCCGAAACGCGACAGGATCGTGGAATAGAGTTGCACCGTCGCGCCGAACACCGCGTTCGAGCAAACGACGTGCTCGCCCGCCTTGAGCAGCGCCATCGACATGGCGAGGATCGCCGACATGCCCGAGGCGGTGGCGACGCAGGCTTCGGCCCCTTCCAGGGCGGCGAGCCGGTCCTGGAACATGGCGACCGTGGGATTGGTGAAGCGCGAGTAGACGAAGCCCTCTTCCCCGCCCGTGAAGCGCCCGGCCGCCTGCCGCGCGCTGTCGAACACGAAGCTCGAGGTGAGGAACAGGGCCTCGGAATGCTCCTGGAAACCGGTGCGGCGCTGGCCCGCGCGTACCCCCAGCGTGGATTGCTCGAACGGTTTTGCCATAAAAAAACCCGGTCCTTTCGTTCACTAAGCGGACCGGGCTCGCTCGGCACGCTTTAGCTGTATTTTTAACGCGCCCGCAAGCTGTGGCTCAAATCGGC
>JBBDXX010000021.1:0-134008 GCA_040902065.1 Steroidobacteraceae bacterium | reverse complement strand
CTACTTCTTCCTCAAAATCCGCGCCGCCTTCCCCGGAGTTGGGAGATGAACCAAAAAAATGGGGGCGGGTAGTCCGCCCCCAGGCCCTAGCGGTTACATCCCCCTTGGTATTTTGCCTGCTTCCTCCCCTTCGTCCGGGTCGCGCGCGGCGCAATCATCTGCGCCACGCCGTCGCGCGGATGGCTTTGCCATCCACGCCTCAAGTTCTGCTGGTTCGGTAACCCGGCGGTCGTCCTGGAGCAGGAGACCCGTGGTTTTGCGACCCCGCTTCGCAGCGGGTGTGCCATTTCGCCAGACGGTGTCTGGTCTGCTTCGAACATAGCATTCCGGGAGCCCGCGAGAACCGGCATATGCCATAAGTGTCTGAATAGACTGCCATATTATGTCGAATGCGATTTGACCCTGCATGGGCAACCGCGTGAACCGGTTCGCGGTGCGGGCATCCGCTCCTCCCTAGACTCGGATCTCAAGGGCAAACCTATCGAAAGGTAGGGACGCAAAGCTTCCGGGCTAACGACTCATGAGGAGTCCACGCCAGCGGAGTTGCCGGTGGCAGCGTGCGTGCCAGCCGCTAACGCGTTCCTGCCTGCCCGATACGGCGCGCCCGGGGACTTTGGGCAAGCAGGGCGGGCATACCATTGAACTATTTCCCGGCGATCGCGATCCTCGCGCTCATGCTGAGCGCGTGTTTCTCGGATGACCAGAACTTGAAACCGTTCGCGGGTGACTACGCCATAAACCAACTGCCCATACTTTCAGGCGAACCATCAACCAGCATCCGCGTCGGCCAGGCTTATGAGTTCACGCCGCAAGCCAACGACCCCGACGGCGATGCACTGGCGTTTCGCGTGGCCAACAAGCCCTCCTGGGCCAGTTTCGACAAGGCGACTGGCCGTCTCTGGGGCACGCCCCAGGACGCCGACGTCGGCGTCAACGTGGATATCAATATCTCGGTGACGGATGGCAAGCAATCCGCGGTGCTGCCGCAGTTTGCGATCACGGTGGACCAGATTGCCGCGGGCTCCGTGACATTGTCCTGGTATCCGCCGACCCAGAATGCCGATGGCAGCGCGCTGACCGACCTGGCCGGCTATCGCATTCACTACGGACGCGATGTCGATTCGCTGAACCAGGTGATCACGCTCAATAACCCGGGCCTGACCACGCTGTTCATCGACGACCTCGCATCGGCCACCTGGCACTTCTCGATGACGTCGTTCAATTCGAGCGGCAGCGAGAGCGAACGCTCGCCGACGGTCAGCAAAACGATTGGCTGACCGGCGCCTTCCGGGTTCGCCCGGGGGCAGTCCCTGACCTATAATCCATGGTTCGGCGCGCTCATGGCGCCACGGCGGTCCATTGACATAAGCGCGCCGCCGGGCGCGGTTCACGCCATTGCACCGCCCGAAAGGCGAAAATGCGCCTTCGCCAGTTTTCGCCAGAACCAGAAAGGGAGTTCTACCGGGCCCGGCCGGCGAACAGCCAGCAATGAACGAACCGATCATCTACAAGCGCAGCGTCCTGATCGGACAGCTCGTCCTGCTGCAGTTCCTGCTGCCGCCGCTGATCGCGATCGGCATGCTGTTTGTGCTGGCGGTCGTCTTCGACGTCCAGTTCGACCGCGAATTCCAGGTGCTGTCCGTATTCGTCGCGATCCTCGCCCCGATGGTCATCAAGCGGCCGCAGGCGGAATCGTTGGCGATCCTGCCGCGCTGGGGCTCGATCGCGGTCGGCCTGATCATCCGCTGGGGGATCCTGCTTTCGCTGCTGTTCGCCATCGGTTACGCGACCAAGACGTCGGAGGAATTCTCCCGGCTCGTGATGGGCACGTGGGCGCTCGTGACGCCGGTGCCGCTGATATTCCTGAGCGTCGCGCTTCACGAGTACATGCGCCGTTTGATGCACGCGCCGAGCAACGCGCGCGCGGCGGTCGTCGCCGGTTACAACGACGTCAGCGTCACGCTGGTGAATCGCATTCGCGAAGCGCCGGAACTCGGGATACGGGTCGTCGGTTATTTCGACGATCGCAGCGCCGAACGGCTGGGACTGCCAGCCGGCAAGGAGCTGCTGGGCGGGCTCTCGGACCTCGCGGCTCACGTCAATTCCAACAATCTCGACGTCATATTCATCGCGCTGCCGATGCGCCAGGTGCAGCGCGTCGTGGACCTGCTGGAAGAACTGCGCGATACGACCGCGTCGATCTACTTCGTGCCGGACATTTTCGTCATGGACCTGATCCAGTCGCGCACGGCCGATATTTCCGGCGTGCCCATCGTCGCCATGTGCGAGACGCCGTTCCACGGCACCCGCGGACTCATCAAGCGCATGATGGACGTCGGCATCAGCGTCGCCGCGCTGCTCGGACTGTCGCCGCTCCTGCTGCTGATCGCGCTGCGCATCAGGCTCGGATCGCGCGGGCCAGTGATCTTCAGGCAGCGCCGCTACGGGCTCGACGGCGAGATCATCTGGGTCTACAAGTTCCGCACGATGACCGTGACCGAGGACGGCGCCGACATCCAGCAGGCGACGCCCGACGACGCCCGCATCACGTCATTCGGCCGTTTCCTGCGCCGGTATTCGCTGGACGAGTTGCCGCAGCTCATCAACGTCCTGCAGGGCAGCATGAGCCTGGTCGGCCCGCGGCCGCACGCCGTGGCGCATAATGAACAGTATCGCCGGCTGATCAAGGGATACATGGTGCGGCACAAGGTCCTGCCGGGCATCACGGGACTGGCCCAGGTCAATGGCTGCCGCGGGGAGACGATCCGGCTGGAAGAGATGAAGGCGCGAATCGAGTATGACCTCGACTACCTGCGCCACTGGTCGCCTTCGCTTGACGTCCGTATCCTGCTGCAGACCGTCATCCAGGTATTGAACGACCGCAAGGCGTACTGATGCGACTGCGCAAGCGGGCCTATCGCGTGTTGGCGCGGCTGCGCCGCAGTCTGTCCGCTATTCCGCAGCCCGGTGCGGTCGATTTCGGCGACCTGCGCCGTGTCACGCCGATCGGACGCGAGTTCGGCCTGGATCGCCCTTTGCCCGGCGGCGAACGCGGAAGCCCGGTCGATCGTCATTACATCGAACGATTCCTCGAGACTCATGCCGGCGACATCCGTGGCCGGGTGCTGGAGATCGGCGACGATGCCTATACCCGCCGCTATGGCGGCGACCGGGTCGCGCGGCGCGACGTCCTGCATATCACGGCCGATAATCCCGCCGCGACGATCGTCGCGGACCTCGCCGATGCGCCGCAGATCGCGGACGCAAGTTTCGATTGCGTGATCCTGACGCAGACCCTGCATCTGATTTATGACGCGCGCGCCGCCGTCCGGACGCTGCACCGGATCCTGAAGCCGGATGGCGTGCTCTTGATGACGGTGCCGGGCATCACGCTGGTGCCGACCGCGAGCGTATGGGGCCATACCTGGTATTGGGCATTCACCGGACTGGCGCTGCGGCGCATGCTGGAGGAGGTCTTCGACCCGTCAGGGATCGAGATCGATAGCGCGGGCAACGTGCTCACCGCGATGGCTTTCCTGCACGGCCTGGCGGCCCAGGAATTGACGCCGCAGGAATTCGCCGCGACCGACCCCGACTTTCCGCTGATTCTTGCCGCCCGCGCCCGCAAAGGTGCCGCGTGATCCCGACCTCAGCACGGATCGGGCAGATGACCGGGCGGATACAGCGGAAGATCGACCGCGTCGTAGCCTACGCCAGCCGGCGCCTGCGCCGGGAGCAGGAGGCCCACGGACTCGTGCTGATGTATCATCGCGTCGCGCGCGTCGAGACCGATCCCTGGGAACTCTGCGTACGACCCGAGCACTTCGAGTCGCAGATCCAGCTGCTCCGCGAATATGCCGATCTGGTTCCACTCGCGGAATTGCGCGGGCAGTTGCGCAAGGGCCGCCGATCGCGCCCGGCGGTCGCCATCACATTCGACGACGGCTATGTCGACAACCTCACGGTGGCCAAGCCCGTTCTCCAGCGCTTCGGCGCCCCCGCGACGGTCTTCATCGCGACCGGCCAGGTCGGCAGGAAGGCGGATTTCTGGTGGGACCGGCTGGCGAAGCTCGTGCTGCCGGAAAGACCTCTGCCGTCGAGCCTGGAGATCGGTGCTGGACCGGAAAGATTTCGGTATCACGACGATCGATTGACCGCGGGCGGCGACCCGGGGCGGCGCGCGCGCAGGCGACTTCACGACCGGATCTGGGAATGGTGCAGCAATCGGCCGGATAGCGAGCGCGAAGCCGTCCTGGCCGCCGTCGAGCAATGGGCCGACTGGCATCCTGCGCCGGATCCGGCTTCGTGGGCGATGACGCGCGACCAACTGCATGCGCTCATGGCAGGCGGTCTCGTGGATATCGGCGCCCACTCGGTGACGCACCCCTTGCTGAGCCGCCTGCCGCTGGACGCCAAGGCGAGCGAGATCCGGCAAAGCCGCATCGATTGCGAAAGCCTGACCGGCCGCGCGCCGGCCGCATTCGCCTTCCCCAATGGCGATGTGGATGCCGAGAGCCACACGCTCGTGCGCGAGGCGGGCTTCGAGCTTGCCTGCACCTCACAACCGGACCTCGTCTGGGATGCAGGCGATGCGCTGGCCACACCACGGATCCATGTCGGCGACGAAAACGGAACGGCATTGCTGCGTCGCCTGCGCTGGTTCTGGCTTGCGTAACGCGCAGGACGCCACCTTGGACGCCGCCTGATGTCGCCCGGTATCCCGACTGTCTCGGTCATCATGCCGTTCCTGAATGCCGAGCGATTCATGGTCGAGGCCGTCGACAGCGTGCTGGCGCAGACCTTCAGCGACTGGGAACTGCTGCTGATCGACGACGGTTCGAGTGACGCGAGCGTGGGGATCGCGATGGACTTCGCCGGCCGTTTTCCTGACCGCATCCGGATTCTGTCGCATCCGGGTCGCGTCAATCGCGGCACCGCCGCCTCGCGCAATCTCGGTATGGCGGCGGCCCGCGGGCATTACCTGGCGTTTCTCGACTCCGACGACGCTTACGAACCCCGGCGTCTGGCGCGTCACGTCAGCGAATTCGAACGGGATCCGGGCGTGGGCGTGGTCATCAGTGCCGAACTGTTCTGGCACAGTTGGGAACCGACGGCCCGGTTTGTGCCGGAACACTTCGACCGGATCATCGTGCCGGCGGTGGTTACGGATCGCAGGATTGCGCCGCCGGCCCTGATCGTCGGTACCTTGATTACGCGTGGCGCTCCATTGCCTTCGCCGGGCAGCTTCAGCCTGCGCGCCAGCGCCCTGAAAGCGGTGGGCGACGTTCCCGAGGCGTTCCGCCTTTATTACGAGGACCAGGTGCTCCTGTGTAAATTGCTGCTGTCCTTTCCGGCAAAAGTTCTGCCGGATTGCCTGTTACGCTACCGGCAGCACCTCACCTCGATCACCGCCGCCAATGCTCCGCTCGAACGCATGCCGGGCTCGGCCGCCAACCGGGCCCGGATGCAGTTTCTCCGGTGGCTGCGCGATTACGCCGCTGAGCTGGGATTGAAGCTGCCGGAACTCATGGTGTGGATCGAGGCGGAGCTCGATGCGCTCGCCAGCCTGCCGGGCGCCGGCGAACCTGCGCGCCGATTCATCGATTTGCGCGCACTCGCCGGCCGGACGATGCCGCGGCCGGTGCTGGTAAAGCTCGCCGGAATGCGGTGGCGCCTACGACAACGCCGCACGCGGCGCAGAGTCATGCATTACATCGATTCACGGCCGCGCACGGTGCGCGACTACTGGAACGAACGCATTGACGACACCAAGCTTTCGGAGCATGCACGGGGTTCAGCCGGGTACTACGCCGCGCACGATGCCTACCGGCTCGCGAAATCCGGTTATCTGCCGCGCCTGATCGACTGGCGCGCATGGGCGGGCCGCGACGTGCTCGAGATCGGCTGCGGCGCGGGGCTCGACCTGGTGCGCGCGGCGCGCGCCGGCGCGCGCATCACCGGCGTGGACCTCGCACCGGCTGCGCTCGAACTGACGCGCGGTTACTGCAGGCTAGCCGGCGTCCAGGCGGAATTGATCGAAGCCGATGGCGCGCGGCTGCCGTGCGCCGATGCGAGCTTCGATCTGGTTTATTGCCTGGGCGTGCTGCCTTTCGCCGACGATCCCGCCGGCATCGTCGCGGAAACCGTCCGCGTGCTCCGGCCCGACGGCGCGGCGATCTTCATGGTCTACAACCGGCGCTCATGGATGAACCTCGCCACCCGGCTGCTGAGGATCCCGCTCGGTCACGGCGATGCGCCGCAGTTCCGCAGGTATTCGCGTGCGGAGTTCGCTGCATTGCTGCGCCCCTTCGCAACCTGCACCATCACCGGGGAACGATTGCCGTGCGAGTCTCTTTTTCCCGGCAGGGTTGCTGGTAGGATCGCTGGCGGGTGGCACCTCATTGCCGAGTGCCGCCGGGGATGATTCGTGAACGACCGCAACGATGACTCGATTGGACTGGCGCGGGCGCGCGATGGCGCGGCCGGTTCCGCGCTCGCGAGCTACCGCGACCTCGTGGTGGGATCGCGTTCGTGGCTCGCGCTGCTGCGGCACGAGCTGGTCATTGCCTGGGGGGCGGCATTGCCGGGCCTCGTCGGGCTCGGATTCCGGCGGCTGGCCTGGCGCGGCAGCCTGTTCCTGCACCTGGGCCGCGGCACGGTGTGGGGCCGCAACGTCAGCCTGTGGCATTCGCGCAAGATGTGGATCGGCGAGGGCGTCGCGATCGACGAGGGATGCCAGCTGGACGCGCGTGGCTGCGCGCCGGGCGAATTTCGCCTGGGCGATGGCGTGCTGATCAGCCGCGGCTGCGTCGTGTCGGGCAAGGACGGCCCCCTGTCGATCGGGCCGCGGGCGAACATCGGGGCAGGCTGCATCCTGTACGCTTCGACCCGCCTCGAGATTGGCGCGGACACGCTGCTTGCCGCGCAATGCTACGTTGGCGGAGGGCGTTACCGGGTGCATGGCCGCACGGACGTGCCGATGGCCGAGCAACCCGAGCCGCGGCGCGGTGTCGTGATCGAAGACGATTGCTGGCTCGGCGCCGGCGTGGTCGTTGTCGATGGGGTACGCATCGGTCGCGGCAGTGTGGTGGCCGCGGGCGCGGTCGTGACGCGCGACGTCGAGCCCCTGTCGGTCGTGGCCGGCGTGCCCGCGCGGCGCATTGCGACGCGCCAGCAACAGACTGAATGAGGGAGTGCTCAGTGAATGCGAACCAACAGCCGGTGTCCGGGAACGTCGTCAAGGGGGTTCACGCCTACTGGAACACCCACACGCTCGGCCTGCAGTATGTCAGCGACCCGAGTCTCGAGCCGGGAACGCCCGCATTTTTCGCGCATATCCGACCGTGGATGAACCCGTACAAATTCCCCTGGATCATGGCCCGCATCGAGCGCGAGGCGGCGCAGTTGCGCGGCCGGCACCTGCTCGAAATCGGCTGCGGCATGGGCTACGACAGCCTCGAATTCCTGAAGCGCGGCGTGCGGGTCACCGCGATCGACCTGACCGAGAACGCGGTGCGCATCGCCGCGCGCCACTTCGAAGTCGAGGGCGTGAAACCGGAAAGCGTTCGGGTTGGCAACGCGCTGGCGCTCGACTTTCCGGATGCGAGCTTCGACGCGGTCTGGTCGAACGGCGTGCTGCATGCGACCGGCGATACGCAGCGCGCGATCGACGAAGTCTGGCGCGTGCTGAAGCCCGGCGGACGCGCGATCATCTCGCACTTCTATCGCCGGCCATCGTGGATGTGGGTCGTGCATCGCCTCGGGCAGGAGCCGATCGAGGCCCATGAAGAGGACCCGCCCGTCAACGAGTTTTATACCGAGCCGCAGATGCTCGCGATGTTCCGCAGGTTTCGCGTGGTCGAGACGGCCCGCGAACATCACCGTGCGCTGCCGATTGCGAAGCGCGGCCTGAATGCCGCGCTGTACCGGGCGGTATTCGCGCCAATTTACAACCGGGTGCCGGAGTCCATCGCGCTCCGCTACGCGTACAAGTTCTCGGTCACGGCCGTAAAGGACTGAACCATCCGTGCGCATCGCAGTCATGTTGCGCACGCTGGACGAGAAGGGCGGCATCGGGGTCTACAGCCGCAACCTGATCGAGACGTTGCTCCAGCTCGATGCGGTGAACGAATACCTGCTGCTGTACCGCAGCCAGTCCCAGCTCGGGCGATACGCCGGCAGAGCCAACGTCACCGAGCACCTGCTGCCGGCGCAGGGCAAGGCCTGGTGGGATCAAGTGTCCGTACCGCGCGCCTGCAGGCGCCTGCGCGCCGACTTGGTGCTCCACCCGAAATTCACGGTGCCTCTGCTGAGCCGCATTCCCGCGGTGATGGTGCTGCACGGCGCGGACTGGTTCCTGCCCGGGGCGGCCAGGTTCTATGGCCGTCTGGACCGGGCCTACATGCGGCTTTTCATGCCGCTGTACCTGCGCCGCGCGGCGGTCGCCATCTCGGTGTCGCAGCTCACGACCGATGATTTCCGGCGCCTGTTCGGCCTGTCCGACCGCAAGGTCCGCACCGTCTACTTCGGTCCCGCGGCGCACTTCCGGCGCGTAACGGACGGTGGCGTGCTGGCGGACGTGCGACAGAAGTACGGACTACCCGGGCATTTCCTGTTTACCCTGGCAAAGACCGGCGATCGGGGCCGCAAGAATATCGGTGGCGTGTTCGCGGCCTTCGCGCGGTTGCACGGCAGGATTCCGCACCAGCTGGTGGTTGGCGGCAAGGACTGCGTGCGTTTTCGCGAGGAGTACCGGATTCCGTCCGGCGGCTGGGGAGCCGACGTGCTGTTCCCGGGCTGGATGGACCAGGCGGATCTGCCGGCCGTGTATAGCGCGGCCGAACTGTACCTGTACCCCTCGAAGCAGGAAGCTTTCCCGATTCCGATCACCGAGGCCATGGCCTGCGGGACGCCGATCGTCACCTCGCGTGCCAACGGCCTCGAAGAAATCGCGGGCACCGCGGCGCTCTTCGTTGATCCGCAGGATCCGGACGAAATAGCCGAAGCCGTCGCGCGGGTGGTCGCCGATGCGAAGTTGCGCGAACAACTGGCGGCCGCCGGCCTGGCGCGCGCAAAGTCATTTTCATGGGAGAACTGCGCGCGACAAACGCTCGCGATCCTGCAGGAAGTCCACCGCGGCGCGGCGCCAGGCCGCTCCTCGTGATGGTCGCGCCGCTGCCGGTCGCGGAAGGCCCGGTGCTGGTCATCGCGCCGCACATGGACGACGAGGCACTCGGCTGCGGCCTGCTGCTGGCGAAGCACCCGCGCAAGGATCGCCTGCACCTCCTGTTCGTCACCGATGGTTCGCATTCGCCGGAGCATGCGGACGGTGCGTCGGCATCGTCGCGCCGGGAGCTCGCCGGGATTCGCGAGCGCGAAGCACGGGACGCGGCGGACGTCTTTGGCATCCCGCAGGCGAACCTGCGATTCCTCGGCATCGAAGACGGGACACTGGCCGCGCAGCCGGAGCGCCTGTCGGCCGCGCTGGCGGATGGCCTGCGGAGCATCGGCGCCGAGCAGGTCATGATCCCGTTCCGTTACGACCGCCACCCGGACCACCTGGCCATCGCGCGTGCGGTTACCCGCGCCCGAGCCGATGAAACAGTCACCGCGACGGTGTTCGAGTATTTCGTCTACACCCACTGGCGCCTGCTGCCGGGCGGGGACGTCCGCGCTTGTCTCCCCGCCGGCGAACTCCGGATGCGGGAACCGGATCCGGAGATCGCCGCGCTGAAGCGTCGGGCGCTCGAATGCCATCGCAGCCAGACCACGTGTTACTACGAATGGCAGACCCGGCCGGTGTTGACCCGCGAACTGCTGGACCGTGCCTGTTCCGGGCCCGAGCTCTACCTGTTGCAGGATCCGGCGCGTCCGGGCCGGCGGGTTCTCGCCCGCGCGCGGCACTGGATTCCGATTGCCCATGGTCTCGAGCCGCGCCTGAAGCGCTGGAAAGACCGCCTGACCGGCTGGCAGGGCCGCTGATGGCCGCGCTCGAACGCCGGATCCGCGTCGTTTTCATCGGCGGAGCGGACCTCGAGCCCGGCGCGAAACGATTCATCGCGCTGATCGAAGCCCATCCCGACATCGACGTCGTATTCGGTCTCTGCGAAGGCCGCGGCAGCGCCTTCGCCGAGCTCGTGCGGCGCCGCGGAATCCTGGCCGTGCCGGTGCGCGCTCTTGTGCTGTTGGGCGAGTGCGTCGCCTTCCTGCGCCGCCCGCGCGAATGGCTCCACCTGCGCCGGCTCGCCGCGCGCGCCGCCACGAAGTTCCTGCGCGCGCCGGATCTGAATGCACCCGCCGTACTCGAGCGACTGCGCGCGTCTACACCGGATCTCGGCGTCATCTATGGGGGCCCCATCCTGAAGCCGGAACTGTTCCGGATCCCGGCCCTGGGCACGATCGGCATTCACCACGGGCGCGCGCCGCAATATCGCGGCAAGAAAACGACTTTCTGGGAAATGCACAATGGCGAGACGCACGCCGGCGTCATGATCCAGCGGATCACGGAAGGCCTCGATACCGGCGAAATTCTGCGCCAGGGCGCGGTCCCGATCGGCCGCAAGAGCTATGCCCGGGTCTGGCGCGAAGTCCAGGAAGAGGGCTGCCGGCTGTTCGTCGAGGCGATTCTGGACGTGAAACGGGACCGTGCGCAGTTCACGCCGCAGGCAGGCGCGCGCGGGCCGTTGTATCGGCAGCCCGCGCCGCGCACCCTGATCGGGTTCTGGTTGCAGCGATGGTTCCGCCGCCCTCATCCGACAGCGCCGCGATGACCGCCGCGAGGCCCGCATTCAGGCTGCTGCTGGCGACCGAAACTTTCGCGCCCGAAATCGGTGGCGGTGAGCGTCAGGCGGCGTTGCTTGCGCGCGGCCTGACCCGGCGGGGGCATGCCGTCACGCTGCTGACGCGTCAATCGCGCGTGGAATCGCCCGCTGCGGCCGTCGAAGACGGCGTCCGGATCGTGCGCATCCCGCCGGTCGGCCCCGGCCGGCGTGCGCGCTGGGGGTTGATGCTGCGCGCACTGCCCGCGCTCCTCAGGCTGCGGGACGAATACGACCTCATCCTGGTGTCGGGCTATCGCGCACTGGGCATTCCGGCATTGATCGCCGGTCGCCGGCTGAAAAAGCCGGTCGTGTTCAAGGCCGACAGTCTCGGGGAACTGTCGGGCGGCTATTTTCGCGCCGGCCTGGCCGAACGGGGCCTGAACGCCGATTCCGTTCCGCTACGCGCGCTGCTCAGGCGGCGACAGCGCTGGCTGCTCGGCGCCTCGGCGCAGGTCGCGATATCGGAGGAGATCCGCGGCGAACTGCTGGCTGCGGGAGTCGAGGCCAGGTGCATCCATCTCATCCCGAATGGCGTGGACACCGATGTGTTCCGGCCGGCGACGGCTGGGGAGCGCGACGAACTCAAGCGGCAGCTCGG
This sequence comes from Steroidobacteraceae bacterium, assembly GCA_040902065.1. Classification (GTDB taxonomy): domain Bacteria; phylum Pseudomonadota; class Gammaproteobacteria; order Steroidobacterales; family Steroidobacteraceae; genus SCUD01. The sequence continues at coordinate 122,590 of JBBDXX010000021.1, read as the reverse complement.
ACTTCCTGAGGGTCCCGTTGTCGTCTATACAGGGCGCCTGGTGAGCTACAAGGGCCTGCCGATGCTGCTCGAAGCCTGGCTTGACATCAGCAGGCGACGAGTCGGCACGCTGGTGCTGGTCGGCGAGGGCGGTCGCGACATGCATAACTGCGAAGCCGCGCTGCGTGCCACCGTCGCCGGGCAGGGCGTGCAGGACCGCGTCCGTTTCACCGGCGCCGCCGAGCGGGTCGAGGACTGGTTGCGCGCGGCGAATCTGTTCGTGTTTCCGACCGAGAACGAGGCTTTCGGCCTGTCGCTGGTCGAGGCCATGGCCTGTGGTCTGGCCGCCGTCACGACGCGAGTCGGCGGCCTGGCCGACTATGTGAGCGACGGCCACAACGCGCGGGTCATCGAGCCCGGCGATCTGAGGGGACTCATCACGGCAGTCGAGACCCTGCTCGATGATCCCGCGCAGGCTGAGCGCCTGGGCCGGGCTGCGCGCGCGACGGTGTGGCTGCGCTTTGGACACGATGCGGTCGCGGAGCGTTACGAGCGGCTGCTGGCCAGTCTGCGATGACGACGCTGCACGCGGTGGACCCCGACATCACGCTGCTGATCCCGACGCTCGGCCGCGAGATCCTGCGCGGCACCCTCCTGTCGGTAATTGCGGGCGAAGCCTGGCCCGTGCAAACCGTGATCGTCGACCAGGGCCGTCAGGCAGGCATCGCGCGGCTCACCGACGAACTGCGCTTGCGCGGGCTCGACATCCTTTATATCCCCTCGGACCGGATCGGACGATCGGTCGCCCTCAATACCGGCATGGCGCGCGTCGCGACCCGGTTCGTCGTCATCACGGACGATGATTGCCAGGTGGCGACGGACTGGCTCGCCCGCATGGGCGAACGCCTGCGCCGCCACGAGCCCGCCATCGTGACCGGGCGAGTGGAGGCGGGAGCCGGCGAGGTGCAGCTATCCGTCGTTACCACGGATCGCGAGTCCATCCAGCGCCGCCCGGCAGTGCGATTCGACCGGCTGAGCGGCGGCAACATGGGTATGCCGCTCACGGTGCCGGGCCGGATCGGGTCATTTTCCGAAGACGCGCTGATGCGCTTTGCCGAAGACACCGAGTTCGCCTACCGCGCACTGCGCGCGCAGGTGCCGATCGTCTATGCGCCGGAAGCCGTCGTGCGCCATCTGGGCTGGCGCGACGGCAGCGAGCGCGAGCAGCAGTACCGGAACTATGCCCGCAGTCACAGCGTGTTCTTCGGCCGGCAACTGCGCAAAGGCGACGGATTCATCTGCCTGCGCGCTTCGGTGCACCTGTTGCGCGCCACGCGCCGCTGGTTGAGCGGCGCGCTGCGCGGCGACGCGGAAACGGCCGCGCACGGCAAGGCCTATGTGACGGAATTCCTGCCCGGCCTGCGCGCGGGCTGGCGCAGCGGGGCCGCACCGTGAACCAGGCCGTTTCCGGCGCAGCCGCGCAGGCCCTGCGCTGGCGCATGCTGCAGCTCGCCGGCGTGCAGCTCATTTACTTCGTGCGCCTGCTGATCCTGGCCCGGCTGCTGGCGCCCGAGGCATTCGGCCTGCTCGCGATCGCCTCGATCGCCGTCAGCGTGCTGATGCGCCTCAGCGATTTCGGCATGATCCCGGCGCTCGTGCAGCGTCGCGACGCGACGCCGGCTCAACACGATGCCGCCTGGACCGTGGGACTGGTGCGCGCATTCGTGGTCGCGTTGACGCTGGTTCTGCTGGCGCCCCTGGTCGCACGGCTGTTCGGCGAGCCCGCGGCTGCGCCGATCATCCAGGCGCTGGCGCTGCGGCCGCTCATCGATGCTTCGGTCAGCATCGGCATCGCGAAGCTGACGCGTGAACTCCGGTTCCGGGAACTGGCATTGATCTACGTGCCCGGCGCGGTCGCAGACATCGTGACGGCGGTCGCGTCCGCGCCCTATATCGGCGTCTGGGCGCTGGTCGCGGGGGCGCTCGCCGGCAGCGCCGTGGCCGCCGGTATCTCCTATCTGCTCGCGCCGCACCGCCCACGCTTCCTGCTCGACTGGACTGCCATCGCGCCCCTGATCCACTTCGGGCGCTGGGTGCTCATGGCGAGCATCGTGGCGCTCGCCGGCACCTTTGCCACCCAGCTCGCGGTATCGCGCTCGCTGGGCGCCGCTGCCCTCGGCCTGTATTTCCTGGCGCTGAAAGTGGCGTTCCTGCCGATCGAGGCGGCGAGCAGCGTCGTGGGCGCGGTCGCATTCCCGATGTTCGCGCGCCTGCGCGACGATGCGCCGGGCACGGCGCGCGCGTTCGCCACCCTGCTCGCGGGCCTCTGCCTGCTGCTCGTGCCAGCCTATGCGCTGCTTTATGCGGTTGCGCCGGGGCTGGAGCAGGCGCTCGGCGAGCGATGGGTCGGCACGGCGCCCGTGATCCGTATCCTGTCGATCGCCGGGGTTACCGCCATTCTCGGCGAACTGCTGGTACCGTTGCTGATGGGCCGTGGCCGCGCGGATCGCACATTCACGCTCGAAGTCGTGCAGACCGGCGTGTTGCTGGCGGTGCTGGTCCCGGCGCTCGCGCTGTTCGCGCTCCAGGGCGCGGCGTTATCGTGGCTGATCGGCAACTCGGCCGCCCTGGTCGTTGCCATCCTATGGACGCGGCGCATGCTGGATGGCGTGCTGGCCGCGGCGGGCCGGCGTCTGGCGACCGCGGCGGTTGCAGCGGCGGCGGGCGCCGGCATCGCCATGGCGGTCATGGATCGGGTGGACGGACTCATCGGCCTGGTCATCGCCTCGTTCGCGGCAATGGCGGCCGCGGCGGCGTTGATGTGGGTGTCGAACCGGCTGTTCGAGCTGCGGCTCGAGGAATTCAAAGTGCTGCTGTTTCGGTTGCGCACCTGACTGCGGAACAGCGGCCGGGAGATGGGGTAAGAATGTCGATCACCGGTTCCACACGAATTGCAGCCGTCATGCTGAGCCTGAACCAGCGGGAGACGACGCTCAGGGCGTTGCGCAGCCTGATGCCCCAGGTGGACGCAGGCATGCGCGTGCTGGTCTGGGACAACGGCTCGTCCGACGGCACGGTCGCGGCTGTCCGCGGCGAATTTCCGGGCGTGATGGCGCACCACCATCCGGAAAACCTCGGCGTCGCTTCGGGACGCAATGCCGGCGCCAGACTGGCGCATGAACTGTTCGATCCCGAATACCTGCTGTTCCTGGACAACGACCTCGTGCTGCGACCGGGCTTCGTCCGAGCGCTGCTCGAGGCGCTGGACGCCGATCCGCGCGTCGGACAGGCGCAGGCGAAGCTGCTGTACCTCGACGAACCGACACGCATCAACGACGGCGGTGGCTGTCGCATCAATTTCTGGCTGGGCGTCACCGATCCCGTCGGTTTCAAGGAGATCGACCGCGGACAGTGCGAGGAAATCGCGCCGTGCATCTCCTGCGGTGGCGCGATGATGGTCCGGGCGGCGCTGTTTCGCGAGCTCGGCGGCTTCGACGGAACCTTCGATCCGTTCGGCCCCGAGGATCTGGATTTTTCGCTGAGGCTGCAGAAACGGGGGTTCAAGGCGCTGTACATTCCGGCCGCGGTAGCATTGCACGAAGTCAATCACACCTACGAAGGCGGCGGTTACACTGCGGTGTACGCCCGCTCGAAGGCAAAGCACTGGCTGCGGTTCCTGCGCCGCCATGCGACGCCTTGGCAGAAGGCGGGCTTCTATGCGATCGGCGCGCCTTGGATTGCGCTGCGCATGGTGTTCCGCGAGGTGCTGCGCGGCAATCCCGGGGCGATCACCGGTTCGGTTCGCGGGATGCTCGAGTCATTGAAGAAGTAACAATCAGGAAGGCGACATGAAGATTCTGGTCACGGGGGGCACCGGCTTTACCGGCAAGGCACTGGTGCGCCGCCTGCTCGACCGGGGACACGCGGTGGTCGCGCTCGATCACCAGGAAGGCCACAAAAGCCAGGAACTGCGCGACTGGGGCGCGGAGCTCGTCATGGGCTCGGTCACCGACCGTGAGGTCGTGCGACGCTGCATGCAGGGCGTGGATGTCGTGCACCACGTTGCCGCCGCGTTCCGTGAACTCAGCGTGCCGCGACGTCATTACCACGAGGTGAATGTCGAAGGCACGAGCATCGTGCTCGAAGCCGCGCTCGCCGAAGGCGTACGGAAGTTCATCTACTGCAGCACCTGCGGCGTGCACGGCAACGTCGACGACCCGCCGGGCGGCGAGGACGCGCCCATCCAGCCGGCCGATTACTACCAGCAGACCAAGTACGAAGCGGAGCCGCTGGTCAGCGCGTATCTGGCCAAGGGACTGAAGACCACGACGCTGCGCCCGGCGGCGATCTACGGCCCCGGAGACCCCGGTCGCTTCTACATGATCTTCCATCAGCTCGAGCGCGGCTGGTTTCCGATGATCGGTAATGGCCAGGTTCTCTATCACCCGCTGTACATCGACAACTTTCTCGATGCCTTCGAGCTCGCGATGGACGAGTCGAAGGGCCTGGGCGAGGCGTATCTGATCGCCGACGAGGAGTATGTGACGGTCGAAGCGCTGGTACGTCGCGCCGCCGCCGCGATGGGCGTGGTGCCGCGCTTCCGCCGGCTGCCGGCCTGGCCGATCGTGGCGATCGGGCACGTCGTCGAGACGATCTGCCGGCCGCTGCGGATCGAGCCGCCGATTCATCCGCGGCGGGTCGACTGGTATCGCCAGACCCGCGCATTCCGCATCGACAAGGCACGCAACGAACTCGGTTACCGGCCCTTGGTCGGTCTCGATGAAGGGCTGCGCCGCGCCTGCGCCTGGTATCGGCAGGAAGGCATGCTGCGGTAACGCCCATGAATCCGGGCATTTCTGCCGTGATAGCCTGGCTGCGCGCCTTCCGGCCGCATCACTGGGCCAAGAATCTGCTGGTGCTGGTTCCGGCCGCGGCTGCCCACGCGTTCACGGAGCCCGGCGTCCTGGCGCAGTGCGCGATCGCCTTTGCGGCATTCAGCCTGATGGCGTCGGGGACCTACCTGGTCAACGACGTGCTGGACGTGGAATCGGATCGAAGGCACCCGACGAAAAAGCAGCGGCCGGTCGCAAGCCGCGAACTGGGCGTCCGCTCCGCGCTGGCGGGGGCGGTGCTGCTGATCGGCACGGCGCTGACGATCGGCTGGCTTGCCTTGCCGCCGATGTTCCTGCTCGTGCTGTCCGGCTATCTGGTGTTGACGCTGTGGTATTCGCTCGGACTCAAACAGCGGGCGATGGTGGACATCCTGTGTCTCGCCACGCTGTACACGGGCCGCATCCTGGGCGGCAGCGCGGCGACCGGCATCGAGCCGACATTCTGGCTGCTGGCGTTCTCGATGTTGCTGTTCTTCAGCCTGGCCGCCGCCAAACGCGCCACGGAACTCGGCGGGTTGGCATTGCACAGCGTGGTGCAGGCGCCGGGTCGGGGTTACCGCGTCAGCGACCTGCCGCTGCTGGTCGTATTCGGCGTGGTATCCGCCTATGCGAGCGTGCTGCTGCTGGCGCTTTACGTCAATGCGCGCGGTGACGAGATGTACGCGCGGCCGATGTTGCTGTGGCTGCTGTGCCCGGCGCTGCTTTACTGGGTCTCGCGCATCTGGCTCAAGACCTATCGCCAGGAGCTGCACGAGGATCCGCTCGTTTTCGCGCTGAGCGACCGGCCGAGCCTTGCGGTCGCGGTCATCTGCGCGGCGCTGCTCTGGTTCGCCATCTGATTGCGGTGGCCGCCCGATGAGCCAGGCCGTGACCTCCTGGAATCGCTGGCCGGTTTTCCGGGACCAGACTGCCATCCGGCTTTTCGATCGCGCCGCGGCGCTTCCTGATGCCGGCGGCCACTGTATCGCGCGCGGCAATGGCCGCAGCTACAGCGACGTCTGCCTCAACGACGGCGGCGTCCTGCTCGACACGCGCGGACTGGATCGTTTCATCGGCTTCGACCCCGGCACTGGCGTGATCTGCTGCGAAGCGGGCGTCCTGCTTGCCGACATTGTCCGCCTCGCGGTGCCGCAGGGCTGGTTCCTGCCGGTGACGCCGGGAACGCTGCAGGTCACGGTGGGCGGCGCGATCGCCAACGACGTGCACGGCAAGAATCATCACGTCGCGGGCTCGTTTGGACGCCACGTCCTGCGGCTCGCACTGCGGCGCTCGGACGGCGAGCTGAAGACCTGCGGTCCCGATCTCGAGCCCGCCTGGTTCGCGGCCACGGTCGGCGGTCTCGGGCTCACCGGCGTGATCCTGTGGGCGGAAATCCAGCTGCTGGCCATCGCGAGCGAGCAGATGGAACTGCAATCGACGCGGTTCGCGAGCCTCGATGATTTCTGGGCGATCAATGACGAGGCGACGGGACGCTGGACCTATACGGTCGCGTGGCTCGACTGCCTCGCGCGGTCGCGGGGGAAGGCGGGACGCGGCTGGCTGCATTGCGGCCGGCATGCGGCGGCGTCCGCGCGTGGCGTCGGCCGGCCGGGACGATCGCGGCGCGTGCTGTTCGAGCCGCCGCTTTCGCTGGTCAATCGCGCGAGCGCCCGCGTGTTCAATGCGCTCTACTACCGTGCGCCGCGGGCCGCGACCGCCGGCGGCCACTTTCAGCCGTTCTTTTACCCGCTGGACCGCATCGGCGACTGGAATCGACTGTACGGCCCGCGCGGTTTTCTGCAGTATCAATGCGTGCTGCCGCCATCGAACGCCCGCCAGGCCTTGCCGGTGATTCTCGAACGCATTGCGGCGAGCCGCGAGGCGGCATTCCTGGGCGTGCTAAAGACTTTTGGGGAGTTTCCGGCGGCCGGCCTGTTGTCCTTTCCGCGCGCAGGTGCGACGCTCGCCGTGGACTTCCCGCATCGAGGCGAGCGGACCTTGCGCCTGTTCCGCGATCTCGACCGGATCGTGCACGACTCGGGCGGCGCGTTGTATCCGGCCAAGGATGCGCGCATGCCGGCGACGATGTTCCGCGCCGGCTACCCGCGGATGGAGGAATTCATGCGCTTCGTCGATCCGATGATGTCATCGAGCTTCTGGCGGCGCGTCAGTGACTGAGTAATGAGCCAGCGGTTGAAAAAGGTGCTGGTCTTCGGCGCGACGTCCGCGATCGCCGTGGCGGCGCTGCGCGAGCTGGTGGCGCGTGGCTCTTCCGTGTATTGCATTGGACGCGACCGGGCGCGGCTGGATGCGCTGCTGGCCGACCTGCGGGTGCGCGGCGGGCCTTCACGTGTCATTTCCGGGGAGGTCGCGGAGCTGCTGGACACGGGGCGGCATGCGGCCTTGTTTGAGGCAGCGATCGCGAGTTTCGGTCAACCGGATGCCGTGCTCGTTGCGCACGGCGTCCTGCCGGACCAGGCGCGGGCTGAAGCTTCCGTCGACGCTGCGCTTGTGGCGATTGCGGTCAATGCGACGAGCGTGGTGAGCCTGCTCACGATCGCAGCCGGCTTGTTCGAAGCGCGCGGCAGCGGCGTCATCGCGGTGATCACCTCCGTCGCCGGCGACCGCGGGCGCCGGTCGAATTACGTCTATGGTTCGGCCAAGAGCCTGCTGTCCACGTTCCTGCAGGGACTGCGGCTGCGGCTGGAGCCGGCGGGCGTGCGCGTCCTCGATATCAAGCCGGGATTCGTGCGCACGCCGATGACGGCGCACCTGCCGCAGAAGGGACCGCTATGGGCCGATCCCGGTCCAGTGGGCGCCGCGATCGCACGCGCGATGGAACGCCGGAGCGGCGTCGTGTACCTGCCCTGGTTCTGGTACTGGATCATGCTCATCATCCGGCACATCCCCGAACCCCTCTTCCGCAAACTGCGCATCTAAAGGGGACGCAACCCTTTATCAAAGGGGACGCAACCCTTTATGTGGCGGTCGCACGCAATTCAGGCGCAAGCCGCGAGCTTCCGTGCTGGTAGCTTGCGTCGATGCCTCGAATTGCGCGCTTCATCTGCCCGGGTCTTCCACACCATGTCACCCAACGCGGCAATCGCCGTGGCACGGTATTTTTCACGAACGAAGACCGCGTAACGTATCTGCGATGGCTCAAGGACTACACGAGCAAGCACGGGGTCGACGTGCTGGCTTATTGCCTGATGACGAATCACGTGCACCTCGTCGTGGTGCCGGCGACCGGTCACGGACTGCACCGGGCGCTCAGGCCTTTGCATATGCGCTACGCACAGCGCGTCAACCGGGCACGGGAGTGGCATGGTCATCTGTGGCAGGGGCGATATTTCGCGTCAGCGCTGGATGCTTATTACGTCTGGGTCGCGATTCGGTATGTCGAGCGCAATCCGGTACGGGCGGGAATGATTGATCAGGCAGAGGGTTATGCCTGGTCCAGTGCCGCTGCGCATTGCGGATATCGGTTCGATCCCTTGCTGACAACGGACTCAACGTGGCGGCGACAGTGCGAGGCAATCGGGGGTTGGTCAGCCTGGCTCGCCGGCGAGGAGGACCGCGAGAGCGTGGACCTTTTGCGGCGCCACGCAAACAAGGGCCTGCCATGTGGCTCGCCGAATTTTGTCGAAATGCTGGAGCAATCAACCGGGCGCACGTTGCGGTGCCGGCCACGGGGCAGGCAGCGAAAAACTTAAAGGGACTTAAAGGGGACGCAACCCTTTACGAAACGAGTGCCTAAAGGGTTGCGTCCCCTTTAAGTCCCTTTAGAACGCTTTAAGGCGTCGGTTGCGCGAGGAGAGGGGCGAGCCGCTCCGCCGTCAGCTTCGCGGCCAAAGACTGCCCCGCGTCGTTCCAGTGGTCGTCGTCGCCCTTGAAAAACAGCTGTTCCGCTGATTGCGCCGAAAAGGCATGGAACAGGCTGATGCCGTCGATCCTCCACCGCGCCAGTATATTTTCGACGGCCTGGCTCAGATTGTCCGGTCGGTAATCCGGATACTTGCCGAGATCCTGGTAACTCAGCATCGAGTTCGTCGTGAGGTCAATCTGGGAAGGCTGGATCACGACGAAGAACTGCGCTCCGGCGGCGTGCGTGGCATTCCTCGCCTCCCTGAGCACCGCGTCCATCAACCGGGTCTTGGCCGTCGCCGACTCGCTGCGCGGATATACCGCGACGTCCGCGTCGTACTGATCCGCGAAATGTGAATACTGGCCGGGCCCTGACGATTCGTACACCGCGAACTGCCTGGCGTTCTCTTCGAGCACAATTTCCAGCAAATCTTCGCCTGTATCGATGCGGCCGACGCCGTGCTCCCCATCGCCCGGCCGGATCGCGTTCCAGAGCCTGCGGGCGGCGCGGACAATCAGCAGCGTGGACAGGAATGTCCTGTCATACGCGCGTACCAGGTGCGCGTCGACCGCTCGTTCATGCTCCGAAGGGACCAGGTTGCCGGACGGATCCAGGTCGAACAGGCGATTCCTGATGAGGTCGCCAAAATCGTTGTCCGCAAACACGTGAAACACGACGACGTCGGGTTCGAGCGCGTCGATATCCCGCCGCAACCTTAGCAGGCTCTGATCGGGGCCCATGCCAACGACCCCGCCATTGATGACTTCGACATCCCTCCGTGTCAGTTCCTGCAATTCCTTCTCCAGCCGGGAAGGAAAGGTATCCGGCAGGGCCGAGAAACTGGCCTGGATATTGGAATCGCCGTACACGACGACCCTGACGTCCGGATCCGGCCGCAGCTCGCCGCCACGAAAGCCGAGGCTATTGGTGCTCCACTGGATAAGGTCACCGCCATTCTCCTTGCTGCGCTTGAAGCTCGACTCCATGTTGGGCTTCAGCGCGACCAGGATTTCGGGATCAAACTGGTAGACGGTGCGATCGTAGGAGCTCGCGGGGAGCACCTCCGCCGGAAATATCGTCCGCAGCAAGAGCTCGCCCGCCACCAGCAGAACCAGACTGACCACGGTGATGATCACGCCATCCCGGAAATTGTTCTTTGTTCGCATATATCAGTTGACCCCAGCTCTAAAGGGTTGCGTCCCCTTTAAGGTGGTCGGCCAGGCGGAGGGAGAGGGCGAGGAGCGTCAGCGTCGGGTTGGCATAGCCGGAGGTCGGGAACACGGAGCTGCCGGCGATGTACAGATTGGCCAGGCCATGCACCCGGCAATCGGCGTTCACGACGCCGGTCTGCGGTGTCTCGCTCATCCTCGTCGTGCCCATGTGGTGGCCGAACCAGCTCAGGTTCTCGCTCCAGCGCGCATCGTCCTCCAGCAGCAGCTCGTTCAACCGGATGCGACCCCTTTCCAGCCGGCCGAATTCCGCGGCGACCAGCAACATCGTCCGTGCAACCGTCGTTCTCTCCGCCCTGCCGGGCCGCCATTGCAGCCGCGCCCGCGGCTGGCCCAGGGCGTCGCGCTCGTCCGCCAGCGTCACCCGGTTGGCGGGATCCGGCGCTGTTTCGGTTCGGGCGATGAAACTGTAACCCCGCACCGGCTCCTGCTTCCTGCGCCGATAACTTTCTCGCAGCACGCCGTCGAGATTGCCGAGCACGTTGCCCACGTGAGTCGCCGCGCTCGCGGGCCATCGGCCATGCTCCACGGCACGCGCGAGCTTGGTCAAGGAATCCCAGGCTTCGGTTGGCCCAAACCGCAGTGGCCCGCCCACGGCGACGCTGGAATTGAGGATCCGCAGCCGCCGCTGGGCAGCGGCGCTCGGGCCGAATGCCACGACAATCCCTTCTTCGCCGAATGCCCGACGGACATACGCATCGAAACGCCCGGGGTCGCCGGAGACCAGCACGCCGCCCGCGTCCGGATGCGGATGCTCCATGAAATAACGGCCCACCAGGTCGTGGCCATTCGCGAGGCCGGCGGCCTCGACGCCGCGCGACAGCAGCATCAGGCGCGGCGTCTCGATGCCGCCGCAGGCCGCGACATAGAGGCGCGCGCGCACAACGCCACGCCGCCCCGCGAGATTGGCGATCCGGATTTCGCTGACGGCCCGCGCATTCTCGCCCGTCACGATTTCGGTCGCAGTCGCATGCAGCAGCAGCGTGATGTTCCGCGCCGCCGTGAGTTCGCCCCGGTAGGTTTCGCCAAAGCGCGTCGGCGGGCTCAATTGCCACATCCGGTGCGTCAACCTGGTAGCGTCCAGACCGAGCGTCTGCGCCGCCAGGCCCGGCCACTCCGCCACCTCGTAGCGGAACTCGCCGAGCTGGCACAGGACCTGGGCACGCCGGTACCAGGGCATCAGCGCCTGCCGCGTGATCGGCCATCCGCTGTGCGGCACCCAGTCGCGCTTCTCGAAGTCGATTGCGTCGAACGGGGCGCACCAGCCGCCCCAGACTGCGGTCGTGCCGCCCAGTTGCCGGAACCGGGACTCGTGCAATGTGAAGTCGCCGCGCGGATTCTCGCCGCGGTGCAGATCCTGCACGCGCGCCTCCGGCTCGAGCCCGCCGCTCTCCAGCAGGATGACCGACCAGCCGGAATCGATGAACTCCCGGGCGATGGCGATGCCGGCGGCGCCGCCGCCGACGATGCAGAGATCCGCCTGCAGCCGTTCTGGCGCCGCGGCTTCCCTGAAATCAAGCAGCATGGATCACGCGTCGCCGCAGAGCGCGATCAACGCGAGCAATCGCGCTTCCGTGCGCGACACCGCCCAGCCATTCACTACCACCAGATCCTCTTCCAGGAAATCCCGGGCGCGCTTCGCGACCACGCGCGACAGCAACTCCTGAAAGCCCGCCCGATCCAGCGGTCGGGATAGCTCGGTATCGAACAGCCGCCGGGCGAGCCAGTCCGCCGATTGCTCATCCGGCCGATCGCGCAGATACAAGGCGCCGATGCCCGCCGCAGCGACCGGACCGGGCGGCAGGCGGCGCAGCCACGACGCCAGGCTCCGTTCGCCATCGTCCGGCGCATCCAGACCCGCTACGCAGGCGCTCAGCGGCAGCATCGCGCAAAAAAGAACTTCACGGCGGGTGATTCCCCGACCTGGCCGCCGCGGCATGGCTAACCGGTCCCGGCCGGCGCTGCCGGTGCCGCTTCGATCCAGCCGAGCGCGCGCAACCGCTCGACGACGGCGGCGGAGAAAACGCGCGCGCCTTCGGCATTGAGATGCATCGTGTCGTGCGGATGCATGAGATCGCCCACCTCGAGTCCGCGTTTGCGCACGAGCCCCGGCAAGGACAGGAATTCGTAGCCTGCGCGCGCGCTGTGCGCCTCGAACGCCCGCGTGACGCGCCCGAAATCGAAGACGTCGCCGTAGATTTCGAGAACCCGGGCCCGCTGCTCTTTGTCGAGCACCGGGCGCGCGAGTCCCTCGACGAGCAGAAAGCGGGCGCCATGCTCGCGGGAGAAATTCGCGAACGCAGCAACCAGCCGCTCGAGCAGTTCCTTCCGGCGCTCGTCTTCCGCATCGTACGCGCGCCTGAACGGCCGCAGCTCCGGATGTTCCGCGAGCGGAACGTCGGTCCGGAAATGACTGCCCATTCCGAACACCGCGTACTTGAGCTGGCGCAGCGTGAAGGAGCGCTCCGGCAATTCCCGCCACCAGATTTCTTCCTGCAGCCGTTCGCCGCGTATCGGCATGCCCTGGAGGCGGATGCCACCGGGCGAGTCCGGGTCGAGGACGAACCAGGGCTTCGATTCCTGGACCGCGTTGTTGGCGAAGTCGTTGATGCAGACAGTCAGCACGACGACATCCGGCGCGAAGTGCACGGCCAGGTGCCGGTAGGTCAACAACGCCTGGTCGGTCCCGGCGCCGCGCAGGGCGAAATTGAGCACTTCGGTCCGCCCGTCCATCAGTTGCGGCATCACGCGTTGAGGACGCGCATCCGCCTCGACTTCCCAGTACTCGGTCGTGGAGTCGCCGAACAGGGCGATGCGCGGGCGATCCTTGGTGACGGTGCGCTCGTCATCCGGAAACCCGTAGGCATTGATGCTGACGTGGGTCCGCGTGCCGTCCTTGTACGCGTACCAGGTGCCTTCGGCATAGGGGATGTGTTCCCAGCCCAGCAACGACGAGTGCTGAAAGAAACGCTGCGGCGCCCAGCCAATCGGCCGCATTCCAAGCAGATAAAAGGTGACGAGGTCGATCATCAGCACGCCGACCAGCAGTGATACGATCACCAGCAGCAGATTTGCGAGCAACGGATGCCTGGCGGCAAACGCAAAACCAGACTGGGGACTCGCTGACATCTGGGCCTGACTCCTCGCGGGGGCGCATGCATGCTGGACCGGGTCCGCGGGCATTATGCCGCAAGCACTGTTGCGACGTGGACGGTCGCGGCGGTACTGCTCGCGTTGCAATTGATGCCGGCGCTGCTGCGGCCCCTTGAGTTCCTGCAGGATGATTCGTATTTCTACCTGCAGATCGCCGACCACATCGTCGCCGGTCACGGCAGTACGTTTCACGGCATCACGCCGACCAACGGATATCACCCGCTGTGGATGGCGGGCGTCGTAGCCGCCGATTTCCTGGCGTCCCGTGACCGCGAGCTCACGCTGCAACTGGTAGTGTGGCTGCAGGCACTGCTGGCGCTCGGCACGGCATTCCTGTTTCATCGGCTGGCGCGGTGCATGGAGCTGGATTACTGGCTGCCGGGTCTCGCGTTGGTGCTCTGCTATCTGCTCGGCACCGGCCTCTATGGATCCGAAGCGCACCTGAATGCGCTGCTGCTCGTCGCCGGCATGCTGTCGCTCTGGCATGCGCTCGCGAGCGCGCGATGGCGTCCGTGGTTCTGGACCGGATTGCTGTTCGGGCTTGCGACCCTGGCGCGCCTCGACAACCTGTTCGTCGTCGCGGCGTTGTGCACGGCCGGCGCCTTGCACGCCGGCCCCAACGCTTCCGCGATCGCAGCCCGGGCGATCGCGGCCGCCTCGGGCGGACTGCTCGTGCTGGCGCCTTATCTCGCGTTCAACCAGTTCGAATACGGTCACCTGATGCCGATCAGCGGCGCGATCAAGAGCGCTTTCCCGGCGTTCGATTTCGATCCGGACCGGCTGGGCACGATGGGCAAGCTCGCCGCGCCATTCGGCGTGCTGGCCCTGATCATCGGACTCTGGCTCGACGATTCGGAGCGTCGCCGCGTGCTGTGGATCGGCCTCGGCGGCGGCGTCGTGATGCACGCCGTGTACGTTGCCGGTTTCACCGATCACTACACGTTCTGGGCGTGGTACTACGTCGCGGCCGTGCTGGCGGCCGGCCTGTGCGCCGCGTGGCTGCCCGGCTGGATCATGTCCCGGCTCGAGCCGCGCCCGGTCGCCGCCTTTGTGCCGGCGATGGTGCTCGCGCTGACGCTGGCCGTACTCGCGGGCGGTGCGGGCCGCGCCTGGCTCAAGGCCTTCAACCCGCTGTCCATCGGGCCGGTCGTGATCGACCTGCCGATCAACGAATACCGCTGGCCGGAAGAGTTCGCGCGCTGGCTGAAGGCGAACCTGCCGCCCGACAGCCGGCTGTTCGTCAGGGACTGGCCCGGCGCGATCGCCTGGCACTCCGGGCTGTCGCTGCTGCCGATGGACGGGCTCGTGAACGATTTCCGTTACAACGACGAGCTGCTGGCAAGGGGTGTCGAGGACTATCTGTGCGCCCATCGCGTGGGCTACTACTTCGGGTTGCTCGACGAAGTCGGGGAGAACTCCTCGATGCCGGTCGCGGCACCGCTCTATCGCCTGCCCGCCGGCGAACTGCAACTGCGCCCGCAGGACATCGTCGTGCGGGTGCGGGATGTCGTCAGCCGGCCCGCGCAGGCCTTGCCGTTCGCGCTGTGGCGCCTGCGCTGCCCTAAAGGGGACGCAACCCTTTAGAAAGGGGTCGTTAAAGGGGACGCAACCCTTTAGAAAGGGGTCGCATCCCTTTGGTCCACTGGTGTGCTGCTATTGCAAAGACCCTTCACAAAGGGATGCGACCCCTTTCTAAAGGGTTGCGTCCCCTTTAACGGCGCTCGCGGATCCATTCTTCGAGCGAGCCCACGGACTCGCCGTCCATGTAATGGCGCAGGAACATCTCGAGGTTGAAGATCATCCACAGGCGGTAGTTGTGGTCCTTGCGGCCGCCGACGTGCTCGTCCTGCAGTTCCTGCAGCGCCTCGCGCCGGAACAGGCCGCGCTCGACGAAGCGGCTTTCGTCGATCACGCTCTGCATCAGGCCGGCCAGCGGCCCCTGCAGCCATTTCGCGAGCGGGAACCCGAATCCCTTCTTCGGCCGGTCCACGATCGATTTCGGCAGGTAGCGGCGCGCGACTTCGCGGGTGATGTATTTTAGGCGGCCGCGTTTCAGCTTGAGTTCGGCGGGGATGCGCATCGCGAACTCAGCGACCCGGCGATCGAGGAAGGGGCTCCGCAACTCCAGGCTGTGGGCCATGGACATGCGATCCACGATCGGCAGCTGATTCTCGGTGAGCCGCGTGTTGCAGTCCGCATGCAGGATGCGGTCGAGCGAATCGTTGGCGCTGCCGTCCTCGAAGTAGCGGCGCAACAGATGCTCGCTGACGCTGCGCTCGATCATGGCCTGATGGGACTCGGTGAACAGCCGCCGTTTCATTTCGTGCGGGAATCGCAGCCAGGCGGCGCTGTCCGCGTAACGCTCGAAGCCGCGGCTGTCCGCGATGCGGTCGAGCCACCGCAGCCTGGCCGAAACACTGTTGTAGCCATAGCTGTCCGGCAAGCGCGCGATCACGGGCCGCAGCAGCTTGTGACGGAGCACCGCGGGCACCATCGCATAGAGTTCCGCGATGCGCTGACCCTTGTAGCGATCGTAGCCCGCGAACAGTTCGTCGCCACCGTCACCGCCGAGCGCCACGGTCACTTCGCGGCGCGCGACCTCGGACACAACGTAGACGCCGGCGCCAAAGGGATCCACCGGCTCCTCGAGCGCCGCGACCATGCGCGGCGTCAGCGCCGCCAGATCCGGATCGACGATCGTTTCCCGATGACGGGTGCGGTAGATGTCAGCCACCTGGCGCGCCCAGGGCAGTTCGCTTTGTTCTTCGTCATGCACGCCGATCGCGAAAGTGGAGAGCGGATCCTGCATCGCGCGGCTGGCGTAGCCGACCACGAGACTTGAATCGATGCCGCCGGAGAGAAACGCGCCCAACGGCACCTCGCTCATCAGGTGTTCGGCCACGACCTCGCCGAGCAACCCGTCGAGGCGCTCGATGATCTGCGATTCGGTCAGTGCATGCTTCGGCTCGTAGGCCGGTCGCCACAGCTCGCGCATCCGGCGCGCTCCCGACCCGAGCGTCATGGCGTGGGCCGCGGGCAGCTTGTGGATGCCGCGAAAGAACGTGCTCTCACCCGGCAGGTAACGCAACGACAGGTAATGCGAAAGGGCTTCGACATCCAGCTCAGAAATCACGCCAGGAATAGTCAATAACGCTTTGATTTCAGAAGAAAAATAAAGTCCTTCCGCGGTCTCGATCCAGTACAGGCTCTTCTGCCCGAGCCAGTCCCGCGCCAGCGTGAGTTCGCGCGTCGCCGTATTCCAGAACGCAAAGCCGAACATGCCTTCGAGCTTCTGCGCGCCATCGATCCCTTCGCGCTCGAGCAGGCGCAATACGACTTCCGTATCGCTGTCGGTGCGAAACACGGAGCCTTGCGCTTCCAGCGTGCGGCGCAGCGTGCGGTGGTTGTAGATCTCGCCGTTGAACACGAGCACGAGCCGGCCGTCGTCGCTCTGCATCGGCTGATGGCCGTGCGCGCGATCGATGATCGAGAGCCGCCGGACGCCGAGCCCGACATCACGGGAGATGAAGCTGCCGCTGTCGTCGGGGCCGCGATGCACGAGCGCCGCGGTCATGCGCTGCACGCGTTCACGCAGTTGCGCTTCCGGCAGGCCGTTACGCGGCAGGAATCCCGTGATCCCGCACATTCAGCGCGGGGCGGCGATCAGGTAGAGCCCGGCCATCATCAGCGCGAGGCCGATGCCGTAACGCAGGTCGAGCGCGTCGCGAAACGCGATCCAGCTCAGGAGCGGCACAAACACGAAGACGAGCGCGATGAACGGATAGGCGCGGCTGAGCGCCAGTCCGTTCAGCAGGTAAACCCACAGCACCGTCGCCACGGCATAGAGCAGCAGCACGCTGACCATCGGCCAGCCGACCAGCGACCAGGCGAATGCACTCCAGCCGCGGCCGATGACGAGGCGTTCCGCGGCAATCTTGAATAACAGCTGGCCGATGCCGAGCATGAACGCCACCGCCAGCAGGCCGAACACGCGGCCGGCGCCGAGACCGACGGACAGGTCGGGAGTGGGCGTGTTCAACGCGAGTCACCCGAATCGGCGGGGATCTGCGGTCGCGCCAGGGCCTGCGCGCGCGTGAGTTCCGTCAGCCGGCGCGAGAGCTGCACGATCTTCAGATACAGGAACACGATCAGGGCCAGCGTGATGACGACCCACAGATAGAGCACGAGATCCGCGCCGCGGCCGACGCCTAGCGCCGCCGCGAGCCGCGTCGTCTGTTCCGGCACCCAGACGAAGTACAGCCCCAATGCGACCACGGCGAGCACCGCGAGCCGCAGCACCCGCGAAGTCGAGCGCTGCAGCCCGACCATCACCGCGACAGTTGCGAGCAGCGCCGTCAGGAAGATCTGGATCGTCATCGCAGCAGCCATCCCGCGAACAGGTCCCGGAGTATCAGCAGGCTGTTCGACAGCCGCTGGCCCTTGGCCTTGCTGTATTCGCTGTAGCTGATCGTCACGGGCACTTCCGCGTAGCGCAGTCCGAGCCTGCCCACCTGCTCGATCAATTCGGATGCGTGGGCCATGCCGTCCTGGCGGATGTGCAGGCGCCGCGCCGCCGACGCGGTCATGACCCTGAGACCGTTGTGCGCATCCGTGAGCCTGAGCCCGGTGGTCAGGTTGGTGAATAGCACTGCCGCCTTCAGCACCAGGCGGCGCGCCAACGGCAATCCCTCAGCGTGGCCGAGAAACCGGCTGCCGAGCACGATGTCCTGCGATCCGCCTTGCAGAGCCGCGAGCATGGTGACGAGATCCTCTACGTGGTGCTGTCCGTCCGCGTCGAAGGTCGCGACAAAAGCCGCGCCGCGCGCGAGCGCGTAGTCTATCCCGGTCTGCAGCGCGGCCCCCTGGCCGGCATTGACCGCGTGACGCAACACGACCGCGCCGGCAGCGAGCGCCGCCGACGCCGTTGCATCGGCCGAGCCGTCATCCACGACGACGACATGCGCGAACCGGCTCCGCAAACCACTGACGCTCGGCCCGATGATCGCCGATTCGTTGAATGCCGGAACGATCACCCAGGTCCGCGCTTCGATTTCGGCATCTCCCGCAGGCGCTCGCGTCCCATAGTGTAGTAAGTTTAGGGCCCCATGACGTTCCTGTTCCGCGACACGGATCCGCCCGGCTGGCTGCGTTGGGCATTCCGCCTGCTGGCCCTCGGCATCGGCGCGCTGCATACCGTCGTCGCGATCCGCAGCCAGTCGATGAACGAGGACGGGATCGGCTATCTCGATCTCGGCCAGGCCTGGTGGCAGGGCGACTGGAACTCCGCCTTGAATATCACCTGGAGTCCGCTGTACGCCTGGATCGTCGGCGGCGTCGTCGAGCTCACGCAGCCCTCCGTGTGGTGGGAATTCCCGGTCGTGCAGATTTGCAATTTTTTCATCTACGCGCTGGCGCTCCTCGCATTCGAATATTTCTGGCGGCAACTGACGCGCGCGTATGTCACGCCGGCAGCGGGGCAGGGCGCAGAGGCGCGCTTCCCGCCGGCCGTGTGGCTGGCCATCGGTTATTCGCTGTTCATCTGGGTGTCGCTGAACCTGATCGCGGTCTGGGCGGTGACCCCGGACATGTGCGTCGCGGCGCTTCTCTATCTCGCGGCCGGCCTGCTGCTGAAGACGTCGGCAGACAACGCGCGCGCTTCGACCCCAGTGCTCTTCGGCTTCACGCTCGGGCTCGCCTACCTCGCGAAGTCCGCGATGTTTCCGCTCGGCATCGTCGGGCTCGCGCTCACGGCATTGATACCGGGCGCTGCGGGAACGCGGCTCGCGCGCTTCGGCAGGGCGCTGATCGGATTCCTGATCGTGGCGGGTCCCGTCGTGTACCTGACCTCGATCTCGGTCGGTCATCCGAGCTTCGGCGAAGTCGGCCGCTTTACGTACATGAAGCACGTCAATGGCCTGAGCTGGCCGCAATGGCAGCAGGCGGCCGGAATCCAGGGAACCCCGGTCCACCCGCCGCGACGGATCCATGACCACCCCGCGGCCTGGGAATTCGCGACGCCGATCGGCGGGACCTATCCGCTCGCCTATGACCCCGCCTGGTGGACCCAGGGACTCGAACCGACGGTCGCGCTCCGGCCCCAGCTACAGGCGATCGTGGATAACAAGGTTTATTACTTTGAGCTGTTCGTGCGCCAGCAGGGAGGCTTTCTGGCGGTCCTGGCGCTGCTCTCGGTGCTCGCCTGGCCCCGATGGCGCCGGGAACCGCGCTTCGACGCACCGCTCGCCTTGGCGGCCTGGTCGCTGGCGGCGCTCGGATTGTACGTCCTCGTATACGCGGAATCGCGTTATGTCGCGCCGTTCGTGCTGCTGTTATGGGCGGGCCTGCTGGCGCAGCTCCGATTGCCCGCCGGGGAGTGGCAGCAACGGACGGTTGCGGCCGGCGGCGTGATACTGGCACTGGTCGTCTGGTTTAATATCGCGGCGCTCAATCTGGAAGGCCTCGGCGGGATGCTCGGCTATGCCTCGCAGCGGCATGGACCGGTCGCAGCCAGCACCGTGACCCGCGATCTCTCGGACGGTGGCGACAAAACCCGGCAACCGGCCATTGCAGAAGCGCTGCGGGCGGACTTCGGACTGGAGCCGGGGACGCGGGTCGCGTTCATCGGTTACTCCTACTCGGCGTACTGGGCCCGGCTCGCGCGCCTCAGGATCATCGCCGAGGTCCGGCCGGAGGAAAGCGGCGAGTTCTGGTCGGCGAGCGCCGCGGTGCGCACCGAGGTGCTGGCGGCATTTGCCGCGGCCGGCGCCGAGGCGGTCGTGGCGGAACCGGCCGGCATGGATGTCGAGGCGGAAGGATGGGAGCCGATTGCGGCGACCGGGTATCTGGTCAAGCGGTTGCAGTGAGGGAGTAGCCCACTTGTTGAAGTTGATCGATCACTGGTTCGAGCCGGTCAATCCATCCCAGGACTATCGTCGGCACGATTACATACTGCTTGCCGTGATCCTGGCGGTCGGCACCTGGCTGCGCTTCTGGCAGCTCGACAATGTCGGCCTCCATGGCGACGAAGACATCATGGGGCTGGCCGCACGCGCCGTCGTCGAGCAGGGCGAGCCGCTCCTGCCGAGCGGCATGAACTATTCGCGCGCGCTAGCGCATACCTATCTGCTGGCCGGGTCGACGATGCTGTTCGGTGACAACGAGTGGGCGTTGCGGTTACCGTCCGCCATCGTTGGATCGCTGTGCGGATTGTTCGCCTTTTTCATGGGACGGCGTTTTCTCGACCCCAAACCCAATCTCGCCTTTGTCGCCACGATCGTGTTCCTGCCGGCGATGATCGACGTCTCAATGACCGCGCGCATGTACGTGTTCCTGATTGCGGGCCTGCTGCTCTATGGAACGTTTTTGTTTCGATGGGAACGAACTCGTACCGCATTATCCTTCGTAGCGGCATTCTTGACCCTTGTGATTACGATCCACTTCCATCCGCTTGCTGTTTTTTCAGCGCCGTTGTTCCTGTTCCCCGGCCTGGTGAATCAATCGTGGAAGCAATTGGCGGCCGGGGCGGTCGCCATGCTCACAGCCGGGGGAATCTTTTTCATCCTCGGGGAATTGACTCGTCAGAATTATCCTGAGGAATCGGAACAGCTGATCCTGCCACCCGAAGTGACGCTAAGCCCCCTGGAATTGCTGTTCCAGGGACATATGCGATTGGCCGTTGCTGTGGCGTTGGCGGCAGCTCTGGCGGTCATGGTTATCGGCACGACTCGAATGGAACGCTGGAAAAAAGCGTTGCCTGCGGTGCTTCTGCTCGCCATCGGCGCGGTCGCTTGCGTGACCCTCCACTATCACATCGGGGCCATCGCGCTGCTGTTCGGCGCGATCCTATGGCTGCGTGCTGGCCTCCAGAGTTCGTCGAGACTGCTGATGGTAGGTGCATTGGTCGGCTTCATGGCGCTGATGCAGTTATACGTTCTGCAGGGAACCGGCGAGTTCCCGGGCCGAACTCTTATCGGCGCGTTTGTCGGGACGCCAAGCATCTGGCCAATCTTACGTTTCGCTGAGCTCAGTACGATCGGCGTAGCGCTCTTCGCCGCGACGCTGGTGTTCGCAGTTTATCGGCTGGTCCGCGGGCACCGGATCCCAATGTTCTACCTGTTTTTCGCCATGGCAGTCTGGGCGCCACTGTTCGCGATCGGCTTGTTGAAATGGAACGTGGCAGATCGCTACACGATGGGAGCGCTACCCTTCTTCCTGCTCGCGCCAATCGCGAGCGTCATGTACGTGATGCGAAATACCGGTTGGGGAGCGAGACTTCGGGAGAACTCCATAGCGACGGCCGGAATTGCCGTCGTGTTCGTCGCCGCAATCATCAATCCAGCGGCCGCCTGGCAGGCGTCGAAGAACGACTACCGTGATCATCCGGATCACAAAGGTGCCGCAGAATTCATTCGCAATCTGAATCCGGGGCCGGATGACATCATTATTGCGGAAGATTCAATAGTTCAGACTTACTATCTCGGGAGAATCGATTATCGGCTTCAAAGCGTCGCCGGCGCCAGAAACCACTCCACTTTGAGACGCGGGATACTGTATGGGCAGTATACGAACACGCCGGTAATCGGATCCGGGACCGATCTGGGCCGCGTCCTCGAGCGTGCGTCCGATAATGACGTTTACATCATAAGCAGTGGACAGGTTTCCGAAGGCTTGGTGCGCCGAAATCGCGCTGACGGTATTGCACAAGTATTGTCATCGGAAAGGCTGGAGACTGTCTTTGTCGGTCGGGATGGCAAGACTACAATCTGGAAACAGCCACGCCAGGAAATTACGAGTCGAGCGTATACGAAGTCAGCCAATGGCAGTCACGCATTGCTTCCATTACTTCGGCGACCTGGTATTCAGGCCATTTCAGCGACGTCCGGCTAAGGTGCGGGCTCTTCATGACGATGCTTGCACACGCTTGGATATAGTCAGTGCAGGGGTCCACATTCAGGAACTGACATAAACGTCGAAGTTGGGATTCTGGATCTGCAATCAACTGCTCGTGATGCAGGTGAAAGATGGATCTGGGTCCAAACTTTTCCTCAATCTTGTGCACCGCTGTGCACCTGGCAAAATAGTTGCGAATTTCCCGAGACAAGTGGCTGTCTGATTCCTCACTCGCCTTGGACAGAGTTTTGTGAAAAGTTGTCGTGATCGTGTCGAATGGATTCCGGATCACGTGTATAAACTTCTTCTCCAACTTGACCTTTTGTTGCAGAGTGGTTAATAGCTCAGGGTTACAGACGATCTCGTACGCCGTGGCTCCCGCCTTGCGGTCACCGATTATTCTGAGTTCCCGGTGTCTCCCCTGCCACTGGCTGGCGACCGCATAAGAATAGCCGCCTCCGCCCTTGGAACCGCGCTGCACTTGGCGTCCTGATACCAGGTAGATTACGCGATACAATTGTTTCGCCGACATGCCCGTGTGCAGTCGCCGCAGAGCATTAAGTTCGTTGGACATCACAATATTCGGGTGCGCATTCAGGAGGGCGCCTACCAGGGTTCCTCCGCTTCGGCCGTGGCCGACGAAGCAACAGAATGTTTGCAGGCCGCCAAGGTCCGGGCTATCGCTTCCACGGAGGAACAGCGGGCTCGCGATTCCAAGCAGCAAATATCGTGCGTCGGCAACGTACCTCTGGATTCGCTTGGCACGCGTCTCAACGAGCTCTATCTTTGAGTGATTGTTCATACTGAACCCTCCACGACGGGCGTTTCCAGTGCGCGGTCTAGGGTTCTCTGCAGAACTTGCTGTTGAGAGACCGTGAGCTTGGTGCGCCATTTGTCATCGCGATTGACAAGCGCGACGCGGTTAACTGATTTCTCGAATGCGGAGGACCAACTCAGTTTGCAGAATTCGGTTACCTGCCTGAAAGTGCTGACCGGTTCGGCGCACAGGTCCGAATAAGCAACAGAAAGAACTTGCTCCATTGGCAAGGCATCTCGGCATTGCGCGATGGCCCTATGAACAATTACATACTCCAATGCTGCTAATGCGACGAATGATTCACCTTCCTCACGCCAGATAGCGTCCAGATCCGGCGGTAGCGGGCCGCGGCGCCAGTTTGGAGGCCCGCGCCAACCGTCCCAAAAGGGTACTTCGAGCAGGGAGCTCGCAGTCGCACGTGGGTCACGAGTTACTTCAATGAAAAGCGCCTGCGCGAATACCGAATGCAGATATCGCATACGAGGCCAGCCAGTAATCTTCGCAATGAAGCGATGCCGCCGGGCATTGACCATCTCGCTGACCGCATCACGAAGCCGTAATGCAGATCCTGGAGTGACATCTTCCTCCGTGAGGTCGCGGTACGGGTTCGAGAATCCCGGGCAGACCGTGTTCCAGAAAAGATAAGCCTCCGACGGACCCCAGTGGTGACGCAGAATACCGTCGAGCAGCGGGACGCTTCTTGCCAGCATCAGCAGTCTGTTCAGGGGTGGGCGATCGGGATAAGCATCCAGAAGTCCCGACAGCCAGGAAACCTGTGGGTGGCGTGAGAAGATTTCAAAGAAAACCGTTGACCCACTTCGACCCGTACCAACGACGAATACTGGCGCGCAGACTGATGCTTCCATTACGTCATTCTCTTGCTACGCTACCAGTTCGGACGCCTTCATTGCGGGATATCCATACTTCCTGTGAAGCGAGCCCGCAATCCTGGAAGCACGTTCAACTTCAACTGACGTCAGCGTGCGCCGCCAGGTTTCGTCCAATCTGATCGCGGAAATGCTGGTTAATCGCATCCGATTGCCGACAATATGGTGCTCCTCGGAACTGAAATTGCATCCGACGTCATGATCGTCGAGACCGCAGAATTGAAAGAAGCGATTCATGGTTCCGGTTGGATCTCTGCACAGGTCCTCATAACGTATCCGGATCCAAGTCGCTTCCGGCACGCGCCGCAATTCACGGTCTATACTGCGATTCATTCGAAGCCAGGCACTCACGGCCCGGTTCCAGTTCATCTCTCCGCGATTCTTTATCCGCGAAAGTGCCACGCCCCGCACATCTCTGACCATATGGACTACCTGAAGACGAATATCCGCGTCACGCTCAAAGTGGCGTATGGCCATTGGATCCTTTGACGCATCAAAGAATACTTGCTTGCCGGAAGCACGAAGTATCGAGTCCGCGAGCGCCTTGTTTCGGGCAACGACATCTCCCAGCCTTCTGCGCATTACGGGCCAAAGGTCAATGATGCCATCCCGGAGGTCCTCGAGGAGGGTGCTGCGAAGCGAGCCGCTTGACAGTTGCTTCGTCAATGAAGTGTTGCCCAGACGAAACCGAGTTCCGAAGTTTCCGGGATCAAAATTGTGGCCTTTGGCCAGCATGTGTTCTTTAACAAGCATCCAGAACGGGCATTGTCGGATTGGCTTATGGCAGGAGCAAAGATACGCGTCGGGATCCTGAGCCGGCACCAGTCCCGTCATCTCACCTACTGTTGCAATTCGGGGATGGGATTTCGCGAAGAGAGAAAACAGGGTTGAGCCGGAAAACGGCGAGGACGTCAAGTACACGAAATGGAGCGGACTAGTGGTGGTTGTCATATTCGACGGAAGCGACCCGAGAGCGCCCCATTGTAATACAGATGCTTTTGCGAATAGTCACTTTGACCTGGCTGCTGAACCCGGAGAGCCGAGCAATGTCAGTTGGCGAAGGTATCGGTTAACCGACATACTGTTCCGGTCGGAAATCCAGAAACTGAAACAGGAAAGCAGCCAGGACGATGTGCGGCATTGTTGGAATCTGGGATACACGTCTCCAGCTCGCGAGTGTGCGACAGGAGCTGGCCCGGGCCATGCGCAGTCTTCACCATCGAGGGCCCGACGACACAGGGATCTGGACCAATGACAGCGGCGTGGGGTTTGGTTTTAGTCGCCTGGCCATCATCGATTTGTCGCTCGCGGGGCATCAGCCCATGACATCGGCCGACGGGCGATACGTCGTGATGTTGAATGGGGAGATATATAACTACGCTGAAGTTCGTAAACGTCTAATTTCCGCCGGTCGTATCTTTGTCAGCCGAAGCGACACGGAAGTCATCCTGCATGCCTTTGATGAATGGGGGTCGGCGGCAGTCGAGCAGTTCATCGGCATGTTCGCGATAGCGCATTGGGATGAGAAAGAGCAAACTCTCGAACTCGTTCGTGATCGTGTTGGTGTAAAACCCCTCTATTTTGGGTGGCACGACAGCACGTTGGTATTTGCATCCGAGCTCAAGGCGCTTAGAGAATTCAGTCATTGGACGCCGAACCTGAGCCGACGGGCGCTGGGCGATTTTCTTCAGTATGGATATATCTCGGAAGATCGCAGCATTTATGAAGGTATTCATAAACTGCTTCCAGGTCATCGGCTGCGTGTCAAGCGGGGAGAAGAACCGGTCATAGAGCGTTACTGGTCTGTACTTGATGTGCTGGCAACACCACTGTTGGGCAGCGACAGGGAAATTGAAGCGGAGCTCGAGTCGCTGCTTATCGATGCCGCCAGATACCGCATGGTTTCAGATGTCCCGGTCGGGGTTTACCTTTCGGGCGGAACTGATTCTTCGCTAGTCACCGCGCTGCTTTCAAAGCATCACGAGCAACGCATCAATTCTTTTACGATTGGTTTCCGCGAGGACAGTCATGATGAATCAGGTTGGGCGCGTGCGGTAGCCCAGCATTGCGGTACCAACCATACCGAGTACATCCTCGAGCCTACCGAAGCACTGCAGATTGCCAAGAATTGGGGTGAATTGTTCGACGAACCTTTCGGGGATTCATCGGGAATACCAACACTGCTCGTTTCCAGGCTGGCGAGGCGGGATGTAAAAGTGGTGCTTTCGGCAGATGGTGGTGACGAACTATTCAGTGGCTATAACGTGTATACCAGCGTGCTGAATCGATTGGAGAGATTAAAACGAATTCCACGGATAGTGCGGTCAGCGTCTTCGGCGGCCTTATCTATCGCTGCCGTGCAGCCAGTGCAGAACCTGGTCTCGAGCCTGACATTTGGTGCGGGAAGGATAGGTGAGCGAGCACACCGGGCTCGCCGTTTGCAAGCCATGTTTCGCGAACCGACAATCGGTCGGCTCTTCGATCTGGACAAAGCGTACTGGACTACGGATGAAGTCAGTCGCTTGATTGGCGGCTACCGCGAAAGAAGAGAGACTGCTGACACGTTTCCGGGAACGGACGCAGACAAGATGGCCCTTTGGGACTTCCATCATTATTTGCCAGAAGACATCCTCACAAAGGTAGATCGTATGACGATGGCGGTCGGCATCGAGGGCCGGGAGCCGCTCCTCGATCATCGGCTTGCTGAATTTGCATTCCGGATGCCGCCGCATCTGAAGCGCGGTGCACTGGGCTCAAAGCATGCACTCAAGAGCATTCTTTACCGCTATGTGCCACGGCACCTGCTGGAGCGGCGCAAGCACGGTTTCGGAATACCACTCGATCGCTGGCTGAGGAATGAACTCAAGAGCCTGGTTATGGAATATCTGTCGGAGAGTCGCATTCGAGCTGCCGGCCATCTCGATTGGAAGATGGTTAGAGCGTTGACTCACGATTTTTACGCTGGCTCTCAAAGAGCCAAGGCGCCTCTGTGGTACCTGCTCGGCTTTGAGATGTGGCGAGAACACTGGCTTTGACAGCCGATATCGACGGTGCACGCACATGTCCGGCTTGATGTCTCGGACGGTCGTTCTGACAGTGTCGCGGCTGTCAAACTTTGCAATTCACCTGCTCAGTCCGTTATTGCTCGTTCGAATTCTGGAAGTTTCCGCGTATGGTCAGTATCAGGAGTTCATGATCTACGCGACCATCCTGACTGTGCTGTGTGCTTTTGCCGTTGATTCCAGTCTTACATATTTTTTGCCGCGTTATCCGCAACGCGAAAGAGCTTTTGTTACACAGACGTCGGGAGTCACTCTGCTGATTAGTGTTTGTGTTCTATCGACACTGCTGCTATCCAAAGACCTGCTGTTACGGGCCGCAAGCTACGACTTCGTTGCTCCGTTGGCGGCATATACATTCTTTTTCGTGAATCTGAACTGGATTGAGTATTTCTGGATAGCGAAGAGACAGCCTCGCAAGGTCCTTTATTACTCTGCGGTTCGACTGGTAATCCGCGTCGGTACGGCCGTTCTCGTTGCGTATTACTCACGCGATGTACTGACGATAGTCTGGTCATTGGCCGTCGTAGAGGCTCTGCGGGTCGCGCTTGTCCTTGTGTATTTTGTCAGGCAGAAAACGTTCGTTCGGGACATTAAGCCATCCGAACTCGTTGAGCAGTTGCGATTTGCAGGTCCGATCGGTGCTTCCGCCCTTGTGCAGCAGGCCAGCCGTAACATAGGCAAGCTGTTCATTGGTGGCACGCTGGGACCGATAGCCCTCGCTTATTACGCAACCGGTAGTTATCTTCAACCTTTGGTGCGCGTAACTCGCAGCGGAATCGAAGACGCTGTTTATCCGGAACTCGTGCGCGCCCACAATGAACCGGGAGGCGCAGTGCGTCTCTGGCAGCGGGTAAATGTGCTGAATTGCGCTTTGTTTTTCCCCGCCAGTTTATTGCTCATCTACTATGCCGAACAAATTATAACGGCACTGTTTACAAGCGCCTACTTGCCGGCAGTTCCAATTTTCTGCGTCTATGCCCTGTACCTGGTACGGCGCTGCTTCAATACTGATGTATTGCTGCGAACCACTGGACGCAGTGGCTTCATGTTGTGGGGCGCAACAGGAGCTCTGGTTGTTAACATCAGCTTAATCGCGGTACTTTCTCGTACGCTTGGGATGATCGGCCCAGCTATTGCCTTCATTATCGCCGAGCTCGCAGCCGAGCTGTATTACATCAATCGAACGTTGAGGGCGCTTGGCTTAAGCGTGGCTGCACTTGCTGACTGGGCAAGTATTCTACGAATACTCGTTTCCTGCATTCTGGCTTTACCCATTCCGATGGCATTCGATCTGGTGTCGGGCAATGAAATATTCCGAGCCATCGGGTCGTCGTTGGTGTACCTGATGGCGGTCCTGTGGCTGGCCCACCGCCTAGGAGTAAAAGATATCGGGCGCGTGGTCGATTATCTGCGCTCGCGGCTTCACGGCCGCGCAATACCGTGATCCGCATGGAACAAGTCGGTGTGAGTGGGGCTGGAGCATGCGATACGCAAAGCTACTCCCACCATTGCCCAGACATACAATGCAGCGCCATGGATGTCGCTGAATGCCATCGCGATCATAAAGGCTGCGATGCCAATTACCGTCGCCAAGAGGAAAGGTGGGGCTCGATCTGTCGGAACAGTTGCTAATCCGCGTCGGGCTATGGCGGCTGCGCCGGCAAAACTATACGTAAAGAGTATGAGCCCGATTAACCCGAGATTATAGAACCGATCAAGGTAAACACTATGCGTAGCGTATCGGTGGCCGATCGTCTGGAAGTATGCTTCCCAGCCCAATCCCGATATGAACGACAAGGGGTGCTCAGCCATTTCGCGAAGCGCGGCCGACCATATCGCGGTGCGCCCTGAACTCAGCGTTTCCACATCTCCCGTTGCAACTCCGCGAGTCATGCGCTCCTCGAGTAAGTAACCGAACTCGGTGGAGAAAACAAACAAGGTGGCAACGAGTGTAAATGCAACGACTGCAAATGCTGCACGCATCATCATCGGTCCGGATATGTAACGCCTAAGGTAGACAGCAGCCATGATGCCGCCCGCGACGATGCCGAATATCGCGCCTCGGGACGTGGAAAGCATGATCGATACCAGGACGAGACCGACGCCGCATAATGCGGCAAACTTCTTGCCGCCGGATTCCGTCCACAAGAGCGCAACAACCAGTGGCAGCGCGAACGCCAGCAGCCCGCCAAAATCCTGCGCGCTGCCTATGAATCCCTCCACACGCCCGTCGGAGTCTCGGGTTGAAATAACGCCAAGATCGGGAACATCGAAAGTGTCGATGACCGTCACGAAGCATCCCAGCACTATCACCCATATCAGGGACTTCAGGAGCCAGAATGCTTCCTTCCAGTTGACGACTCCATAGAAGAATACGAGCAGCATGAGGAACTGATCGACCAGTTTTGTCTTGAGGCGAATCAGGGTCTCTCGGGGAAAGTAATAGGGGTTATCGAGAAACAGAATCGTGTATAGCCAGGTGAAAACCGCATAGGCGATCAAGAGCGCAAATGGCAGGATGACTGGCAAAAGCTCGATTCGTCGATTGTGGTGCATGGCGCTTTCGATCGCGATGCTCGATGCGACAGCGTAAAGCATGACATTCTTGATACTTACTCCGGGCGCGAGTCCCAGGTCCAGGCCAAGTGTGCGACTGCCTGCGGTACCGATGAATAACAGCAGCAATAGATAACGCGTCAACGAAGGTCCTTCATATGCTTCTTCAAAGCCGTCCCATGGAAAGCGCAGCTTCGCACCGCCCGAGCCATTCTCGCGGACAGCCATTGAATTGTTGGGCCAATATTGTCAAATCGTCCAGGTAAAGCCCTGCAAGATGTCGATGCAACTGCGCTGGTATTGCCGCTTCTCCACCCGGACTGATCCGGGCACGGACCTGCGGTGGAACATTGGTTGCAGTTGCCGATACGCCCAGGAACCGAAAGATTCTGATCAATAGCTGATCGGGATTGCTGAGAATCTCGTCGTAGAATCCGACAAGGAATTGACCTTCTGGGAAACTGGTCAGCCAACGCCCGATGGTCCCCGGATAGTCACCGTGAATCCTGGACTCGTAACTCTCAAAATGTTGAATGAACTCGGCATCCGTCACTGTCGCTGTGGAGCGTCCAGTCGCGCGCGCGAGATCCATTTTTGCATGGGACCATGCACGTTCCACCGGATCTCTCAAAAGGAAGATCAGTTTGACTTCGGGCATCAACGCATGGACATGCGAGATGGCCTCCGCGCTCAGGCATGAGTATGCCGGCGTGATTTCACCGGGAATCCGAGGATGAGCCGGCTTGAACAATGACGCATACCACGCGTCGTCCCATGAGCCGAAAAGGTAGCGGAACTCCCATCCGAGATCACTCCACCGGCGGAAACGCAAACGTTCCTTGACTTTTGTAACACTGAAACGCCGCAGTCGAGCCGATACATGATTTGCGATCGCCATTCGGCGCGACCGCCTGCCCCTCGTGGTGGTTCCCTGCCTTATAGGAAACCTGCGATCGAAATAACGCAGCTCCTTGACGTGCGGCAGCCAGATGTCCTCATGCGTCGAGAGCATCGCGTGCAACCAGCTTGTGCGGACCTTCTGGGCACCTATGCCAAGAAATGCGGGATATTTCGTCACAATTCCGTACTCTCGGGAAGACACTCAAGCAGCTGAGGACAATTACTCTGCGTCTGCCGCAGGTGTAAGATTGGTTCAAGCCATGGCGCACGTCAATTTTGTCGTCCTTACATCTGCCCGCACTGGATCGACCTGGCTGATGGATCGGCTGAACAGGCAGCCCGGTGTGAAGGCTTATGGGGAACTGTTCCTCAATCATGCCCGCTTGACGCCTGCGATTGCCGGGCTCGCTGATGGAAAAAGGTTCGTTGAGTTTCACGGCAGTCCGACGTTCACGCGACCGCCACGCGTGTTCTCCTATTTGAACGACTTATACGGGCCGGCTCAAATTGTCGGATTCAAACTGATGTACAAGCAACTGCAAACCTACCCGGAGATTCTCGCCTATCTGGCGGTCCACCGGGTGCGCGTTATCCATCTAACCCGGCGCAATCTGCTGGACGTCGTGGTGTCCGAAGAACTCGCAAAGCTGACTGGAGTGTCACATGCCGTCGCCGAGTCGTCGAGTGCCATACCCATGGTTCAAATTGATACTGGAACGATCGTAAGCAGGCTCACCCGCCTGAAAGAGAAACCAATTCAAGTTCGCAAGCTTATCCGTATGTTTACATATCCGATGCTTGAGGTGACGTACGAGGCGCTGCTGGAAAGTGATGACGAGTTTGAGCGCATTCTGGAGTATTTGAACCTTGGCGACTCACATAGGGAAGTAGGTTCGAATTTGGCCAAGAGAGGCGTGCGCAGCCACCGGGAATCCATTGCGAACTATGACGAAGTTCAGCGACGCCTCGATTCAACGCCGTTCTCGCACATGCTTCGCTGATATTGCGCTGTTATGGCTGATCAGGTCCCGCACATCTGCTTTATTGCGCCGAACGCATATCCGCTGCTTGCAGGTACGGCGGACATCCAAGTCATTGGCGGGGCGGAGCTACAGCAGGTCATCGTTGCCAGGTTACTGGCTTCGCGAGGTATTCGAGTGTCAATGGTTTGTCTGGATTTTGGCCAAGCGGACCAGGTAACTATCGACGGTATCGAAGTAATTCGGGCTTATAAGCCGAATGAAGGTTTGCCGGTTGTACGATTCATCTGGCCGCGCTTGAGTCGAATCTGGAAATGCCTGCAGCGTGCCAACGCGGATGTTTATTACCAACGCGCAGCCGGGAAGCTCACCGGCGTCATGGTTGCGTTCTGCAGGAGATACCGCAAAAAGTCGATATTCGCAGCCGCCGGAAATCCTGACTTGATACCCAATACCCCGAGAATCCGGTTTGCGAGAGATCGTTGGATCTATTCATATGGGTTGAAGCACGTGGATCGCATTTTTGTGCAGAACGGAGAGCAAGCGCAGTTCTGCAATACGCATTTCAGTCGTGAGTGCACTCTGGTGCCGAACTGCTATGTACTGCCCCACGATCGCGTCGCCAGTCGTACCGGCGAGTTCGTCCTGTGGGTTTCGACGATCAGGAAACTGAAGAGGCCTGAACTGTTTCTCAGCATCGCTGAAGCATTGCCCCATGTGCGCTTCCGGATGATTGGTGGCCCGAGCCCGGGTGAAGAGGCGCTCTTCGAGTCAGTGAAGTCGCAAGCCCGGTCATTGAAAAACCTGGAGTTCCTTGGTTTCGTGCCATATGCCCGGGCAGAGTCGGAGTTCGATCGGGCAACTTTATTCATCAACACCTCCGAAAGCGAGGGCTTTCCAAACACGTTTCTGCAGGCCTGGGCTCGCTGCGTACCAACGGTGTCATTCATAGACGCTGGAGCCCGGCTGAACGGCGAGGACGTCGGGTTCAGGGTTCGTTCCATGGACGAAATGGTGAAATTGATTGGAGAGTTGGTGTCCAGTGAATCCCGACGGGAATCTGAGGGGAAGCGTTGCCTTACCTATTTCGAAGGGTGTCATTCGTCGGACCACATCCTGGATCTCTACGAACAGGAGATTCGTGAGTTGCTGGAGGTTCCAGACTTCGAGAGAGAGCGACACGTCGATCGGAAGAACATTACAACTAGTGAACCTGACCGATGAGGTGCTTGATTCTGGTTCCGTCGCTCAGGCGCGCGGGTGCTGAAACTCAAGCCATCGACCTTGCTAATGGACTTTCGTCCTTAGGACATCACGTGCACCTATGCAGCTTCGAACCTCAGTTGGATCAGCGTGCCCGTTTGCAGGCCGCGGTTCAGTTTCATTATGTTCCGAGAAAAACCAAGTACGATATTGCTTTGGTAGGACAAGTAGCGGCAATCATAGACCGCCAGAATATTGAGGTGGTGCAGGGGATCATGCAATTTGCCGTGCTGATTGCCTGGCTGGCTGCAAGGCAATCGTGCAGAAAACCTGCAGTAGTGGCCGCCGTTCACACGACTGTCAATCGCGGCCTCAAGGAAGAGTTGCAGGACCGTGTTGTTTACCGCTGGCTATTTCGACGACTGCCGGCAATCGTGTTTGTCTGCAATTACCAGCGCGATCACTGGGTCAGAAAATATGCGGAGCTCAAGCCGCTGGCGCGGGTTGTGCACAACGGTGTCGACGTCAATCGGTTCCGCAGGTCTGATTTTGCGGAGAAGGCTGAAAGTTTGCGCTCCGGCCTCGCGATACCGAACTCGGCGTTTGTTTTTGCCTCCATTGCAGCGTTTCGCCCTGAAAAGTACCACCGTGGATTGGTTGAAGCCTTTGCGCAACTCCCCACAAACACACATCTGCTGTTCGCGGGCGACGGACCCGAGCGTCCAGCCATAGAAGTTCAAGTCCGATCCATGGGGCTGGCTGATCGAGCTCACTTCATGGGTGTTGTTGCGGACATCAGACCAGTGATAGTCGCCAGCAATGCAACGGTGCTGTCGTCAATCGCTGTCGAGACGTTTTCGATGGCCATGCTGGAATCCATGGCGCTGCAGGTGCCAATGGTTGCAACCGATATCGGCGGCCTGGGGGAGGCTATTTCGCATCAAGAAACGGGATTGCTGTGTCCGTTGGGAGACGTAGGAGCCCTCGCGCACCAGATGTCGGAATTGGTGAAGAATCCGGCAATTGCCGCGCGATTGGGAAGAGCGGCTGCCGACCGTGTGTCCCGGTGCTTCACGCTTGAGAAAATGGTTGAAGCCAGTGAGAACGTCCTGATCCAGGTTCTAGGTGCAGGTGCGCGTGGTCAGTCCTGAGTCAAATTAACTCGCTGCAGAACACGCTCTACTACAAATTGCGCTTGCCGAATCGCATTGGCAGAGCGCCATTCTCCTGAGCACCCATATCAGGCGCACTGCCGGAAAACTTGTCTGAGAAGTTCGGCAGTACCGTCCCCGCATCCTGCCCGGGACTGCCCTGTTTCAAAGTGTACTTGCCGGAAGTATGCGCAGAGTCGTACACCGGATTCGCCTCGATTCCCTGTTTTTCTTCAAGTGCCCAGTTGGAGTGCCCAGCCGAATACAGATCCTTGTCGAAACTGGAGTCGCTCATGGGCGTGAATTTGCTTGCGATCTGGCTCTTTGCATTGATGATATTGTTACGTCCGATCACGTTGACCAGGCTTATGTCATCGAGGCTCAGCATTTGATTGACGCTGTCGCTCGTGCTCGTGCGGTACAGAGTATTGTGGAAAATGTAGGTGCGGCCCCCGCCGATGTGAATTCCGGCAATTGTTCCATCAACGGACTTGTTGCGCGTTTTCCAGAACCAGCCATACCCGTTCAACTTATCTGCAGAGCGTATTCCTTTGGTTGCAACATTGCGAAACACATACAACGGTCCAATTGATACGGGCGCGGCCGCGATGGCAACCATCGACTGCTCAATATAGTTGCCGTATACGCGCACGTTCCTATTGGCCCCTTCAGTCTGAATGGCGTCATCCCAAACATGACTGACTGTGTTGCCATAGATGTCCGAGTCGCGCCGCAAATTGCCATTGAAGGAGAAGTTTTGGCCTCCTGTAATGGCATCGTCAAACATATGGGTCAGGTCGGAATAAATCTCGTTATAGCGGATGACGTGATTGCCCCCGGTGTCTTTGAGTAAAATCGCCGCAGCACCCGCCGGATGCAGTGCGTCGCCGCCAGGGCCACAAGCCGTGCCTTTGGTTCGTTGCTCCTCCCAGCTGTTTGAATCAAAACTTGGATGGTGGATCTTGTTGTTCTGGATTACCAGTTGCTGCATGGCCTGATTGGTCGGCCAGAAGGCATTTTCGCTACTAATGCCCGCGCCACCGTTGCACGCAAATCCGGGGTCATTGGGGTCCTCACTGCCGAAGTTGAAGATATCGTTATCCTCGATGACGACGTGGTGGGCTGATCGCGTGAGCAATACCCCCGTGCGGCGAGCGTTCTTGAGTGTCAATCCGCGCAGGATGACGTATGACCCGGAGATGACGACCAGGTTATCGACGGAGTTTCTGCCGTCGATTGTCGCAGTCCCACCCGGTGCAAATGTGTACAGCCGATAGCCACTTGCGGTTCCCGACTGGTTGATATTCAAGGTTGAGTTGGAGCTCGTCGGCAAAGTGACCGTAGTGCCGATCGGCAGGGATTCGTTCCAGGTGGTGACCAGAGTGCTTGCGAGTTTCCGACTTCCTGCGGTCAGAACTTCCAATTCATACGTTGTATTGGATTCAAGTTGTACCAGTGAACCTCGATACTCCTGAAAACCATAAGGTACCTGACCCGCGCCGGTTCCAGCGGTGCGAGGATCGAACCAAAGCGATAAACCCTGGCGCCATGTGCCAGTACCTACCTGCCGGAAACGCACGAGCGCTTCGTTACTGCCGGAGCCAGTTGGCTCATTCCAGTACAAACTCACATTATGAAATGTAGGGACAGCCTTCAGCGCCTCTGCCGAGGCTGCTGTGGGTCCGGTGGGGAACTCATAACCCGTTGAGACAGGCGAAGCCGTGCAGGTTTGATCGACGCACAGCAACGGAGGCGGTGCAGGGGATTCCTGCCCCAATGCCGACGTTGAGACTACAAGCGACGCGAAGAATGTTATGAGTTTCATGGCGAAAGCTTGTACCAGAAAGTACCGGAGTTCCGCGTGACGGCGTTCACAAGGCTGAGAACGAACCTAACATAAAGGGACATCGGCAATCGGCAAGGCGCACGCAAGAGAGCACATACCGAATCTGGCTGCGGACCAGGAGTTGGTCAATATGAACCTTTCATTGTCAGGCCATTTCGGACCCTCATCAGCCCGGTAACCGGTTCGTAATATGCCTTGCGCAAGGCCCCATCCAGAAAGTATTTCAGCCGATCACGGTGACCAAGCATAGGGATTTGCTGCCGTCCGTCGAGCTGAGGGGACTCGTTCACCATCTTTTGAACATGCCGATAAAGCGCGTCATCGACCTGATTAACTTCGGCTATCGCCGCACCATGGGCATCCAGAAGCTCAGCCTCCTCCCTCGAGTAGCTGCCGACATTGCGTGGCTCGTGGGCACCATGAAACCGTTCAGGCCGCAGCCTGATCGTTAGCGTCGCAAGAAACTTGCTGAGATTTTCCACGAGTCCTACCGCAAGAAAGCGCGTTCGCAGAATATGAATGGCGCGTGCAGCGTCGGCACTACCAGCAATTTTCCTGGTCTGAAAGTCGTGCGTGCGGGAGTCTGCCAAGAACTCCTCAAATGAGAGATCGAGTTTCAGGATGGCATTGCCATAAAGGTACTGTGATATGTACCGCCGGGCCGGCTCGCGAAGGATCGTCACGAATCGGATATTCGGAAATGTGTCACATAGATCGCCGATCGGTCTCACTGAGTGGCCACCGAACGCATGCAGCCAGGGATTTACTCTCAGACTCAGTTCGAGATCACGCGCTGTGAATATCGAGTTGGATGCCGGCGAGTACGGACGAACGTCGAGGTAACGCAGAAAGTAGTTTCGGCGCAGGATGTGTATGAACGTGGTTCCAGCGGCCTTCTCTATATGTACAAAGGCGACAAACGCGCGGTCGTGCAATCTGGGTTCCATCATTGTTCATGCCCGTCACGGACCCAATTACGTCGCAGACATCCTGGCTCGTAATTGAGTGGAGGCGGCACTGACAGTTCGATTTTAAGCCCTGTTGCCAAAAAACGTGCCAATACACACACTACGCAATTGAACCAGAAAAATCCGATTCTGCCGACGGTAAGGATTGTACTGTGACCAAGCGCGCGCTGATTACTGGCATCACCGGACAGGACGGTGCCTACCTCGCGGAACTCCTGTTGTCGAAGGATTATGAGGTCCATGGAATCAAGCGCCGCGCGTCCCTGTTCAATACGGACCGGATTGATCACCTGTATCAGGATCCGCATGAAAAAGGAGCTCGCCTGAAGCTCCATTATGGCGATCTGACTGATGCAACGAACCTCATCCGGATAGTTCAACAGGTTCAACCGGTGGAAATCTACAACCTCGCGGCCCAGAGCCACGTTGGCGTATCGTTCGAAACGCCGGAGTACACGGCGAATGCCGATGCGCTCGGCACGCTGCGCATCCTGGAGGCCATTCGCATTCTCGGTCTGGAGAAACGAACGCGATTCTATCAAGCATCGACGTCCGAAATGTACGGCAAGGTCCAGGAGGTGCCGCAAAGGGAATCGACCCCGTTCTATCCACGCTCTCCCTATGGGGCGGCCAAGGTTTACGCGTACTGGATCACTGTGAATTATCGCGAGGCCTACGGGCTCTTCGCATGTAACGGAATCCTGTTCAATCATGAATCACCGATTCGCGGCGAGACCTTTGTAACGCGCAAGATCACGCGTGGACTGGCACGGATTGCCGAGGGAATTGACGACTGCCTGTATCTCGGCAACCTCGACGCCAAGCGTGACTGGGGTCATGCGCGGGACTATGTGCACGCGCAGTGGCTTATGCTGCAGCAGGACGTACCGGAGGATTTTGTTATTGCCACCGGTGAGCAGCATTCGGTGCGGGAATTTGTTGAACGGGCAGCGGCATTGTGCGATCTGCCTCTGGTATGGGATGGCAAAGGTATCGAAGAAACAGGGGTAAATACCAAGAACGGTCAAGTGATCGTCCGTATTGATCCTCGTTATTTCAGGCCGGCCGAGGTCGAGTCACTGCTCGGTGATCCGAGTAAGGCCAAGGCTAAACTTGGCTGGAATTCAGTTGTCAGTTTTGAAGACCTGGTCGGCGAGATGGTCGCTGCTGACCGGGAACTGGCGCGCCGGGACGCCTTGATTGCGCGTGGAGGA
This sequence comes from Steroidobacteraceae bacterium, assembly GCA_040902065.1. Taxonomy (GTDB): domain Bacteria; phylum Pseudomonadota; class Gammaproteobacteria; order Steroidobacterales; family Steroidobacteraceae; genus SCUD01. The sequence goes on along the minus strand of JBBDXX010000021.1, from coordinate 85,020 downwards.
TTCAAGACTTATCGGTATCGTGAATGAGTCAAAACGAGATCACGTACGTTGCGGGGCATCGCGGATTGGTCGGAGCCGCACTGGTACGCCGCCTGATGACAGTGGGTTGCAATAAGTTGCTCCTGCGAACCCATTCCGAGCTTGAGCTTCGCGATCAACATGCAGTTGATGAGTTCTTCGCCACTGAACGGCCGGCCTACGTATATCTGGCCGCGGCCAAAGTTGGCGGCATTCTGGCCAACGACTCGAATCCCGCAGATTTTCTGCGCGACAATCTGCAGATACAGACCAACGTCATCGACGCGACAATGCGTTTCGGAACGAAGAAACTGTTGTTTCTCGGTTCGAGTTGTATCTATCCGAAGCATGCTCCACAACCGATGCCGGAAAGTTGCCTGCTGACGGGGCCGCTCGAGCCAACTAACGAATGGTACGCGATCGCCAAGATCGCCGGCATCAAACTTTGCCAGGCATACAGGCGTCAGTATGGATTCAACGCGATCGCGGCAATGCCGACCAATCTCTACGGTCCAGGAGACAATTTCAACCTGGCGACATCACATGTGCTGCCAGCGCTGATACGGAAGTTTCACGAGGCCAAGACGAACGGAGCCACCAGCGTTGTTGTCTGGGGGACAGGCGCGCCTCGGCGGGAATTCCTGCATGTGGACGATCTCGCGGATGCGCTGCTGTTCCTAATGAAAAATTACGAAGAAGAAGGACCCGTCAACGTGGGTTGGGGCAAGGATCTGTCCATCCGGGAACTGGCAGAGCTGATTGGAAAAGTTGTGGGATTCAATGGATCAATTGAATTTGATAGTTCAAAGCCTGATGGCACTCCCAGAAAACTGTTGGACACCACCCGCCTTGGCCGTCTCGGCTGGCGTCCCCGTATCGGGCTTGAGGAAGGCCTCCAGTCGACCTATGCGTGGTTTCTGAAGCACGAGTCCGACCGTCGCAGCTGAGACTCCGGCGATTGAATAAGCACGCGACCAGTGTTGCATTATTTTATCCGAGTGACCCACTGGGATTCGTGCCCAGCGGCATCGATAGCTTCATACGCGGAATACTGAAGTGGGCACCGGAGGATTTGCGATACACGCTGATCGGTGGTTCTTCAAACCTGCAAGCGCGCCCGCTTGGCGAGAAGTTAGCGATACCCGGCATTCTGGGGGACGGGCACTTCCTTCCTGTCGTCGAGGTAGATGCTTCCGGGCGGCAGTCTCGCATCCCACTTACCCTGAGATACATGCGGGCCTTGCAACGGCTTCGGCGAGATTCCTCATTCGCGCATTTCGACGCACTCGACTTTCACCGACCTGAGCCTGTCCTGCTGTTTTATCGGGATAAGCGGCCGAAGAATCTGGTTCTCCATCAGGACATGACCGTCATTCGCAGCGGAAGCAGCGACATTAGGTGGCGACACTGGCCATGGCTGTACGAGCGGTTCGAATCCGTCGTTTTTCGCCAAGTCGACCATGTCTTTTGTGTCCGACAGAGTGCGATAGATCGTTACCGATCAGAGTATCCGGGCAGCGAGGAGAAGTTCGAATTCATTCCGACCTGGGTCGATAATGAGACTTTCGCGTCCTGTCCGAATCCAGACGCCCGAGACGAATTGCGCCGTCGGATCCGGGCGGAACTGGAGCTTCCAGTCGATGCAGCCCTGCTGACATTTGTCGGCCGCCTGGACCGGCAGAAGGACCCGGTACTGTTGCTCGAAGCGTTCTGGTTGGCGCGGGCGCTAGATCCGGCCTTGCACCTTGTAATCGTCGGTGACGGAGTGCTGCGACCCGAAGTTGAAGACAGGATTGCGGCTTCGCCCGATGTTGCGCATGTAAGCCTGCTCGGAGCCTTGCCTCCGCGGAGCATCGCCGAACTGCTCCGTGCCAGTGACTTGTTTGTCCTCTCATCGGCCTACGAAGGCATGCCGATAGCTGTCCTCGAAGCGTTGGCGACGGGTTTGCCAGTCGTCAGTACGGATGTCGGCGAGATCCGACGCGTCGTCAAAGAAGGAATTAACGGCACCATCAGCGGGACGCGTACCCCTGCTGGCCTGGCTCAAGCAATCGCGTCCGCCATGCAGCAATGCGAGCGGTTGAGGGGCTTGGCGTGCTCGGATTCGGTCAGGGAGTATGGACCTGAGGCCGTACTGGGCCTTGTATACGATCAACATCGTAAGCAAGCCAGTCGTTGGGCCCAGCAAACATGACTGCTCCGCGGCGAGTCGATGTGTTGGGTTCGCGGATCAGCGCCGTCAACGCGAAAGAGGCTCTTGCATTGATACGAGAGCGTCTACGTGACGGTCGCGGCGGATATGTCTGTTTTACAAACGTGCATACGGCTGTGGTCGGACGTCAGGATGCAAACCTGCGCGCGGTGACAAATGGTTCTTTCCTGAGTGTTGCGGATGGTAAACCGGTCTACTGGATTGCCCGATCACGTGGTGCGGTGGGCCACGTGCCGGGGCCGGATTTTATGACTTTGGCGCTGGATCAATGTCGCGGCGCCAGGCATTTTTTTTATGGTTCTACCACTGAAGTTCTGGAACGACTCTCGACCCAGCTTCGCGACGATTTTCCCGGCCTGAACATTTGCGGATCTTTCTCGCCGCCCTTTCGTGAGCTGACCGCCCATGAAAAACAACAACACTACAAACTGATTGCAGTGGCCAGGCCGGATTTCATCTGGGTTGGCCTTGGTGCGCCAAAACAGGAACTTTGGATGGCGGGGGCATGCGAGTCATTGCGCCCCTCCGTGCTTCTGGGTGTCGGCGCCGCATTCGATCTTCATGCCCAAGTCGTCAGCCGCGCTCCTGTTGCCATGCGAGCAATGGGACTCGAGTGGCTGTTCAGGCTGATGTCCCAACCCCGTCGGCTGTGGCGGCGCTACCTGGTTACAAATTCCCTTTTTCTTGTCTATCTGGCTCAGGAGGCGATAACCGGGACTGGCCATCGCGACGAAGCGGGGCCTGGCAGTCATTAATATCCCCCTTTGTCGGCAATTGACGTCAGTGTCCTACTGCCCTGTATTGGGAACTATGTCAAAAATATAAGATCGGATTGTGGCGAGCAGGTCCGGCTGAGGCTAGGCTTGGGCTTGCATGCCCGAACGAACAATTAGCATGCAGATCAAGGAGTCCTCCGTGTTTGCCCAAACCAAGTCATTGCTCATAGCGCTGCCTGTCCTGATCTTCCTGGCGCCAGCCCAGGCCCAGGAAGCCGGCTATGCCGTCCAGCCGGGCGACATGTTGGCCATCTCCGTCTGGAAAGAGCCGGATCTCCAGGGCGAGGTGCTGGTGACGCCGGACGGCGCTTTTGCTTTCCCGTTGGTTGGCCAGGTGGACGCGCGCGGCAAGACGGTCACGGAGTTGCAGAAGACCATCACCGAGCAGCTCATGCGCTATATCTCGGATCCGGTCGTGACGGTTTCAGTCCGCGACATCCGCGGCAATAAGGTGTATGTCATCGGGCAGGTCAACAAGCCCGGCGAGTTCATCGTCAATCCGCGCGTGGATGTGATGCAGGCGCTCAGCATGGCGGGCGGCGCGACCGCGTTCGCATCGCTCGATAACATCATCATACTGCGCCGTACGGCGGCGAAGCAGGAGGCCATGCGCTTCAATTACGGAGCTGTTGCGCGTGGCAGGGATCTGGAACAGAACATCGAACTCCGAAGCGGCGACATCGTCGTCGTACCATGAACGGGGCGTCGGGAAGGTAACCATGTCTAATCAAAAAACCAGACAACTGTCCTTTGCGATTGCGATTGCGATTGCGATTGCGCTTGCAGGCGCGGCCGGCGCCGCAGGTGCTGCAGACTGGCACGTCGATCCGAAGATCACGCTGAACGCCCGGTCCAATGACAACCACCGATTGACCGATGTCCCCGGCGAGGAAGTGGATGTTTTCGGCGCCGAACTGGATGCGCAGCTGGAGTTGCGTGCCGAGGCCCCGCGAGGCTACTTCCGGCTGATTCCTCGCGTGCGCGCTACGTTTTTTCCCGACGACGAGGACGAAGAGACCGACAGCCAGTATCTGCGCATGGACATGGAACGCCGGGGCGAGCGTTCGCAGGCGGGATTCGAAGCCAATTACGCCCGGCTGGAAACTTTGGGCCGCTATTTTCCCGGGGCAGGCGTTGACGACGACGACGACCTCGGCGAACCGGATCCGGGCGATGACATCTCCCGGCAGACGGACGTCAACCGTCGGGACCAACTGGATTTCGGTCCGCGCGTCGCTTTCGACCTGACGGAGCGCATGGCCCTGGAACTCGATGCGGCATACCAGGACGTCAGCTACGAGGAACAGGTTGCGGGCGAGCGCCAGGATTACTCGAATATCGGTGGGTCCGTGGGTATGCGTTTTCGCACCTCGCCGACCCGTTCCATCACCGTCAGGGCGGGTGCTTTCAGCTATGAGCCCGACGGCGGCACGAGCACGGATTCACAGTCCCTGACGGCGGAATGGTCCAATCAAGTGTCGGAGACTTCAGAAGTATTCGTGCGTGGCGGCGCCAGCCGGGTCGAGTCGGTCGATAGTCTCGGCGATTCCGACTGGAATAACGGGTTCACGGGCGGCGCCGGCGTGCGCTGGTCGTTCGAGGTCACCCAGATCTTCCTGGATGCGAACCGGTACATGGATCCCAATGCCTCGGGGCGCATCGTCGAGCGCGACCAGCTGCGGTTCGAGCTCCGTCGTGAGCTCAGCCCGTACACGACGCTATTGTTCAATGCGCGGGCCATCCGTGACGGCAAGACGGATGCCAACGATGTCTTTCAGGACCGCGAATACGCGACGGCCGGTGTCGGCTTCGCCTGGCGCATGACGCAGAAGTTCACGCTGGGCGGCGGATACCAGTACCGGTGGCGCGAGTACGACGGCGACCCGAACGACGCAACAGCGAATGAGTTCTTCCTCGGCGTCACTTACGAGCCCAACAGGCGTTGAGCCGGACCAGGAAGACCATGGAAACGCAGCATACGGCGAGTCTGGGCGAATACGTCGCGGTGCTGCGGCGCCGACGCCGGCTGATGGTCGCCGTTGCACTGCCCATTGTCATCGTTGCCGTGATTCTGGCGATTGCATTGCCCGACATCTATCGCTCGGCGGCGAAATTCCTGCTCGTTACGGATTCTGTCGAGGATTCTGCGGGCGGTTCGAGCGAGTTTGCCGACCAGTACGTCATCAGTCTGGCGGATCGGGTGGTGAGCGGCGGCAATCTGGGCCGCATCGTCAAGGAAGTCAACCCGTATCCCGAGTTCGGGGACGACGAATCCCTGGCAGTATCGGAACTGCGGGACAACGTCAGCGTTGAGATGACGACTCAGACGACGCTCGGCGCCGGCGGTCGCGAGCAGGTGGTCAACACCGGATTCACGGTCTCCTTTGATCATCTCTTACCTGAAAAGTCGCAGCAGGTTGCCTCCGCGCTGGCGCGGATTTTTGTCGAACAAAGCCGGACGGAGCGATTGTCCGCCGCCCGCGGCAAGATCGATTTCTACAAGAAGGAAGGCGAGCGGACGCGGGACGAGATTGCCGAGTTCGAGAGCCAGCTTGCCGACTTCAAGGAGCGGAATTTCGACCAGTTGCCTGAAACCGCGCAGGCGAACATCACGATCCGGGGCCGCATCGAGCAGGAGCTGGACAGCGTCGATCGCGAGATCCGCGGCATCCAGCAGAATCGCGTGTTTGTCGAGCAGCAGCTACGGCAGGCCCAGGCGGGCCCGACCGTGAACAACCTGACTGCACTCGAAAGCGAGTACGCCAGCAAGTCGGCCATCTACGCCGAGAACCATCCCGACCTGGTCACGCTGCGACGCCAGATCGAGGGACTGCGCGCCGCGGGGCCGGGGACCGCAGGCAATACGCTGCAGGCGCAGCTCGCCAGCCAGCGCGCGGCACTCGCCGAGGCGCGGCAGCGCTACAGCGAGGACCATCCCGACATCCGCCGCATGATGGGCAATATCGCGTCGCTGGAGGCTCGCGTCGCCGCGGGCGAATCGCCGACCAGCAATCTGTCCGGCGAAAGCCTGGCGGCGGTGCAGCTTCATACGCAGTTGAACGCGATGAACACGCAATTGGGCGGCCTGCAGGGTCGAAGCGGCCAGTTGCGTTCCCGTCTCGAGCAGTTCGAATCGCGCTTGGGCTCCACGCCGGAAGTCGAGCGCGAATACCAGGCGATCACGCGTGGCCTGGGGACGGCGCGCTCGCAGTTCGACCAGATGGTCGAGCGGCGCATGAACGCGGAAGTGGAAGCTGCAGCCATCAGTGGCGGCGCGGCGGATCGCTTTTTGCTCACGGGCGAACCCGGCCTGCCCTGGGAACCAGCCAAACCCAAACGCCTGGCGATCATCATCATCGGATTGATACTGGCGACGATCCTGGCGCTTTCCGCTGCGGTCGGTGCCGAGGCCTTCGACTCGCGGGTGCGTGGCGGCGGGGACGTGCGCCGCACGATGGGCCATGCGCCGCTCGCGACCGTGCCGCAGATCCACAACTCGGTGTACTTCAACCAGCGTGCGCGCCGCATCGTACGGCTGGCTGTGTCGATACTGGTCGTGACGCCGGTCCTGTATTCCCTCGTCCACTTCATGGTCAATTGACCCCCAGCGAGGCACCGTGAGCCTGATCGAAACCGCCATCCGCAAAGCCCGGATACTCGCCGCCTCGGCGCGCGCCGACGAGGCCGTGCCGGAGCCGGCGCGCCCGGTGCGCCCCAAGCGCCAACGGGTGGAGGTGCCCGCGCAGGTCGCGCCCGGGCGCAGCTTCCGTCCCGCCGGGGTCGATCCCGTGGCCATGGAGCTTTACGGCGTGCTGCCGCAGGTCAAGGACGAGGTCGCCGAACGTTCCTACAAGATCCTGCGCACGCGTGTGCAGCAGCGCATGGAAGCCTCGCTCTGGCACTCAATCGCGGTCACCGCGGCCGAAGCCGGCGACGGCAAGACCTTGACCTCCATCAACCTGGCGATCGCCCTCGCGCGCGACGTCAACTGCTGGGTGTTCCTGGTGGATCTGGACCTGCAACGGCCGCAGGTTGGTCCGTACCTGGGACTGCAGTTCGACAAGGGCCTCAGCGACTACCTGGCCGGGCAGGCGAGCTTCGACGAGATCGTCTATGAACCCGGCATCGAGCGGCTGTCCGTCATCCCGAACGGCAGGGGCATGGATCAATCGTCCGAGCTTCTCGGATCGCCGCGCATGTTCGAGCTGAGCCAGGCGCTGGCGTCAGAAACGCCGCGCCGCATCGTGATTTTCGACATGCCGCCGCTGCTGCTGAGCGACGACGTGCTGCGCTTCCTGCCGAACGTGGACGGCTTGCTGTTCGTCGTCGCGGAAGGCAAGACGCCGCGCATTACGCTCGAGCGCGCGCGCGATGCGATACCGGAGAAGAAGCTCCTAGGCATCGTGCTGAACCGTTCCGCGGAACGCGAGATCAGCAGTTACTACTGAACCGGCGGTTTCGCGCTGCCGTTCGGCCGCGAAAACTGGATCACGCGCTCGATCTGGTAATCCTTGATCGACCGCGCATGCGTGAAGATGATCAGTTCGCCCAGCAGCCCGAGCGCAAAGAGCTGCAAGCCCAGCACCACGAGCAGGGTCGAGAGCAGGAGCGCCGGCCTGTCGGCCAGCGGCTGGCCGAAGTAGAGCCTTTCGAACACCATCCAGGCGACCAGCGCGCTGCCGATCGCAAAGATCGTGACGCCGACCATACCGAAGAATCGCAGCGGTTTCTTCGTGAAGCGCACGAGAAAAAAGATCGTGAAAATATCGAGGAAGCCGCGCGCATACTCGCGCGGGCGATAAACGCCGTCGTACCGGTCCGCCGCCGACTGCTGCAAGTCCACCTCGCGGACGGTGAAGCCCTGGCGTTCCGCCAGCACGGCGAGGAAGCGGTGCTGGTCACCATAAAGCTGGATGTCGTCCAGCACCCGTCGGGCAAATGCCCGGACGCCGCAGCCGAGATCCCGGAAGCGGACGCCGGTCACCGAGCCCAGCAGCCCGTGGAACAGCCGCCGGCGCATCCGCTCGAATGCGCCGCCGGCGCGCGGCCAGCGCCGTCCGATGGCGAGGTCACAGTCGGCCAGCGCCTCGACCAGCTTCGCGAGTTCCGTGCCCACGACCTGGTGGTAGGCCGGCAGCGTCACGATGGTCTCGCCGGTGGAGTGTTCGAAGCCGGCCATCAACGCGGTGGATTCGCCAAAAGATCGCGTCAGGCTGATGACCGTGAAGCGCTCGCCATCGGCAAGCAGGCTGCGCAGCCCCAGTGCGAATTCCTCGCAGGGCCCATCAAGCACGTAGATCAGCTCATAGCTCTGGCCCAGCGCGTCGAGCCCGGCCTTGTACTCGGCATGCAAGGCGATGGCATCGGCGTGGCGCTGTCCGACCGGAACGATCGCCGACAGTTCCGGCGGCTCAACCATGATTTGCATTCCAGACGCGGCCCGTCAGCCGCGAGAACTGCACGTCACGCACGTCGCCGAGCTTGTAGATCAGCTCCCCCAGGATGCCGCCGCAGACCAGGATAAGCGCGCCGACCAGCAGGATCACGCCGGTGCCCGCGACGGGCAGGGGCAACGGACCTGCGGTGTTGGCCCAGCGCAGCAGCGAGAAGCCGATGGCAATCGTTCCGAGCAGCAGCAACGGCGTCGCGAGCATGCTGAACCACAGGAGCGGGCGCGCGGTGAAGGAAGCGACGGTCTTGATGACCATCAGGTCGAGCAACACCTTGTAGATGCGCGAGAGACCATATTTGGAATGTCCGAACTGACGCGCGTGGTGCCGCACCTTGATCTCGGCGATGCGCGGGCCGGCGATCGAGGCCATCGCGGGAATGAAGCGATGCATCTCGGAGTACAACGGGATTTCCTTGATCAGCGCGGCGCGGAAGGCCTTCAGCGAACAGCCATTATCCTTGATCGGCACGCCCGTGACCTTGCCGATCAGCCAGTTCGCAATGCGCGAAGGGATCTTGCGCGAGACGAGCTTGTCCTGGCGGTCGTGGCGCCAGCCGACCACGATGTCGTAGCCATCGTTGATTTTGTCGAGGAAGTGCCGGATATCCGCGGGGTCATTCTGCAGGTCGCCGTCCATGGTCACGAGCACCCGGCCATGCGCCTGTTCGATGCCGGCGGCCATGGCGGGCGTCTGGCCGTAATTGCGGCGGAATTTGACGATGCGCACGCGCGGATCCGACCGGGCAATCTCGATCGCGCGGCTTACGGTCCCGTCCTTGCTGCCATCGTCCACGAATACCATTTCGAACGGGATACCCAGGGGCTCGACGGCAGCGACGATGGCCGCGTGCATGCGCTGGATGTTGTCCTCTTCGTTGTAGAAAGGCACGATGACCGAGAGGTCCGGTTGCGGAGTCAATATTGACATATCCTGTCTGACGCGGACCCGGGGATGCACGCACTATACAATGAATGATTCTCGCCAAGAATGGCCGGTGGACGCGCATGTGCATTTTCACGATGCGATGCGCGTCGCGCCGACCCTCGATGCGGCGGCCATGAATCTCAAGGCCGCGGGGCGACGAGCCGATGGATTGCTGGGGGTGCTGTTGCTGACGCAGGCAAAAACCGAGCGGGTCTTCGAGATGCTGCTGGATTCGCCGCATGCGGGCGACTGGCAGGCCGGACCGGCGAGCGCCGAATCAGAGACCTTGATCGCGCGCCGCGGTACGGAAAGCATCGCGGTGGTCTGCGGTCGCCAGCTTCGCACGGCCGAGGGGCTCGAAGTGCTGGCGCTCGGCACGCGCGAGCGATTCCCGGACGGCCTGCCGCTTGCGGACGCAATCGCGTCGGTGCAGGACTCAGGCGCAATTTCCGTGCTTCCCTGGGGATTCGGCAAATGGCTGGGTGCGCGTGGCCGGCAGATCGAGAACGCATTTTCCAGTGGCGCGCCCGAGCGCTTGTTCGCCGGCGATAACGGCGGGCGAATCGGATCGCTGCCGATGCCTCGATTGATTCGCAGGGCCGCCGCGCGAGGCTTCCACGTGCTGCCGGGCAGCGATCCGTTTCCGTTTGCAGGGGATCATCGCCGCGTTGGCGCTTTTGGATTCCTTGCGCGGACGGAGTTGCCGGAATCCGCACCCTGGCGAGCGTTGCGACGCTGGCTGCTCGGCAGCACCGGCTCGCCACTGCCGTACGGGCGGGGCTGCAATCCGTTGCGCTTCGCGCTCAACCAGGTCGGCATTCAGCTACATCGCAGATGGCAGCGAGGCGCGGCATGAGGGCACTGGTCGTCGCGCCACAGCCTTTTTACTCGCCGCGCGGCACTCCCTTCAGCATCTACTATCGCGCGCTCGTCATGGCCGAGCAGGGGGTCGACTGCGATGTCCTCACCTACGGCTCCGGCCAGGACGTCGACCTGCCGGACGTCCGCATCAAGCGCATTCCGCGATTGCGTTTTCTGGAGCCGATACCGATCGGTCCATCGTGGCGCAAGCTGTATCTGGATTTCCTGATGGTCATCTGGACCATCGGCCTGCTGCTCAGGCATCGCTACCGGATCGTCATCGCCCATGAGGAGGCGGCGTTCTGGTGCCGTTTCCTGAAACCGCTGTTCGGATACAAGCTGGTTTACGAGATGCATTCGAACCTGTCGCAGCAGCTGACAAATTTCCGTTTTACGAAATCGAAATACCTGATCGGCATCTTCAAGTCACTGCAGGACAGCGCATTGAAGGCGGCGGACGCGGTGGTGACCGTCTGTCCGGATCTGCGCAACTACGCGAGCGAGATCGGCGTGCCGGCGGAACGGCAGGTGATGATCGAGAACTCGATATTCGACGATGTGCGGCTCCGGAATCCCGCCGATGCGGGCCACCTGCCCGACGAAGGAAGAACGGTGGATTTCGGTCAGGGACGTCCGGTGATCGGCTACGCCGGCACCTTCGAGGTCTATCAGGGCCTCGAGATGCTGCTGCATGCCTTCGCGCAGGTCAACAAGGAAGTGCCCGCTGCGCGTCTGCTGCTGGTCGGCGGTACTGCCGGCCAGGTTGCAAAACTGGCCGGGCTCGCCGACTCCCTGCGCCTTAGCGGCGCCTGCCACTTCACCGGCACGGTCTCCAAGCAGGCGGCGAGCCGACTGATGAATGCCGTGCAGGTGCTGGTATCGCCGCGCATCTATGGAACGAACACGCCGCTGAAGATTTACGAAAGCCTCGCGAGCGGCCTGCCGATCGTGGCGACGCGGATCTGGTCGCATACCCAGGTGCTGAGCGAATCCGTCTGCTTTCTCGTGGAGCCGGATGCCGCTTCGCTGGCGGGTGGATTGCTCGAGGCGTTGACCGACGAAGCGCGTGCGGAGGAGCGGGCCGCCAACGCCAGGGCGCTGTACGAGAATGAGTACGCGCGACCGGTTTACGAGCGCAAGGTCCGCCGCCTGCTCGAACTCGTCAGCTGATGTGCGGCATCGCCGGCATCGTGAGCTTGCGCGGGACGCCCGCTGCGCAAGCTGACGTCGCCCGCATGTGCGATGCGATGACCCATCGGGGGCCGGACGATGCCGGCTATCTGGTGGACGGACCGGTCGCGCTCGGCGTGCGGCGGCTGTCCATCATCGACGTCGCCGGCGGCCACCAGCCGATATTCAACGAAGACGAGTCCGTTGCCGTCTTCTACAACGGCGAAATCTACAATTTCCGCGAATTGCGCGGCTGGCTGGAGTCGTGCGGACACCGCTTCCGCACCGCCTCCGACACGGAAGTCATCGTGCACCTGTGGGAACAGGTGGGCATGGAGTTTCCGCGGCACCTGAATGGCATGTTCGCGATCGCGCTGTACGACCGTGCGCGGCAGGAGGTCGTGCTCGCGCGCGATCATGTCGGCATCAAGCCGCTGTATTACGCGCTCGACAGCGCGGGGCTCGTGTTCGGATCCGAAGTCAAGGTGCTGCTGGCGTCCGGCAGGGTGGCGCGCAGGCTCGACGTCGACGGCCTGGCTCAGTTCCTGTCCTGGGAATACGTGCCGGGCGCCGGCACGCTGCTGCAGGACATCCGCCGCCTGGAAGCCGGCCGGATGCTGGTCGTCGAGCTGGCATCGGCTAGCAGCCGCATTGAGAAGTATTGGGACCTGCTCGACGAGACCAGTGCGGCGCCCGCGCGCAGCGACGCCGAATGGGAGAGCGACGTGGCGGCGGCGATCGAACGTGCCGTCGGCCGCCAGCTCGTCAGCGACGTGCCGCTGGGCGCCTTCCTGTCCGGCGGCGTGGACAGTTCGCTGGTGGTCGCCGCCATGGGGCAGGCGCAGACCTTCAGCATCGGATTCGAGGATCCGAGCTATGACGAAACGCGCTGGTCGCGACGGGTCGCGGCGCACCTCGGCGTTTCGCACGAGGTCGAGATCATCCGCCCGCAGGCGCTGGAGCTGTTCGAGCGGCTGATGCACTTCATGGATGACCCGATCGGTGATTTCTCGATCTTCCCCACGTACCTGGTGTCGCGGCTTGCGGCCCGGCGCGTGAAGGTCGTGCTGTCGGGCGATGGCGGCGACGAACTGTTCGGCGGTTACGAATCGTTCCGCGCCGAGGAGCATTACCGCGCCTGGTTGCGATTGCCGGCATGGCTGCGACACGGCCTGATCGAGCCGGTCATAAACGCCTTGCCGCCGACATCGGCGAAGAAGGGTCCCGTGAACAAGGCGCGACGCTTCATCGAGGGTGCGCGGCTGGAACCCGACTGGGGCCATGCGCGCTGGCGGGTGTTCTGCGACGAGGCGCTGCGTAAGCGCCTGTTCACCGAAGAGGCCCGGCGCGCGCTCGTCACGCCGGTCGGCGCGCACGTCCTGGCGCTCCGGAAACGCGCCCAGGATCGGGACCGGCGCGACCAGGCGCTGTACGTCGATTTTTCGAGCTATCTGGTGGACAACTGCCTCGCCAAGGTGGATCGCATGTCCATGGTCTGCTCGATCGAGGCGCGCGTGCCGCTGCTTGATCGGGAGCTGGTGGAGCTCGCCTTCAGGGTGCCGCCAGACCTGAAGTACGACCGTCGGCAGAGCAAGATCCTGCTGAAGCGCATCGCGGCCCGGCGGTTGCCGCGCGACTGCGTGTACCGCCCGAAGCAGGGCTTCAGCATTCCGATCAAGAACTGGCTTCGCGAAGAGTTCCGCGGGCTGGTTGAGCATCACCTGGATTCAGCGCGACTGCGCGCACAGGGGCTGTTCGAACCCGCCGTGGTCGAGCGCCTGTGGCGGGAGCACCTGGCGAACCGCGCCAATCACAGCCATATCCTGTGGTCGCTGCTGGTTTTCCAGCAATGGCGCGAGCGCTGGAACGTGGCGGCATGATCGTTCGCGACGTCCCGGCCGCCGCTGCGCGCGAGTTCGACCTCGCGATCATCGGCGGCGGCATCTACGGCGTGAGCCTTCTGCGGCAGGCTGCGCGGCGCGGTCTGTCGGCCTGTCTCTGCGAGGCGGGCGATTTCGGCGGTGGGACGAGCTGGAATACGCTGCGCATCCTGCACGGCGGCCTGCGCTATCTGCAGACACTGAATCTCGGTCGATTTCTGCAGTCGACGCGCGCGCGCCGGAGCATGGCGCAGCAATTCCCGGAACTGGTACGGCCGCTGCGTTGCCTGATGCCGCTGTACGGGCAGGGACTCAAGCGGCCTTCCGTGCTGCGACTCGGGCTGTCGGTGAGCGATTTCCTGGACCGGCAGCGCAACACGGGACTCCCAGAATCGATGCACCTGCCGGATGGCGGCATGCTGGACGCTGCTGCCACGCGACGCGCATTTCCGATGGTGCGTTCCGGCGGCTTGCGGGGTGCGGCCTGCTGGAGCGATTACTTCATGATGAGCTCGGAGCGCGTGCTGATCGAGCAATTGCACGATGCCTGCGGGCACGGTGCAATGGCGCTCAATTACACGGAGGCCGTGGACGTTGCGACGCATGGCAATGCCGTCCGCGGATTGCAGCTGCGCGATCGTTTGTCGGGCGATGCGTACACGCTGAAGGCGAAGCAGGTGGTCAATTGCGCGGGTCCGCGAGTGCGTGAATTCGCGCGCGGCCGGGGAGGGGATGCCGAGCGCCTGTTCCGCCCGTCGCTTGCATTCAACCTGCTGCTCGATCTGCCGGTGCCTGGGGACGCGGCCTGCGCAGTGGCCGCCCCCGAGCCGGGTGCGCCGGTGATGTTCCTGTTGCCGCAGCGGGACGTCGTGCTGGCCGGCACGCTGCATCTGGCTCGTGACGACGATACGGTCGAGGCTCGACCGACAGCGGCGGAGATCCAGCACTTCCTGGATCTGCTGAATGCGGCCGTCCCGGGTCTCGGGGCTGCACCCGACCGGGTCCTGCGGGTTTTTGCCGGGCTCCTGCCAGCCAGAAGGGCCGGCAGCGCAGAGCTTGCCAGTCGGGAGGTGTTGTTCGATCACGGCGCGCTGGGGGGCGTCCAGGGCCTTTACAGCGTATCCGGCGTGAAATTCACGACCGCCGGGGAGGTGACCCGCCGTACCCTGGCGTTGATGGGGCACGGTGCCAGACGCGAGGCGGCAGTACCCGGGCTGCCCCTGCAGGGAGCTCGGGTGCTGACCGATGCCCGGCAAGTGTGGAGCATGGATGAGATGGCGCTCGGCGCTGCGCTGCAGCGCACGGCCAGAGACGAGTCCGTACACTGTCTGGACGACCTCGTCCTCCGGCGCAGCAACTGGGCGGCCACGGAGCCGGATCTGGATCGGCTGCGTGAAAGGGCGTCCCGGATCCTGACCTTCCCGGCAGCCGTTGGAGGCTGAGTGGACACCTGGCCTAATTTCTTCATCGTTGGCGCGCCAAAGGCCGGCACAACTTCATTGCATGCCCAATTGCAGTCCGTGCCCGGCATTTTCATGTCGCGGATCAAGGAGCCCAATTACTTTTCGCGGACGCTCGTGCCGGACGAGCACCAGCTGCGCCCGATTCGCGATTCACAGAAATACCTTCGTCTGTTCGATGGCGTTACGTCCGAGAACATCATCGGCGAGGCCAGCCCGACCTACCTGGCCGACCCGGACGCGCCGCGACTGATCCATGAGGTCGCACCCCAGGCACGCATATTGATCAGCCTGCGGGATCCGGTCGAGCGGGCCTTCTCGCACTATCTGATGATGCGCAATAATGGCACGGCGCGATTGCCGTTCCTGGGCGAGATCCAGCGCGGCCTGAAACTCGCAGGGGATCGGCACCTCGTGTTGCTGCGACCGGAAATCGGCCTCTATCACGACCAGGTTGCGCGATACGTGGCGACGTTCGGCTGGAGCCAGGTGCGGGTCATCCTGTTCGAGGAACTGGGTGCGGATACCGCGGCAGTCCTGCGCGGTGTGCTCGACTTCCTGGGCGTGAACGGCTCCGTGACGATTTCCGGTACCGAAGAGCACCGGAAATTCGGCGAAGCCCGCGGGCCATGGGTGCGCCTGCTGTTCGCCAATCGCACGATTGCGAGACTGTCCGAAATACTGGTCTCACCCCGGCTGCGCAAGTTCGTGCGCGAGAGGTTTCTGGTCAGGAGTGTCGCAAAGCCCGTCATGGACCCGGACGCGCGTGATTTCCTCATCGAATATTATCGAGAGGACGTGCAGAAACTGGCAGCGCTGCTGGGGCTGCCGCTTCCCTGGCGGAACTTCGTCGCAAGCGGGGCAACAGCCCCTGTCGGTCCGGCTCAGCCTGATCCGTCGCCAGGCGCGTAGCCATACCGGAGCATCGTCGCTCGGGCCGCATCGAGGATGCTGGCGCGCTCCGCCGCACCGAATCCGCCCTGATAGTAGTGGGGCGGCCGAAACTGCGATGTCGATTCAGCCGTCTTCTTCGAGTCGATGGACACGCCGCAATGCTCGAATATCCGCTGCAGTTCCGGCATGGGTCGCTCGCAGAGATCCTCATAGCGGATCACCAGTACCGCCTCGCGCAGGCGTGCGTCGGCATCGAGCTGTTCGCGCAGGCTCGAATAAACATGTGACCAGTAACGCGCCCACCCTCCCACTTCGTCTGCCGCTTGCCAGCGGCGCAGGACCTCCCGGATTGCTTCCGTATCCCCCATGTTGATCGGCGCCCGGTCGAGACCGAACTCGAAGTGCCCCACACGCCGAAGATGGGCACGCGCGGCTGGACAGGCTTTCTGGCCGGCCGCAAATCGCTGGTGCTGGCGCATCAGCGATGCAATGTGCGTAAAGGGATGACGGATCGGCACGATGAAGCGGGCGTCAGGGAAAAGTTCCTGGATGTATGCCAGGCGCGCGATGTTGTAGTTCCCCTTGGCCAGATACCGAGTGCCGTTTCGGGCCAGCAGCAGTTTCCGGATGTGATTGCGATAGAACTCCGCAAACGTGTCGTTGCGCGTCGTGCGATCGAGGCGGCTGGTTCTCGAAGGCTGATGCGAGCCGGGAAAGAATCGCATCCACAGGGGTTCCTCCATGGCCTCCGGACTCTCGGGCGTAATCATGATCCGGTCGCCGTGCGGGCGTTCCTTGGGAGCCGGCGCCTGCTGCGGAACCAGTTGCAAAAACCGGTTCCAGAGATACGGCGTCCACACGGGTGGAAAGTCGCGGTATCTGTGAGTCGCCATTCCGGGAATCGACGCCAGCAGTTCGAGCAGGATGGTCGTGCCGGAGCGTGCGAGGCTCGTCACGTACACCGGCCGGTCGATCTTCATCCCCTCGAGCCGGTCGCGTAGAAACGCGGTTTCCAGGCGTGCCAATCCGGTCGAGAATCGCGGGTAGTGATGCAGGAGAAATCCGAAGAGCCGCATCGATGTCGAGACGGCAAACGGTTCAGCCCTGTCATTCAATGCGGAATACCACCTTGAGCAGGATTGATACGGCGATCAACGCCAGAAAGAAGGGCGCTTCCCATCCCCGCAGCCATGCGGGTCCGATCGGGAGTATTTCGGCTTCAGTCAGTTTGAACTCGAGCCGATGGACCGGTGATCCGGCAGGGATATAGCCGGCGGGATTGCCGATGAGCCGGTTCCACCACTGAAATTGCTCGACGATCATGCTGGCAGGCTGGCCCCCCAACTGCGCCAATGTCCCGCCAGTCTGATCTTGCAATTCCACCTGCTTTCCGAGCGGCGGCCAGTGGAGCTGCCATGCGTCGCCCGTGCGTGTGAGCGAGTCGTCGGGTTTTGCGCTGATCGTTTCACCGGCGGGCGAAACGGTGACAGCGATGGCTTCACCGGCGGAGGGCATCGTGAAACTGTAGGCGGAATAGAGCCACATCAGGCAAGCGATCAGCGGCAACGAAGCGACGATTGCCGGCAACAGGATCCACGTGATCTGTTGCAGGGAGAGACGCATGGAGCGTCGGATCAGCGGGGTGAGCTGGTCGAATTCACCGTCGAAGCCGGCAATCTGGCGCCGGGCTGCTGCGGCATCTGCCTTGATCGCGGCAAGTTTGCGCTGTGGAGAGATCAGCCGGTATAGGGCCATCACCAGTACGCCCATCAGGCAGCCCCAGGCGATCAGGCGGGGCAGCGGACCGAGGAAAGCCGCCAGCACGCGGTCCACCGCCGCGAAGGCTGGCAGCGCCAGGCCAAACACAGACCCGTCCGATAGCGGCAAGTCTAGGGAGTCCCTGACTCCGGACCTTTATCCGACGGGGCGGCGGGGGATTCTTTGGCGGCTTTGCGTCGCGCCAGGTAACGGCGTATCGGCCAGCGCAGCACGGCGAACAGCGCCAGGAAGATCGCGGAAACCAGTCCGATCACGGCGCCGATCAGCGTGATGCCGGCGCCTGGGCCGACGTAGGCTTCGGCGGGAATGACGACGCAGAGGCAAGCGAGGGCGCCAGCCGGGAATGCATGATTCGCATGTTTCATTTTTGAGATTTCCTCGCCCCTCATCCGCCGTTGAACTGGAACTCCAGGTGATCGGGCGCGTAGCGCCTGGCTTCGAGTATCGGGGCCGCGAATCGTCCGGATTCATCGCGGCCAGGCGCAAAAAACTCCCACACCGGCGTACCGTCGCGGGTCAACTCCAGAAGCCGTGCCGGCACGGCTTCGTTGATCAACACATTGCCATTTGCAAGAGGTTGCTGGCTGGCGCCCCAGCCTGAATACAGATCGTACCCATCTCCCACGTCGGCCTGCCAGGTGATCTCCAGCGTCTGCGGATCGAACTCGAGGACCCGCGATCGGGCGCCCCGTGCAAAATCGCCGCGGTTGTCGAACAGCATGATTTTTCCTTCGGTGATATCAGGATCATGTTGCCGGAACCAGGAGCCGTTGACCAACCAGACAATCTTGCCGGTCGCCAGGTCCATCGTTGCCAGCGCGTCCATATTGCGGATCGAGATCAACACCTGTTCCTTGCGGATCACTTCGACTGGATTGCGACTGTCGTATGGCTCGATGGCATTGACATGGAAGTAATCCCCCTTCCAGTCACTTCCCTTGACTAGCCGGTCCACGGCAGACGCGTGCGGCGTACCGGTAAACGCATCCATGACCGACAGGCGATGCAGCGTACGGCCCTCCGGCGAAAGCACCAGCACGAAGTCCTCGAGCAACGGCGGGTCGATCGTCTGCAGATCGGCTACCCTGGATTTGCGAATTTCCTGGGCGAGCGTATAGATCCGTCCATCCTCGGCGACAACGGCGTCATGATGCGCACGCTCGAAGTTGGCCCATAACAGCTTCGAGTCTTTGTCCAGCTTGAGGGTAGCCAGGCCATAAGGCGTGACGTCTTCGCCCTGCACCGTTACGAGCAGGTCACCATCAGGATAGAGGTAGACGGAACGCCAGGAAGTCTCGAGCTTCGGCAGATCCCGTTCCGCCGCATACTGGTCTCGAATTGCGTTCCACGTGAGGCTCCAGCGGTGAACCGTGCGCCCATCCATGTCGATGAGCAGAGCTTCCTCGCCGCTGCCAGCGGAATAGAGCGTGTAACCGTTGAACGCGAACTGCGGATCGTGGCGTGTTACCCCGGAGGCGGACGAGCTTCGCTCGCCATCGGAGGCACCCGTACCCGTATCCGTATTCCGGATTATCCCGACCTGGACGGCCGCTGCGCCGGCGCCCTTGATCGCATCGTCGAGCAGCCGGTAGGGAAAAATCTTGTACCGGGCAATCAACATGCCGGTCAGCAGGAGCAGGAACGCAATGGCAATGAAGAAAAACCATCGCTCCAGATTTTCGCGCCGTGCGCTGCGTTCACGCATCCGGCAACTCTAGCACGACTACAGCGGCCGGCATTCAGTGCGCCGACTGCGGCTTGTGATCTGCGAGGAGAGCCGTAACAAGAGCCTGCGCCGTCATTTCGTGTCCGCGTGCATTCATGTGCATGTCGTTTTTATGGAAAGCCGCCTGGGAATAAGCGGACCTCGCGAAGACCGGGTAAAGGTCCAGTGTCGGTATGCCACGTGCTTCAAGTTCGGCGCGCGCCTGCTCGACCGGTACCAGCAACTCCGGGAACACCGTTGCTCCGTAGAGTTCTTCCTTGCAGGGAAACAGCACGACCAGGAAACGCCCGCCCTGTGCTTCGACTTCCGACCGCAGTTGCTCGAGCGGTTCGAAAAAGACCTGCCGGATATCCGGCATGACCGGGCGTTCCCATCCGCGCAACAGTCGCTTCTGGTCCCGGGCCGACACATTCAGGATTTCGCCACTGTCGAGCGCGACTTGTTCCACGGGTTCGCGGATGCCGCGCAGTGACTTGCTCCAGCCATGCAATCCGTCCAATACCCGTGATTTGCGGATCAGGTTGCGCAGATCCTCACGCCATGAAGCGGACCCGGTGGAACCGGCCTCGGTCGACTTCGGTTCGGTTACGCGGTAGGTCAGGCGATAACTGGTGAAGTCCGTGGGCCGGGGATCGTCGTCCAGCCAATCGTGAAACTTCAGGCTGTTGTCAATCTCCCAGGTGATCCAGAGCGTGGCGACGACGATCCTGGGTTGCAGCGGCGCGACGAATTTCCGGTATGCGCCGAGCTGGTGCGCAGTCCCGCCGCCGGGTATTCCGAAATTCAGAACTGTCGGGCTGCCGGGTGCTTTCTGCATCAGCGTCGTGAACTGCCCCTCATAGCCGACACCCGCCCCCGTGATCAGTGAATTCCCCATCACCGCAACATCGAGCTGCTCCGGCCAGGGATCGAGATTCGGGAAGCCGGCATGATCGGTGCGCAGCTTATAGCTGAACTCGGGCGTCTCGACCCGGACGTGCTGCAGCGGGGCGAGCAGCGCGCCGAGATCGGACTCGGGCGCGAATGTCCCGTGCCGAATCCTTTCCTGGGTTTCGAGTTGCGTCGGGATGGAACGTGGGTCCTCGAGAGGTCGTGGATCCGAGATTCGAAGGAATGCTTCGGCGGTCAGGGCGGCAGTCAGCAGCGCCAGAAAAACAAAGAGCAGCCGGGGTTTACGCATGGTCGGCAAGTCTCCATGGCGCGAGCCCATTGCACAAGTGGCCGGTTATGACAAAGTGCCCGTAAGTCCGTGATTTCCTTACTCCGCAACGGCCCTGTGGTAATGTATCGGCCATGCAGAAACCCGGCAAAATCGTGCTGCCCAGCGACCGCTCTTTCGGTTTGCTGTTTGCGGTTGTCGGGGCGCTGGTCGGCGCGTGGATGCTCTGGCGCGGCAACCGTTTCGCGAACGTCGCTTTCGGCTTCGCTGCGCTGTTTCTGGTCGCTGCGCTCGCGTATCCGCGCATCCTGCGGCCGCTCAACATCGCCTGGATGCACCTCGGACTGCTGCTCAACAAGGTGGTCAGTCCGATCGTCATGGGCGTCATCTACTTCGGCCTGTTCACTCCGATCGCGGCGGTGATGCGCCTGCGTGGCAGGGACGTGCTGCAGCGCAAGTTCGATCCGGCGCGTGAAAGCTACTGGATCAACCGCGATCCGCCGGGCCCGGATGGCTCGAGTTTCCCGCGACAATACTGAAGAGGCGCGGCAATGGATTTTCTCGTCGAGCTCTGGAAGTTCCTGCGTTCCCGCAAGAAGCTCTGGCTGCTGCCCATCACGATCGTCATGCTGCTGCTCGGCGGCCTGCTGGTGCTCGCGCAAGGGTCGGCCGTCGCGCCGTTCATCTACACGCTGTTCTGATGAAGATCCTTGGAATCTCGGCCTACTACCATGATGCCGCGGCGGCCCTGATCGACGACGGGGAGATCGTCGCAGCGGCACAGGAAGAGCGCTTCACCCGCGTCAAGCACGATTCCGGATTTCCCGCGCATGCGGTCGATTTCTGCCTGAAGTTCGCGGGGCTGCGATCGGCCGACGTGGACTATGTCGCTTTCTACGACAAGCCGTTCATCAAGTTCGAGCGGCTGCTGGAAACCTACCTGGCATTCGCGCCGCGCGGCTTCAGTTCCTTCCGGCAGGCCCTGCCGCTGTGGATCAAGGAGAAACTGTTCCAGAAGAACCTGCTGGTGAAGCAGCTCTCGGCCGCACTGGATCCGGCAGTGGACTGGACGGGGAAGCTGCTGTTTTCGGAGCATCACCTGAGCCACGCCGCGAGCGCTTTCTATCCGTCGCCGTTCGAGCGGGCGGCCGTGCTGACGATGGACGGCGTCGGCGAGTGGAGCACGACGTCGCTGGCCCACGGCGACGGCAACCAGCTCGAAGTGCTGCAGGAAATCCATTTCCCGCATTCGCTCGGCCTGCTGTATTCGGCCTTCACCTATTACACGGGGTTCAAGGTCAATTCGGGCGAGTACAAGGTCATGGGTCTCGCGCCTTACGGCGAGCCACGCTACGTGGACGTCATCAAGGACAAGCTGATCGACATCAAGGACGACGGCTCGTTCCGGCTGAACCTCGATTACTTCGACTATTGCACCGGACTGCGCATGACGAACGAGCGCTTCGATGCGCTGTTCGGCGGGCCGCCACGCAAGCCCGAAGACCGTCTCGGTCAGCGTGAGATGGATCTCGCGGCGAGCGTGCAGGCCATCACCGAGGAGGTCGTGCTGAAGCTCGCGGCGGGCGTCGCAAAGCGAACCGGCGAGCGCAATCTGTGCCTGGCCGGCGGCGTCGCACTCAACTGCGTCGCCAACGGCAAGCTGCTGCGCCAGAAGACCTTCGACCGCATCTGGGTGCAGCCGGCCGCCGGAGACGCCGGCGGCGCGGTGGGCGCCGCGCTCGGCGCCTGTCACCTGTTCAAGGGCGCACCGCGCCGAACGCTCAATGGGCGCGGCGACGGCATGCAGGGCAGCTATCTCGGCCCGGCATTCGACAATGCGGAAATCCGGCGCCGGCTCACGGAAGCCGGGGCGGTATTCGAGATGCTGGACGATGAGGCGGTGATCGATCGCGGCGCGCAAGCGCTGGCCGCCGGCCTCGCCGTCGGCTGGCACCAGGGCCGCATGGAGTTCGGGCCGCGCGCATTGGGCGCCCGCTCCATCCTGGGCGATGCACGCTCGCCGACCATGCAGAAACTGCTGAACCTGAAGGTCAAGTTCCGTGAATCATTCCGGCCGTTTGCGCCGTCGGTGCTGCGCGAGCACGTTGCCGACTGGTTCGAACTCGATGGCGACAGTCCCTACATGCTGCTGGTGGCCGACGTCAGGCCGGATCACCGTGTGGCGATGACGGCGGAGCAAAAGGAACTCTTCGGCATCGACCGGCTGAACATCCCGCGCTCGACGATACCGGCTGTGACGCATGTGGATTATTCGGCCCGGGTACAGACGGTCCACGCCGAAACGAACCCGCGCTACCATGCGTTGTTGACGCGTTTTCACGAACTCACGGGCTGTCCGGTGGTCGTCAATACCAGCTTCAATGTGCGCGGCGAGCCCGTGGTCTGCACGCCGGAGGACAGTTTCCGCTGCTTCATGGGCACCGATATCGAAGTGCTCGTGGTCGGCAACGCGTACCTGGAAAAGGACCGTCAGCCAAAGGAGCTTTGGCAACGCTACGAAGATCGCTTCGAGCTCGATTGAGGTGAGTCCCAGGAAGTCCATGAGATGAATGAAACGAACACCGCAGCCGGGCAACCGCCGGCACCAGCGATGACTAAGCCCAGGATACCTGGCCTGGCAACGGGCGGACTGCTCGCCATCTCGATCCTCAGTTTCGTGCTGATTCTCGTGTGGGATCAGCTGGCCGCGCGGCTTCCGGCGAGCTGCGACGAACTGCTGAGCCTGGCTCTGCCTGGCGGCAACTGTGCGTCGGCCATGGGGAAGCTGATGACCCATGCCTGGGCACTTGCGCTGTTGCCGCTCATCATGCTGATCGAGCGCTGGCAGCCGGCCGATCCGACGCAGCCCCTGTTCTCGCCGGGGCTGTTCGTGGACGCGCTGTGGTTTTTCTCGTTCCCGCTGCTCGGGGTGTGGCTGCCGAATGCGTTCCAGCAGTTTCTGGGGTGGATCGGCGGAGAAACCGTCGCAAATGCCAGGCTGGAAGCGTTGACCAGCCTGCCGTTGGCCCTGCGGTTTTTGATCGTGATCCTGGCGGCGGATTTCCTCGCCTGGCTCAGTCACTACATCCGCCACAAGATCCCCATGTTCTGGGAGTTCCACAAGATCCACCATTCCCAGACGGAGCTGAATTTCTTCACGGCCAAGCGCCTGCATCCGTTCGATCTGCTGGCGAATTCGCTGATCCGCTTCCTGCCCTGGACGCTGCTGGGCCTGGAAATCGCGCTGCCGGGCTATCTGGTCTGGACGACCTTCGTGCGCGTGTACGAGGCATTCGTGCATTCGAACATCCGCCATAATCTGGGTCCGCTGCGCTACGTGCTCGTCACGCCGCAGAGCCACCGCATCCACCACTCGATCGAACCGCAGCATGTGGACCGCAATTTCGGCGATTTCTTCTCGATCTGGGATTTCATGTTCGGCACCCAGGTCCGCGTGTACGACATCTACCCGAAGCTCGGCGTCCACGACGCGGCCTGTCCGCAGGGAAGAGCCACGACCTGGACGGGTTCGCTGCGCATGTTCTTAAGCGAGCTGGTTTATCCGCTGCGCGCGCTCCGAATCCTGCCGCAAACGAAAAGGGGTATCGGCAATGACCGAGTGGATGACATCCCGGCGTGACGTTGTGCTGGGCCTCGGCGCCGCGGCCGGCCTCATGGCCTGCGGGCGCGGCGCGCCGGGCGCAGGCGGCGAAAGGCAGGGCGTTGCGCTGGTCGGCATCGGCGACCTGGCGCAGGGCCAGGTGATTCCCGCGATCCGCAAATCCGGCAGCTGCCGGCTTGCCGGACTCGTCAGCGGCAGCCGCGACAAGCTGCGGGACATCGGCGGCCGGTTCGACGTCCCCGAGAGCGCCCAGTACAGCTACGACGACTTCGACCAGATCGCCGCGAATCCGGACATCGACATCGTCTATATCCTGCTGCCGAACGCCATGCATGCCGAATACGCCGTGCGCGCCGCACAGGCCGGCAAGCACGTGATATGCGAGAAACCGCTCGCGGTCTCCGTACCGGAGGGCGAGGCGATGATCGCGGCATCGTGGACCGCGGGCAAATACCTGGCCGTCGCCTACCGCCTGCAGTTTTCACCGCATCATCGCGAAATGCTGCGCCTGGCGCGCGAGCAGGTCTATGGTCCGGTGCAGCTCATCCAGGCGAACATTGGATTCGGTATCGAGGACGGCGACTGGCGGCTCAGGCGCGAACTGGCGGGCGGCGGTGTGCTGCTGGAGCAGGGCGTGTATGCCGTGCAGGCGGCGCGCAGCCTCAATGGCCATTCGCCGGTGGAAGTGCAGGGACACGAATCGAAGAGCGATCCAAAGCGTTACTCGGAAGTCGAGGAATCGGCCATCTGGACGATGCGCTTTGCCGACGGCGCCATCGCCCATTGTGCGGCGAGCTACTCGATGCGCATGAACCGGCTCTGGGCCGGGGCGGCGGACGGCTATTTCGGACTGGAGCCCGCGTACACCTATGACAATCTGCGCGGCCAGAGCAGCGGCGGGAAGATCGACGCCTCGCAGGTGAACCAGTTCGCGCTTCAGCTCGACGATTTCGCGCGCTGCATCCGGGACGGCGTGCCGCCCGAGCTCAATTCAGGCGAGGAGGGCCTTCGCGACCTGCGCATCATCGAGGCGATCTACCAGTCCATCCGCGAGGGCCGGCCCGTCACCGTGGCATAGCGGCGAGCTGGTCCTGCGTCAGAAACTCTTCCACGACATCCGCGATGACCTGGTTGCCGTAAGCATTCGGGTGCGTGTCCACCTCGAAGTACAGTCTGATGTTCTTTGCAGCGAGTTCTGCGTAGCGCTCGGACAGGTCTATATAGGGAATCCCCGCCTCCTGGAGCGCTGACTTCAGTGGAGCGAACAGCGGTGGAAAATGCGTGCCCTTCAGCGGGAGATAGATTTCTTCCTTGGTCGGGAATAGCAAGACCATGAACTGACTGCCGGCCGCCTGTGCCAGGTCGCGAGCCTCCTGCGTGGCGTGCAGGACGTGCCCTAATCCCTCGCTGCCCGGCCTGCTTTCGTCGATTGCCGTTTTCAGGATGGCAGGGGCAAGCTGCAGTTTCTCTCCGTCGGGGAACTTGAGCGTCGTGGACGAATACAGATTGCCGAAGTTCTTGCGCATGTGCTTCACGAAAATGGAGAGATAGCTGCTCTCCACCCACCCCACCGAGCGTCGCGGGACGTCGCCGTCGAAGTACGTCCAGACTGCGTAATTGCCCTGCGCACCCTGCGCCAGCCAGCGTTCAAATTTCACGGAGTCCTGAAAATCGTTACCGGAAAAGATGCCGTAAATCACGATTTCCGGCTGCAGCCCGAGACCGTACCGCTCGAGATACCTCGTATACTGCCGCGGCACGGCGCCCGGCAGTCCCAGCGTGATTAGTCGGCCCTCGCTGAGCTGTTTGTCCAGCAGACTGGTCCAGGATTCTTCCGCCATCACGCCCCAGCCATAAGTCAATGAGTCGCCGACCACGACGATGCGCGCCCGTTCCGGCCAGGGCGAAGCATTTCGAAACCCATGCTCGTCGGAAACGACGCTGAAGCGCGCCGGACCCGCGCCGATCTCGGTTTGCAGGTACGCGGGATACAGGTAGCCGAGGTAGGAATCGCCGATGGAGGTCGCGGTGGCCTGTTGCTGCCACATGAGGCGCAGCTGTGCCTCCTCCGGCAGCAGTCGCGGGAACAGCCGCAGCATGCCTTCGGCAAGCAGCAGTGCAGCCAGCAAGCTCAGCGGCAATAGCCACAGCGCGGCATAACGAGTCAGAAAATGCCGCGATCCTGGCTTTGCGTCAGCCATCAACACTCCTCAAGCGGGGTACTCGGTATGGTAACGAAAAAAATGCGTGCAGATGGCCTTGATAGCGTCCGCCGCGTTATTCTTTCGCTCACGCGGAAACCCCGATGATCCGGGCCGCAATGGGGCACCGGGGTAGCTGACATGTGTGGACTCGCGGGTCTGATTCACCTTGACGATGCACCCGCCGGGCGGGAAGACGAGTCCGTGGTCCGGTCCATGTGCGATCTGCTCGCGTATCGCGGCCCCGATCACGCCGGCATTATGTCAGTGGGCGCTGCCTGCCTGGGTTCGCGACGACTCGCAATCCTCGACCTTTCGCCGGCCGGCAACATGCCGATGACCGAGTCGAGCGGGCGCTGGTGGATCGCGTACAACGGCGAGATCTACAACTTCGCCGAGATTCGCCGGCAACTCGTCGAGGCCGGCGTCGGTTTCCGGTCGAATTCCGACACCGAGGTGGTGTTGCAGGCCTGGATAGCCTGGGGGCCCGCTTGCCTGGATCGGTTCGTCGGCATGTTTGCGTTCGCGATCTACGACAGTCGCGACAAGGAACTCAACCTGGTGCGGGACCGGTTCGGCATCAAGCCGATCTACTGGACGCAACAGGGCCGCGTCATCCTGTTCGCTTCCGAGCTCAAGGCCCTGATACCGCAGCGCAGCGACAACCGGGTGAACTTTCGCAGTCTGGACCAGTGGTGGCTGTACCGGAACGTGGATGCGCTGACGACCGCGACGTTGATTGAAGGCATCCAGAAGATCATGCCCGGCCGGTTCGCCAGGGTCCGCCATGGGCAAATCGAGGTTCACCGCTGGTACTCCGCGGTGAGCAATGTCAGCGAGGCCCGATACCGCGAGCTCGAGGCACTACCGGTGCAACAGATCGTCGACAGAGTCGAGGAGCAACTCGATGAAAGCGTTCGCCTGCGGCTTGTGAGCGACGTCCCCGTGGGCACCTTCCTGTCGGGCGGGCTCGATTCGAGCCTGGTGACGGCAATGGCCGCGCGTCATTCCAGTCAGCTTTCGGGATTCCACATCTCGATCGCCGGGCACAAGGAACTCGACGAAAGCCGGTTTGCGCGATCGCTGGCGGAACAGCAGCGCATTCCGTTCGTGCCGCTGGAGCTGACTGCCGGGAATTTCCGCGCCTGTCTCGCTCACGTGACCTGGCTCGAGGACATGCCGCTGACGCACGCGAATTCGGTCGGCTACCATCTGATCAGCCTGGTCGCGCGCCGGCACGGAACGGTCGTGGTGCTGACCGGCGAAGGCGCCGACGAACTGTTCGGCGGCTATGCCTGGAGCTACCGCAGGCAGCGACTGTTGCGTCGCCTGAAGCCCTGGATGGACCGGCTGCCCGCTCGGGTGCAGAAGGTGTTGAGTCTGCTCGTGTACATGCAGGCCGGCCTGCCCGTCAATGCGCACCAGTTTCGGGCGCTGATGCCGTCCACGATCGGTGTTCTGGACCAGTACGCCCGTGCCGATGCGCTTGAAGCCTGCACGCAAGCCTATGGCTTCCTGAAAGAGCACGCAGCGCGGGAAGTTTCGGGCAGCATGCTGGCGGATCTGTCCGACTTCCTGACGCCGTTGCTTCGCCGCCTGGACCGGACGACGATGGGCGCCTCGGTCGAAGCGCGCGTGCCGTTCCTGGATCACCGGCTGGTGCATACGGCAATCAACCTGCCGCTCAAGTGGAAGGTCGGGCGTTACGACGACAAGTGGATCGTCAAGCAGATCGCGCGGAGGTACCTGCCGGACCGGATCATCTGGCGCAAGAAAATGGGCTTTCCGCTGCCGCTGGAAGAATACATCGCACCGCTCGCGACGCCGGAGTTTTTCGCGGGCGGCTTCTGCGAACAGTCGCTGGAACTCAGCCATCGCGGCATCTCGCGCGTGCTCGATCAACGGAATCTCGGTGCCCAGGGCATATTCGGGCTGATCGGACTGGAGATCTGGGGCAGGATTTTCCTGATGGGCGAGAGTACGGACCGAATCACCGAGCGAATCGAGTCGCTGGCAAGCGCGCACCGCGGCGCGGCCCTGGTGCATTGAGCGACGCATGGCGACACCTGAACCGGTGAATCCGATCGGCCGAACGGCGGCGGCCGGCATCGTCTGGCAGATGATCGGCTTTGCCTGCGTCACGGTGTGCGGATACATCGTTGCCGTCCTGCTGGCGCGCAACTTCGGCCCGGCCGTGTTCGGCGTTTACGGGGTCGTTTACTCGGTCCTGATGGCGACCGAACTGATGCTGCGTTCAGGGGTACCGCAGGCGCTGACCAAGCTGATCGGCGGCTCGCCCGGCGAAGGTTCAGTCGGGCTGCAGAATACGGGCATCACGCTGACGCTGATCGTCAATCTGGCCGGTTTTGCGATTTTCTGGATGGCGGCGCCGCTGGTCGCCGAGGTACTGAATGTTCCCTTCGGCACGCGCCTGTTCCGGATTGCAATCCTCGATATTCCATTCTACGCCCTGTTTGTCACCCTGAGTCACATCCTGAATGGCCGGCGGCAATTCGTTTACACGGGCCTGGCACTGTGCGTTTACGGCATCGTGAAAGTGGTGGGCGTCATCTTCATGCTGATGACCGACACTTTGTCGATCGCGGGCGCGCTGTACGTCAACCTCGCGTCGTCGGTCGTCGGCATGTTGCTCCTGCTGATACCTGCAAACATGCGAGCCTACCGTCCCAGCCTGAAGGCCCGGGCGAGCGTCGTAGCGCTGGCGATTCCGATCACGATCGGGGAGGTCGGCCTGCAGGTGCTGTTCGGTATCGATCTCTGGCTGCTTAATGCACTGGGCACGTCCATTGCGGCCGATATCAAGGGTGACTATGTTGCGGCCATCAGCCTGGCCCGGCTGCCGAATGTCGTCGCGTATGTGCTGACCGCCGTGCTGGTTCCGTCGATCGCGCTTGCGCTGAGCGCCGGTGAGCGCGAGACAGGGGGCAGGCTGGTCATCGGCACGATGCGATTTCTGGCGGTGCTGGTGCTGCCGGTCTGCATGCTGATCGCGGCCAACGCCGCCGAGGCCATGCAGCTGCTCTTTTCCGACGACTATTTGCCAGGAGCCCGTTATCTGATGCTGCTGGTGTTCGCGCAGGGTCTGGGATACACGCTGGTCAGCGCGCTGCTCGCCATCCTGATCGGTGCCGGCGCCAGTCGATTGGCAGCTCAGCGAATCTACATCGCGCTGACGGTCGCCGTCGCGCTCAATCTGATATTGGTACCGCAGTTCGGCGCGATGGGCTCGGCTCTGGCGGCTCTCTTGTCGTTTGTCACCGCAGGCTTGCTGTTGGCGCGGCTGGTGCGGCAGAAGCTGGGCGTGCTGCTGGAGTGGCGCGCCACGCTGCTTGCGTTCCTGGTCAGCAGTGTTGTCGGGCTCGCCGGCTGGCTGATTCCGGCGACCGGGTTCATGCTGCTTGCAGAAGTTGCCGTTCTGGGCCTGGCTTACCTGTGCATTGTCTGGGCGATCGGACTGGTCAGCCTCGCCGATCTCGCGCAATTGCGCCGACGCACGGGCTGATCGATGTTCCGGTACACACGGTGAACTCACCCGCTGTGAGCAATTCGCTCGGCTCGAGTACGGCCACTGGCGCGGCCTGGCAGATGCTGGGGTTCGTCTGCCTGACCGGCTGCGGATACATCGTGGCCGTGCTGCTGGCACGCAGTTTCGGACCGGTCGCCTTTGGCGTTTATGGGGTCGTCTATTCGGTGTTGATGGCGTCGGAGCAGATCCTCCGGCTCGGCGTGCCCCAGGCACTGACCAAGCTCATCGCAGGCAGCGGGGCGGCGGACAGTTCGAAGCTCGAAGCCACGGGTGTCGTGCTGGGACTGCTTATCAGCCTGGCGGGTTTCGCTGTCCTCTGGATGGTCGCGCCCTGGCTGGCCGGGTGGCTCCAGGTCGAGAACGGCACCCTGCTGTTTCGCATTGCCGTTCTCGATATTCCCTTCTTCGGCCTGTACCGGGTGGTCGTGCATATCCTGAACGGCCGGCGTGACTTCCGCACCACCGGTCAGGTGACCTGCGCGTACGCGCTGACGCGCACTTTGGGCATTATCGTTCTGGTCGTGACCGGCAGCCTGTCGATCGAAGGCGCACTGCTAGTCAATGTCATTGCGTCGATGGTCGGCCTGCTGTTGCTGCTGCCGCGCACCGGTGCACGCGCATTCCAGCCGACGCTGGTCGAGCGGGCGCAGATCATGGCGCTGGCACTGCCGATACTCCTCAGTGACTTCGGAATACAGTGTCTGCTGGGTGTGGACCTGTGGTTGTTGAGCGCCTTCAGCACGCCTCTCGAGGCAGAAATCCGCGGCGACTATGTCGCGGCCCTGAGCCTCGCGCGAGTCCCGAATCTCCTGACATTCGTGCTGGCGTCGGTGCTCGTCCCGTCAATCGCAAGGGCATTGAGCACCGGCGATCGCGCTGGCGCCGTCCGGCTCGTGCTGGGAACCACGCGCCTGCTGACCGTATTGCTGTTGCCTTGCGGGGCGCTGATCGTGGTCAATGCCGGCGAGTTGATGGCCTTGTTCTTTTCCGAGAGTTACCGGCCGGGCGGCCGCTATCTCGCGCTTCTGATCCTGGCTCAGGGGCTCGGGTTCACGTTTCTCGGCGCCCTGCAGGCCATCCTGATCGGCACGGGTGATGCGGCGATCGCCTCGCGCCGCATTTTTGCCGGGCTGGCGATCGCCGTGGCATTGAATCTGATCCTGATCCCGCTCTACGGTGCGACCGGCGCCGCCATCGCGGCCATCCTGTCTTTTGCCATCGCCGTGCTGCTGGTCGCGCAGCTCGTGCGGCGGCGCGTGGGCGTGTTGCTGGAAACCCGCCGGGCACTGCTGGCGCTGCTGGCCAGCGTCCTGATTGCTGTCGCCGGCTGGCTGATGCCGACGA
Source organism: Steroidobacteraceae bacterium (assembly GCA_040902065.1). Taxonomy (GTDB): domain Bacteria; phylum Pseudomonadota; class Gammaproteobacteria; order Steroidobacterales; family Steroidobacteraceae; genus SCUD01. The sequence goes on along the minus strand of JBBDXX010000021.1, from coordinate 53,994 downwards.
CCGGGCCGATGATTCTCTTCGAACTCGCGGGATTGGGGATGGCTTACCTCGGCCTGGGCTGGATTCTCGGTCTGTTCGATGCCAGTGATATCGCCCTGCTGCGCGGACGGCGGTGACCGCATGCATCAAGCCAGTTGGCCGGTTTCGCAGACCGTTTTGAACGCCTGCGCCGCAGGCCGTGGCAGCCGCTGCTGGGTTGTGAAATCAGTTGCCGCCAGGCCGAAACGCGCGCCATAGCCTTCGGTCCATTCGAAGTTGTCCATCAGCGTCCAGTACAGGTAGCCGAGCACCGGCACGCCCTCTCGCAGCGCCAGCGCCAGCGCCCTCAGGTGCTCCGTGAGATAGCGCGTGCGCAGCGTCTCGTCCGATGTCGCGATACCGTTCTCGGTGATCATGAGCGGCACGCCGTAGCCTGCGAACCGCCGCAGCAGTGGCGGCAGGCTGGCGGCGTGTATTTCCCAGCCGAGCGCACTGAAGACTCGCGGTTCGCCATGGTGGTCGTCGCGGCATTCGCCGCCGAACACGAGCGCCCCCGGCGCCGTCGCTTGCCAGCGCACGACCTGGCGCGCATAGAAATTCAGCCCGATGAAATCCAGCACCTCGCGCGGACGCGGCCCGAGCAGCCGGAACATGAGCCGGTTCAGCGCGAAATCCCGCAGCCAGGCCGCCAGCCGATCCGCCGCGTGGCGTGCGCGGCAGGGAACGACGTGCGGTGCGCTATGCGCGATGCCGGCCATGACGTCCGATCGGCGACCGTGCAGGATGCCGTAAGCGGCAACATGCGCCCGGCACAGGTTGAGCAGCGCCCGGGCGCCGGAAAACCAGGCGCGTGGCTGGCAGGGCGGCCAGTCGCCCGTGTCATAGGCATGCCTGACATAAACAGTTGGCTCGTTGATCGTGATCCAGTAACGCACGTCCGCCGCCAGCCGTTCGGCGACGCAGGCGACATAGCGGGCAAACAGTGCGGGGCTATCGCGATGGGTCCAGCCGCCGAGCTGGCTGAACCAGGCCGGATTGGTGAAATGGTGCAGCGTGACCACAGGCTCGATGCCGCGGCGGCGCAGCGCCGCGATGACCGCGGCGTAATGCTCGAGCGCCGACAGGTCCCAGACGCCGCGCTCCGGTTCGATGCGGCTCCATTCGATGGAGAAGCGGTGGGCGTTGTGCCCCAGCGACCGCGCGAGCTCGAAATCCTGGTCGTACAACTCGTAGTGACGGCAGGCTTCGCCGGATTTGTACGGCAGCCTGCCGTCCTGTTCGTACGCCCACCAGTCATTCCAGCGATTGCCGCCCTCGACCTGGTGGCTGGCGGTCGCTGCGCCCCACAGGAACCCGTTGGGAAAGCGGAAGGATCGAGACGACTCCGGCAAGCTCGCGGCCATCGCGTGGCGTTCAGCCGCCGGGCCGGGCCGGAAGCGCCTGGTATGCCGCAAGGCAGAGCGCGTAATAGGCCCGTGCCGTATCGTCCCAGGAAGGGTGCGGATCGCGCGCGGCGATCACGCCCATTTCCGCGAGCCGCGAGCGCGAAGGCAACGTGGCCAGTCGTTCCTGCCAGTTCAGAAGCGAGTTCCGGAACAGGAATCCATTCTGCCCGTCGGTGATCAGCGAGCGGATCCGGCCGCTCGCGACGCTGGCGACTGGACGTCCCACGCTGAGGTATTCCGGTATCTTGAGCGTCGAATAACCGAGCTCGCCCGATGCGAACGCGGCGGAGTCGTAGGGCGCGAGGCAAAGATCGGCCGCCGCGATGTGCCAGGGCACTTCCGTATGCGGGACCTTGCCGTAGAAGCGCACCGGCCGCCCGCTGGCGCGAGCCAGCGCCTCATATTCACCGCGCCGCGCTCCGTCGCCGATGACATGCAGTTCGAGATCCGCCGGGCAGGGCCCCGCCAGGGCACGCAGCACCGGTTCCAGGTTGTGGGTCCAGTCCAGCACGCCGACATAAGTCAGGATCGTCGCATCGGCGCGCAGGTCCAGGCGGCGCCTGGCCTCGGCCTGGTCGAGCGGGTGAAACAGGCTGCGATCGACGCCCAGGGGCACGACGGCGATGCGTTCGATCGGCACTTCCCAGTGCCGGTGAATCTCATGCCGCAGAAACTCCGTTTCGGCGATGACCAGGCGTGCCTTGCGCATGCTGCGGCAGGCCAGGCGCGAGCCGAGCTTCATGCGCAGCAGCTTCAACCACTGGCCGCGCGCGGCATGGTGCGGATTCTGGACGATGTTCTCGACCGGCACGCCGAGCTGGCCACGGGCGCTGCACAGCGAGGCAACATAACCCGACAACAGCCAGCTCTTCTCGAGCACGATGTCGAATGGAACGAGCTCGCGCTCGACGAAGCGGCGGATCTGCATCAGGTAACGCAGGAACTGAGAATTGCCCATGCCGCTCGTCGCCGCGTCGTCGGGGCGGCCGTATGCGGAGCCGGGCTCGATCTCCATGACCGGAACGCCCGGCGGCGGCGATGCGTCCGCCGTGTGGCGGAATGCCACCGTGACGTCGGCCAGCGGCTGCAGCGCCCGCGCAAGATTCAGCACATTCCGGGTCGGGCCCATCGATGACACCAGCCGGTGACCCGGCACGACGTAGCAGATGCGCAGGCGGCGCGACGGGGTCACGGGGTGCTTCCGGGGCGGCTGCGCCGGATCAGCGGCGAGGCGAGCGCCCAGTACGCCGCCGCTACGCCGTCGAGCGCGCGCCGGGCGAATCGCTCCATCGCACCCGGCGTCAATTCGGATCGGAAGGGCAACGGTCCGCCGGCGACCAGATCGCCATCGTGGCGCAGGCGGTTCTGCTGGAACCGCCTGCGCTCACGGAAGATGAGCGGCAGATTGCCGAGCACCCAGCTGACCGAGCGCCACCATTCGCGCAGCCATCCCTTCCGGACCACGATCACGAACTGCGATGCTTCATAGAACAGGAACAGCGGCAGCAGCACGAGCCAGGTGCGCCCTGAGTAGATCTTGAGCAGGAACAGCCAGCGGTTGCGGATCAGGAAGAAGACGCGGCGGCTGGAATAGCTGCCGAGCTGCCGGATCGAGAGGCCCGCGGTGCCCTGGCCGTGAAAGCAGCGCGCCGACGGCACGGCGATCAGCGCGCGGCCGAGCGCCCGGATGCGCACGCCGTACTCATGATCCTCGAAATAAATGAAGAAGGACTCGTCGAACAGCGTATCGGCCGGGAGCCGCGAGCGGTCCACCAGGAAACAGCAGGAGACCAGGGAGCCCATGTCCACGACGCCGGGGGCGATCCCGTCCGCCGGCACGTTTTCGTTGACGAGTATCTGCTGCCCGAGGAAATGGCATTCGGCGCCGCAGTATTGAACGCGGTCGCGCTGATTGCCGTAGATCACGGCCGGCACCGCGATGGCGGCGTCCGGACGGCCGGCCATCGCTTCCACCAGTCGATCCACGCAATCCGCCGTCAGTGCGACGTCGTTGTCCATCAGCAGGATCTGTTCGGCATCGAGCCGCGTGAGCCCCGCATTGCGTCCGCCCGCCGCGCCCAGGTTCGCGCCGAGTTCCAGCACGCGGACCTGCGGAAAGTCGCGCCGGATAAGTTCGCGGCTGCCGTCCTCCGAGCCGTTGTCGAGCACGACGATCTCCGAGAAACGATCCGCAATCGCGCAGGCTGGCTGAAGGGCGAGCGGCAGTATCGCCGCGCCGTTGTAGTTCAATATGCAGAGCGTCGGCTTGGCGGCGTGCTGGCTCATTCAGCGGTGATCGGAGTCCGGCGGGCGCCGTCAGGCCTTGCCTGGCTTGCGCAGGACCTGGTCGAAATACTCGATCGTGCGCTTCAGTCCCTCGTCGAGCTGCACGGTCGGCTGCCAGCCCAGTTCACGTTTGGCAAGGTCGATGTCCGGCTTGCGTTGCTTCGGGTCATCGACCGGCGCGGGTTCCCGGACCAGCTTCGATCGGGTGCCAGTCAGCGCGATCACTCGCTCAGCCAGCTCGATCATCGTGAAATCGTGGGGGTTGCCGAGGTTGACCGGCCCGGTGAAGTCGTCGCGGGTCCGCATCAGGCGCAGTATCCCGTCGATCAGGTCGCTGACGTAGCAGAACGAGCGCGTCTGCTGCCCGTCGCCGAAGATCGTGATCGGTTCGTTGAGCAAAGCCTGGCGGATGAAGTTGGACACGACGCGGCCGTCATTCGGGTGCATGCGTGGCCCGTAGGTGTTGAAGATCCGCGCGACCTTGATCAGCAGCCGGTGCTGGCGGTGGTAATCGAAGAACAGCGTTTCTGCGCAGCGCTTGCCTTCGTCGTAACAGGCGCGTGGGCCGATCGGATTCACCCGGCCCCAGTAGTCCTCGCGCTGAGGATGCACCTCAGGATCCCCGTACACCTCGCTGGTGGATGCCTGCAGGATCCGCGCCTTGACGCGCTTGGCGAGCCCGAGCATGTTGATTGCGCCATGGACGCTGGTCTTGGTGGTCTGCACCGGATCGTACTGGTAGTGAATTGGCGAGGCCGGGCAGGCGAGGTTGTAGATCTCGTCCACTTCGAGATAGATCGGGAAGGTGACGTCGTGACGAATGACTTCGAAGCGGGGATGGTCCAGCAGCTGCGCGACGTTCTGCCGGTTGCCGGTGTAGAAGTTGTCGAGGCAGATGACCGAATAGTCCTGCGCGATCAACGCATCGCACAGATGCGAGCCCAGGAATCCGGCGCCACCGGTCACCAGGATCTGGCGTGAATTCAGTAATTTAGGCATAGATCGCAGTCTCCCGGAGCCAGTGTAGCCGACTCACTGCGGGCCCGGCCGGCCCGCATACCAGCTCTTGCCTTCATAGTTGCCCGGAGGATCGACGCCCAGCAGTGCCAGCACCGTTGGCGCGATGTCCAGCACCTGCGGATCGACCGCCGAATCGGCGCCACGCCAGCCCGCGGCGCGGGTTACGGCGAACGCGGTCGCCCGGTGATTGCCGGTGTAGTAGGGCGAGGTCGCATGGCCGGGCTGCCCGCGGATGGCTCCGTAGCCGCGCGTTTCCACGTCATCGACGATGCGCGCTGCCAGGTTCCAGGAAATCACGGCATCCGGCAGATCCACCCGCCGCGCGCCGGAATAAGTCGAATCCACCAGCGTCACGCGTTCCGCCGCGGGCAGGCCGGTTGCTGCGCCGCGTAAACCGCTCAACTCTTCGTGCAGGCGGCCGAGAATCTCGTCGTACTCCGTGCCGGGCCGCACGCCGCCCAGCGGATCGCGGCCCTGCAGATTGACGCGGAAATAGCCCTCGTTGGAATTCGGCACGCAGAATACTTTGGACCGTTGCCAGTCCACGCTGGAATTGACCCACTTCATGCCGAGCTGGTAGCGCATGCGTCTCGGCAGGCAGCGCGTCACGCTTTGCCGGAAGCCGAGCGGCACGGCCTGGCGCATCGTCTGCATCAGGCCGGTCTTCGGTTTGCTGTCGGCCGCGCCTCCGCCGCCGACGCCGCCGCCATGAAACAGGTCCATGCGATGCAGGAGTTCCGGCATCAGGTGGCAGCCGGAGTAGTTCGGCCCCATGCCGTCCGCCGAGGTGACGATGACCGTCGTGTTGTTGTCGGCACCGTCCAGGATCGTCGCAATCGCGGCATCGACGCCGGCATACACGTCGCGCACCAGGTTGACGCCGCGAAGCGCCGCGTCCTGCGGCTGCAGCGGGTATTTCTCGTCGCCGAAGTGCCAGAGGTAGTGACCGGCGCCGTGCGTCTCGCCGAAGGTCACGAACAGCAGATCCCAGTCCTGCTCTTCCATCAGCGCACGCGTGATGCGCGCCTTGATCCCGGCGCCGGCGACGAGCTGGTCGCGGAAGCGCAGCGGATCCTCCGGCACCTTGACCAGATCGGCGTGCTCCGGCGCCGGGTAGCGCCCGAAACGCCGCCGCAGATCGCCAAGCAGGCCGCGCGGCGTCGAGCCCGGTTCGCCGAACCAGGTCCAGGTTCCGTATTCAAGAATCTGCACGCCGCGAAAATCCGGCAGCGGGTAATCCATGAACGCATCGAAAATGACGCAGCGCCTGCCGGCCTCGTCGAGTTGCCGCCAGAACGGCGGCTGGCCGCACCATTGCGGTTCGGTGCGATGGATGCCGGGCAGTCCGGCGCGCACCTGGTAGGCGTGATACATGCCGTGATGGCCCGGCGTCGTGCCCGTGTAGAGCGTGGGCCAGGCCGAGACGTGCATGATCTCGGCCGTGGTGCCGAGCCGGCGCCATGCGGCCTCGCGCCGCAGGCGCGCAAGCGCGGGCATCGTGCCGTCATCTGCCCAGCGTTCGATCAATTCCGCATCGGCGCTGTCGAGACCGATCAGCAGGACGCGACGACGTCCGGCCACTAAGGCGCCCCATCCGGCACCGGATTGGCATACACCTCGTCGAGGCTCACCATGCGTCGCTCGCGGTCCGACAGCTTGCCGGCCTCCACCATCGCCACGGTCCAGATGTTGTCTTCGCCGCGCGTGTCCGCCCGCGTGCCGTGCAGCACGGCATCGCGCAGGCTGTTCAGCAGGGACGTCGTGCCGCCTTGCGGATAGGGCTTCTCGTCTCCCTTCGGCACCTTGTCGTTGCGGATCGGCCTGAACCATCGGCTCCCGGGTGGGCGCCAGGCCACGAACTTGCGATTGCTCCAGATCACGCCCTTTTCGCCTTCGATCCACAGCGAGAAGCCGTAGCGATGGGACAGCAGCGTGCCGAGGTACTGCACCTGCACATGACCGAAGTCGATATGCGCTTCGGTATTTGCGCCATGCCGGTAATCGGTCCACGGCGGATTCCAAACACGCACGCTGATCCCGGCCGGCCGCGCTCCGAAGAAAGCGCGCAGGCTGTCGAAATGGTGGGTCGCGATTTCCTGCAGCTGCGGATACTCGATCTGTCCGAACCAGGGGCCCTCGGTGCGGCTCGGCTGGTGGCGCCGGTCGATCATGATCGCGTTGTCGAGCTTGCCGAGAAATCCTTCGCCCAGCAACCGCTGGATCGTGCGCTCGGCCGGCCAGTAGCGATAATTTTCCGCGACGATGACCTGCTTGCCGACGGTACGTGCCCGCTCGAGCACGCGCCGGCCTTCGTCCACGGTGATGGCGAGCGGCTTCTCGACCATCACGGTCAGGCCGGCATCGAGGCAGGCCAGTGCCACCTGCGCGTGCGTTTTCGATGGGCTCACGATCAGCGCCGCATCGGCGACGCCCGCGAGCGACGCCTCGCCGAGATCGGCAAGCAGCCGACAGTCCGCCGGCACGACGCTGCGGGCAAGTTCCCGCGACTTTTCATCCGGTTCGACCAGCGCCACGCAGTGGCAATCCGGATGCTGGTTGACGAAGCCCGCCCAGTGCCGCCCGCGGATGCCGGCCCCGACCTGGATAATCCTGATGCTCATGTAGCCGATCTCCTGACGTCAGCGAGCGTGTCGACCCATTCCGGCCAGACCTGTCCGCTCATATGGGCCGGCACTTCGACGCCCTGGCGTGCGAGCAGTGTCGGCGCGAAATCGAGAATATGGCCTTCGGCCAGGGTACTGCCCGCGGGAATGCCGGGCCCTGCTGCCAGCACGAAACCCGGCCCGGCGTGCGTGCCGGGGCGCGGATCGGGCGATGCCAGGGAAACGACGCCGATGCGGGCCGACGCTGCGGCCGTGATCGGCGCATCCGCTTGCCAGCGCACGACCAGGTCGGGCAGCCAGTCCCTGCGCGCGCCGGGAAAAGCCTGATCGGTGCGCAGCACGTCGCGGACGATCGGGCGGCCGGTCGCGGGATCGCGCAGCTGCCCGATCTCCGCGGTGAGCTCGGCAAGCACCTGTTCGAACTGCGCTCCCGGTTCAACCGTGCCCTGCGGCTCGCGGCCCCGCAGGTTGATGCGGATATAGCCTTCGAGATCGGTCGGCAGGCAATAGGCCCGCGTGCGCGACCAGTCGACATTGGCGGAATCGACTCGCTGTGCGAGCCGGTCGCGGAGCGCAGTCGGCAGCATGCGTGCGAGATTCTTGCGGAAATCCTTTGGCAGCAGATCGCGCACGGCCTTGACCGGGTCGAAGGGTCGCGCCTGGCCGCCGTTTTCCGCGCCGCCCGCCGTCGGTGCGGGTTCGGGACCGGCGAGATACCCGAGCCGCTCGAGCACTTCCGGCAACAGATGCCAGCCGGCATGGTTCGGCACGACGCTGTCGCCGGAGATGATGACGACGGTTGCGTCGTCACCGGCTGCGCGCACCATGCTGTCTACCGCGCGGTCGAGTTCCTGGTAAATGGCAAGCATCGGCGATGGCTGCAGCATCGCTCCGGCGTCGCGAAGAGCCGGCGACCAGCAATAGTGGCCCGCGACGTGCGTTTCTCCGAATACCGTGAACTGCAGTTCGCCGGGTTGCTGGCGCAACAGCCAGTTCGCCGCCCGCGATTTCGCCTGTACGGCCGCTATGAGGCGAAGCGAGGTATCGCCCGCATCCAGTGGTGCGAGTCCGAGATCGTTGGCCTCCATGCCGAGCGGATAGCGGCCGCAATCCTTTTCGAGCCGGGCGCGCAGTTCCGGCGGGACCGAGCCGGTCTTGAGGTAGTGCGCCCAGCAGCCCCAGTCGTGCACGAATGCCGCCCGGCAATCGGTTTCGGGATGCGTGTATGGCGCATCGAATACGGCGCACTTCCGGCCGGCACGATCGAGCGTATTCCAGAAGGTCGGGCGCCCATAGAGGCCGTTGTGGAAACGCCGGTATCCCTGGACTCCCGGCGCCGGCTGGAACGTGAAGTACACGCCATGTTCGCCCGGCGGCGTGCCCGTGTAAATGCAGGGCCAGGCGGAGATATGCAGCTGATCGGCCGTCGTCTCGAGCCAGCGCCAGCTGCCGCGATCCAGCAGCTTCTGCAATGCCGGCAGCCGCCCGGCGCGCGCCCAGGCGTGCACCAGATGCGCATCACCCAACTCGAAGCCGATGACGACGGTCCGGCCGCGAGGCCGGGCCATCAGATCCAGCCCCGTACGAGCAGCACCGAGGCGGCGATGATGCCGAGGGCCGCGAGCATGTTGAGGTACACGGCGATCGACGCGGGCCGGTGGCCGCAGACCGCCTGGTACACGATCATCGCGCCGACCAGGGTCAGCTTGAAGGCCAGCACCATACCCTGGCTGCCCTGAAATGCATCGCCCGACAGCAGGTCGGCGAGCTCGATGCCGCGGGCATGCAGCAGGTACAGCCCGGTGGGAATCAGTACGGCGAGCGCGGGCCAGCCGAGCCCACCGGTGGACACGCTGGCGGCGCGCAGGGTGTCGGCGGTCGCGGCAGGCTCGATGGCTTTCATCGCGGGCCCGACGATCAGCGACCACACGAACATGTGGCCGAGCCAGAGCGACAGCGCCAGCAGGTGCAAGCCGATACAGAGGTTGTACCAGTTCATGTTCGCCTCAGCGCAAGGTCCAGCCGGAAACCAGAATGGTCGCGAGCACCAGCGCGAAATGGATCCTGCCCAGGGCCGGATGCGGCCGCAGAGTCAGGGGAATCTGGATGACGATCACCGCCGCGACCAGGGCCAGCTTGATCCACCACAGCCCGTTATCCGGCGCGCCGCGCAACGCGATGCTGCCGATGCCGGTGGCGGCGAGCGCCGCAATCACCAGCCAGGTCATCCACGGCAACGGAATGCGCAGCGCCCGCGGCACGACCACGTGCGGCCAGCGTGCCCGGTGCGCGGCACCGAGCAACCGTGCGGCTTCGGCTGCGTCGCGACCTTTCGCGAGCGCGGACGACAGGATGACCCAGTAAAGCGCGAGGCCCGTCAGCAGGATGCTGAACACGATATGCAGGAAAGCGCTGGCGCGGATCAGGTCCATGCTTGTTTCCCGGCGGCTGCGATCAGCTTCCGATACAACGATTCAGAGCGTTCCGCCACGAGCGGCCAGCGGTAATTGTCGCCGACAAATCGTCTGGCTGCCTGGCCCAGATGGCGGCCCAGCTCGCGGTCCTGGAGAAGCGTGACGATGCCATCCGCAAAGGACGCCACATCGCCGCTGGTCGCGAGCCATCCGGTCTCTCCATGCACGACACCGGGGGCGGACGTGGAGAACGACACGACGGCGCGGCCGGCGGCCATGTAGTTCAGGAGCTTGACCGGCACGCCGTCGCAGTCCACGCGTGGATTCAGTGCGACGTCGGCGCGGGCTAGCAGCGCCGGCAGCCCGCTGAAGGGTGGGGAACGGACGGCGTCGATCTGGCCGCGTATGCCGAGTTCCTTCGCCATCGATTCATACGGCTCGAATGGCGTGTCGCTCGCGATCAGCAGGCGCGTCCCGGGAATCCGCTCGAGCACGAGCTGGAATGCCTGGAGCATCAGGTCGATGCCCTGGTACTCGGCGAGGTTGCCGGTGAACATCAGCAACGGCGAGCCATTGCCGTCATGCGCCGCGTGCGGAGCCGGATCGAATGCTTCGAACTCGACGCCGTTCGGAAGGACCGATACGCGGCCCGCATCCAGGCCGATTTCGCCGACCAGCTTGTCGCGAATCGTCTCGGTGACGCAGACGGTATGATCGGCAAGTTTCGGAATCCAGCCGTCCATCCAGGCGCCCGCCGAGCGCTTGACTCTTTCCGGCAGCCCGAGCGAATAGAACGGCAGCTCGGTCATCAACAGCGTGTGCGCGTCGTAGATCATCGGCACCCGCCTGCCCACGCGCGCGGCCGCGGCGACCATCGCGCCTTCATAGTGATGTGCGTGAATGACGTCGAAAGGCATCTCGCGCAGCAGCCGGCGCAGCAGCAGTACCAGCAATGGATCCACCAGCGCCAGTTTCCGGTAGGACGGACCCGGGTCCAGCTTGTTGTAGAAACGCAGCTTGCGGATGCGATGGACGCGGACGCCGGAAGCGACTTCACCCGTACCCAGATGGTAGGTGACGACATGCACTTCGTGGCCGCGCCCGGCGAGGGCCTCCGCCATCCTGAGGATCCTGACGGGGGTTCCTCGAGCCAGCGGAAACGGACACGCCGCGACAACGGCGATGCGCAGCGGCGCGTTCAATTGTTGACTTTATGCGGCCGGCACATGCTGACGAATGATACGACATTTCGCCTCAGGACCGAGACGCAGAAAGGTGGTCAGCCAGCCGCAGAGCGAGTGCGACGATGGTCAGTGTGGGATTGGCATGGCCGCCGCTCGGAAATACGGAACTGCCGGCGAGATAAAGATTCTCGATGCCATGCAGGCGGCAATCGGTGTCGACGATTCCATCATCGGGATGGGCACTCATGCGCGTCGTGCCCATGTGATGGGACGCATCCGTGTAGACCGGCGGATCGAGCGATTTTTCCAGTGTGCCGACACCGGTGCGTACGAGTTCCGCGGCCAGCAGTTCCTGCATCCGCAAGACGCTGTCCTCCATGGCGCGTCCGAGTTCCCAGTGAAAAGACAGTTTCGGCATGCCCAGCCGATCGCTGTCGCCGGATAGCGACACCCGGCTTGCGGGATCGGGGGGTTGCTCGCAGAAGTACACGATCACGTAAGTGCGCGGCCGGGGGCGGCGCGGCACGACGTCACGCATCGTCACGTACAGCCGGTACAGCGGATGCGGCATCAGCTCCCGTGGATTCAACAGGTAAATCAGGTTCGGAATTTCCGCCAGGTGCGTCCGCGTGAAATCCCAGCGGCTGCCCGAGTAACCGCGCCGCAGCACGATCTTCATCGTCTGGACGAAAGACTGATACTTCGCTTCCACGAATCCGGATGACTCGTGCTCGAACGTGACGAAATGATTCAGCAGGCGTTCGCGACGCTGCGTCGCCGGCGAGGGGCCGATCCCGACCTGATATCTGCCGTCCTTCAGCGTGCGGCCTCGCAGCAATGGCAGGTTTGCGCCGGCCGGGACGTGAATGCGACCGAACACGGCCCGCGGATGATCCATGAAGTAGCGTCCGACCTGGTCGCGCGCATTGCCGAGTCCCTGCGGTTGACGATCGCGCGAGGCCAGCAGCAGCCGCGCGTTCTCGATGCCGCCGCAGGCCAGCACGAAGCGGCGCGCGCGGACGACGACCAGACCACCGCCGAGCGTGCGCGTCTCGAGCGCATCCACGGCGCTGCCGGCCTCGTTGACGTGGAGTCTGGTCGCGGATGCATTGAGCAGCACGCGCAGATTGCGCGCCGAACGGAAACGGTCCCTGCTGGCGGCGCCGAATCGCTTGGGCTTGCGCGCCCATGCGGAAATCGTCGGGGTCAATGTCGCGCCGTCGAACAGCCGCCGTTCCGTATCCGACACGCGCTTCGGCATTTCGTCTGCGGCGGCGTCGAGATCCGGCAGTCCGAGAATGCGTTCCGCCGCGCGGTAATAGCGCGCGACCGCGGCATGGGAAATGGGCCAGCCGCTATGCGGCACCCAGTCGCGCCGCTCGAAGTCGAGTGGCGTCAGGCGCATGCTGCGGCCGGCCCACAGGTTGCAGCTGCCGCCGAAATAGCGCGCACGCGACATGTAATCGGGGCGCAGTGGATAGCCGGTGCATTCCAGGTCGTACAGCGACTGCGTGTCCGCCTCCGGCTCAAAAGCACCGCTCTCGATCAGGCAGATGTCGAGGCGCGTCGGGAGCAGCTGCGTCGCCAGTGTGATGCCGGCCGCGCCCGCGCCGACGATGCAGATGTCGGCGTCGATCGTCGCGGGCAGGTGCATCTCGCGCGTGTCGATGAAGCTCACGGCGAGGGATCCCGAAGCGCGCCACGCTGACCGGGCCGGTAAACGAAGTACAGCTCATTGGGACGCACGGCACGGCGGAAGTAACTGTAGTCGCCGACCGGATCGCGGCGCACCAGCCTGAACGCCTCGCGCAGCCGGCCGACGAATATCCCGGCCGGCCCGCCCGTCAGCCGCCGTGGCGGCGCGCGCAGGTCGTGCATCGCTTCCAGCGCGAAAAGTTTACGCAGCTGCGCGGACTCGTCGAGTGCCACGGAGTAAACACCGCCGACAGGTTCGCCGCCGAACCAGGGTGGCGGGCCGATCCAGGTTTCCGACGGACCGAATGGAAAATATTCGGCCAGCCGGTGGTGGTTGTTATAGAGCAGCAGCGTCGCGCGATCGTCTTTGACGACGGTCAGCGCTTCCAGCAATGCGATGGTCGTCAATTGATGATCGGGTGCCGCATCCATCGCCGGGTGGGGCGTGACGATCAGTTCAGGGCGCACAACCGTCAGGACGGCGGCCAGGTCCGCGACGACGCTTGCCCAGTCCGCCGCCGCCGCGCGCCCGCCGAGCAAGGCCTCGATCGCACCCTGCCGATACGGCGCCGGCGCCGCATCGCGTACCCCGGCCTCCGGGGTGCCTCGCGCGGCTGCATGAAAACGCGGCAGCGAGTGCGTTTCGTAGCCCAGGTTGACCACGCGCTCGGGCGGAACGCCGCCCCATTGCGGCACGACCAGGCTGTCCCAGCTGCGAACTTCCCCGCGCAGGGCATCCTGCACCGAAGGATCGTCGTGGAGTTCGTCATAGCGTCCGTCCACGTAATTGCCGGCGGTCATCGTGACGACGAACGATTCGCGGGCGGAATAGAGTCCGAACGCTGCGATCTCGGCGTCGTCGGGGTGCGGCGCCAGCACGAGCACGCGGCCTTGCTCGAGATCCCGGTTGTCGAACAGCAGCAACTCGGCGGCCTGTGGCTGCCAGCCGAGATGCTGGCCGCCGAGCGCCAGCCGCTGTCCCGGAACCGCCGTGCCGGGCCGCAGGAGCAGATAGCGATCGCCATCCGCGCCACGCTCGAAACACTGCCGGTGTGCGTGCTGTCCGGACCCGATGACGATGCAGGGCTCGAACCACCAGCCGGCGAGCCGCGCGGAGACGCGCAGACGCAGCAGGGCCGTATCCCGGGAGCCGTCCCACGCGGGCAGGATCGCTTCCGTCGTGCCGATCTCGACCGGCAGCCGATGGCTGTCCGCAGGGAAGTCGTAAGCCTGATCGCGTCGGACGTCATACCAGTAGAGCGCGTTCCGGCGCCAGGCCTCCGCTGCGAGCAATGCGACGACGAGAGTCAGTCCGGCGATCAGCGTCGCCAGGATGCGTCTGCGTCGGGATGGACTGGGAGTGCGCACGCCCTCCGCAATGTAACGGATTCGACGAAGGCGCTCCAACCGGCCTCATAATCGAAATCGCGCCATCGGCGGCGCGGGTCGGGGAGGCGGATGGAAGGCAAGCGCGTTTCGCAATGGACGGTGATCGCCGTCGCCTGCCTGATCGCGTTCGCGCTGGTCGAAACCGCGGGCCGGCTGTTGGTGCAGCCGGATCCGCGCGGCTATGGATCGCTGTTCGGCGTGCTGCTGCCGCCGTTGCGGCTGTTCCCGTCCGAACTGCAATCGGCCGAGGCGCGCGACGGCCCGTACCGCGGCCTGATCGTCGACGGCGCGCCGCTGACGGTCGGCGACGTCGCGGGTTATCACCGGTTCGAACCAACGCTCGGCTACACGACGCTCGAGAACGTCGTGTCCGTCAACGGCTGGTGGCGGTCGAACGAGATCGGCGCGCGCGAATCGGGCCCGACCGGGCCGCAGGCCGCGCCAGGCCGGACGCGCTGGCTGCTGCTCGGCGAATCCTTCGCGCATGGCAGCGGGCTGCCCGGCCCGCAGACCTGGCCGGAAGTCATCGAAGCCGCGGAACCCGCGCTCGACATCGTCAATCTCGCGGTCGACGGCTACAGCATGGCGCAGGCCTGCCTGCGTTACCGGAACCTTGCGGGCCGGCTCGAGCACGCGGGTGCGATGCTGATGTTCGTGCCCGGCGTCGACCTCTGGCGGGACGTCAACGTCGTGCGGGAGCTCGGGCAGCCCTGGAAGGTGCGTGCCGTGATGCCCCGATTCGTGCTGGATGGAGCCGGGATCCGCCTGATCGCGAATCCCCATGGAAGCGCGGCGGAGCTGGAAGCGGACTTCCGCGACGGACTGAGCCCGGCGTTCCGCGCGCACCTGCGGCGCTACGACCGTTTCTATTTCCCGGTCGAACACGAGACCGTGCCCGTCGTCGGCTCCCTGCTGAGCTTCAAGATCGCAGCCGCCGCCTGGGGGCGCTACGCGCGCGGCCGGGTGCGGCGCGCGCAATTCGCGCCGGGTTCAGAAGCTGCGGACGTATCGCGGCGTATCTTCCTGAATTTACAGGAAGAATTGCGCGCGCAATCGCGCGAATTCCTGCTGCTGGTGCTGCCCACGCCGACCGATCTCAATCGGCTGCATGACGAGCCGGCGTTCAGGACGGCGTGGGAGGGTTTCGTGGCGGCCAGCTGCGAGGGAGTCCGGCAGTGCGTGGACCTTGCCCCGGCCCTGGTCCGGATCGCCCGCAGCGAAATCGACCTCGGACCCGACGGAAATCATTTCGGACCGCGGATGAATGCGGCCATCGCCGATGCCGTGCGCGCCGCGCTACCGCGCTGACCGCACATCCCATGACGCGGGAGGATTGAACAATTTCCCTGCGCCCATCATGATGCCGGAAGGGGGATGCAACGAGGTTCAAAATGCCTTTCAGTCTTGCATCCTGGTTCCATCGCAAGCGGGTCCATGCCGAACTCAGCCTTTCAGGCCGGCATGTCTCCGCCCATCGGGTCGTCAATCCCTACCACGCGGTGCTGATCACGCATGATGCCTCCAGCTGCAAGCTGGTCAGGCAATACGCGGGCCAGCGCCTTCTCGCTTCGGCGGCGCCGCGGCTTCCGGTGCCGGAATGCGATGCGGCGACCTGCCGTTGCCGCTACATCCACTGCGAAGACCGGCGCAGCGGCGAAGAACGCCGGGAATCGGCCGCGGGCTCGCATGCGTACATGGACAAGCGCAATCGCAGGCATAGCCAGGGCCGCCGGGCGGGCGACGACTAGCGCAGCTTGAATTCTTCCGACTGCAGCCCGTGCCGGGCCAGCAGCTTGTAGAAATCGGTGCGGTTCCTGCCGGCCAGCTTCGCCGCCTGCGTGACATTGCCGCGCGTGATCTGCAGGAGCTGCACCAGGTAGCTGCGCATGAATTCGTCGCGCGCCTCGTCGAAGGTGGAAACCTGGGGCGCGGTGCCGGTACCAAGCGCGCGCTGTACCAGTTCCGCGCTGATCACGGGGCCCGTGGCGAGCGAGGCGGCGTGCTGCAGCAGAGTCTGCAGCTGGCGGACATTGCCGGGCCAGTCGCCGACCATCAGCAGTTCCAGCGCATCCGGCGCGAGCACATGACGCTGCCCGCTGTGGCGCGCGAGTTCGTCGAGAAAATGAGCGGTCAGCAGCGGCACGTCGTCCCTGCGCTGCGACAGGGGCGGCAGCTCGATGCGGCTGACGCTCAGCCGGTAATAAAGGTCTTCCCGGAAGCGCCCGCGGCTGACGAGATCCGCCAGATTGCGGTTGCTGCCGGAAATGAGACGCGTGGATTCCGTGTCGAGCAGGCCATTCAGCGTCATCTGCACTTCGGGCGGCAGATCCGCCACTTCGTCCAGATACAGGGTGCCGCGCGGCGGCTCGGCGGACGCGGGTTCGTCACCGGCGCGGTGGCCGCGCAGGACGGCCTGCAGCGTCTCGTTGGTCGCGTTGGCGCAAGCGAACGTGCTGAACGCCGCGCCGCGCCGCGCGCTCGCCTGATGAATGGCGCGCGCGAGCTGTTCCTTCCCCGTACCCGGCTGACCGGTGATCAGGAGCGGCGCATCCGAGCCCGCCGCCATCAGTCCCTGCGACAGGCGTTCTTCCATGACCGGATTGCGCGAGATGATGCCGGCGCGCCAGTCCTCGGTGACGCTCGCGAACCCCGACACCCGGAGTGCGTTCTGGATCTGCTCGAGTAACTGGTCGCGCTCGACCGGCTTGGTCAGGAAGGCGAAGGCGCCGCTCTTGGTCGCGGTCACCGCATCCGGAATCGTGCCATGCGCCGTCAGCAGGATCACGGGCAGGGCCGGATAACGGCCCTGCAGCTCCTTCAGCAGCGCGATGCCGTCCTTGTCTTTCATGCGCAGGTCCGTGACCAGCACGTCCGGCTGGAAGCGCGGCACGGAGGTGAGCGCCTGGCTTGCGCTTTCGCAGGCGGCCACTTCGAAGCCTTCGGAGCGAAGCCGGATCGTCAGCAGTCGCAGCAGGCCCGGATCGTCGTCCACGAGGACGATGCGCGCGCGGCGGCCGAGCGGGGTATTCATGGATTGCGCCTGTCCGATCCTTCGAGCGTCGCGATCGCCTCGAGCTTCTTGCGCGCTTCCTCGAGCTCGTGTCGCAGGCGATCCTTCTCCGCGGTCTCCTGCTGCAGCCGCCGGTTGAGGCTCGCGACACTGTCGCGTTCTTCGGCGGTCGTGTGTTCGCGCAGGTTCGCGATCTCCTGCGCGAGGGCCAGGCGCACGTCGAGTTCCCGCACCATCAATGCCGCGAGCGTCCGTTCCGATTCGAGCAGCGTTTCGGGCGTCGCCAGCGATTCGCCGAGCAGCCGGCGCGCGCCGACCGAATCCGTCGCACCGTGACCGGGCACGGCCAGGACGAACGCATAGCGCAGGCGATTGCGCGTCGATGGATCGCCGAGGTACGCGGTCCGGGTCGCCTCCAGGATCTCCGCCTGTTCGGCGGCGCCGCTCCGTCCGAGCCGGTCGAGCGTCGCGAGATAGTCGGCGACCATCTGCCCGTCATCGATCGCCGGCGCCTGTTCGGAATCCGCGCGCTTCTTGCCGGCCCAGTCATCGACGGAAGTGCAGCCGGCGGCGAGGGCGCAGGCCAGCAGCGCGGAAATGAGGGCGTCATGCCGCATTGGCGGATTCCTTGAGTTCTGCTTTCGGCAGCCGGATGCGCAGGTGCGCGCCGGGAAACTGGCCGTCGACGATCTCGATCGTGCCGCCATGCGCCTGCACGAATTCGCGCACGACCGACAGGCCGATGCCGGTGCCCTTCAGCGGTCCGCCCTGCGGCGCCGCACCGGAGTAAAACGCCTGGAACACCTTGTCGCGCTCCTCGGGGGGAATGCCGGGACCGGTATCGGCCAGATCGATCACCGTGCTGCGTCCCGCCTGGAAGGCGTGCAGGTGGATCGTACCGCCGCCAGGCGTGAACTTCAGGGCGTTCGACAGCAGGTTGTCGAGCACCAGCTTGAGCTTGGGGCGGTCGGCAACCAGCTCGGCGTCTTCGACCTGCAGGTCGAGATTGACGTCGCGCGCCGCGAGCGCCAGGCGCTGGCTTTCGACGACGGTGCCGATCAGCGAATCGAGACGGAAGCTGGAGAGCTCGACCGTGCTCGCGCTCGATTGCCAGGCACTGTAGGACAGCAGGTTTTCGATCAGCTGCTGCAGCTTGAGCGCGTTCTCGCGCAGGATCGAGGCGACTTCGAGCTGGTTCACGTCGAGCGGCCCGACCGCGCCGTCGAGCAGCAGGTCGGTGCCTTCGCGGATGTTCGCAAGCGGCGTCTTCAATTCGTGCGACATGTGGCGCAGGAAGCGATTGCGTTCGACCGCGATCTCGAGCAAGCGTGTGCGCAGCCACTCGAGCTGCCGGCCGAGGGCCGACAGATCGACCGGCCCCGGTATCGAGATCGGCTGGGATACGGCGCCGCGGCCGAGATCGTCGATCGCCCGGTCGAGCGCGCGCAGCGGCCGCAGCACGAACAGCGCGAAGATCGCGGCCAGTGCGAGCGAGGCGGGAACGAGCGCCATGATCGCCCACAGCAGCCACTGCTGGGTCGCCTGGGCGCGGCGCTCGACTTCCAGCAGGCGCGTGTCGATGCCCTTGCGGGTCTGGTCCGCGAGCACGCCCGCCTCGATGCCGAGCACGTCGAAGCGGGCGACCAGGCTCGCGGTGCGATCGCCCGCCACCGCGCCGAGCGCGACGCCGGCCGCCGCGCGGCCCGCTGCGCGTACGCGATCGAGTTGTCCTGCGGGCGCATGGTCGGCGAGTGAATCGAGCGTGCGGTTGAACGCACTGCGGTTTGAATCGAATGCCGCAGCCAGGCGTGGATCCTCGAGCACCACGTACAGGCTCGCGGAGCGCTCCATGGCGGCGATGTTCTGGAACAGGACCTGGGTCTGCTGGGTCAATTCGACGCTGTTGCGCACCAGCGCGTCGCTCGCGCGCGACATCTTGCGCATCTGCACGCCGCCATAGACGACTGCCGCGGTGAGCGGCAGGACGATCAGCAGCAGGGCGGCGGACAGGAGCCCGCTCAGCGACCGCGGTCGGAGGGTGACCATCCGCCTATGGTACCGTCAGGCCGGCGGCTGGCGCAGAAGGCGTTGCTCCCAGGCGTATGCGGACCGCACGATGCCGGCGAGATCCTGGTGACGCGGTTGCCAGCCGAGCCGTTCGCGGATGCGCGTGGCTGCGGCGACCAGGCTTGGCGGGTCGCCTGCGCGCCGCCCCGATTCGAGGATGCGGAGCGGCTTTCCTGCAACGTCCGCCACCTGGTCCAGCACCTGGCGGACGCTGAAGCCCTGGCCATAGCCGCAGTTCAGCGTCACCGGGGCGCCGCCCGAGCGCAGGTAATCGAGCGCCATCAGGTGCGCGGACGCCAGATCCTCGACGTGGATGTAATCGCGCACGCCGGTGCCGTCCGGCGTGTCGTAATCGGTGCCGTAGATTTCGACGTGATCGCGCTGGCCGGTCGCCTGCTGGCAGGCCACCTTGATCAGGTGCGTCGCCTGCGGAGTGCATTGCCCGATGCGTCCGCCCGGATCCGCGCCCGCGACATTGAAATAGCGGAGCGCGACGTAGCGCAGCGGTGTGGCCGCGCCGACGTCGGCCAGCATGCGCTCGCTCATCAGCTTCGACCAGCCGTACGGGTTGATGGGCACGGTCGCGGAGTCCTCGCTCGCGATCCCGCTCGCCGGGATCCCGTACACCGCGGCGGTCGAGGAGAACACGAAATGCTTGACGCCCGCGGCGACGCTGCATTCGAGCAGCGTGCGGGTGTTCGCGGTGTTGTTGCGGTAGTACTTGAGCGGCTCGGCCACCGACTCCGGCACGGAAATGTGCGCGGCGAAGTGCATGACGGTGTCCACGCGATGGCGGGCGAGCACATCCGCGACGAGCGGCGCGTCGCCGGTGTCGCCCTGCACGAACTCGCCGTGCAGCACGGAGGAGCGATAGCCGGTGGACAGGTTGTCGAGCGTGACGAGCCGGTCGCCGCGCTCGCCGAGCTGACGCAGGACGTGACTGCCGATGTAGCCGGCGCCGCCGGTGACGAGGATGGTGCTCATGCGTGCTCCGCGATATGTTGCGGCGATGATACCAACCGAGGCGGGTGCCCCGTTTGCGACGCTGTCGCCGGATTTGATCGTCGATGCGGTCGAAGCGGCCGGATATCCGGCGGACGGTCGGGTGCTCGCGCTCGGGAGCTACGAAAACAGGGTTTTCCAGGTCGGCCTCGAGGACGCGGAACCCGTGGTCGTCAAGTTCTACCGGCCCGGGCGCTGGGCCGACGCGGCGATCGCGGAGGAGCACGCATTCGCGCGCGAGCTGGCGGGCGCCGAGATGCCGGTCGTCGCGCCGCTGTTGCCGCCCTGCATGGACGAGCTGGGCGACGGTCCGGTGCCGGTGTTCGCCGGTTTCCGTTTCGCGGTCTATCCGCGTCGCGGCGGGCAATGGCCGGAGCTCGGCACGGCGGACGATCGCCAGTGGATCGGCCGGTTCCTGGGCAGGATCCACCTGATCGGCGCGTCGCGCTCCTTCGAGCATCGGGGACGACTGTCGGCCGCTGCGATGGGTCGCGACTCGGTCGATTACCTGCTGGAGGGTGGCTACGTCGCCGAGTACGTGCAGCATCGCTACGAGCAGGTGACCGAGGAACTGCTCGAGTTGGTGGAGGCGCGGTTCGAGGCGACGGGTCCGGTGCGGCAGCTGCGCATCCACGGCGACTGCCATCGCAACAATGTGCTGTGGACCGCATCGGGGCCGCATTTCGTCGATCTCGACGACTGCATGACCGGGCCGGCCGTGCAGGACCTGTGGATGCTGATCGCGGGCACGCAGGATGAAATGCGGGGCCAGCTCGCGGACATCCTCGAGGGCTATTCGCAATTCGCGACATTCGACACTGCGGAAATCAGCCTGATCGAGCCGCTGCGGGCATTGCGTATGGTGCATTACGCGGCGTGGCTGGCCCGGCGCTGGCACGACCCGGCATTTCCGCAGGCGTTTCCCTGGTTCGGCGAGGCCCGTTACTGGGAGCGGCACGTCGCCGAGCTGGAAGAGCAGGGAATGACGCTGTCACTCTGAATGGAAAATCAGATAGTTACGCCCTCTTCCTGAAGTAGATACTGGCGCGCCGCCGGGTTACAATCCGCGCCCTTTCAAAGGGGACGCAACCCTTTAACAAAGGGGTTAACAAAGGGGTCGCATCCCTTTTCACGACCCGCCGAACCGGGACGCATCAGCTGAGAAAAGGGATGCGACCCCTTTGTTAACCCCTTTGTTACCTTTGTTAAAGGGTTGCGTCCCCTTTAAGTAGTGAGCCCGAAGCTTTGTGATCCAGAATCTCCGAAATATCGCGATCATCGCGCACGTCGACCACGGCAAGACCACGCTGGTGGACAAGCTGCTGCGCCAGTCCGGCACGCTCGACGCGCGCAAGCCCGTGACCGAGCGCGTGATGGATTCGAACGCGCTCGAGCGCGAGCGCGGCATCACGATCCTCGCGAAGAACACGGCGATCCAGTGGCGCGAGTACCGCATCAACATCGTCGATACGCCGGGTCACGCCGACTTCGGCGGCGAAGTCGAGCGCGTGCTGTCGATGGTGGATTGCGTGCTGCTGCTGGTCGATGCGGTCGACGGGCCGATGCCGCAGACGCGCTTCGTGACGCAGAAGGCCTTCTCGCACGGGCTCGCGCCGATCGTCGTCGTCAACAAGGTCGACCGGCCGGAAGCGCGTCCCGACTGGGTCGTCAGCCAGACCTTCGACCTGTTCGACCGGCTGGGCGCGAGCGACGGCCAGCTCGATTTCCCCATCGTGTACACCTCGGCGCTCCAGGGCACCGCCGGATACTCCCCGACGTCGATGGCCGCCGACATGACGCCGCTGTTTGAGACGATCGTCGCCCGCTGCCCGGCGCCCGACGTGGACATCGATGGCGCCCTGCAGCTCCAGATCAGCCAGCTCGATTATTCGAACTACGTGGGCTCGATCGGCATCGGCCGTATCCGCCGCGGCACGCTGCGCCGGGCCATGCCGGTCGCCGTCATCGACCGCGACGGCGCGGTGCGCAGCGAGCGCATCGGCCAGGTATTCGGGTTCATGGGCCTGGAGCGCGTTGAAGTCGAAGAGGCGCGGGCGGGCGACATCGTCGCGTTCTCGGGCCTGGATACGCCGAAGATCTCCGACACGATCTGCGATCCGGAGGTCGTCGAAGCGCTGCCGGCGCTGGTCGTCGACGAGCCGACGATCAGCATGACATTCGAGACGAACACCTCGCCCCTGTTCGGCCAGGAAGGCAAGTTCGTCACGAGCCGGCAGCTGCGCGAGCGGCTGCTGCGCGAAACGCTCGCGAATGTCGCGCTCCGCGTCGAGGAAACCGACGATCCGGACCGTTTCGTCGTGTTCGGCCGCGGCGAACTGCATCTCGGCATCCTGATCGAGAACATGCGTCGCGAAGGCTACGAGCTCGCCGTATCGCGGCCGCGCGTGGTGGTCAAGGAAAAGGACGGCGAGCGGCTGGAGCCCTGGGAACAGCTGACCGTGGACGTCGAATCGACGGCGCAGGGCGCGGTCATGGAGGCGCTTGGCGCCCGGGGCGCGGAGCTCGCCGACATGATCCCGGACGGCAAGGGGCGCGTGCGCCTCGACTACCGGATCCCGTCGCGCGGCATGATCGGCTTCCAGACCGATTTCCGCACGATGACGAGCGGCACCGGCCTGATGTACCACGTATTCGACCACTTCGGCCCGGTGGTCGAGCGCAATCTCGCCGAACGCAATGCCGGCGTGATGATCTCCAATGGCCGTGGCCCGGTGCTCGCCTATGCGCTGTTCAACCTGCAGGAGCGCGGCAAGCTGTTCGTCGGTCCGGGTGACCTGGTGTACGAAGGCCAGATCGTCGGCGAAACCGCGCGCGAGGGCGACATGGTCGTCAATCCGCTGAAGGGCAAGAAGCTCACCAATATCCGCACGCAGAGCAAGGACGAGAACGTCCTGCTTACGCCGCCCGTGCGCATGTCGCTCGAACAGGCGATGGAATACATCGGCGACGACGAGCTGGTCGAGGTGACGCCGAAGAACATCCGGCTGCGCAAGCGGCACCTGAACGAAGGCCAGCGCAAGCGGGCGGAGCGCGGCTGAGGCATCCTCGGTCATAGCCAGTCGCAGGTCATTGAATTCCCTGCGATCCTGCTCACATTCCGTGCGGGGCTGAAACGGGATCACGGTCACGCTTCACGCGGCCCGCTCCCTCTACCATCAGTTGCATTACGTCGCATTCCGCCCGGAATGCGGCGCAACGTCGCATGGGGGCAGAGTGGCCGAGAAGAGTTCGAGCAACATCCTGCGCCTGCAGGTGGTCGCGCCGGCCCCGGCCGGAGCGCGCGCGCCCGAGCGGCCGCCGCCGGCGGATACTGCGCCGCGCGGGCGGCGTTCCGACGACCTGCATGAGCTTCTGGAAGACCAGCTGCTGCAGGCCGCGGATGGTGGCGGCAAGCTGCGGCTGCGCAAGCTGCTCACGATCATCAGCAACCAGTACGAGTCCTTCGAGAACCAGCGCACCAGCCTCGAGACCGTGATGCGGCTGGCCTCGGACGAGGCGAGCCTGGTCACCGCACGCCTCGAACGCGAGAACATCGCCCGGCTGCAGGCCATCCTGGATCACGTCAAGGACGGCATCATCGCCTGCGATCACCTCGCGCGCATCGAATACATGAACCGGACGGCCGAGCGCTACTTCGGCGTGCACCAGCGCGACGTGATGGCGAAGACGCTGGACACGCTGCTGCCGGACTTCGCGCCGGGCGGCGACATCCGCCAGTCCCTCGAGGAAATGGCCACCGCGCCTGAAAACATGCATCGTGCGCTCGGCACCGAAGCAGTCGCCAGGCACCGGAACGGCGAACTGATGCCGGCCGAAATCCTGGTCAGCTCGATGCGGAACAAGGACCAGCCGACGTACATCGTCTGCGTGCGCGACATGGCCGAGCGTTCCAAGGCCGAGGATGCGCTGAAAGACAGCGAGGCGCGCTACCGGGTGCTGGTCGAGAATGCGCCGGAAGCCATCGTCGTCCTCGATGTCGACTCCAGCCGTTTCGTGGACTGCAACGAAAACGCCGCGACATTCTTCAAGATGACGCGCGACCAGCTGCTGCAGGTCGGCCCGGAAGCGGTCAGCCCGGCGGAGCAGGCCGACGGCACGCCGTCGTTCGGCGTGTCGCGCGGCTACGTCGAGGACGCCCTGTCGGGCGGCGCGCCGGTATTCGAATGGACGCATCGCGACGCCGACGGGAAACTCATCCCCTGCGAAGTGCGCTTCGTGCGCCTGCCGAGTTCGAGCGGCAGCCTGATCCGCGCCAGCATCATCGACATCGCGGAGCGCAAGCGCGCCGAGCTGATCGCTGCGGGCGAACGGCGGGCATTCGAGAAGATCGCCTCCAGCGAGCCGCTGTCCCGCGCCCTGGCCGCGATCACCGAGGTGGTCGAGCGCGTGCTCCCCGATGCGATCTGCTGCATCCGGATGTACGACCCGGCGCGGCGCACGCTGCATCACGTCGTCGGTCCGAGCCTGCCGCGCGAGTACGTGGCGCTGATGGACGATTTCCCTGCCGAAATCCGGTTCGGCTCCTGCGCCGCTGCGGTCGTGCTGCAACGGCAGATCATCGTGCCCGACATCTCCAAGGATGCACTGTGGGAGTACCGTCAGGACGCGGCGGTTCACGCCGGCCTGCGCGCGTGCTGGTCCACGCCGGTCACCGGCGTGGATGGCCGGGTGCTGGGTACCTTTGCGACCTACCTGAAGCGCACCGGCATGCCATCGCGGCGCGACCTCGAGCTGATCAGCCGGATGACCCAGCTGGCCCGCATCGCGATCGAACGTCGTCTGTCGGAGGACGCGCTGCGCGAGAGCGAGCGTCGTTTTCGCGGGCTGTTCGACAACGTGGTCGAGGGCGTCTATCAGGTGACGCTGGAAGGCCAGCTGCTGTCGGCCAATCCGGCCTTAATCGAGATGCTCGGCTATTCCTCGCTGGAAGAGCTGCGCACGATCGGCTCGACCGCAGCGCTGTACGTGGAACCCGACACCCGCCGCAGGCTGATCGAGCGACTGATGCGGGACGGCGAGCTGGTCGAGGCCGAATACGAGCTGAAGCGCAGGGACGGCAGCATCATCACGATCACCGAGAACGCGCGATTGAACCGGGACGAGTGCAACCAGCCGACCGGGTTTGAAGGCACCGTCACGGACATTACCGAACGCAAGCGGGCCGAGCAGCGTCTCTATGAGGAGAAAGAGCGCGCCGAGGTCACGCTGCAGTCGATCGCCGACGCCGTGATCACGACCGACCGCGCAGGCACCATCGATTACGTCAATCCGATCGCCGAACAACTGACGGGCTGGCCGGCGCAGGAGGCCTGCGGCCGCAATGTCAACGATGTCGTCAAGCTGGTCGCCGACGGCAACCCCGCGCCGATCGAAGACCCGGTGAGCCGGGCATTGCAGCGCGGCGAGCCGCTCGGGCTCGCCGACCTGACGATGCTGGTCAGCCGCCGCGGCGTCGAAGTGCCGATCCAGGCGACCGTGGCGCCGATCCGCGACCGCAACGGCCAGACCGCAGGCGCCGTCATGGTGTTCAGCGACGTGAGCCGGGAGCGCCGGATGAAGCGCCTGCTGTCCTATCAGGCGGCGCATGACGCGCTGACCGGCCTGATCAACCGGCGCGAATTCGAAAGCCGGCTGAATGCCGCGATCGAGTCGGCGCATGCGGATCGTCAGGTGCGCCATGCGATGGTGTATGTGGACCTCGACCAGTTCAAGGTCGTGAATGACACCTGCGGGCATCCAGCCGGCGATCAGCTTCTGCGCCAGGTCACCGGCCTGCTGCAGGCGCGCGTGCGGGCGAACGATGTGCTGGCCCGGCTCGGCGGCGACGAATTCGGCGTGCTGCTGGAACATTGCACGCCTGAGCAATCGCTGCGCATCGCGGACGGATTGCGCCAGGCGATCCGCGACCTGCGCTTCCACTGGGGCACCAGCACGCTGCAGATCGGCGCCAGCATCGGCATCGTCGAGATCAATGACGGCACGGAGAGCGTGGCGACCCTGCTGTCGGCCGCCGATATCGCCTGTTATGCGGCCAAGGACGGCGGCCGTAACCGCGTGCAGATGTACGACCCGGCGAGCGCCTCGGCGCGCCATCGCGAGATGCGCTGGATGTCGCGACTGACCAATGCGCGCGACGAAGGCCGCCTCGACCTCGTGTTCCAGCCGATCGTCCGCATCGTCGGGCCGGCGGAGGCGAGGCCGCATTACGAGCTCCTGCTCCGGCTGCTGGACGAGAATGGCCAGACGGTGCTGCCGGACGAGTTCATCCCGGCCGCCGAGCGCTACAACCTGATGCCGTCGCTGGACCGGTGGGTCATCGAAAAAGTGCTGCGCGACATCGTCCCTTCGACCCGCGACGGCGTGGAACAGGCGGCATTCACCGTCGCGATCAACCTGTCCGGAACGACGCTGTCCGATCCGGGCTTCCTGGAGTTCCTGATCGATTCGCTGGAGGCTCACGAGCCGACCCCGGGCGTGCTGTGCTTCGAAGTGACCGAGACAGCGGCAATCACCAACCTGGGTCACGCCAGCTACCTGATGCGCGAGATGGCGAGCCGCGGCTGCCTGGTTGCGCTCGACGATTTTGGCAGCGGCCTGTCGTCCTTCCACTATCTGCGCACGCTGCCCGTGCACTTCCTGAAAATCGACGGCCAGTTCGTCCAGAACGTCGCCACGGACCCGATCGACCGCAGCATGGTCGAGGCGATTGCGCAGATCGGCAAGGCCATCGGCATCGAGACCGTCGCGGAGCGCGTCGAGACGGCGGAAGTTCTGGAAACGCTGCGGCAGATCGGAGTCGGCTACGCACAGGGTTTTCTGTGCGGCGTGCCGGCGCCGATCAGCGGATTTCCGCACCGCAAGTCATAACGGCCCTTGATGACATAACACTGCGAGCCGCCGGAACTGTGATGCGGTTCTAGCGCAGCCGGGTACTCCGCGCTTGTCCCCCGCCGTCAACTAAGTAAAGTGTTCGTGACAGTGAAACACGGCAAACCCGTCGAAAGGCGGGGACGCAAAGCTTCCGGTCTGTCGGCCTCACGGCCCACGATAGCGGGGTTGCCACTTACGGACGCGCGCCTGCGCGCATCCTGCGGCTCCCGACATTGGCGGTTCAACCGACAGCCCGGCCTGGCAAGGCAGGGATGTCGCAATGAATCAGCAAAGAAACGCATCCGGATTCACCGCTCGCGGAATTGCGATGTCAGTGTTCATGGTTGCGGTGATCGCTTTGACCGCCAGCGCGGAAGCCAAGCAGTCCACTCGATGCAATGGCAAGAGCAAGGCCAGCCGTTGCACGACCTTGTCGACGAACACGGCGCCGACGATCTCGGGGACGCCGGCGGGCTCGGTGACGTCCGGGCAGAGCTACTCGTTTACTCCGAGCGCAGCGGATGCCGACGGCAACACCCTGAGCTTCAGCATCGCCAACCGCCCGGGCTGGGCCTCGTTCAGCTCCTCGACCGGCAAGCTGTCCGGCACCCCTAGCTCGAGCGCGGCCGGCGAGTACATCGACATCCGCATCAGCGTCAGCGACGGCCAGGCCTCCGCCTCGCTCGCGCCGTTCTCGATCGTCGTCAACCAGGCCAACCGCGCGCCCACCCTCAGCGGCACGCCGCCGACCTCGGCACGCGAAGGCCTGGCCTACAGCTTCACCCCGACCGCAGCGGATGCCGATGGCGACACCCTGAGCTTCAGCATCGTCAATCGCCCGAGCTGGGCCAGCTTCAATACCTCGACCGGCAAGCTGTCAGGCACCCCGGGCGCCGGCACCGTCGGCAGCTACGCCAACATCACCATCACGGTCAGCGACGGCACCGCGACCGTCTCCCTGCCGGCCTTCTCGATCGAGGTGCAGCAGGCCTCCATGGGCAGCGCCACCCTGAGCTGGGAAGCCCCGACCACCCGCACCGACGGCACCCCGCTCACCAACCTGGCCGGCTACCGCATCCGCTACGGCACCGCCCCGGACAGCTACAACAACGTCGTCACCATCCCCAACGGCGGCATCACCAGCGCCGTGGTCTCCGACCTGCCGCCCGCGACCTACTACTTCGTCGCCAGCGCCTACGACACGACCGGTGCCGAGAGCAACAACTCGAGCGCAGTATCGAAGACGATCAACTGAGCGCGAACGGACGGCGGGCACGCCGTCCATCAAGGTAACTGGACCGGCGATCAGTAAATCTTTCGTTGCTTCAATAATCTGGCCTAGTTGAGGAGGGCATGTCTCCTTTACGTCTCCTCAGCGGTTCTCCGCCAGAATTCACCAGGCCGGACAATCGGAATGTTCTGGACAATCTGCAGGTCGAGAAGATCGCGGTCGACGCTGATCAGCGGTGCGCATTGTCCGGCAACCGCGGTACCCAGTGTCGGTACGTCTTCAGG
This sequence comes from Steroidobacteraceae bacterium, assembly GCA_040902065.1. Classification (GTDB taxonomy): domain Bacteria; phylum Pseudomonadota; class Gammaproteobacteria; order Steroidobacterales; family Steroidobacteraceae; genus SCUD01. The sequence continues at coordinate 25,473 of JBBDXX010000021.1, read as the reverse complement.
ATTGCGGCACAGGTCTGCTTGAAGGTCGGCAGGCACAACGATTGTGCCGACACGGCGCAGAAAGGAGGCGACGTGATCTACCTCGCGTCGAGGGAAGTAAAATTTCTCGACGAGTTCTCGATTCAACTCTTCAAGTATGCATCCGGAAATCACCAGCTCATGGTGCAGCAGGAGATCTTCGAGCAGCTCGGCGCAGGTGCCAGCGCGGCTGATGTTCGCCGCAATGAGAACAGAGGAGTCGAGTGCGATCCTCACTTCTTCTTGAGGATTTCGAATACATCTTCGTCGGTGTAGATCCCGCTGGCCTGCGCGCGGGCCATCAGCCTGGTCCGCATCGAGCGGAATTCTGTAACCCGCAGATAGCGCTTCAGAGCCTCACGCGCGAGGTCGCTCCTGGATATCCCAAGCGCGGTGCTCTGGCATTGCAGTGCCCGAACCATGTCATCCGGTACGCGAAGTGTGATGGTGCCCATGTAATACAAAATGCTACAAAGGAATGGAGGGCGCCAGTGGCATGCCGAGGCGTCAATTCCGGGCGAACGCGCTGGCATTCTTCGAGGCTTGCCGGGTCAACTGCGTTCCCGCGGCCATCGAACGATCGAGATCAGGAGAAGCGGATGCGAACAATCGCCTGCTTTGATCGTCGGCATGATGAAATCCGAGGGGACCAGCTGTTCTTGTCCCCTATATGTCCCCCCGGCAACCAGTAAACTCCCTGAAATCCGCAGAAATACCGCGGAAACGTCATAAGTGGAAAACACTGGAAAAACAGGCATTTCCTCTCAGAAAAGCAGTCGATCCATCGACCGCCAACTCTCCGTCGCTCCGATGATGGACTGGACCGACGATCGCAAAATATTTCTGCACATCAACTACCTGGCATTTTCGCAAGAGACTCGTCTCCTTTATGTCTCCTCAATCGAATTTCCTGTCGTCGGGCATGGTCAAGTTTGCCCGGATACCGCTGGCCGAGTAGGCTACGGGCCCTATGAATACCGCAGCAATTGAGCAGATGTCATGGGAGGAAAAGCTCCGCACTCTCGAGAAGCTGTGGGATGCCATTGCCCGCGAGGGTGATCGGTACGAATCGCCCGGCTGGCATCAAGAAGCCCTCAACGAAACCCGACAGAGAGTCGAGTCTGGATCGGAAGTCCCCATCGACTGGGCGACGGCTAGGCGCGACCTTCGCAAATAGGCGATGAAACTACGGGTTCTGCCGTCGGCGATCGGCGACCTCGATGCCGGCAGAGCCTTCTACTCGCAGCACGGCCAAGAACTCGGCGACTACTTTCTCGATTCTCTGTTTGCGGATATTGACTCGCTGGCGCTTTACGCAGGGGTCCACATGCAGCTGTGGGGATTCCACCGAATGCTCGCCCGGCATTTCCCTTTTGCGATTTATTACAAGGCTGATGGAGACGTCTGCACCGTCTGGCGCGTGCTGGATTGCCGGCAAAGTCCGAATCGGATTCGCGGCGCTGTGCAGGGTCGCTGACCGTTGGCAATGCCCCAATTCGACAAGATCAAGGACAAGCAAGGTCGCCAAAGTCAGCTCGGCGAGTCGCTATCGCGCATCGCGCCTGACAAGCAGGTTAAGTGGACGGTGAGACTGCGTCACGGGCGCGGCGCAAGCGCTTCGTTCCCTCGTGCGTTCGCGTCGCGCTGGTTTGGCCGGCGCGGTGCCGCAGAACTGAGGCGTGAAGTGCTCGAGGGGCCTGCACATGGCAGTTGAACGCGATGACAGTCCCGACATACGCGCAAGGCGCACGGAAAAGCAGTGGCGGCATGAAGATCGCGAACTGACAAGCACCCATGCCCTCTGGGCTGCTTTAATCGGTTTACATGGCGGACTCGCCGGACTCGCCGGACTCGCCGGACTCGCCGGACTCGCCGGGCTTGCCGGTGTCTTGGTGAGCCTGGAGCGGTCACAATTTCCGCGACGATCCCCTTATCGCAGTGCTTCAGGCCGCAAGCCAGCCAAACTCGTACACAACATCGTGTTGTCGATGCCGAAGGGTGCGCCGGCAGCAGGCGTGCTCGAAGCGAGCCGCGCGTTTGCCCGGGAGCAGTTTGTGTTGAAGCATCGATATGCCCTGGTGCTGCATACCGATTAGCCACACCCGCATGTCCACCTGGTCGTGAAGGTCATGAGCGAGCAGGGGAAGCGGATCAACATTCGCAAGGAAACCTTGCGGGAGTGGCGCCGACAGTTCGCCAGCCACCTGAGGGCGCAGGGTATCGCGGCGAACGCGACGGAGCGAGCAGTGCGGGGCGTAACCAAACCTCAGAAGAGCGACCGCATCTATCGGGCGATGCGCGCCGGCCGGTCGACCCACATGCGCGGGCGCGCAGATTCCGTTGCGGCGGCACTGCGTGCCGGCAACATGCGGGTCGAGCCGGGCAAGAGACGGATTCTCGATACCCGTCGGGACGCCATTCGGCACTGGTTTGTAGTCCAGGAAGCCCTTCGGGCAGAAGGCAGAGAGGGGCTTGCGGACGAGGTCGAGCGTTTCGTTGCCGGCATGCCGCCGCCCCGGACGGAGCGCGAATCGGTGACGCTGGCCTTGACCGAGCGCATGGGGAATCTCCGGCAACAGCCGTTGCGTGCCCCAACGAGGTGATCCGCGACCATAAATAGGGTTATCTTGCATATTTAACCCTATTTAGGGGTATGATCACCCCATTTCGGGGACTCCGGGGGCAAGCGTGCACTCCCTGACTGCGCAATTCCTGGCGGGACTCCGGTTCGACGCCGAGCAGGCCGCCACGCTGCGGGCCATCGGCGAATTCAGGGGCCGGCAGGAGCTCCACTACCGGCAGGCCCCGGAAGCCCTCGCAGGGCTGCTGGAGGTCGCCAAGATCGAATCCAGCGAGTCCTCGAATCGCCTCGAGGGCGTGAACGTGCCCTCGGACCGCATCCGGCGACTCGTCGTCCACCACGCCCAACCCCGCAATCGTTCGGAACAGGAAGTCGCCGGCTACCGCGACGCCCTGGCGCTGATCCACGATCCAGGACGGGAAATGCCGTTCACCCCGAACGTGCTCCTGCAGTTGCACGGCATGCTCTACCAGTACATGCCGAATCCGGGCGGGCGCTGGAAGTCGACCGACAACGACATCGTCGAGCGTCGGCCCGATGGAACCTCCCGTGTGCGGTTCGAGCCGGTACCGGCGCACCTGACGCCGATGGCGGTAAAACAGCTCGCAACCAATTACGCCTCGGCCGTGCAGATGCCCAAGCTGGATTCCTTGATCGTCGTGCCGCTGGCGATCCTGGATTACTTGTGCATTCATCCGTTCACCGACGGCAACGGCCGCATCGCGCGGCTGCTGACGCTGATGCTGCTGTATCACTTCACCTATGAAGTGGGCCAGTACATCAGTATCGAACGCGTGTACGAGCAGACGAAAGAAGGCTACTACGAGACGCTGGAGGCCAGCTCGCAGGGCTGGCATGAAGGCCGGCACGACCCGAACCCCTGGTTGAACTACTTTTGGGGCGTGTTGCTCCGCGCGTATCGGGAATTCGAGGAACGCGTTGAAGAGGTCCGGAAGCGCAAGGGTTCCAAGTCGGAGCAGGTGAGGGAGGTAGTGCTGGCAAAGCAGGCGCCGTTCTCGATCTCTGCTATCGAGGCGGATTGCCCCAACGTTTCCCGGCAAACCGTCCGACTCGTATTGCGCGAGATGAGTCGGGAAGGATTGATTGCCTCAACCGGCAAGGGGCGCTCGGCGAAGTGGGTGCGGAAGTCGTGAAGCCGCGTGGCAACAGCCGCGGATGACCTGGACGGAACGGCAGCGCAGAGTAGGTGCCTGTTTCGGTTTCAGTGCGGCCAGTTCGCGAAATCGCTAAATGATCAAATCCCGCGCCGCGGGGCAGGGTCTTCTTGTCACTGCTTGCGGGTCCATGAGCAGCAGCGCATCCTTCCTCGCGGGGCTTGTGGAAGTTGACATAGGTCCAGGCCATGGATCCTCTCAATCGCCAACGGCTTGTTTTGGGCCTAGCCCTCATCGTGTGTCTGGCACTGCTCGGGCGATGGGCGATCTCTCCAGATGAGGCTGCGAACGCGCGCCCCGACGGCGAGAGTCCCACAACCGTCGCCAGCCCGCCCGCAAAAGCGCAACTGCCTTCGCTCGTCGAGGCCACGTCCGATGTCGCGCCGTATACAGGAAAATCCGCATCTGCCTTCGGAACTCTCCGCGGCCGCGTCATTGACGCCATCACGCGTAAAGCTGTGCATGAGTTCGAAGTTCAATTTCAGGGCACTCAACCGACCAAGGTTGGCGATGAGGCTCCGGGCGCCCGAACCTTCCGGACAGTCGATGGGCGCTTCGAGTGGGAGTATCTACCGCCGGGCACCTGGACTTTTACCGCCAGCGCTTCCGGTTATCAGCGCTTCGAGTTCATCAACCTGGACATCCTGAAGGGTGAAGCGACGCCGGAAGTCGTGTTGCCGCTGCGCGCCGGCCACAGACTGCACGGTCGCGTCTACGACGAGGCTTCTGGTGCTGGTATCGCGGCTGCAAGTATCGCCTTCCGCGAGGCTGGTAAGGGACGATTCGAAGGAAACTTTCGCTCGCGCGTCCGCGTCACGTCGGCAAAGAACGGATCGTTTGAACTGCATGGCGTTCCGCCCGGCCGCGTCACGCTCGAGATCAGTGCGCAGGATTACGCGGGCCAGGAACTCGAAATCATCGTCAGCGACGAGACTTCTCCGTTCGAAGTCGGCCTGTCCCTCGGCGGCACGATTGCCGGCCGTCTCACCGCGGCCGATGGCATCACGCCCGTCGCGGGAACCGTGGGCTTGTTCAATCTTGATCAGGGCTTCGGCGGCACAGGCCGGACAGGCGAAGCCGGTGAATTTTCGTTTCCGCACCTAGGTGCAGGCCGATATCAGCTTACAGGGCAGGCAGGAAACGCAGCCACGGAACAGGAAGTCGTGCTGGCCAACAATCAACGAATGGAGGGAATCGTGCTCGCGTTGAGTGCAGCTCGCAGCATTCGCGGCATGGTCACGGGCTTGCGGCCCGAAGACCTCAAACGAACCAGCATTTCTCTGCGTCGCGACGGAGATGCCGGGAACCCCTATGGGGAAGTCGGTGTCGATGTTCGCGGCGCGTATGTACTGCAGGGCGTACAGCCGGGGCGGGTGCAGGTGGTTGCAGATGTCACCATGCGCCGGCAGCTGTCGAAGACGGTGGAAGTGCCCGCGGACTCCGACATCACAGTCAATCTCGATTTTCCATCCGGCGCACGATTGTCCGGCCGCGTCACTCGCGGCGGAAAACCGCTTTCGGGCGTGTGGCTCACACCGCGGCCCGCCGTGGAGCAACGCATATACGTCTATGGAACATCGACTTCGAAGGAAGGCACATATGTGATGGAAGACCTTGCTACAGGTGAATACGTTGTCTTTGTCGGCGAATACAAGAGCCGGACTGTCGAGATATTGGGCGACACTGTGTTCGACATCGATGTGCCCCTTGCACAGCTCTCTGGCCGGGTGTTCGAAGAAGGCGGCAAGGTCCCCATTGTTGGAGCCGAAGTGGATCTCTGGCCGGCGGAGCTAGGTTCACCGCAAATTCGGCTGCACGACCGCTCAGATCATTTCGGGCAATTCGCGCTGGCTGGGTTGGAGTCGGGCGATTTCATGCTGACAGCCTACAAGCCAGGATTTGAGATGTTCCGTGAACGATTCTCGTACGCTTCGCCTGTCGCCGACATGACAATCCGGCTGCGTCAGAACGCGGGCGTGGCAATCAGGGTGCGTGACGCGCGCAGCGGGAAGCCAGTGCACGAGATCATCGCGATCGAAATGCTCGGCAACCGCAACGGCAGCAGACTGCAGCTCCACCTGGACGAAAACGGAATCGGCAACCTGCCGAGCGCGCTTACTGGTAGCACGATTTCGTTCTGGGCTTACGGGCACGGCTCCACCATTATCCATGACTGGAGCGGTCAACCACTTGACCTGCAGCTCCAGCCGCAGAAGGCTCAGTAATTGCTAGCGAACTACGCTATTCCTTCCGTTGCGCTGATGCGGAAAGGGAACGTACGGCTGCCACGGCTAGTGCCCGGCGCCACCTTGGCTTAATGCTGGTCGCCCTGAAGTTGGTGGTGGCGGGCGAGTTTGCAACATCAAAACCGCCAAACTATCTCTTCAATTCTCTCGAATGCTGGCGCAGTGTCGGTGCATAAGTGGAGTTGCGCAGGTCAACGTCGTGAACAGCACATACTTCGGTCTGTTGGCGGAATTTGGCGAGGCCAACATTCCCCTAGAGCGCGTAGCGCCGAAGTACTTCGGCCTGAGCTCCGCCGAGGCTAGACGCCGGGCGCCTGCGAAGCAGTTGCCGTGCCGGTCGTTCCGATTGGGTGGGCAAAAGTCGCCGCGGCTCGTTAGTGCCACAGATCTTGCTGAACTGATTGATGCACGTGGCCAGAAGGCGGGCTAGCGGCACGAGATTCCTTGCGCGGCCGCGCACGTGCGCCGCCTGATGTCGCAGACACGATATCCCGCAGATTCTCGGGCTTCAGGTTTGTATAGCGCTTGAGCTCGTTCCAGGAGTCGTGCAGCGTGAATTGGGCGACCTCGTGGATCTGGTAGCCGCGTTCGAACAGTCGGCTCGTGGCCTCGTGCCGCAGATCGTGGAAGCGCAGGTCTTGAATCCCGAGCAGTTTGCAGGCTCGAGTGAACGTGGTCCCGACGCTTTTCGGGTCGTAGGGAAAGATGTAGTCGCTCGTCTGAGGTTGGGCGGTGACGAGGGCCCAAGCTTCCGGCGTATATTTGAACCGTCGGTGATTGCCTTCCTTGTCAGTGGGGTGCTTCGCATCCCTGACCAGGCCCGTTCGATTGGCCTCATCGTTGTCACGCCATACTGGCTGGCAGATTTCCGATTCCCGCCGCGCCGAGGCGATGGCGAAGTCCATGATGGCCTGCATGGGTATCGTCGCGCGCCGATCGCGGCTCCTGAAATGCTTGCGCAGCCGTTCAAGTTCGTCGGCGGTCGGCCGCCGCGTGCGTCTTCTGGACTTGCCGACCAGGCGCAACTCGCGACAGGCGATCCGTGCCTGCAGCACGATCTCAGGTCTCACAGGTAGCTCCTTGACGCTCTTGGCCGCCCTCAGAACGACGCCGATCCAGATCAGGTCGTTGAGCACGGTCGCGGGTCCGCCGCCTTCCGCGCGACGTGATTGCACGTGCCGAATGAGATCGGCGGAAGTGAGAGTGAGCGCCTCGAGCTTGCCTGGCGAATGCCGCTCCAGGAACTCCAGATGGGTCTGCTTGCTGCGCTGCCAGCGCGAAATTGTCTCGAACGTGTCGATGTACCAGCGGATCAATTCTGCGAGAGTCGGCGCGCCGTGTCGTTGGCGAGTCAGCGCTGCGGGCTCTTCGAGCGCGACTTCGCGATGTCTTGCCCAGCTCTGCGCCGCCGTGCGATGGGTAAAGGTGCGACTTTCCTGGTGCAGCACTGTCGTACCGCGGCGGATACGGACAATCGCCGTGTAGCGTGTCGAACCGTTTGCCTTTTTGCGTGCTTTGATCGTCGGCATCATGAATTCCAAAGGGGACAAGCCATTCTTGTCCCCTATATGTCCCCTCGGCAACCAGTAAACTCCCTGAAATCCGCAGAAATACCGCAGAAACGTCATAAGTGGAAAACACTGGAAAAACAGGCATTTCCTCTGAGAAAAGCAGTCGATCCATCGACCGCCAACTCTCCGTCGCGCCGATGATGGACTGGACCGACCGGCACTGCCGGTACTTCCTGCGGCTGTTCTCGCCCCGCGTCATGTTGTACACGGATATGATCGTCGCCAAGGCGATCCTGCGCGGCGATCCCGAACGGCTGCTGGCCCATGATCCGGCCGAGCATCCGGTCGCGCTGCAGCTCGGCGGCAGTGATCCGGCCGAGCTCGCCAGCGCCGCCGCGATCGGCGCGGCCTACGGATACGACGAAATCAATCTGAACGTGGGTTGCCCGAGCGACCGGGTTCAGAGCGCGACCTTCGGCGCCTGCCTGATGGCGCGGCCGGCATTGGTTGCGGATTGCGTCAGCGCGATGCGCGAGGCCGTCGCGCTGCCGGTCACGGTCAAGTGCCGCATCGGCATCGACGACCAGGACGACTGGGAGTTCCTGCGCGAATTCGTCGCCGCGATCGCGGCTGCCGGCTGCCGCACGGTCATCGTGCACGCGCGCAAGGCGGTGCTGAAGGGGCTGAGCCCGAAACAGAACCGGGAAGTTCCACCGCTCGACTACGCGCGCGCCTGGCGGGTGAAACAGGCGTTTCCGGGGCTCACCGTCATCGTCAATGGCGGGCTGCGCACGGTTCCGCAGGTTTCGGAGCAGCTCGTGCACGCGGACGGCGTCATGCTCGGCCGCGAGGCGTATCACAATCCCTGGCTGTTGCCGGCGCTGCATCGCCTGCTGTTCGACGACGGATTCGCCGCGCTGGGCATCGACGACATTGCGGCCACGATGCGGGCCTACGCGGAGCGCGAGGTCGCAAACGGCACTCCGCTGCGCGCCATCACGCGGCACCTGTTGGGTCTGCACGCCGGCCGTGCGGGCGCGCGGGCCTGGCGGCGCGCGTTGTCCGACGGCGTGACTCGCGCGAATGCGGCGCCGGCGCTCATCGAGGAGGCATCGCGCGGCGCTAGCCGCTGTCGATGAACCGGCGCAACCGCAGGGTGCCATTGCCGTCGCGCGGCCCGAGCAGGTCCTCGAGCGGCAGCGGATCGAGCCAGGAAGGAGCGGGGCGCAATCCGAGCGACTCGCGCGCGCTCGACAGCGCCCAGTCGGCCGGCAGCCGGCAATGACCCGCGCGCACCGGCGCCATCAGCACGTGGCGCGCGACTTCGAGCAGATAGAGGTCGTGGTTGACGACGGTCGACAGCCAGTGACCGTGCCGGAGCCGCGCGCCGATCAGCTCGTGCGTCGCCAGCGTGATCGACGAGGCGGCGCCGCGCAGCACCACGTGCAGGCAGCGGTCGGTGACGCTCCAGACGATGCAATGCAGGCGGTGGCGCGCGCAGCTGTCCGCGAGCTGCTTCGCGACCCTGGCGCGCGCACCGGGATCGCCGTACAGCGGCCGGCGGCCGCGAGCCTGCGCCACCACATGACGCAGTATGCCGGCCGTCGCTGTCTCGACACTCAGGGCCATCGTCCGCCTCCCTGCGGATGAGGCGCTGAGCATGGCGCCGGCCGACGCCCGGCGCGCCGTCAGTTTCCCGCCTATAATCGGAATTATGTAACCCCGGGGCCGCCAGCGACCGCACATGGGCCAGGAACAGGAACTCACGATCGTTTTTGCGGATGTCGTCGGCAGCACACGGCTGTTCGAAGTGCTGGGCGACGTCGCCGCGCGCGACAAGGTGTCGGTCTGCATCGATATCATGCGCCGCTCGACCGAGCACCATGGCGGCCATGTCGTCAAGACGATGGGCGACGAGATACTCGCCACCTTCGGCGACTGCGACGCCGCCGTGGATGGTGCGGTCGAAATGCAGACTGCGATCGCGGGGCATCCGGACCTCGATGTCGAAGGCCAGCAGATCGCGATCCGTATCGGCTGCCATTTCGGAACGGCCGTGGTCGAGTCGCGCGACGTATTCGGCGCGGCCGTGCATACGGCAAATCGCATGACGAGCCAGGCGAAATCCGGCCAGATCATCATCACCGACTCCGTGTTCAGCCGTCTGTCCGACGAGTGGCGCATGGTCGCGCGCCAGGTGGACGTCGCCGTGCCTCGCGGTCAGCAGGGCGAAGTGACGATCTACGAAGTGCTGTGGCAGCACGGCGAGACCACCAGCATGCTGCCCGTGATCGCGACGATCTCGGATCAGCAGAAGGCATTCCGGATCCGGCTGCTGTATCTCGGCTCGGAACTGATGCTCGACCATCGCGAGCGCTCGTCCGCGACGCTGGGCCGCGGCCAGGAGAACGATCTGGTTATCAAGGGCAACCTGGTGTCGCGCCTGCATGCGCGCATCGAAGCCGGGAAGAACCGGTTCATGCTCGTCGACCAGAGCACCAATGGCACGTTCGTGCAGGGCGAGGGCGGCGATGACGCTTTCGTGCGCCGCGACGCGATTCCGCTGAAAGGGCAGGGCGTCATCGGACTCGGCCGGGTACCGGAGCCGCAGTCGTATCACACGGTGGAATTTTTCTGCGAGGACGGCCCCGCGCGCGCGACGCTGGACTTGCTCGACGACTGAAGCGCCCGGCTGCTCAGGCGCGCGCGAGCCGTGCGTTCAGTTCCTCGACTTCCTGCTTCAGCCGGCCCGGCAGCCGCGACCCGTAGCTGTCGAAATAGCGCGCGATCTCGGCCGCTTCGGCGCGCCAGGCGGCGGCATCCACCGACAGCAGTTCGGCGATAGTCGCCGCGGCGATGTCGAGGCCCGCCAGATCGAGCGCATCCGGTCGCGGCACCGCGCCGATCGGGGTCTCGGCAGCCTGGGCGCCGCAGTTCGCGCGCGCAATGATCCAGGCGAGCACCCGCAGGTTGTCGCCGAAGCCGGGCCACAGGAATCGCCCGGCAGTGTCGCGGCGGAACCAGTTCACGTGGAACACGCCCGGCGGCTTCTTCAGCCGGCTGGCCATCGACAACCAATGGCCCCAGTAATCGGCGAAGTTGTAGCCGGCGAAGGGCTTCATCGCCATGGGATCGCGGCGCACGACGCCGACGTCGCCGGTCGCGGCCGCGGTCGTCTCGGATGCCATGCCGGCGCCGATCAGCACGCCATGCGCCCAGTCCCGCGCCTGGTAGACGAGCGGCGCCAGCGTCCGCCGGCGGCCGCCAAAGACGAGCGCGGTGATCGGCACGCCTTCGGGCGCGTCGGCCTTCGGCGAATAGCTCGGATTCTGTTTCGCGGCCACCGTAAACCGGGAATTCGGATGGGCGGCGGGTCCCCGCGCCGGATCAAAGGGGCGACCCTGCCAGTCGATCACCGGCTGGCCCTGGTCGAGACCCTCCCACCAGGGCTGGCCGTCCGCCGTCAGGCCGACGTTCGTGAATATCGTGTCGTGCCGGATCATCTCGTAGGCGTGGCGATTGGTTTTTGCATTGGTGCCGGGCACCACGCCGAAGTAACCCGCTTCCGGATTGATCGCCCAGAGCCGCCCATCGTCCCCCGGATGCAACCAGGCGATGTCATCGCCCACCGTCCAGACTTTCCAGCCCGGCATCGCCGCCGGCGGAATCAGCATCGCGAGATTGGTTTTGCCGCAGGCCGATGGAAACGCGCAGGCGAGGTAATGCGTTTCGCCCGCGGGATTCTCGATGCCGACGATCAGCATGTGCTCGGCAAGCCAGCCTTCCTGGCGCGCCTGCCAGCTCGCGATCCGGAGCGCATGGCACTTCTTGCCGAGCAGCGCATTGCCGCCGTAGCCCGAACCGAAGCTCTGGATCTCCAGGGACTCCGGGAAGTGCATGATGAAGCGGCGCTTGGGGTCGAGTTCCCCGATCGAGTGCAGCCCCCGGACGAAGACGCCGTCGCGCGCGATGCGGGTGAGCGCTGCCTTGCCCATGCGGGTCATCAGCCTCATGTTCGCCGCAACGTAGGCGCTGTCCGTGATCTCGACACCCGAGCGCGCCAGGGGCGAATCGATCGGTCCCATGCAATACGGAATCACGTACATCGTGCGCCCGCGCATGCAGCCCGCGAACAGCGCCTCCATTTTCCTGCGCGCTTCCGCCGGCGCCATCCAGTGATTGTTGGGTCCGGCATCCGCTTCGCGTTCCGGACAGACGAACGTCAGGTGCTCCACCCGGGCGACGTCGGTCGGGTGGGAGCGGTGCAGGTAACAGCCCGGGAACGATTTCGCGTCGAGCGCGAGCAGTTCGCCGGACGCGAGCATGCGATCCAGCAGTTCGCGGTATTCCCGCTCCGAGCCGTCGCACCAGTGCACGCGCTCGGGTCGCGTGCGCTCGGCAACCTGATCGACCCAGCGGCGCAGGGTTTCGGGCGCCGATTCGGGCGCTGTCAGTCGGTCCGGTGCTGTCGCCATGCCAGTCTCGCGGGAATCAGCAGCAATTATAAGCAGGCTTGCCCGGACCCGGCCGAATTGAGCGCAGCGCAGACCTGAAAGCCGTTGATCTCGCAAGACTTTGCCCGGAGACTCCCGGGATGCAAGCGATGGGTCATTTTGCGGGATTACTGGGCCCCGACGGGCCGCTGGCCCGCGTCATCGATGGCTTCGAGTCGCGCCGCGAACAGCAGGTGATGGCGGACTGGGTCGGGGAGACGCTCGATGCGCGCGGGATGCTGGCGGTCGAGGCGGGCACCGGCACCGGGAAGACCTTCGGTTACCTGGTGCCCGTGCTGCTGTCAGGGCGGCAGGCCATCATCTCCACCGGCACGCGGACACTGCAGGACCAGTTGTTCCATCGCGACCTGCCGACGGTCGCGCGCGCGCTCGGCCGGCCGGCGCGGGTCGCGTTGTTGAAAGGCCGCGCCAATTACCTGTGCCGCCACCGGCTCGAACTGACCGAGACGCTGCCTGGCCTGCAAGGCATTGCCCCGCCCGACAGCCGCATGGTCGCGCGCATCCGCAAATGGTCGCGCACGACGGCGACCGGCGATCTGTCCGAAGTGAAGAGCCTGCGCGACACGGACCCCGCCTGGGCCGCAGTGACCTCGACGCGTGAGAACTGCCTCGGCACCGACTGTCCGCAGTTCGGGAGATGCCACGTGGTGGCCGCTCGCCGGGAAGCGCAGTCGGCCGACATCGTCGTCGTGAATCACCACCTGCTGCTGGCGGATCTCGCGATGAAGGATGAAGGCTTCGGCGAACTGCTGCCCGGCACCGAGGCGGTCGTGCTCGACGAGGCGCACCAGGTGCCGGAGATCGCCGCGCAGTTTTTCGGCCGGTCGCTGACGACGCGGCAGCTCGGCGCGCTGTCGCGCGACGCGCTTGCCGAGCTGGGGCGCGCGGGGCTGCTGCACGGCGAGGTGCGCCAGCGCATCGTGGCGCTCGACGAGGCGGCGCTGCAGGCGCATGGCGCGATCGCGGGCCTGGGCGAGCGCGTGGACTGGGAAGCGCTGCCCGAATCGTTTCCGGCGGCGCTCGACGAGATCCGCGATGCGCTGCGGCGGCTGGGCGAGGAACTCGCGTCGGCCGATCCCGAGGATCCGGGCCTGCGTCAGTGCGCGCGTCGTGCGACCCAGCTCGCCGAGACACTGCATGCGCTACTCGACCTCGAGACCGACAGCGGCCTGCGCTGGGTCGAGCCGGGGCCCCGCGGCTTCACGCTGTCCTTCACGCCATTCGAAGTGGCCACACGGCTCGGCGAGCTGATGAAGGCACAGGGCGGCGCCTGGATCTTCACCTCGGCGACGCTGGCGGTCGGGGACGATTTTTCGCATTTTCTCGGGCGCATCGGCGCGCCGGCGGCGCCCTCGGTGCGCATCGACAGCCCCTTCGACTTCGCGCACCAGGCACTTCTTTATCTGCCGTCCGGGATGCCGGATCCCGGCAGCCGCGAGCACACCGGCCGCGTCATGGATACGGCGCTGCCATTGATCGAGGCCGCCGGCGGACGCAGTTTCCTGCTGTTCACCAGTCATCGCGCACTGCGCGAGGCGGCGCGCCTGCTCGATTCCCTGCCGGGGTTCGCGCGCCGCTACCCGCTGCTCGTGCAGGGAGAGGCGCCGCGCGAATCGCTGCTGAAGCAGTTCCGGGAGCTCGGCAATGCCGTGCTGCTCGGCACCGCGAGTTTCTGGGAAGGGGTGGATGTGCGCGGACATGCGCTCGCCGTCGTCGTCATCGACAAGCTGCCATTCGCCGCGCCGGAAGATCCCCTGCTGAAAGCGCGGCTGGAGGGCATCCGGCGCCGCGGCGGCAATCCATTCCGGGATTTCCAGTTGCCGCAGGCGGTGCTCGCCCTGAAACAGGGCTTCGGCCGGCTGATACGCGATCGCGAGGATTTCGGGGTCGTCGCAATCTGCGATCCGCGGCTGACGAGCCGCGGCTACGGCCCGATGTTTCTCGGCGCGCTGCCGCCCGCGCGCGTGGTCACGGACCTCGACGAAGCCGTGTCATTCCTGCGCCGCCGGATAGTTGAGGCGGGGCTCGCGCCCTCCGAAGCCCTGCTGGCATGAAGCTGCTGGCCCTCGATTCCGCGACTGAAGCCTGCTCCGCCGCCCTGCTGCAGGACGATGGGGTCAGCGAACGATTTGAGATCATCGGCCGCGGGCATGCCGAACGCCTGCTGCCGATGGCGGACGCGCTGCTGCGCGAGGCCGGGATCGCGATCGGCGAGGTCGATGCGATCGCATTCGGACGCGGTCCCGGCAGCTTCACCGGCCTGCGCATCGCCGCGGGCATCGCGCAGGGCCTGGCGGCCGGCGCGCGGCTGCCGGTCGTGCCAATCAGCAACCTGGCCGCCATCGCAGCCGCCGGCGCGCGCAACTCCGGCGCCACGCACATCCTGGCTTGCCTCGATGCCCGCATGGGCGAGGTTTACTGGGCGGCTTACGAGATGCGGGACGGCGTACCGGTCGCGCTCACCGACGAGCGCCTGTCGAAGCCGGATGCCGTCGTGCCGCCTCATCCCGGTTCCTGGCACGGGGCCGGCCATGGATTCGGCGCGTATCCGGCGCTCGCGGAAAGGCTGGGAGATCGGCTGGAAGGAGTCGATGCGACGCTGCTGCCGCGCGCGTCGGACATCGCGCGGCTGGGCGCGGTCGAGCTGGCCGCCGGCCGCACGGTGGCGGCGCCGCGGGCGCTGCCGGTTTACCTGCGCAACGACGTCGTGCACAGGCGCTGAAGCGAGCGGTGTCATAATTCTGAAACGATGACACGCCACGCTGCGCGTCTGCTCATGGCTGAAACCCGCATCCTGGTGACCGAGGACGAGCAGCCCATACGCGACCTGATCGCATTTGGCCTGCGGCGTGCAGGTTTCCAGGTCGCGCTCGCCGACACCGCCCAGTCGGCACGCGCCAGCATCGCCGACCGGCGGCCGGACCTGATCCTGCTGGACTGGATGCTGCCGGATACCAGCGGACTGGAACTCGCCAGGCAGCTGCGCCGGGATCCGGAAACCCGCGACATCCCGATCATCTTCCTGACCGCGCGCGCCGACGAATCGGACAAGGTCACGGGACTGCAGGGCGGCGCGGACGACTATCTGACGAAACCTTTTTCCGCCCGCGAACTGACGGCCCGCATCCAGGCCGTGTTGCGCCGGACCGCGCCTGCCGGCAGCGAAGAGCGGATCAGCGTCGAGGGACTGACGCTCGACCAGGCGGGACACCGCGTGCTGGCCGGCGGCCATGCGGTCAGCGTCGGTCCGACGGAATACCGGCTGCTGGCATTCCTGATGACCCATCCGGACCGCGTGTATTCGCGCAGCCAGCTGCTGGACCGTGTCTGGGGTGGCAATGTCTACGTCGAGGAGCGCACGGTGGACGTACACATCCGCCGTCTGCGAAAAGCGCTGGAGCCCAGCGGCTGCGATCGTCTGGTGCAGACGGTGCGCGGTGCGGGTTACCGATTTTCGGCGCAGGACGGCTGACGCATGTCGCCTGCCTGGTCATTCGCACTGGCGCGGCTCGGCATCGCGATCGTGCTCGCCATCCTGCTCGGGCTCATCTTCGGCCACGTCGGCCTGTGGCTGACGGTCGTGCTGGGCGGCACGCTCGCCTGGCAATTCGCCAACCTGTACCGGCTGCAGCGCTGGCTGCGGCACCGATCGCAGGAAGAGCCGCCGGATTTCAGCGGCATCTGGGGCGACGTCGTCGCGCTGATCGGGCGGATCTACCGGCGCAAGCAGTTCCACAAGCGACGCGTGACGCAGCTGTTCCGCGAGTTCCGGCGTCTTTCCGCCGCCTTGCCGGACGCGGTCATTCTGATGACGCCGGAACGCGAAATCCTCTGGTTCAATCGCAAGTCCGCGGAGCTGCTCGGGCTGCAGCGCAAGGCGGATATCGGCATGCCGATCGAAAACCTCGTGCGCAATCCGGAGTTCTCCCGCTACCTGCGCGGGCCGGGCGGTGGCTCGGGCATCGTCGTGCGGCTGCAGGACGGCGAGCGCTGGCTCACCTTCGTCAAGATCCCCGCCGGTAACCAGCTGCTGCTGCTCGCGCGCGACGTCACCCGCGAAGCGCGCCTGGAACAGATGCGCACCGATTTCGTCGCAAACGCCTCGCATGAGCTGCGCTCGCCGCTGACCGTCGTCGCCGGCTATCTCGACCAGCTTGCCGAGGATCCAGGCCTCTCCCCGGAGTGGCGCGAACCCGTGCTGGACATGCGCCGCCAGGCCGAGCGCATGCGCGACATCGTCGAGGACCTGCTCGAGCTGTCGCGGCTGGAGGCGGGCTCCGACGAGGCGCCGACACTGCCGGTGGACCTGCCGTCGCTGCTGGCGGAGGTCGTGCTTCAGGCGCGTACGACCGCGTCCGCGCCGCCGATCGAACTCGAGATGGACGCCGACTGCTGGCTGCAGGGCAGCGAGCGTGAGCTGCATTCCATCGCTTCCAACCTGCTATCCAATGCCGTCAAGTACACGCCGGCGTCCGGCACGATCGCCGTGCGATGGTCGCAGGACGCGCAGGGGGCGCGGCTCAGCGTCACCGATACCGGAATCGGCATCGCTGCCGAGCATCTGCCCCGGCTGACCGAACGTTTTTACCGCGCCGACCGCGCGCGGGCACGCGCGACCGGCGGATCCGGACTGGGCCTCTCGATCGTCAAGCATGCCCTGCAGCGGCACGGCGGCCGGCTGGAAATCGCGAGCGTCGAGGGGCGGGGTTCGACCTTCACGGCGCATTTTCCGGCCAGGCGGGTGCGGCGGGCAGCGGCCCCCGGGCGCGCCACCGGCTGAAACATAACCGCAACAATCGCGACGTAGTGTATCCGGCGCCCGAGGCAACGAAGTGCCGTTGCCCGGCATCCCTGGGCCGGTCACTGGAGAACGTCGTGCGCAAATTACTCATCCTGGCAGCCATATCCGCCGTCGTCGCGTCGCCCGCCTGGGCGCAGTCCGCGCGGGACTACATCAGCGTGGTCGGGTCGTCCACGGTGTTTCCGTTCACGTCCACGGTTGCCGAACAGTTCGGCCGCGGCAGCCGGTTCAAGACGCCGAAGGTCGAGAGCACGGGCACCGGCGGGGGCATGAAGCTTTTCTGTGCCGGCGTCGGCGTCCGGCATCCGGACCTCACCAACGCCTCGCGCCGCATGAAGGCCTCCGAACTCGCCGACTGCCGCAAGAACGGCGTCAACGACGTGATCGAGATCAAGATCGGCTTCGACGGCATCGTGGTCGCGAATGCCAAGGCATCGCCGGTGTACAAACTGACCCGGCAGGACCTCTACCTCGCGCTCGCGAAGCAGGTGCCGGACCCGGCTGCGCCCGGCAAGCTGGTGCCGAATCCGTACCGGACCTGGAAAGAGATCAACCCGGCATTGCCCGCGGTCCGCATCGAAGTGCTGGGCCCGCCGCCGACTTCGGGCACGCGCGACTCGTTCATCGAGCAGGTGCTGGAGCCCGGCTGCAGCGCATTCGCGTGGATCAAGTCGCTGAAGGACGCGGATGAACGGCGCTTCAGGCAGATCTGCACGACGATCCGCGAGGACGGCGTGTTCGTCGAAGCGGGCGAGAACGACAACCTGATCGTGCAGAAGCTGGCTGCGAACCGCAATGCGCTCGGCGTGTTCGGATACAGCTTCCTCGAGGAGAACACGAACGTGCTGCACGGCTCCCTGATCGAGGGCGTGGCGCCCGATTTCGACACGATCGCGAGCGGCGAGTATCCGGTCGCGCGCGCCATGTTCATCTACGCCAAGAAGGCACACGTCGGCGTCATCCCCGGCATGAGGGAATTCATCGCCGAATTCACCAGCGACAAGGCCTTCGGCGAAGACGGCTACCTGGCCGACAAGGGGCTCGTGTCCGCTCCGAAGGCCGAGCGTGAGAAGATTCGCCGCGATGCGGAGGCGCTCGTCACCCTGAAATCCCTCTGAGGCCGGAACCATGAAGAAATCCCTGACTGCGGCTGCGCTGGGAATATTCCTGTGCGCTTCTTTCGCGGCGTCCGCCGAAACCGACGCGGCGGTGCTGGCCGAACTGGAGCGGCTGCGCGGCCAGGTCGCCTCGCTGCTGCAGCGGGTCGAGCAACTCGAGCTGTCGCAGCCGGCCCCGGCAACGGTCGGGACGGCGGCGCCGGCGCGCCCCGCGCAGGCAATCGAGTCCCGCCTGGCCGCCTCGTCCGGCGCACTGGACTGGGCACGCAGCATCCGGTGGCAAGGCGACTTGCGCTATCGCCATGAACAGTTCGACATCGAGGGCGTGGCTTCCGACCGCGTGCGCCACCGGCTACGTGGCCGCTTCGGACTGGAGGCGAAGGTCTCGGATTCGATCGCGGTCGGCTTGCAGATCGCGACCAGCGAGGGGCGCGATTCGCGTTCGACCAATTCGACGCTGGATTCGGCGAGTCAGCAGGAAGAGATCGGGCTCGACCTCGCCTATGTGGACTGGGCGCCGCGCGCCGGCATGCGGGTGACGCTCGGCAAGCAGAGGCAGCCCTGGTTCAAGGCCGGCAACAGCCTGTTCTTCGACGGCGACGTCAATCCGGAGGGAGCCGCATTCCTCTACGGCGGCAAGACCGGCCTGTTTGCGCGCGCCTGGGGCTACTGGCTCGAGGAGATGCCGGCCGGCGCCGATTCGAACCTGCTCGGCGGACAGCTGGGCTTCGCCTTCGACAATGGCGTGACGGTGGCCGCCGGCTATTGGGATTACGGCGCCATCCAGGATCAGCCCGCGCTCGCTTTTGCCGGATCGCCGGCCGGCAACAGCAGCTACGCGGCGGCGGCTGACTGCGTCGGCGCGGGCGTGGTTCGCTGCTACGCCTACGACTACAACGTCGCGATCGCCGACCTGCAATGGGCCGGGTCCCTCGGTTCGCGGCCGCTCACGCTGTTTGGCAGTTACATGGAGAATTTCGATCCGGACGAGCTGAACACGGGTTACAACTTCGGGTTCCTGTACGGCGAGGCATCGGACCCGAACAGCTGGGAGTTCGGCGTCCTGTACCAGGACGTGGAGCGCGATGCGCAGCTCGGCGCGTTCCTGGATGCGGACTTTGCCGACGGCGCCACTCAGGGCAAGGGCGTGGTATTGAGCGGTGCCTGGGCGCCGGTGAAGAACACCAACCTGAAGGCGACCTGGTACATCAACGACCGCGATTACGACACGCCGAGCGAAGCCGACTACGAACGCCTGCAACTCGACCTGATCTACAAGTTCTGACCGGAGCGGCGCTGGGCTATCATGGATCAGTACCGGCACGAGCCGACGGGAGCGAGACGGATGGAGCCGGCGGATCTCGGCCAGCATATTTCGCGGCGCTTCAACGAAGACATGGAGCGCGTGCGCACGCGCGTGCTGCAGATGGGCGGATTCGTCGAGGAGCAACTGCGTCTCGCCGTCAAGGCGCTGGTCGAGGGCGACAGCGAGCTCGGCGAGCAGGTCGCGCGGGATGACTACAAGGTCAACCGCATGGAGGTCGAGATCGACGAGGAGTGCGGCCGCATCATCGCGACCCGCCAGCCGACCGCCTCCGACCTGCGCGTCATGGTCGCGATCATCAAGACCATCACGGATCTGGAGCGCATCGGCGACGAAGTGGAGAAAGTCGGGTTCATCGCCGCGAAACTCGCGTCGATGGAGAAACCGGCCGATCATTATCGCGAAATCCGCCACCTCGGAAGGCTGGTGATCGGGCTGGTGCACGACGCGCTGCACGCCTTTGCGCGTCTCGATGCGGACGAGGCCTTCGAAGTCGCCCGCAGCGACCGCAAGGTCGACGAGGAATACGAAGCGATCCAGCGCCAGAACATCACCTTCATGATGGAGGATCCGCGCTCCATCCGCCGCGCGCTCGAAGTCATGTGGGTGGTGCGCGCGCTCGAGCGCATCGGCGACCACGCGAAGAACATCTGCGAGTACACCGTATACATGGTGCACGGCAAGGACATCCGCCACCTGTCGCTGGACGACGCCGAGCGCCAGATCCGCGATTCCGCGGCGGAGCGCGAGGGTTGACGGTGCCCGGCCGGGCGCAGCTCAACTGGCTGGGATTTGCGGCCTGCGCCGCCGTGCTGGCCTTCGCCTTCTACGCGCAGTACGGGCTTGGCCTGGTGCCCTGCCATCTGTGCGTGTTCCAGCGCGTGACCATTGCCGCGATGGGCGGTGCGTTCCTGGTCGCGGCTTTGCTGCCGGGCGGCGGCTGGCGCAGTGCGCTTGGCGTCATGCTCATCGCGCTCACCGGTTTCGCAACGATTGCCACCGCCGGGCGCCACGTCTGGGTGCAGATGCAGCCCGAGGGTTCCGTCGCAGCCTGCGGCGGCGACCTCGACTTCATGCTCGACATCCTGCCGGTGACCGAGGTGATACTCCGTGTCTTCAGCGCGGGCGGAGAATGCGCGAAGATCGACTGGACGTTCCTCGGCTGGTCGATGCCGGTCTGGGTGTTGGTGTTCGCCGCTGTCATGACCGTGGGCGGTGTCTGGAACAACCTGCGGCGCGCCTGAGGCCTGCGCGAGCGCTCAAGTGGCGGGCAGGGAGTCCAGCAGCCGCGCCAGCAGATCGTGATAGATGCGGCGCAGGCGCTCGAGGTCCTCGATGCGACAGCACTCGTCGATCCTGTGAATGGTTTCGTTGAGGCCGCCGAACTCGATCACCTCCGCGCCCATCGGCGCAATGAACCGGCCGTCCGAAGTTCCACCGCCGGTCGAGAGTTCAGGCGTCAGCCCCGTGTGCTCGCGCACGACTGCAACCGCCGCCGCCGCGAGCCGCGCGGGTCGCGAATAATAGGGCAGGCCCGACTCGAACCAGTCGAGCGAGTAGCGCAGCCGGTGCCGGTCGAGAATATCCGTGATGGTCTGTTTCAGTCCCTCCACGGTCTGCGCCGGAGACCAGCGCAGGTTGAAGCGCGCCTGCAACTCGCCCGGAACGACGTTGGGCGCGCCGGTGCCGGCATTCAGGTTGCTGACCTGGAAACTGGTGGGCTGGAAGTGCTCGCTGCCGGCATCCCATACCCGGTTCGACAGTTCGACCAGCGCCGGCGCGAACCGGTGGATCGGATTGTCCGCACGGTCCGGATAGGCGACATGGCCCTGGGTGCCGTGCACGGTCAGCCGTCCGGACAGCGAGCCGCGGCGGCCGACGCGGATCGTGTCGCCGAACTGCCGTTGGCTCGACGGCTCTCCGACCACGCAGTAGTCGATGCGCTCGCCCCGCGCGACGAGAGCGTCGACGACGCGGCGCGTTCCGTCGACCGAGGGCCCTTCCTCGTCGCTGGTCACCAGGAAGGCGATGGCGCCGGCGATATGGCGGTCATTCGCCAGGAAACTTTCGCTCGCCGTCAGCATCGCGGCGAGCCCGCTTTTCATGTCGGCCGCGCCGCGCCCGAACAGCAGTCCGTCCCGTTCCGTCGGAAGGAAGGGATCCGATCGCCAGTGCTCGAGCGGTCCCGGCGGCACCACGTCGGTGTGCCCGGCAAAGCAGAGGAGCGGGCCATCGCCATCCCGGCGCACGGCCCAGAAGTTGTCGACTTCGCCGAAGCGCATGCGTTCCACGCCGAAGCCGAGCGCTCCGAGGCGGGCGATCAGCACTTCCTGGCAACCGCCGTCGGCCGGGCTGACGGACGGCCGGGCGATGAGTTCGCGGGTCAGTTCCAGGGTCGAGGACATCGCGATGACGGGTTCCCTGCCCGGCGGCACGGCGGGCGCGGCCCTTTATACGGGTGCCTCCTTCATGCGGCAAGCACGTCACTGCAACAATTCCGTAACAATCGCGGCGTAGAAACACCGCGTTGCCATGGCCGCGGCCGGGTGAGCGGATGCCGACCTCGACGCTGATCCTCGTATTGCTGGTGCTGACGGTGGTCAGCTACCGCTTCGGGCGGGCGCGTTCGCTGAAGGTGGCAGGCGGGGCGCGCGGCGCCCGCAACCTGCATTCGCTGCCGTCGCACTATGGCCTGCTGACCGCGATCTGGTGCGCGCTGCCTGCGCTGGTCGTCGTGATCGGCTGGCAGGCCTTCGACCACCGGATCATCACGGAGCGGATCGTCGCGACGATGCCCGCGGAAATGCGGGAGTTGGCGCCCGGCGAGATGTCGCTGATGCTGAACGACGTGCGCAATCTGGTCGTTGGCAATACGCCGCCTGATGCCGCCACTCCCGAGATCACGGCGGCAGCCGTGCAATGGCAGCGACTCGAGGGCCTCAGCCGCACGGCGGCGGCGGTGCTGGCGCTGTGCGTCGCGATCGGGGGCGGGTGGTTCGCGCTGTCGCGCATCACGCCCGTCCTGCGCGCGCGCAACAGCGTCGAACGGGTCGTGCGCTGGGCGCTGCTCGGTTGCTCGCTGATTGCGATCCTGACGACGGTCGGCATCGTGCTGTCGGTCCTGTACGAGTCCCTGCAGTTTTTCCGGCTGGTGCCGGTGACCGAGTTCATTTTCGGCACGCAGTGGAGCCCGCAGCTCGCGATCCGTGCCGATCAGGTCGGCTCCAGCGGCGCGTTCGGCGCCGTGCCGCTGTTCGCAGGCACGCTCCTGATCTCGTTCATCGCGATGGCGATCGCCGTGCCGGTCGGGTTGTTCTCCGCGATCTATCTGGCCGAGTACGCGAGCCGCGGATTTCGCGCGGTCACCAAGCCGGTGCTCGAGGTGCTGGCGGGCATACCCACGGTGGTCTATGGTTTCTTTGCGGCGCTGACCGTCGCGCCGCTCCTGCGCCGCGCCGGCGAACAGGTCGGACTGCAGGTGGCCTCGGAGAGCGCGCTCGCCGCGGGGCTCGTGATGGGGGTCATGATCATTCCTTTCGTTTCGTCGCTCGCCGACGACATGATCACCGCCGTGCCGCAATCGCTGCGCGACGGATCTTATGGTCTGGGCGCCACGCGCTCGGAAACGATCCGCAAGGTCGTGCTGACGGCCGCGCTGCCAGGCATCGTCGGCGGCGTGCTGCTGGCCGTCTCGCGGGCGATCGGCGAGACGATGATCGTGGTGATGGCGGCGGGACTCTCGGCGAATCTCACCGCGAATCCGCTCGAGGCGGTCACCACAGTGACCGTGCAGATCGTCACGCTGCTGGTCGGCGACCAGGAGTTCGACAGCCCGAAAACACTGGCGGCGTTTGCACTCGGGCTGGTGCTGTTCATCGTGACGCTGACCCTGAACGTGATCGCGCTGCAGGTCGTGCGCCGTTACCGGGAGCAGTATGAATAAGCCGCAGGCCGCAGCCATGCCGCAATCGCAGCAGCGCATCCGCGAACGCGTCGCACGCGGGCTGGCGCGGCGTTATCGCGCGGAACGGCGGTTCCGCGCCTATGGCCTCGCGGCTGCGATCTCCGGGCTGCTGTTCGTCGCCTTCCTGTTCCTCTCGATCATCAGCACGGGCTACACCGCCTTCCTGCAGACCTATGTCAGGATCGACGTCAAGTTCGACGAAGAAACGGTACGCATGGGCGACTATGCCGGGGTGCTGAAACAAGCCATCCGCGAGCAGTTTCCGGAGGTCGAGGGGCGGCGCGAATTGCGGCAGCTGTATGGCCTGGTCAGCGACATCGCGGCGTTCGATCTGCGCGATCGCGTGCTGGACGAGCCGGCGTTGATCGGCCAGACGCGCGAGTTCTGGCTGATTGCCTCGGACGACATCGACCAGCTGGTCAAAGGCAAGATCGATCGTGCATTGCCCGAAGATCAGCGTGTGGTTTCGGATCTGCAGCTCGGCTGGCTCGATGAGCTTGCCCGGGACGATCGCGTCGAGCGGCGCTTCAACCGCGTGTTCTTCACGGCCGGCGATTCGCGCGAGCCGGAACAGGCCGGCGTGCTGGGCGCGATCGTCGGCTCGTTCCTGACGCTTCTGGTCACGCTCCTGCTGTCGTTCCCGATCGGCGTCGCGGCGGCGGTCTATCTCGAGGAATTCGCGCCGGGCAACCGCTTCACCGACCTGATCGAGGTGAACATCAACAATCTCGCGGCCGTGCCGTCGATCGTGTTCGGACTGCTCGGCCTGGCCGTCTTCATCCAGTTCTTCGGGGTACCGCGTTCCGCGCCCCTGGTCGGCGGCCTGGTGCTGACGCTCATGACACTGCCGACGATCATCATCGCCAGCCGTGCCGCGATCAAGGCGGTGCCACCGTCGATTCGCGAAGCCGCGCTCGGGATGGGCGCCTCCCAGGTGCAGGTGGTAGCGCACCATGTGCTGCCGCTCGCGATGCCCGGGATGCTGACCGGAGCGATCATCGGCATGGCGCGCGCGCTCGGCGAATCCGCGCCGCTGCTGATGATCGGCATGGTCGCATTCATTGCCGACATTCCGGCCAGCCTGACCGATCCTGCCACCGTGCTGCCGGTGCAGGTTTTCCTCTGGGCGGACAGCCCGGAGCGCGCGTTCCTCGAACGGACCTCGGGCGCTATCATCGTGCTGCTGGCATTCCTTCTCGTGATGAACGCGGCCGCCGTCGTGCTGCGACAGAAATTCGAGCGGCGCTGGTGACTGTCGTGGCTACCGGAGTACCTGGCATGACCGCAGAGACGGGAGCCCAGAGCCGCAGCGAGGCGCTCGCGAGCGCGACGGCCGCAGCCGGCGGCAACGAGCCGGCTGCCCGCCGTACCGTCGGCGATGTCACGGTGCCGAATCCGGTGATGAGCTGCCGCCAGGTCAATGTCCGTTACGGCGACAAGCTCGCGATCCGCAATGTCAGCCTGGACATCGCGCACAACGAGGTGATTTCGATGATCGGCCCGTCGGGCTGCGGCAAGAGCACGTTGCTGCGCTGCCTGAACCGCCTGAACGACACGATTCCGAGCGCGGTCGTGACCGGAACGATCACGCTCGACGGGCAGGACGTCTACGAGAAGCGCCAGGATGTCGTGCAGCTGCGCGCCCGCGTCGGCATGGTGTTCCAGAAGCCGAACCCGTTTCCGAAGTCCCTCTACGAGAACGTCGCCTATGGGCCGCGGATCCACGGGCTTGCCGCCGACCGCACCGAGCTTGACGAGATCGTCCAGACCAGCCTGCAGCGCGCGGGACTCTGGGAGGAAGTCAAGGATCGAATCGAAGACCCGGGCACGTCATTGTCCGGCGGCCAGCAGCAGCGGCTGTGCATCGCGCGGACCATCGCGGTCGGTCCGGAGGTGATCCTGATGGACGAGCCCTGCTCGGCGCTCGACCCGATCGCGACGGCCAGGATCGAGGATCTCATCGACGAGCTCAAGCAGAACTATGCGATCTGCATCGTCACGCACTCGATGCAGCAGGCGGCGCGCGTGTCGCAGCGCACGGCGTACTTCCATCTCGGCGACCTGATCGAGGTCGGGCCGACGGATCTCATCTTCACGAACCCGCGGCACCGGCTCACCGAAGACTACATCACGGGGCGTTTCGGCTGACGTTACCGGTGGCGCGCACGGGATCCGGCGGGGTTTCTCGCTCGCAAACTCCGCCGGAACTTACGAGTTTGCT
>JBBDXX010000020.1:0-30218 GCA_040902065.1 Steroidobacteraceae bacterium | reverse complement strand
GGTAGATCGCCGCGGGTCTTGAGCTCATGCCGCCGAAGCGCATGTCGACCACGACCCGGTCGACGAACACCGGGTCGCGAAGCAGGGCTTCGCGCAGAAACAGCTCGTAGTCGCCCGCGACCCGGTACGACTGGTCGAAAAGGCCGCGCTCTTCGAAGACCGACCGGTGATGCAGGCTGCCGGGGTGCGGAACCATGAATCCGGCGAACGAGCCGGCCTTCGCCTTGTCCCATGGCCCGCCCCAGACCTCCGCGATCACCCCGCTTGGAGTAACCCGGTTGACGAGGCCGTACACGATGCGCGCCGTGCCGCGCGCGGCTTTCGCGGCTTCAAGCAGACGGCGCAGCGTGGTGCTGTCGTGATAGGCATCGTCGCAGCCCAGGAAACAGATCCACTCGCCGCGGCTGCGGCGGATGCCCTTGTTCCAGGCCTCGTACAGGCCGCCGTCGGGCTCCGAGATGTAGTACGTCACCTTGCCCGCGCGCGCGTTCCCTTCCAGGAGCTCGCGCGTGCCATCGGTGGAGACGCCATCGATGACGATCGTCTCGCGTGCCGGGTGGTCCTGCGCGGCGATGCTGTCCAGGCAGCGCTGCAGGGTGGCGGCGCCGTTCTTCACGCCGATGATGATGCTGACGTCGGGCTTCGTCATCGAGTGGCGAATAATATGACAGGAGCGCGGCCTGGACCGCGATGCGCGGCTACAATCGGCAGCCGACTCATTCATAACGACTCCCTGGTGAAGCCGTCCCATCCCTTGTGGCTGCGCTCTCTGCCCGCATCGCTGCGAAGCGAGATAGAGCGCCGTCCGAACCTGCGCAAGATATTGAGCAATGTCGCCTGGCTGTCCGGCGACAAGATCGTGCGCGTGGGAATAGGCCTGCTCGTCGGCGTGTGGGTGGCGAGATACCTCGGCCCTCAGCAGTTCGGGCTGCTCAGCTTCTCGATGGCCTTCGTTTCCCTGTTCGGCGCTATCGCCACTCTCGGACTTCAGGGCATCGTTGTGCGCGACATCGTGAAAGCCCCGCGCAACGCTGCCGAAACCCTGGGCACAAGCTTCGTGCTTCAGTTGCTGGGCGGAACGGCGTCTTGCGTTCTGCTGGTCCTGATCATCGGCCTTGTCCGCGCCGATGACGCGCTGGCGAGAACGACGATTGCGATTCTTGGCCCCACGTTGATCCTCAAGGCAAGCGAAAGCGTCAGGTACTGGTTCGAATCCCAGGTGCAATCCAAATACGCCGTCTGGGTGGAAAACGCCGTGTTGTTGGTGATCGCTTCGATCAAGATCGGACTGATCCTCGGCGGCGCCCCATTCATCCTGTTCGTCTGGATCGTCCTTGCCGAAGCCTTGGCGGTAGCACTTCTGCTTTTTGCCGTTTACGCACGGACCGGGGGCCGGCTCGGCGCCTGGCGGCCAAGCTATGACCGCGCCAAGGCGCTCCTAAAAGACAGCTGGCCGCTCATTCTCGCCGGGCTTGCCGTGATGGTCTATATGCGGATCGATCAGATCATGCTCGGCCAAATGCTCGATGACCAGGCGGTGGGGATCTACACCGTGGCTGTTCGTATCAGCGAGCTCTGGTATTTCGTTCCCATGACCATCGTCGCATCGGTGTTCCCGGCACTGATCGAAGCGAAGAAAACGAGTGAGGCGCTCTACCTCGAGAGATTGCAAAAGCTCTATGATCTGCTCGTCAAGCTCGCGCTGGCGGTCGCCGTCCCGATGACGTTCCTGTCGAATGCGACCGTGGTGCTCCTCTTCGGCCAGGAATACGCCGAAGCCGGAAAGATCCTTGCCATACACGTCTGGACGGCGTTGTTTGTTTTCCTCGGTGTCGCGAGCGGGAAATGGTTTCTTGTAGAGAATCGCCAGCTATTGGCCTTCCAGCGCGTCTTTGCCGGCATGCTGGTCAATATCGCGTTGAACTTCATGCTGATTCCACGCTATGGAGGCATGGGCGCGGCAGTTGCCACTCTTCTGTCCCAGGCCGTGGCCGCCCTTTTCATCGATGCGCTCCATAAGGACACCCGGCCCATGTTCAGAATGAAGCTGAGGGCATGTCTGCCGACGAGGGGCTTGGGTGTATAACTTTTTGCTCAGGGTTTATGCATCTTTTTTCGGGCGTCGACAATTTCGCCGGCTGAATGGGCTCCTTTTCGATCTTGGAACGCGCGGCCTGGGCATTCTGAACTATCAGGACCAGAAGATCAGCGGCGAGTCGACCTTTCTGCGTCAGTACTTGAGGAACAAGAAATCGCCGGTCGTGCTCGACGTCGGGGCCAATGTGGGCGTCTATTCCCGGGAGGTTGCCAGAGTCAACCCTTCGGCCAAGGTCTTCGCGTTCGAGCCGCATCCGCTTGCCTTTGAAAGACTGGCGTCCAACCTGGGCAGCGACGGAAATTTCCGCCTGTATAACTATGCCTTAGGGGCGCAGGCGGGTGGCTCGACGCTGTACGACCGCGAATCCGGGAACGGCTCGTCGCACGCTTCCATTTTTCGAGAAGTCATAGAAGACTTCCATCATGCCCGGGCGAAAGGCTACAACATCGAGATGCATACGCTGGATCAGTTTGTCGAGGAAAACCAGCTGGAAAGAATCGATCTGTTGAAGATCGATACTGAAGGATACGAGCTCGATGTCCTGAGAGGTGGCGTAACAACAATTGGCTCCGGGATGGTCAGCGCGATTCAGTTCGAGTTCAATGAAATGAATGTCGTGTCTCGAGCCTTCTTTAAGGATTTCTGGGAATTGCTCCCGCAGTATCGCCTCTATCGCATGCTTCCAAGAGGGCTTCTCAGCATCGAGCGCTATAACCCGCTGCGATGTGAATTGTTCGCCTTTCAGAACATCGTTGCGGTCCTGAGCAAGGATGCCGGGCACTGACGCAAGCATGACCGCAGGCCCCGCTTGCCCGCCTGTCCTGCTGGTGGCGTTCAACCGCCCCGACACGACGCAGCGCGTTCTGGAGACCTTGCGCGCCGCGCTCCCGGCAAAGGTGTACTTCGCCGTGGACGGTCCGCGCCAGGACAGAGCGGGAGACGCCGATGCGGTGCAGAGGGTTCGCGATCTTGCCTGCCGGATGGATTGGGGCTGCGAGGTGCGCACGTTGTTCGCGGAGGGCAATCTGGGCTGCAAAGTCGCAGTCAGCCGCGCGATCTCGTGGTTTTTCTCGGAAGTCGACGCGGGGATCATCCTCGAGGATGATTGCATCGCTCATCCGAGTTTCTTTCCCTTTGCGGCCGCGCTTCTCGAGCGCTACCGCGATGACGAGCGTGTCGTAATGATTTCGGGCGACAATTTCCAGCAGGGCCGCAGGCGTGCCGCTTACAGTTACTACTTCTCCCGCTACACGCATATCTGGGGATGGGCGACGTGGCGCCGCGCGTGGCGGCTTTATGACCACGGCATGGCATCCTGGCCCGAACTCAGAGACCGCGGCTGGCTCATGGAGGTCCTGCGCGACCGGGCCGCGGTCGACTACTGGACGCGCGTGTTCGACGAAACCCATGCCGAGCGAAATTCCTCGTGGGCCTACCGCTGGATGTTCTCGGCATGGAGCCAGAGCGGCCTCAGCGTGCTGCCCCGCGTGAATCTGGTCTCCAACATAGGCTTCGGTGAGAGGGCGACGCACACGAGAAATCGGCAGGCGCCGCTCTCGGCACTCGGGCTGGAGGCGATGGCCTTCCCGCTCGCGCACCCGCCGCACGTGGTGCGTGACGCGCAGGCCGACGATTTCTCGCAGCGGACTCTTTTCTCGGCGGGCGGGCGCTGGCGACGCCTTGCCGGGCGCGCGGCGGGGTTGCTGCGCCGCCGTGCCGGGAGCCGATGAGTGGCTAATGCCTTGCTCCGGGCTGCGCGCGCACTGACACGGCGTTTTGGCATCGACATCGTGCGCCGGCGGGACGGGCAGCCGAGGACACTGCCGGCCGACATTGACACGCCGGCGGCGGCCACGATACGTCTCGTTCAACCCTACACCATGACTTCGGCCGAGCGCCTGTTCGCATTGATCCAGGCGGTGCGGCATGTGTCGGCAGCTGCCATCCCAGGGGATATCGTCGAGTGCGGCGTGTGGCGCGGCGGAAGCATGATGGCGGCGGCTCGCACCCTGCTGGAGAGCGGCGACGCTACCCGGGATCTCTATCTCTACGATACCTACGAGGGGATGAGCCCGCCCGGCGCCGCAGACGTGAACCTTGACGGCCAGGCGGCGAGCGCGCTGCTGCGCGCGCGGGACAAGCATGATCCCGAGTCCGCCTGGTGCTATGCCACGCTGGAAGACGTCCGTACCGCGCTTTACGGGACGGGCTACCAGGCTTCCCGCATGCACTTCGTCGAGGGAAAGGTCGAGCAGACCATCCCGGGAACCGCGCCCGAGCGAATCGCAGTATTGCGCCTGGACACCGACTGGTACGAATCCACCCGCCATGAGATGGAGCACCTCTATCCCCGCCTGAGCCCTGGCGGTGTGCTGATCATCGACGACTACGGACATTGGGCGGGATGCCGCAAGGCGGTCGATGAGTACCTCGCCTCGCGCGGGATTCGCCTGCTCTTGAACCGCATCGACTACACCGGCCGCATCGCAGTGAAACCCGCGTGATGCGCCTCCTCAACATCGGTTGCGGCAACGCCTTTCATCCCCACTGGGTGAATCTGGACGCTTCACCCGCCGATCGGAGCGTAACCGCGTGGGACGTGCGTCGCGGTTTGCCCTTCGAGGAGAATAGCTTTGCCGCGGTTTACGGGTCTCACGTTCTTGAGCACCTGGAACCCGTCGTGGCAGGCCGGTTGCTTCGCGAGTGTCACCGGGTCCTCAGGCCCGCGGGCATTGTCAGGCTCGTGGTGCCGGATCTCGAAGAGATCGCAAGGCTCTATCTCGAATCTCTCGAGGGCGCGCTGGCGGGAAACGTGCGGGCGCGGCAGCGTTACGACTGGATGATGCTGGAACTCTACGACCAGGCGGTCAGGACTTCGTCCGGCGGCGAGATGGCAGCCTGCCTGGAGCGCGCGATGGACAAGGAGCAGCGGGAGTTCGTCGCCTCCCGCATCGGGAAGGAAGTCAAAGGCAGGCCTGCAGGGCGACCCGGGATGTTGCAGCGGCTGGGTTCCAAAGTGCAGCAGGCTCGCAAGGCCGCCGCCGGCGTTGCGGCCATGGTTTTCCTGGGCGCGGAGGGCCGCGCGGCTCTGCGCGAGGGTCTCTTCCGGCGCGGCGGGGAGGTCCACAGGTGGATGTACGACCGCTTCTCGCTGCGGCACGCCCTGGAGCAGGCAGGATTCGCCGGAGCGCGAGTATGCAGCGCGGACGATAGCGGTATCCCCGGCTTCGCCGACTACGGTCTGGAGTGCATAGACGGCCGCGAGCGCAAGCCGGATTCGTTGTATATCGAGGCGCAGAAACCCGGCGGGATCTGAGGAAGCGCCGACACATGCGCCGCTACTGCACGCTCTTCGATCGCAACTACCTCGGCCGCGGGCTTGCTTTGCATCAATCGCTGATGCGCCACGGCGGCAGCTTCCGCCTGCACGTGCTGTGCCTGGACGAGGCCACGCAGGACGTGCTTGCAAGGCTCGCCCTGCCAGGTGTCGAGCTGCTCTCGCTGGCCGAGCTCGAGGCCCAGGACCCAGGGTTGCGCGCCGTCCGCGGCGGCCGCACGCCGCCCGAGTACTACTTCACGTCCAAGCCCGTCTTGATGGCCCGCCTGCTGCGGGATTACCCGGACACCGAGCGGCTCTCGTATCTGGACTCGGACCTCTTTTTCTTCTCGCCGGCCGCAGCGCTCGAGCACGAGCTCGCCGGCAGCGCGATCGCCGTGGCGCCCCACAAGCTCGCCGCGCGCAATGCGCACTTCGCGCAGTTCGGCAGGTTCAATGCCGGCTGGGTGAGCGTCGGCGCCGGCCCGGAGTCGCAGCGCTTCCTGGCGTGGTGGCGCGAGCGTTGCATCGAGTGCTGCCGGCTGGTGGTCGAGGACGCGCGATTCGGGGATCAGAAGTACCTCGACCGGGTGCCCGGGCTTTTTCCGGGAGCCAGGGTGGTTCAGCACCCCGGGGTGAACGCCGGGCCATGGAGCCTCGACGCGCGGCGCGTGGCACTGACTGCGGGCGGGGTTCTGATCGAAGACAGGCCGCTGGTGTTCTTTCACTTTCACTTCCTGCGCCGCCTGCTCTTCGGGCTGTACGACAGCGGGCTGTACGAGTTCGGTGTCGAGCTCACTCGCGCGATACGGCGCGGCATCTACGAGCCCTACTTGTCGGAACTCGCGCGCCACGAGCGCGACCTCGGCGAGTCGACGGCTGCGGGAACGATGCGCCGGCTGGCGCTGACCTTGCGCGCGGCCGCGCGCGGCTCGGCCGTATCGGCGCGGGACTGAACGGTGGTCTGCGGGAGCGGCTTGCTGGCGAAAGCGTTCTCGGCGTTCCGCGACGACGACCGGGTCCTGATTCACGCCGCCGGGGTGTCGAATTCGCTGGAAACCGATGCGCGCGCCTTCGCGCGGGAGAAGGCGCGCCTGCGGCGGGCGCGCGAGGAGCACCCGCAGAAGCTCCTCGTCTACTTCGGCACCTGCAGCGCGGACGACCCCGACCGGCGCGAAACCCCGTACGTGGCGCACAAGCTGGAGATGGAGGCTTTTCTGGAGCGCCTCGCTTCGCCGTGGATGGTGCTCCGGCTGCCGCTCGCCATCGGGCCCGGACGCCGGGGCCGCACGCTCGCACCCTATCTCTACGAAAGGATCTCTCGCGGCGAGCCGTTCGAAGTGTGGGAGAACGCGACGCGCTATCCGATCGACGTCGTCGACGCGCTGCGCATCGCGCGGCGGCTGATCGATGTCCCTGCGTACTGGAACCGCAGGATCAACGTCGCGCTGCGGGCGTTTCCCGTCCCGGAGTTCGTGCGCGTGATGGAGTCGATCGTCGGCCAGCCGGCCGTGTGCAGACGCGTTCCCAAGGGCCGGCACTACGTGATCGACTGCCCCGAGGTCAGGGGGCTCGATTCGGAGCTGGCGCTCGACTATACCGAGCGTTACCTCGAGCGCGTCCTGCGCAAGTACTTCGCGGGCTAGCGCATGGGCTATGCTTCGGCGCTTCTGCAGCACTGGCGAGGCAGCGTGTCGGCGATGAGGAAGGCCCTGATATGCGGCGTGACCGGGCAGGACGGCGCCTACCTGTCGCGGCTGCTGCTCGACAAGGGCTACGCGGTGCACGGTGCGTCGCGGGACGCGCAGGCCGCGTCCTTCGCCAACCTCGCGGCGATCGGGGTGCGCGAGCGAGTGCGGTCGATCTCGGTAAACGTCACGGACTTTCGCAGCGTGCTGCAAGCGCTCGAGCGCATCCGCCCAGACGAGGTCTACAACCTTGCCGGGCAGAGCTCCGTGGGCCTTTCATTCGAGCAGCCCGTGGAGACGCTCGAATCGGTCGGCCTGGGCACGCTCAACCTCCTGGAAGCCATACGCTTCACGGGGCGCCCGATCCGCTTCTACAACGCGGGCTCGGGCGAGTGCTACGGCAACTGCAAGGCCCCGGCCGACGAGGACACGCCCTTCCGGCCGCGCAGCCCCTACGCGGCGGCGAAGGCCACCGCCTACTGGGAAGTGGCGAATTACCGCGAGGCCTACGGCCTGTTCGCGTGCACCGGCATCCTCTTCAACCACGAGTCCCCGCTGCGGCCCGAGCGTTTCGTCACCCGCAAGATCGTCGCCGCCGCGTCGCGCATCGCGGCCGGGAGCAAGGAAAAGCTGCGCCTCGGCAACATCCGGATTGTGCGCGACTGGGGCTGGGCGCCGGACTACGTGGAGGCGATGTGGCTCATGCTGCAGCGGCCGGCGCCGGAGGACTTCGTGGTTGCCACCGGAGAGAGCCATTCGCTGGAGCAGTTCGTCGACCTGGCGTTTCGCGAGGCGGGGCTGCAATGGCGGGATCATGTCGAGGCCGACTCCGCCCTTCATCGCCCGACCGACCTCGAGGTCGGCAGGGCCGACCCGCGCAAGGCGGCCCGGGTGCTCGGCTGGACGGCGCGTCACCGCATGGCGGACGTGGTGCGCCTGATGGTCGGCGCCGAGCTCCGCGCAGGGGTCGAGACCCGCCGACCTGGTATCTAGCCGGAGACGGCGCGTGCAGCGGCTTGCGCGTAGTCCCCGTAGGCCAGCGCAATGCCCTCGCGCAGCGGGATCCGTGATCTCCATCCTAGCCGCTCCATGCGGCTCGTATGCAGCAGCTTGCGCGGCGTGCCGTCGGGCTTTGACGCATCGAACTCCAGCCTTCCCTTGAACCCCACGACGCCGCAGACGAGCTCCGCGAGCTCCCGGATGGTCAGGTCCTTCCCCGCGCCGATGTTGACGAGCGGCGGATAGGTGTCGATCGCGGAGTGAAACCGCGCATCGTCGAGACGCAGCAGCGCGACGCACGCGTCCGCCATGTCGTCGCTGTAGAGAAACTCCCGCTTCGGCTTCCCGCTCCCCCACACGACCAGCTTCTCCTCGCCCCGCATCTTCGCCTCGTGCGCCTTGCGAATCAGCGCCGGCAGCACGTGCGAGGTCTGCAGGTCGTAGTTGTCCCCGGGCCCGTACATGTTCGTCGGCATCACGGCGAGGTACTGGGTGCCGTACTGCCGGTTGTACGCGGAGCACATCTCGATGCCCGCGATCTTGGCGAGCGCGTAGGGGCGGTTCGTCGGCTCGAGCGGCCCCGTCAGCAGGTACTCCTCCTTCATCGGCTGCGGGCACTCTCGCGGATAGATGCACGAGGAGCCGAGGAACAGCAGCCGCTTCACGCCCGAGCGCCAGGACTCGTGAATAACGTTGGTCTGTACAGCGAGATTCGAATGGATGAACTCCCCCGGCATCGAGTCATTTGCGAGGATGCCGCCGACTTTCGCTGCGGCGAGAACTACATGGTGTGGGCGCTCGGTTTCGAAGAAGCGGCGCACTGCAACCCCATCCGTTAGTTCAAGCTCCTTGTGTGCGCGCAGTACCAAGTTCTCGTAGCCCGCCTCGCGCAGCCGGCGCACCAGCGCGGAGCCTGCGAGGCCTCGGTGGCCCGCGACGTAGATCTTTGCCGACTTCTCCACGCTACTCGTGCTGCCGATGCACTTTGTGGCCGTGCTGGGTCACCAGCGCGTCGCGCTCGGCTTCGCGCAGGTCCGCGCGCGCCATCTCCTCGACCAGCGCATCGAAAGTCGTCTTCGCGCTCCAGCCGAGCTTCGCCCTGGCCTTCGACGGATCGCCGAGCAGCGTATCCACTTCGGCCGGGCGAAAGTAGCGCCGGTCGACGGCGACTATCTTCTTACCACTCCCGTCCAGCGCATGCTCGTCCGCGCCGCTGCCACGCCACGCGAGCTTCATCTCCAGCTTCTGCGCCACAAGGTTGACGAAATCCCGCACGCTGTGCTGCTTGCCCGTGGCGATGACGAAATCCTCCGGCTGCGGCTGCTGCAGCATCAGCCACTGCGCCTCCACGTAGTCGCGCGCGTGGCCCCAGTCGCGCCGCGCATCCAGGTTGCCGAGGTACAGGCAATCCTGCAGACCGAGCTTGATCCTCGCCAGCGCACGCGTAATCTTGCGCGACACGAAAGTTTCGCCGCGGATCGGCGACTCGTGGTTGAAGAGGATGCCGTTGCACGCGAACATGCCGTAGGACTCGCGGTAGTTGACCGTGATCCAGTAGGCGTAGAGCTTCGCCGCGCCGTAGGGCGAGCGCGGATAGAAGGGCGTGGTCTCCTTCTGGGGCGTCTCCACCGCCTTGCCGAAGAGCTCGGAGGTCGAGGCCTGGTAGAAGCGCGTCCTCTTCTCCATGCCGAGGATGCGGATCGCCTCCAGCAGCCGCAGCGTGCCGATGCCGTCCGAGTCGGCGGTGTACTCGGGCTCCTCGAAGCTGACGGCGACGTGGCTCTGCGCGGCGAGGTTGTAGATCTCGTCGGGCTGCGACTGCTGCACGATGCGCGTGAGGCTCGAGGAGTCGGTCATGTCGCCGTAGTGCAGGATCAGGCGCCGGTCGGGCTCGTGCGGGTCCTGATACAAATGGTCGATGCGCTGGGTGTTGAAGCTGGAAGCTCTGCGTTTGATGCCATGCACCTCGTAGCCCTTGGCGAGCAGGAACTCGGCGAGGTAGGCGCCGTCCTGGCCGGTGATGCCGGTGATCAATGCGACTTTCCTGCTCATCGTGCGACCAATGTTACCTCGGAGAGCTGCTCCTCCCACGGCGCGAGCGCTACGCCGCAGTCCGCGCGCAGCCGCGAGCAGTCCAGCCGCGAATTGCGCGGCCGCTTCGCCGGCGCAGGGTAGTCCTCGGTGCGGATCGCCGCGACCGGCGTGGCGATGCCCGCGCGTTGCAGGAGCGCGCGCGCGAAGCCGCACCAGCTCGTTTCCCCCGCCGCCGCCATGTGGTAGAGCCCTTGTGCGCGCTTCTCCAGCAGCGCCGCCGTCGCGCGCGCGATCTCCAGGCTCGAGGTCGGTGCGCCGACCTGGTCGTCCACCACCTTGAGCTCCGGGCGCTCCCGCGCGAGGCGCAGCATCGTGAGGTAGAAGTTCCGGCCGCGCGGCCCGTACACCCAGCTCGTGCGCAGCACGAGGTGCCGGCAGCCGCTTCGCAGGATCGCCTGCTCGCCCGCGAGCTTCGACTCGCCGTACACGTTGATCGGACGTGCCGCGTCGTCCTCGATGTAAGGCGTGCTCTTCTCCCCGTCGAAGACATAGTCGGTCGAGTAGTGCACGAGGAACGCGCCGATCCTCTTCGCTTCCTCCGCCAGCACGCGCGGCGCCGTGGCGTTCACCGCGAACGCGGCCTCGCGCTCGGACTCGGCCTTGTCGACCGCGGTGTAGGCGGCCGCGTTCACGATGACTTCGGGCTGCAGCGCGCGCACCGTCGCCACGATCACGGGGGCATCGGCAAGGTCGAGCCCGAAGCGATCGAGTGAGCGCACCTCCCCCAGAGGCGCCAGGGTCCTTCTCAGCTCCCAGCCGACCTGGCCGGTGGCGCCGGTGAGCAGGATCTTCACTTCAGGCCGTCAAGGCGCCATGACCCGGCCCGCGCCCAGCCGTGCCGCCCGCCTTGCCAGTCTCGCATCGAAGCTTGCCAGGGCCTCAGCCTCCCGCGCCAGCGCGAGGTGGAGCGCATCGGCAAAATCGAGGCCCCGCTCGTGCCAGTCGATCGCCTGCGCGACGGCGTCGGCATTTCCACCAGCAGGCGAACGACCACATTGGTGTCGAGCGCGATCACCGCCGCTTGCGCGCCTCGCGCAGCACCGCCCGCTCCATGGCGCGCAAGCTCCGGCGCGGGCCCTTATAGCCAGCCGAGCCGATGGCGGCGTCGAGCCGCGTTTCGGGAAAGGGCTTGACGGGCCGCAGCAGGACACCCTCCGCCGTGTTTTCCACGGATAGCTCCTGGCCGGGCCGCCACTTGCGCGCGGCGCGCACGGCGGTCGGCAGTACGATCTGTCCTTTGCTGGAGATCCTGGTCTTTTCCATGACGAGAAGTAAGCGACGGTAAGACAGAGCCGTGCTGGCGCTTCAGATGGAAGCCGGCTTTGGCGAGAGCCTTGACGCAGTCTCGGCCCGAGAGCCGAGGCAGCTTGCTCAAACCGCGACCAGCAGCGTCCGGAAGTGCTCCTCGGGCACCGGCAGCCTGTCATCCTGCAGTGCGGCGATGTAGCCCTCAACGGCTTCCTTGATGTTCACAATCGCCTCTTCACGGGTGCGGCCCTGGCTGACGCAGCCCGGCAGGCTTGGGCACTCGGCCACCCAATAACCGTCTTCACCCGGAGCGATGACCACCTGTCTCATGAGTGCGCCTTTCGAACGCAAGCGGACGTAAACAGCCGGAGATTCTAGCAGCTTGCGGCGTACGCCCGCCGCTCCGGGCGACCCGGCCGTTCCTGCCGGCCAGGAGGATCCTCAAGGAAACGCCTCCGCCGCGGCGAGCGGCGTGCCGCGCCGGTCCTTGTCGGCGAGCACCGGCGCGCCCGCCAGCGGCCACCGGATTCCGAGCGCCGGGTCGCTCCACAGGAGCGTGCGCTCGTGCTCCGGCGCGTAATAGTCGGTCGCCTTGTAGAGCACGTCGGCCGAGTCCGACACGACCAGGAAACCGTGCGCGAAGCCCGGCGGGATCCAGGCCATGCGCTTCGATTCCGCCGAGAGCGTGAAGCCGGTCCACTTGGCGAAGGTCGGCGAAGCCTTGCGCAGGTCCACGGCCACGTCCCACACTTCGCCCGCGGTGACGCGGATGAGCTTCCCCTGCGCCTGGCGCACCTGGTAATGCAGCCCGCGCAGCACGTTCTTTTTCGAGCGCGAGTGGTTGTCCTGCACGAACTCGACATCGACGCCGGTCGCCTTGTGGAAGGCGCGCCGGTTGTAGGACTCGAAGAAAAAGCCCCGGTCGTCGCCGAACACCTTGGGCTCGAGGAGCAGCACGCCAGGGAGGTCGGTGGGGATGACCTGCATCAGAACACCTTCTCCCCGAGCACGCGCAGCAGGTACTCGCCGTAGCCGCTCTTAGAGAGCGGCCGCGCGAGCGCGCGCAACTGCCGCGCGCCGATGTAGCCCTGGCGGAAGGCGATCTCCTCCGGGCAGGCGACTTTCAGCCCCTGGCGCTTTTCGATCGTCTCGATGAAATGCGCGGCTTCCAGGAGCGACTCGTGCGTGCCGGTGTCGAGCCAGGCGTAGCCGCGGCCCATCGGCACGACCTCGAGCGCGCCCTTTTCGAGGTAAGCGCGGTTCACGTCCGTGATCTCGAGCTCGCCGCGCGCCGAGGGTTTCAGGCCCTCCGCAATCTTCACCACGCGGTTGTCGTAGAAGTAAAGGCCCACCACCGCATAGCGCGACTTCGGCTTCTTCGGCTTTTCCTCGAGGCTCACCGCCTTGCCCTTGGCGTCGAACTCGACGACGCCGTAGCGCTGCGGGTCGTTCACGGGGTAGGCGAAGACGGTGGCGCCTTTCTTCCTCGCCGCGGCCCGCGCGAGAAGCGTCGAAAGGTCGTGGCCGTGGAACAGGTTGTCGCCGAGGACGAGCGCCACCCGGTCCCGGCCGATGAACTTCTTGCCGATGAGAAACGCCTGCGCAAGGCCCTCGGGCTTCGGCTGCACCGCGTAGGAAAGCTTGATCCCCCACCTGCGGCCGTTGCCCAGGAGCGCGGCGAAGCGCGGCGTATCTTCAGGCGTCGAAATGATGAGGATGTCCCGGATGCCGGCGAGCAGGAGCGTGCTCAGCGGGTAGTAAACCATCGGCTTGTCGTACACCGGCAGGAGCTGCTTGGAGACCACCTGCGTCACCGGGTAGAGCCGCGTGCCCGAGCCGCCGGCGAGGATGATGCCTTTCATGGCGTGCGGAACCTTCCTTGGCGCTTGCGTGCCCATCTCACCGCTGCAACGACATCCGCACTGCGGATGCCTCGCGCGGCGAGCTTACGTCTCACTGCGGCGGCCGTGCCCTCGACCGCGCCCAAGTCCACCGCATCCTTCCGCGAGTCCGCCAGCACTCGCGGCTTCGCCGATCGTTTCGGCACGACCTCCACCTTTCGACCGAACAGGTCCGAGAGATCGTTCTCGAGCCCGATCACATCGATCAGGCTCCGCCCACGCTCCAATTCCACGAGAAAGTCGATATCGCTATCGTCGCGCTCCTCGCCGCGTGCTACTGACCCGATCAGAAGTACGCGTCGCGCTCCGTGATGTCGCGCGAGTTCATGGACGCGCTCCTTCATGAGCAGCACTCTCGCGCGCAGCCCACTACCCGACGATCGCCTGGGTTTCTTGGACACCCGCCTCATGCCTGCCGTACCGCCTGCCGCTCGAGATACCACCGCACCGTCTTCCTCAGCCCCGATTCGAAGCTCTCCTGCGGCCGCCAGCCGAGCTCGCGCTGGATCTTCCCCGAATCGATGGCGTAGCGCCGGTCGTGCCCCGGGCGGTCCTTCACGAACGTGATCAGCTCGGCGTAGCTGCCGCCGGTGCGCGGCCGCGCGTCGTCGAGCAGCGCGCACAGCGTCTTCACCAGCTCGAGGTTCTTCATCCCGGCGTTGCCGCCGATGTTGTACACCTCGCCCGGACGCCCGCGCTCGAGCACCGCGCGCAGCGCCGCGCAGTGATCGAGCACGAACAGCCAGTCGCGCACGTTCTGCCCGTCGCCGTACACCGGCAGCGGCTTGCCGGCGAGCGCCTGGTGGATCATGAGCGGGATCAGCTTCTCCGGGAACTGGTGCGGGCCGTAGTTGTTCGAGCAGTTGGTGGTGAGCGTCGGCAGGCCGTAGGTATGCCAGTAGGCGCGCACCAGGTGGTCCGAAGCCGCTTTCGACGCGCTGTAGGGGCTGTTCGGCGCGTAGGGGGTCGTCTCGCTGAACGCGGGATCATCCGGGCCGAGCGAGCCGTACACCTCGTCTGTAGAGACGTGCAGGAAGCGGAACGCGGCGCGCTCGGGCGCGGCGAGCTGCAGCCAGTAGGTCCGGGCTTCCTCGAGCAGCGCGAACGTGCCGACGACGTTCGTCTGCACGAACTCGGCCGGGCCCTCGATCGAGCGGTCGACGTGGCTTTCCGCGGCGAGGTGCACCAGGGCGCGCGGCCGATGGCGCGCGAAGAGCTGGCGCACGAGCGCGCGGTCGCAGATGTCGCCCTTGACGAAGTTGTGGCGCGCGTCGCCGCGCAGCGCATCGAGGTTGGCGAGGTTCCCGGCGTAGGTGAGCTTGTCGAGGTTGACGACCGGCTCGCCGGTCGCGGCGAGGCTCGAGTGCACGAAGTTCGAGCCGATGAAGCCGGCGCCGCCGGTGACCAGAAGCATGGCGCGATTCTATGCCGTGGCGGCCACCGGCTCGGCGATGAACTGCACGCGGTGCAGCCGCGCGTAGACGCCGCCGCGCGCCAGCAGCTCGCCGTGGCGGCCCAGCTCCACGATGCGGCCCTCGGCGAGCACGGCGATGCGGTCCGCGCGCTCCACGGTGGAGAGCCGGTGCGCGATGACGATGGTCGTGCGCCCGCGCATCAGCGCCTCGAGCGCCGCCTGCACGTGGCGCTCCGACTCGGAATCGAGGGCGGAAGTGGCCTCGTCGAGGATCAGCACCGGCGTGTTCTTGAGCAGCGCGCGCGCGATGGCGAGGCGCTGGCGCTGGCCGCCCGAAAGCCTGAGGCCGTTCTCGCCGATCAGCGTATTGAGGCCCTCGGGCGTCGCGCGGATGAAGTCCAGGGCGTGCGCGGCCTCGGCCGCGGCGATCACCTCGCGCTCGCTCGTCCCGGCGAGGCGGCCGTAGGCGATGTTGGCGTAGATCGAGTCGTTGAAGAGGACCACGTCCTGCGACACGAGCGCGACGTTGCCGCGCAGGCTCTCCAGCGTCAGCGTCTGGATGTCGTGGCCGTCGAGCGTGATGCGGCCGGCGCCCGGCGCGTAGAAGCGCGGCAGGAGGTTCACCAGCGTCGTCTTGCCGCTGCCCGAGGTGCCCACCAGCGCCAGCGTCTCGCCGGGGCGCACGTGCAGGCTTACGTCGCGCAGCGCCGGCTCGGTGCGCGTCTCGTAGGTGAAGCTCACATTCTCGTAGGCGATCTCGCCGCGCGCGCGCGCCAGCGCCACCGCGCCGCGATCTTCCTCGACCGGCGCATCGATCATGCCGAACACGCTCTCGGCCGCGGCGAGGCCGCGCTGCAGGGCGGAGTTGACCTGCGTCAGGTGCTTGATGGGGGCGAACAGCATCAGCATGGCGGTGAAGAACGAGGCGAACTCGCCCACCGTGGTCTGGGCCGCCAGCGCCTCGCGCAGCGCGACGTACACGATCACCGCCATCGCGGAAGCCGCGAGCAGATGGGTGACCGGCGTGACCAGCGCCTCCGGAACCTTCTGGCGCATGTTGAAGCCGCGCAGCTGCCCTATGGCGCGCGCGAAGCGCGAGGCCTCGTAATCCTGGCCGCCGAACACTTTCACCACCCGGTGGCACTCGATCGTCTCCTCCAGCACGTGCACCACGTCGCCCATGGCGCGCTGCGAGGCGCGCGCCATGTTGCGCAGCCGCCGCCCGAGCAGGCGCACGAAGAGCGCGACCAGCGGCGCGATCACCAGCGCGATCAGCGTCAGCTTCCAGTTGAGGTAAAAGAGCCACGCCAGCAGCAGCACGATGACGATCGAGTCGCGCACCACCACGGTGAGCGCCGTGGTCGCCGCGGCGCTCACGTTGGCGACGTCGTAGGCCACGCGCGACAGGAGCGCGCCCGAGCTCTGGTCGTCGAAGACGCGCGTCGGCAAGCGCACGAGGCGCGAGAACATCTGCGCGCGCAGGTCGAGCACCACCTTGTCGGCCACCCAGGCCATCGAGTAGTGCGAGAGGAAGCTGAAGATGCCGCGCAGCACGAAGATCGCCACGATCGCCGCGGCGAAGGCGATCGGCGGCCACGCCGAGCTGCCGGCGGCGGCGAAGCCGCCGTCGAGCAGCGGTTTCATCAGCATTGGAAACAGCGGCTCGGTCGCCGCCGTCGCGATCATGCCGGCGAGCGCGAGCGCGAAGGCCTTGGCGTAGGGGCGGACATAGGACAGCAGGCGCAGGTACAGCTCCCGGCTGCTGTGGCTGCGCGGGTGGGGCATGGGGGGGATTGTACGGGGGCTAGCCGCGGCTCGCAGCGGGGCGCAGGCCGGCGAAGAGCAGGCCGGAAAGCCAGGCGTAGAACAGCGCCTCGGTGTGGTCGCGCAGGAAGGAATTGAAGAAGCAGCCCACCACCATCGCGATGACTAAACCGCGCGCGAGCTGCGTCTCGGTCCGGCTGCCGAGGCGCGCGGCCAGATGCCACTGTGCCCCGAACAGCGCGAGCAGCACGGCCAGGCCCACGACCCCGAATTGCACCGACGTCAGCAGGTACTGGTTCTCCGGCTGGCCGAGCGGCGGCATGATCGTGCCATAGACCTGCTTCGCGTAAGCGGTGGCGAAACCCCCGGTGCCGACGCCGATCACGGGGTGCTGCCGCACGAGCTGCACGCTGTTGGTCCAGGCTTCCAGCCGCATGTTCGCCATCGTGGCCGGCTTGCCCGCGCGCCAGTGCTCGAACTCCTTGATCGTGGTCAGCGTACGCTGGTGAAGAGAGCTCGAGGGGCTGAGATAAGCCGCCGCGCCGATGAGCAGACCGGCCGCCGCCGCGGCGAGCACACCGCGCCCGCCGTACACCGACATCAGGAAGTAGAGCGCGAGCGCCAGCAGCACGAGCTGCCCGGTCCTGCCGTGCACCATGAACAGCACGTTGAACATTGAAAGACCCGCAAGCAAGGCGAGGAGCGCCTTCGTACCGGGTTTCGCCGCGTTAATCGCGGCGAGCGCGAGAACGAACGCGGCGTAGGCCATAAATACTCCATGAGTAATGTGCCCTTTAAACACCGTTGGATTCGGCCGTACGCCTTTGAAGATTCCACCCTCCGGTACGATTCCAAGCCACAGCGCGAATGAAAGGACGAGCGTCAGCAGCGTCGCGGCCATGAAGGCATAGAGCGCGCGATCCCGGAGCTTCTTTCCGGGATTGAGCGCTATCACCACCAGGATCAAAAGAACCACCGAGGCCTTGTCCAGCGCGTACAGGATGTCCCTTGCCGTGCCCATGCTGTAGAAAGCACCTGCCAAGTGGAGCAGGAACAGACCGCACGGAAGGAGTACGAACGGGTTGGCGCGCAAGGCAGCCCACTTCTTACCGAATCGCCCGCTGGCGATGAAACACACCAGTAGTGCGGCGACCAGAACGTTGTCGAACGCCGTGGAGATCGGGATCGTGAAGCCAATCGCCACGATGACCCACAAGCCTGCGCGCTCGGCGTACTCCGCCGCGGTCACCGGCCTTTCCCAAAAAGCACGACGCGTATGGTCTTGAATACGATGCCAATATCCAATAGAACGGAATAGTTCTTGATGTAGTACAAGTCGTACTGCAATTTCTCGCGGGCATCTTCCACCGAGGCGCCATACGGATACATGACCTGCGCCCAGCCGGTAATCCCCGGCCGCACCAAATGCCGCAGACCGTAGAGAGGGATCGACTTTTCTAGCGTGGCGTTAAACACGGGCCGTTCGGGGCGGGGTCCGATGAAGCTCATTTCACCCTTCAAGACGTTGACTAATTGCGGCAGCTCGTCAACGTGAAATGCCCGAATCGCACGCCCAATGCGCGTGATCCGCCGATCGGCGTCCTGTGCCCACTTCGGCCCGTCCTGCTCCGCGTCTTGAGTCATAGAGCGGAACTTCAGTATCTCGAACTCAATGCCCCCGAGTCCCGTACGCGTCTGCGTGAATATCACCGGGCCTCGGCTTCCTACCCTGATAAGGAGGGCGACGAGCGCCATTGCGGGCAAAGCGATAACCAGGAGCGTAAAGGCAAGAAATACGTCGAGCAGCCGCTTGATCCGCAGTCCTAGAGGGTTGTGCAGCAAGTCGAAACCTTTCCCAAAAACCAGCCAGCCGCGCTTGGTGTGCAGCACTGGCACCTTGAACCACATTTGCTCGTAGAAGTCGACGATGCCGTACACCCGCAGCCCCGAAAAGCGCAAACTCATCAGTTGATGGACCAGCGGCTCAGGCGCCGGGTCAGAGAGCGCAATGACCACCCCCGACCACGGTTCGGATGCAACGCGCTCCAGGTCGTCCAGAGTACCTATGGGCGCGAGTTCCGACGGTGCCCCATGCTCGTCCCCGCGGTCCGCAAGAAATCGCATCTCGCCCCGCGCCTTCGAGCGGACGAAGTCTTCATACAAGCTGCGTGCCTGTTCGCCCGTGCCGATCACTAGCCAGCGGACCTGCTCGACTTGCTCGCGCACCCACTGGCCGAGATAAAACCGCCAGAAAGCACTCCACAC
Source organism: Steroidobacteraceae bacterium (assembly GCA_040902065.1). GTDB lineage: Bacteria > Pseudomonadota > Gammaproteobacteria > Steroidobacterales > Steroidobacteraceae > SCUD01. Next base: position 11,431 of record JBBDXX010000020.1, on the reverse strand, counting down.
GGCCTGGAACGCGAACGCTACGGGAAAGATGCCGCGGCCGAACGTTGAATCGGTGCCCCAGAACCCACCCCCATATACCGCCGCCCCTGTCAGCAACCCGGCTACGCCCACGCCGAGTACTGCGCGTGCTGGGGGTCGGAGGCCGGATACCTGCTGCTCGAGAACGTAGGTATCGAATACGTACAGACTCAGAAGGATTAGTCCCAATGGCACCAGCATGCCGAGTGTGAACCAGGGGGTGATGTCCAAGCGCAACCAGAAGGCAAGATTGAAGGACAGCACCAGGCCGACCGTATCAATTGCGAGCAGAACAAACGCCACACGGCGGGGAAGACTGATCGCCGCGTCACCCGGTGCCGCCCGACGCGGGTCCACAGCGGTCATCTGCACTGTTCTGTCGCTAGCACCGCCTGATTGGGGCGACCTGCCCTCCTTCATCGGTGCGCTGCCTTGATGACACCCCGCATAGTGCAGAGGGCCCAATGGCGGTCCGCTCGCAGCTGCATGGGCCTCTCCGCCTCTCGACGAACAAGCCACTGCTTAGACGCCGATTGCGGTTTGAGTTGGTGGATTTTCCAGATAGGCATCGCCATCGTTTTCGAGATCCCCAGGGACTCAGCAAGCTTATGAACGCTCCAATGCGTCGAATCGTCGCAAGGCGCTCGCGCTCAATCGACCGCCAAAGCGGCCGATGGAATCGGGCGTGTGGGCCTGCTCGTACCGCACGCGAGCGTTTCGGTGCCAGCGACGCTGGCGCTCTTCCACAGTAAGACGGACGTCGAGTTCGTGCCTTATGATGTTACGGATACAAATAATTACAGTCCACACGGGTTCTCACAGTGTCTGTGAAGGGTTCCTCAAGCTGCCCGTGAACTGCATCCCGCGGCGCAGATTCAATTATCCCTCATAGATGTTCTTCTTATCGCGCGGTAGATCTGGCGCCGCACGGTAACTGGAGAAACCCGAGTCGCGAACCTAACGAGAACATTCCTGGCAAACTCCGGCACGCCAATAAACCGTAGTCGCAGCATTTCGCGCTGGAACCTCAACTCGCTCATTGCATAGCCCCACCCCCCTCGCCGAGAAAGCTGATTCGCTCCAGCTTGGACCTTCATCAGGCATTCGGGGATATTCGCAAGCTTTGAACCGTTTTGAAGCATCCTGACCCACAAGAAATAGTCTTCGAAGCCGCTGAAAGGTCGGTATCCACCGGCTGCGACGACTTTGTGTTTGCGAAACATGACCGACATGTGATTGAAGGGATTTCGACGCCGGGCAAAGCGAGTCAATTCATCCGGATTTGTCGGTAACGTGCGTTGCGCGTAGATGTCCGAATCGTCGCGGTCGAACTCAAAAACCCACGAGCCAACTGCGTCCACCTCAGGATGCAGTGCGAGAAACTGAAGTTGCTTCTCGCAGCGCGTAGGGTCCGCAATGTCGTCGGCATCCATCCTCGCTACGATCGGGGATGAACACGCCTCAAGGCCAATCTGGAGAGCCACCCCCAGACCTGCGTTGCGCTCCAATCCAATGACCACGAATTCGAAGCTTGGATTTCGTCGGGAGTTCTCAATTACCCGTTCCAGTTCTTCCGTAAGCGGCCCGTCCTTGACGAGGACGATTTGGGTCGGGGGGGACGTCTGTGTCAGAATGCTCTGCAGTGCACGCTCCAGCTGATGGGCGGCTTCTCGAGCGTACACGGACATGAGAACGGAATACTCGCGCACAGCGACAACCTTTCAGCACAAAAGAGTCCCCTCTGCCGACTACCGTCAACGGGGGCAACAGTGCATTGTACCCATCACGTTCGACAATAAAATGTTCTTCGGCCAATGCGTTGCACATTTGGTAGCTATTGCCGAAGCTTGTACACAGATGTGAGTCGAGGCAGGCGGCGTGCCCTGCGGAAGTCCCGCCGCTTATTCGTCTATGCAGTATCGTCGCCGCAATGGTCGACCGTACGTGCAGGTAACGTGGATATCCCGCATGCTTAACGAACGATCAGCCAGTCCGCGGGGAACAGGTCGGAGACGTCCAAGGAAGCATCGCGAAACCAGTGCTGAGGTGCCATGACCACCTTAGTTGGGTAACTGGCCAGCCAGGCCGCCCACCAACTAAATGAGCTATTGGCAATGATGAAATGCTTACACTTCGTCATCAATCGCAACTCCGCAAAGGCGGGAGGGCGTGGCCTTACATTGACAAGGATATGTGGCTCCACGATGAGTTTCTCAGAGGCTACCGATTCCGGCTCATCGGAGAAAACGAAGAACTTGGCATTGGGGACGATGCTGCGCATCAGGGCAATCGCGCTTGCGTAGTACTCAGCGCTGCAGGGCCCAAGAACCCTTTTCCCTCTTGTTGTAGATACATAGTCTCCGCGGCGAACGTGAATGGCGACCGATTCACTTGTTGTAATCTGTTCCAATAGCGAGCCAAAGGCAGAAAGGTCAACATCTCCTGAACCAAAGTCCGTCCGAACATCCCTCGCGCAATCCGAAAAATATCGGTAACTATGCCAATAACCAACTAGATAAGATCCGTCCGGACTTTGTGCACAGGCGGAGCAATATTGAAAGAAAGGTTCGACAACAGTGTGTCTGCTAGGTAAGCGCTTGTATAAGCGCAGCCGACGCGCCCACGTCTGATGCCGCCACCCGAGAAGCCGACGCAGGGCGCCATCTGAAGCCCTGTCGACTAGTGCGCCAAGCTGATCGATCTGTAATCCTTCATGCATGGCATACCATGAGAAATCCGCTACATCGAAGGTCAATTCACAGCCCATTCTCCTGGCGAGAGCCTTGCCAAAGGCGTACTGAAACATCTGATTCCCAAGCCCCCCGATCAGATTGACGGTGATCACTACCGTTGCCTACTGCAAGACAAGGAATGGCTATGTGCGCGATGCGATTAGTGTTTCCGCAAGACGCCATTGACCTGCCAACAGTACCTACCGAGCACGCTGTTGTTAAATACCCAATCGTCGACGTGATTCAATAACTTCCTCACAGGATTGCCCATCGCTGTATTCCGCAAGGGCGTGGCGAATAGTGAGAACATTCCAAAGTAGTCAAAGCTTGAATACTCAAAAATCTTCCTCATCAGTCGAAGGTCATGTACGCTTAACGGATGTTCATCGGCCGTTCTGGCATCGGGTGTAAGTTTCCGATAAAGGTGAATAAGAGGATTATGAGCAAGCGGCTCCCGAAAAATCGCGTGCCCTCGAGGCGTGAGAACGCGATGAATCTCTCGGAGAGCAGCTTCCACATTCAAGTGATGAAGCACTCCGGCGCAAAAGACAACATCCAGGCTCGCATCCAAGAAGTCCAATTTTTCGGCATCGCCCAGGCAGACTTCTACATTAGCTAGCCGCAGGTCTTGGACTTGCGAGAGTGTTAGCGCGACCGCGACCGGAGAAACATCGATCGCAAATACCTTATCGGCTATTGCGGCTAGTTCAACCGTTCTGCTTCCGTCGAAGCAGCCAATCTCTAGGACTCGTTTGTGCGATGCGTGCGTCTGTACGGTTTGCCAGAAATGGTCGTCCTGGGATTCCACAGCCCAGTAGTACTTGCTTTGAGCAACCCTATCTCCAAGTTCACGCTTCAGAAGGCGGGAATCGTGGAAGTGGGCTTCCTTCTGCTTTATATTTGTATCTTCATCTAGTGTCATTGCGCATTTCAGCATTCTCGTATATCCGAAAGCGGATGTCGTCGTGCTGCATGTTCCATCCCACTTCGGACCGCACGTACAGTATACAAAATGGCTTAAATCCTGAAAGTACTAGGTATGTCGGACGTGACGCGCGGTGTTCTTCGGTCAGTTCGGAAGTGGGGATCAGCTTTCGTGATATTGGAATTAAGCTTGCTCCAGATTTCGGACGCCTACGTGGCAAAAGACAATGCAGGTAGCGAGGGCAGACAATTAACGTCTTCGGTTATGTATCCAGGCCAAATGCGCGCCGATACCATGCCACTCCTCTAAGCGCTAGCCAAGCAATAGCTCTTACGGCGAATCCAACGCCAAATGCTAGTTTGATCATTAGGCACTTGATCCGGCTGGCTCCTAAGTAATTTCTGGCGAAATAGATTTCGCTTTCGGTTTGGAATCGATTCATCCGCACACTCGGGAAGTTCCGCTTTCCAAACCCTGTCGATGCGCCTTGACGATGGCAGACTTGCTCATTGGGATCTAGCAAAAGGTGTTTGCCCTGCCGCCTAAGCTTTTCGCCAATAATGAGCTCTTCGCCATACAGAAATGTCCCCTCGTCAAAGTAATTCATCTGTGCAAAGTCCGATGCTCGCATTACGAAAAACGCTCCTGAAGGGACAAGGAATGGCACGACATTTGTGTACGGCATCAGATCCATCATAAGAAAATGTCGAAATCGTCTGGCGAAGACAAATCTCAATAGTATGGTGCCGGCAATCGCCAGATCGAAAACGCTAGGTATGCGACGAATCTGCAGATCATTGCGGGGATCGGATGCGGACCAATAGTTCCGAACCAGAGGCTGAGCGCCAGCTACCTGAGGAGACGCGAATCTAACACGATCAATCAGTCGCTCTATCGTGCCGCGGCGCTCAAACTCTACATCTGGATTCATAATCACGAGAAATTCAGGTTGAAACGCTTGCACGGCGTGACGAATTCCGAGGTTGTTTGCCCTGGCGAATCCCAGATTATCACCCGGCTCGAGCACATGTATTCGATTGTCTCGGATTGCCAGGAGCGCTGACGACTCTGCTGTTGTTTCTGACCCATTGTTTACTATGACCACCCCGAAATCGCCGGATGTCGCACAGTCTGCAACGCTCCGCACTGCTCCCAAAACGTACTTCTCGGTATGATAATTCACGATGATCACGGCGTAAGGGACCATGCATGCTCTCCGGACCTCGCGTTAGCTTGCACACTTCAAAGGTCACCTGGATTTCTCACTGACGCCAATGCGTGATGCTCTTGCTTGATCCGTCCAGAGGTTGAACGCCGATTCTACTTAGTGCAAATGTAGGTAAGCGATTCTCGCCGCAGCACTTCTTTCTTGGATATGCATTCAGCTACCTCTATTCTCGCGCGCTCAAGGAGTTTGAGGCTCCTTGTCTTGGGCGGCAATCCGCACTTCAAATTCTTGCTCGCTTGAAACATCCAGCCACGTTGGGGCATCCAATCGGCATGCCGAACGTTGCGTAAATTCAAACTAAGCAGGATATCCCTCATACTCTGTGTGTTGAATAGCACCAAGTGTCGTGGCGTCTCGAGCCCCCGCCAATATTCGCCGAATACCGCTCTCCCATGACTATCGTAATTGGGAGATTCGAGCCACAGGTGACCATTGGGCTTCAACAGGCGAATACAAGCGCGCAACACCGAAACCGGATCGTGAGCGTGCTCTATGACGTGATTCAGCGTGATCCAATCGAAAATCTCCTTCTCTTGCGTCAGTACTTCAATTCCGCCAATTTGCACGTCCAGCCCTTCGCCGCGCGCGACCGCTATGGCTGCGGGGTCCGTATCGATGCCGCATACAGACCACCCCGCCGATGCCGCAAGCTTGAGAAAGGCACCGTTACCGCAGCCGACGTCCAGCAGTTCACCCCGTGCAGCGGCCGGAAGCCCACGCATCACATGCTGATCCATAAAGGCCTTCCATCCGGGAAGGAGTGTAAGCAGCAGATATGCCAGCAGGGGAGACGCGGGTCGAAGTGACGTCTTCCAGTTGCTATTGATATAACCGTTCTTCACCAGCGCCTTCGCAAGATCTGTGAAAGAGATCGAGCTGGAAGGGTGCAGTTCATGGGTGTAATAGCGGGAGTACGCAATGCCGATCGTCTCAACGTTTGGGCGAGGATCCAGGTAGGCAACTCTGCAATCGTTGCACCGGTACAGGACCCATAGCCCTGGCGCGCGATACAGGCGGTCCCTGAGTCCCCGATACTCCAGGTTACGTGACTTGCCTCCACAAACCGGGCAGTAACCCAAATATTCAAGGCCGTTCTCGGGCCAGCTTTCTTGCGCAAGCCGAGAATGGCTAAGCACGGGCAACGTCTCACCCTTCACTTTGCCGGCCGAAGCGCCGCCGACAACATGGAACGTACGAAGGAACGCTCCTCGCTCTTGAGAAAGATGTTCCAAGTAAAGAACGCGAGTAACACCGTAAGGGCCAACAGGAAGCTCAGCTTGACAATTACACCTGATAGTGAGAAAGCCAGCCCAAAAGCGGCGCAACTCGCCAAGGCAGCGATTGCCATCTGACGGAGAAATGCGTTGCCAGCGGGCAACATAACGAATGCGCCCGCATAAAGGAAGACGGCGTCCGCCGTCACGCGGAAAGCCCAGGCAAGGGCCGCGCCATCTATGCCATATCGCGCGGTCATGAAGACGAGAATGGGAAGGTAAATAACTAACTCGACTAGATGAATCTTCGCTACTTTATCGGGCTGCCCAACTCCCGTAATAAAGAGATTCGGAACTAGTGCAAGACTGTTCACAAGCACCCCAAGGGCAAGTATCTGCAGCACAAAGGTGCTGTTATGGGCGAATTCCGCGCCGAGCCATGCATTGAGAACTTCGCTGGAAAATAGTACGACTCCCAAGACAATTGGGAACAGCGCAAAGAATACGTACTTCGTTCCTTGAACGAAAAGAGAGAAACTCTTGTTTTTGTCGCTGACATAGGATGTTGCAAAGGCCGAAAAAAGTACCGTAACGATCCCTCCTGGCACTATCCATAACTTTGTGATGACTTCGTAGGGGGTTGAGTAGTAGGCAACAGCCGCCGCAGAAATTAGGCCAGCAATCACGAATCGGTCCAGATAGACCAGAACCGGCCCCACTACGTTGGAAATCGAGATCCATCCACCCAGGCGAATAAGCTCGCGGATCTCCTGGCTGCTACCGCCACTCACCGAAGCTCCCAGAGCGAACGCTCTCATGCACGCAGTCGCGTAGGCTGCCCAGGCCGCTATACGTGTGAGCACGATCGTCGTGGTGGTCCACTCTAGGCTAGGCGAAAATAGGGCAGCGACAACAGGCAGAACGATCGACAACGTGGCTGCGGGAATTCGTATCACATTTACCAGCCCGAAGCGTTGATACGCCATGAGGATGCCGGTCAAACCGCTTGACGTGACGATAAACGGAAGCGCGACCGCCACTATGCGAAGCGAAACAATGCTCTCGTGCTCAAGAAAAACAGGGACATTTAGGATCTGCCGTGCAAGCCATGGAGCAAGAAACCAGACCAGACAACTCCCCAGGATGCTGATGCAAAGCATGAGAGCCAGACCGCGTCTCACGATAAAGCCGATATTCACACCGCCCTCTTCACCCAGTCTGCGAGCAATGAGCTGGGTGAGGGCGCGACCCATTCCGAGATCAAAGAGGCTGAAATATCCGATGGCGACCCATATCAGCGTTAACACGCCAAATCGATCTATACCTAATTTGCCTATCAGGAACGGAAGTGCAGGTATTGCCACCACCAGCGGAACTGTCTGCCCGGCAAGATTCCAGATCGAGCTCCTGACCAAGACGGCTCCGCTCGTCAAACGCCGCAGACGAGCATCGCGGCTATCTGGCAGCAGCGCTGGGGATTTCTCGGATTCAGGATCAGTCACGCGCTTGCTGGACGCCAACGAAAATCAATTGTGGCAAGGTCAATCTAAGAGTTTAACTTTTCGGGTTGGCAACACGTACCGCAATTCATCCCGCGGCGTTCCACGATGCGTTCTATTGCATTCTTCGGAGGTAATTCCAAGGCTCGGGAATCTTAGGTTGGCTGAGACCCGCTTGCGCGTACACCGTCGTTCATATCACTATGCAAGGGCAGAGAATTCCGTATTCGTGTATGGTCATCGCTTCTCGCGACAGTGCTTGAGTGATTGATCCCAAATGCAAGCCAGAAAATAATCGCGACGAGAGGCGAGGTTAGTGATGTCCCTGGAAAGGATTCAACTGCGAAGCAGACAAGAAAGGTTGTCGTCAATAGGGTTGCTGGGCGATATCGTAGCCGTGTAAGCGACTTGAATGCAGTGCAGGTAATGGTAAGGAATACAACAATGCCTACCAGCACACCACCCTCCATCGCCATTTGCAGGTAATAGCTCTCAGCCGTGAGAAAGGATTGAAAGTCGACAAGTTCTGCGGGATCGCGTCCGATTGTCCCGCTCCCTCCAAATCCCACACCCAGTATTGGATGAGCGGCGATGGTAGTTAGTGCCTGCAACCATTTCGTAACCCTTAATCCATCATCCTCTGCCGCAAACACCGCAATTGACCATAACCGATTGAGAAGGCCATCCAAATGGCCCAGCGCGATTGCCACCACCACTGCACCAGCGGCAGCGACTAACACAACGACTTTTGCGATCACGTCGCGATGCGATCGACGCGTGCTCCAAGCAATGATAACTAGCCCGAGCAGCGCGAATACATAAGCTCGCCTAGAGTACGAAAAATACAGGCACGTGATCGAGGCAGCAAAAACGAGCAAGTTGTAGATCCAGTACTGCCTTCTCGCCACTAGCCAATAGGCGGCGGAAACGGCGGTCAACGCAGAAATCATTCCCAGTCCCAAGGCTCCGCCGACTAACGACGTATATCGTACATGGACATTCCCCAGCGTCATCGTAAATTCTTCTACTAGGAAATCTGACTGATACCCCGCCATCTGCGCAATTAGGCCAGCCAAATTCGGAATCGCAGTTACGGACAGTCCAAGCATCAATCGATCAAACTTCTCTTCATCCAGCACCTTTCGGCCACATACAAAGGGAATTACCAGGTACGTCGATAGGGACAGCCAAAAGTACGCGCTGGAGCCAAGCACCGCAATGTGCAGGCTACCGGCCATGGCAATTGCAGCCAAATAGACGGACAGCCACGCTGATACTCTTGCGCTCAGTCGGGTCAGAAAAACTAAGGCCACGATCGCACCCATAATGGGGTACGCAATCTTCGAGTCCGAGATTACGCGCAGAGGCCAGACATATGTGACGACCAAGAGCGAAACGAGGAGCAGAAATGTCTTGCCGTCTTTCAGGATAACCTCTCGTATCTGCAATCGATGACTTCCGACGAGTTCAACCAAGAGGTATGGCAGAACTATCCGCCTATTATTGAGGGGCTCAGATTTGTCATGTCTGAGCCAAGATTCGATCTCCATGGCAACGAATAGCGTCACCCCTTTGACTCTCCACCATTAACCGCGCAGCAGGGGGTCGTTCAGGTCGAACTCGAACTCAATCCGCACGCCCGAGTCCAACTGGATGGCGCCCAACTGGCTCAAAGTCGCGCGTTTAGTCCGACCGGCTCTTAAATCCTAAAGCGGCGCGCAGTTTCGCTTGTTTTTCAGCCACCCGCGGGTCTTGCGCCGCATTCGCCCAAGCCTGTCGCATCAACACCCAAAGCAGCAGCACAAAGCCACTGCAAAGCGCGGCCACAACGGCGATCACTCTCTTTTGGGGCGCGACAGGGTCAGTTGGCAGGGTGGGCGGCAGCACGACAACATCGCGCGTTAGCCCCTTCAAAGCTCGCTCCGCATTCAGCACATCATCAAGCAAGTGGTCTCGCAACCCACCGATTGCGACGAGCAAAGCGCCCGATTCCCCATGTGTCAACGACCTGTTCAGCCCCCCTTTCCCCTCTGCAGCAACTCGGTCAAGCAACTGGCGAACCGAAGCCAGCGAAATCCTGGCGAAGTCAAGCCGCTTTTCCAAGTTTGACCGCGCCTGCCCTCCCGGCACCGTGCTCTTTAGCCAGGCGTCGATGACTGCGTTGGCGATGGACTGCGCTTCGGTCGGCGTATTCGCGGTAACGTCGAGATGCAACAACCCGTCCTTACCAACGGAGGTCTTGATCTGCTTGGCAAGCCGAGCGCGTGCCGCCTGAGGGGTGGTTCCTGCGGACAAATTTAGCGACTCGATTACGGGGTCCAACACCAAGGGCGAGCCCAGGGTAGTTGCATACGACCCTGTTGATGGTGGCACCACGAGGATAGCCTGGCTGAGAAAACTCTGCGGCAAGGTATGGCCAACTCCCCAAGCCAGTAGCCCAACAACCACAGGCAAGAAGATAAGAAGCTTGAGGTTCTCGGCGACAGCAACCACCAAGTCAAGCAGGGTGAGTTCGTTATCTTCTGAATTCATCTTTCATCGATGCTCTGTTGGTACGACATGATCAATCAGGACCCCCTTGTTCGATTCGCACACTAACATCCTTGCGCATCTCGTTGACCTTGTCGCCGCTCGTCGATTCAGCCGTGCTACCCACCTTCTGGCTGAGAAACCCTTCGGGGTCCAGGAGCCGTACCGGCAGGACCCAGTCGAAGCCGCGAGAATTCAGCTTGAGGATGAACTTTGCGTCCCGCGCACCCGAACTTGACGCAAATGTGCTTCCCATCGATAGGCCGTGAAGCAGATGCCCTCCAAGTCATCGTGCTCGGGCCGCCAGCCGAGCGTCGTCCATACCTTCGACGACTCAGCCACCAACTCGCTTGCGTCCCCCGCCCGCCTTGTTCCATCCTCGATCCGCAGCCTGACCCCCGAAACCTTCTCGATCATGCGCAGCACCTCGCGCACGCTGAACCCGCGCCCGTAGCCGCAGTTGAACGTATCCGACGCACCGCCCTTTTCCAGGTAGCGAAGCGCATCGATATGCGCGCGCGCCAAATCCTCAACGTGGATGTAATCCCTTACGCAAGTCCCGTCCGGCGTCGGATAGTCCGTACCGTATACGGTCATCTTCTCCCGAGTCCCGCACGCTGCCTCGCAAGCCACCTTGATCAGGTGCGTTGCATCCTTCGTCGCCTGGCCCAGTGTTCCATCCAGGCTCGCCCCCGCGACGTTGAAGTAACGCAGGATCACGTGCCTGAACCCGCGCGCCGGAGGGCTCGCGGCGACATCCTCCAGCATCCACTCCGTAATCAGCTTGGACCGCCCGTACGGATTGATCGGCCGCGTGGGCGCAGTCTCCGGCACGGGCAGCTTCTCCGGAATCCCGTATACGGCGGCGCTCGAAGAAAACACGAAACGCTCGACGCCCTTCGCCACGCACACCTCGATCAGATTGCGCGAAGCGGCACTGTTGTTCCCGTAGTACTTCAAGGGATCGGCCACCGACTCCGGCACCACGATGCTGCCCGCGAAGTGCACCACCGCATCGACCGAATGCTCCTCGATCAACGCACTGACTAATGCCTGGTCCCCGGCATTGCCAACCACCAACTCCGCCTCCGGCGCCACCGCCCACCGATGCCCCGTCGAAAGATCATCGAGCACCACGACCCGGTAGCCCGCGCCGAGCAACTGCCGCACGGTGTGCGAGCCGATGTAGCCCGCCCCGCCCGTCACAAGCACCGTGCCCGAAGTCATAAGTCCGTGATTGTATGGGAAACTTGGCCCGCCCCCGACGCCCGCGTTCGTCGGGAGCC
>JBBDXX010000019.1:0-402212 GCA_040902065.1 Steroidobacteraceae bacterium | reverse complement strand
CGCCTGCGACCGCGGCGAGCAGCACGGCGAACACTGCTGCCGCTGGAACGAGGCGTCGCAAAATTCCTCCACGTCAGTGGTGGTGCACGAAGCCGGAGCCGAACAGGCCCTCCACGTTCTCGATCCCTTTCTTGTAGCGATCCTTGAAACTGACCTGCGCAATGCGTTCGCCGCTCGCCAGGTCATGCACGGTGATGGTGTGATCATTGACCTTGGCGATGAAGTCGACATCGGTCGGATCGTTGTCGGCGGCGTTGCCGAGGTTCAGCAGGTTGTTCTGAACGGCAATGACCTTGCGACCGGAGGCCGCCGTGTAAAAGATCATATGGTGTGCACCGAGCCCGGTCTGGATGTCCGCGCCGGAGGGAACGAGCTCCGGCAGGCCCGACAGCTTGTACCGCTTCACGATGCCCGGCAGCGAGTGGCTGACGAACAGTTCGGTGTCATTGCCATAGAACTCGAGCGGGACGCCGGTGCCCGCCTTGACGCCGTCGTAGAGCTTCACCGGAGCACCGAAGCTCTTGGCGGTCTCGTCGTACGGGACCTTCCAGGTCTCGAACCCGAACATGGTGTTGACCAGCACGGCCGGCGCCACGCCCGGCACGATGCTGGGCCGCACGAACAGCACCTCGACCGGAGACGACGGAAAGCCCACCGGCTTCGCGTCTTCGATGACGATGTTCTCGATCGGCTCGAAGGAATTCAGGTCGACGACGGTTATTTCGTTGCCAACGCCGGTGGCGAGGTCGGGGTGAATCGTGGAGGTGACCACCATGCGGTCCTGGTACGCGGAGATGCCATGGGGATACAGCAGATACGGCGCGCCCTTGGCCACCTTGCTCTTGCGGGCCTCGATGACCTTGATGACCGCGTTGCTCTGCGGGTCGAACACCCCGATCGAGCCTCCGTCAGCCTGATCCACGCCGGTGCCACCCATGAAGGTGACGAACATGTACTCCTTGCCGTTGACGCTGTGCCACATGATGTCTTCGCCGACCTGCTGGCCCTGGGTGTCCAGGCAGGTGACGCCATCGATGACGGCGGACCCCTCGGCGTTGCGCGAGAGGCCGATCTCGGCCAGGCTGCACTTGGGATCGAGCCCCGTCGAGTACAGCCTTCCGTTTGGACTGTAGTAGAGGTGATGCAGGGGCAACTGCAGATCCGGCAACTCGAACTCCTGCAAAATTGCACCGAAGTTCTCCGCCTCCGGATCCAGCTCGACGATGGCAATGCTGTGCACGGTGTCGAGCGTCGGCAAGCCGCGCAGCAGCACCAGGGCCTGGCCCGCCTCGGCATCGCGTTGCGCGGCAGCCGCATCCGGACTGCCCGACGGGATCGCGGCGTCCTCCTGCTTTTTGGCACAGGCCGCCATGGTCAGCAGCACGGCCGCCAACAGGGGGAGGAACACAACGTTTGTTGATCGAGCCATGGCGGATCTCCCGTGTCTAATATTCGAATGGTATTGGCAACGACCGGCGACGAACGCCACATGCCGCCGAGGTGCCCTGATGAGGTCGAATCTTATCAGCGCGGAGCGGGCCAGAGAAGTGATCCCGAGGTGGGTCGCCGCCCCCGCGTATACCCCTGACAAAGCTCGCCTTTCTCGCAGACGACGACCATGGATCGCCAGTCCTCGATCATGTGATCGGCCAGCGCCTCGCCGATCAGCTCGACGACCTGCTGCCTGCCTTCACCTCGCATCCGTTCGTACTCACGGCGCGATTCGCGCCGGTACCAGTCGGATGAAGTAGCGCATGTCGTCGCTGAGCTCGCCTTCGCCCTTCAGCCAGTCGTAGCAGCTGAGCACCCCCGCCCGGTTTCAGCACCCGCAAGCACTCGGCGACGATGCCGGCCTTGTCTTCGGTCTGCGTCAGTGCGCCCGAGGTGAATACGACATCGAAACTGGCATCGGGAAACCGGAATGGTCCGAGGGAGACGGCCCGGAACTCAGTCTGATGCGACAGCCCGAGCTCCGCCGCGCGAGACGTGGCGCGCTCGATGAGCTGCGGCTCGAGGTCGATGCCGGTGACCTGCGCGCCATACTTGCCGGCGAGGTCGATGCCTTCAACCATCTTGTCGACGTTGCCCGCGCCGCCCGGCGCCATGAAATCGCGACCCCAGATCCACTCGAGGAACGCGACCATGGCGTCGTGGTATTCGCTGGTGTGGGATTCTGGCGTCATCGCTGTCGCGAGCCTGGTTTAAGGCATTATGACGGCAAATGACTCTGCTCGATCGCACGACGGAATCTCTTCCGGCCGCCTGGTACTACGACCCGGCGCAGTACGCGCGCGAACTCGAGGCCGTCTGGTACCGCGACTGGATCTGCGTCGGCCGAGCGGAGGAGCTGCGCGAAGCCGGCGACTATGTCGTCGTTTCGGTCGGCGAAGAAAGCCTGATCCTGACGCGCGACCGCGAGGGCCGAGCGCGCGCGTTCCACAACACCTGCCGGCATCGCGGTTCGCAGCTCTGCGCGCCGCCCCGCGGCCGCTTCGCCAACGGCCGCATCGTGTGTCCGTATCACGCCTGGAGCTATGGTCTCAACGGCGAACTCCTCGCCACGCCGAGGATGGACCTGCCGTCGGACTTCCGTCGCGAGAATTATCTGCTCTACGCCGTACACCTCGACATCTGGGGCGGTTTCCTGTTCGTAAACTTGAGCGAGCAGCCTGCGGCGACGCTGGCCGCCTTTCTCGGCAGCGAGGCGGAGAATGTCCGGCGCTGGCCGCTGGCCGATCTCGTCTCGGTGCACCGCGAAGTATCGAACCTCGCCTGCAACTGGAAAGTGTTCTGGGAAAATTATTCCGAGTGTTATCACTGCCCGGGCATTCATCCGGAGCTTTGCCGCGTGATGCCGATCTACCGGGAAGGGCTTCTGAGCTACGCCGACAGCCGCGCGGGCGTGCCGCCGGGTGATGCCGGCGACTTGCGCCCGCGCGTCGCGCCCGACTTCGTCACCTGGACGCTCGACGGGCAGACGAAGCTTCCGCTCATCGACGGCCCCAGCGCCGCAGACCGCGCGCTCGGTGCCGTTTTCGCGTCATTCACCGCAAACCTTTTCGTCGTGGCACACCCGGATTACGTGCGCAGCGTCCGCATTGCGGCTCGCGGCCCCGAGCAGGTGGAACTCACGGTCGACTGGCTGCTGCCGCCGGGCGTCGCCGAGCGGTACGCGGACGAGCTCGAGCAGATGATTACGCTCGGCCGGCTGGTCGTCGCCCAGGACGGACGCGCCTGCGAGCTCAACCAGCGGGGACTGCGCTCGCGCCGGCACCGCGAAGGCGTGCTGATGCCGCAGGAGCATGCCCTGCATGAGTTCCATGAATGGCTGCGGGCCCGGCTTGCGGCAAACGAGGAGTTTCCATGCCCAAACTCGTCCTGACCTACTTTGACTTCGACGGCAGCCGCGGCGAGGTCCCACGCCTGGCGATGCATCTGGCCGGCATTGCTTTCGAGGACCGGCGCATCACCAACAAGGACTGGCCCGGGGTGCGCGACACGGCGCCATTCCAGGCCCTGCCGATGCTGGAAGTGGACGGCCAGGTGATCGCGCAGTCCAACACGATCAACCGCTACGTCGGCAAGCTGGCCGGCCTGTACCCGAAGGACGACTGGCAGGCGGCGCGGGTGGACGAGGTGATGGACGCGGTCGAGGACATCTCCACCCGGCTCGGTTATACCTTCACGCTTGAAGGCGAGGCCAAGCAGAAGGCGCGCGAAGCGCTCGCAGTGGGTCCCATCCCGCGCTTTCTCCAGCAGATCGAAGCGCGGCTCAAAGCGGGCGGTAGCGAATGGTTCGTCGAGAATCGCCTGACCGTCGCCGATCTCAAGTGCTACCTGTTAGTGCGCTGGCTCAAGTCCGGCGTGCTCGACCACATTCCCGCCACTATCGTGGACCAGCACGCGCCGCTCTTGGCAAAGCACCTGGAGCGGGTCGAGGGCTACCCCGAAGTCGCGGCGTATTACGCCGCACGCAGAAAATAGCCTACGGTGGGTAGGCGTCAGGGCAGGTCGAAGACCAGAACTTCCGCGTCGCGGCCCTGCCGCAGCGTCACCTTGCCCGTATCCGCGAGCTTGAGGCCATCGCCGGCCTCCAGCGCGGTGCCGTTGGCCGTGACGACACCGAGCGCAACGTGAACATACGCGCGCCGTCCGGGGCCGATGACGAGTTCTGCGTTTTCGTCGCCATCGAAAAGACCCGCATGGATCCGTGCGTCCTGCTGGATGAGCACCGAGCCCTCGGCCCGGTCTGGTGAGGCGATAAGCCGCAGCCGACCGCGTTTCTCGTCCGCGGAGAAGCGCTTCTCCTCGTAACTCGGCGCAATACCGCTCACATTAGGCAGGATCCAGATTTGCAGGAAGTGCACGCCTTCGCTCGCGGATGGGTTGAACTCGCTATGCTGCACGCCGCGCCCGGCGCTCATCCGCTGCACGTCTCCCGGCCGGATCGTGGATGAGGTGCCGGTGGAGTCCCTGTGCGCCAACTCGCCCCTCAGCACGTAGCTGATGATTTCCATGTCGCGATGGCTGTGCGTGCCGAAGCCCTTTCCTGCCTGAACGCGATCCTCGTTGATGACGCGCAGCGGGCCGAACTGCACGTGCTCGGGGTCGTGGTAGTCGGCAAACGAGAAGCTGTGGAAGGATTTCAACCACCCATGGTCCGCATAGCCGCGGTCCGCCGCCCGTCGAATCTCCTGCATGGCAATATTCCTCTGCTACCCGCCTGCGGATAATACAGGCCACAAACCGAGTACATCGACATGAGACATTTCCGGTCAGCAACCGCCTGCCTGTTGGCCGCTATCCTGCAGGCGAATCCGGCATTCGCCGCGAACGAAGAATTGGCTGTCCAGGAAGCCATCCGGGACAATTACGCCGCCTACAGCGGCTTCGACGAGGCCCGCTACCGCGCCACGACGACGGACGACTTTCTGCTCCTGGAACAGGGTGAACTCATCGACCGCGAGGGCGACGTCGCCCTCATGCCGAAGCCCGGCACCGGATTCAGGAGAACCGATCATTTCGAGTTCAACACCGTCAAGATCATCGGCGACGTCGCGTACGCCGTGTATGTCCTCAAGTCCGACATCACCGACGATGCCCGCGGTACGCGTGTCCGCGAGTGGCTGGAGAGCGCATTTCTGCGACACGATGGCTCGCGGTGGAAAATGGCGTTGTTGCATTCGACTCGCGTTACCCATCCCGCAGGTGCGTCCGACATGAGGCAGTTTGGCGTGCGTTACGCCGCGGCCTGGTCCGCCCGTGATCCCGCGAAAGTCGCTGCCTTTTTCGCGGAGAATGCGTCGCTCACGATCAACGACGGCACGCCGAGCGTCGGGCGCGCAGCGATTGCGGACACTGCGCGCTCGTTCATGGTGGGCTATCCCGACCTGGTCGTCGAGATGAGCCGACTCGATCTGGTGGGAGACGGCTACGTCTTTCGCTGGAATCTTGCCGGCACGAATGCCGGCACCGGCTGCAAAGTCAGGATCAGCGGCTACGAGGAATGGACGGTCGGCGCCGACGGTCTCGTCGCGAAATCCGTCGGCCACTACGATCCGGCCGATTGGGATCGGCAACTCGGCGACGCCTGCAAGCGTTGACGGCTCAGATCTTCGGCGGCACGTTCGCGTTCAGGCGAAACAGATTCGTCGGATCGTACTTTGCCTTGAGGGCAACGAGCCGCTCGAAGTGGGCGCCGAAATTCTCACGGTCGCGCGGCGGTGCCGTGTCCGTGCCGGCGTAGTTCGTATAGAAACCCTGCGTCAGCGGCTCGAGTTCACGCCAGATGGCACGCATCTGCGCGACTTTCTCATCGGCGCCCTCCGCGCTTTGCCACCCGCTCCAGATCGCCAGGATGAACGCCATGTCGCGCCGCGGAAACGCCGTCGCATCGAGCGGCACGCGTGAATAGGCACCGCCGCAATGATCGAAGAACAGGTCGTACAGGCCGGGCGTGCGTTGAAACACCTCGAGAATGAGATCGATGCCATCGTCCGCGAGGCTTCCGATGAAACCATTCTTCGCATAGCAGTGGATGCCTTCGGGTGCATTCGCATCGCTGCCCGACTGCAGCTTCACGTAAGGCATGGGCTGGATCGTGTCCGCAACCGGCTTGCCGAAGGCGCGCATCGGCTTCAGCCATTTCTCGCCCTCATCATGGTCACCGGACCAGCAGGCTTCGACACCGAAGTATGGGGAACCGCCCTCCCAATACAGCACTGGCAACAGGTTGACAATATCCGGTGCGTCCAGTGCGATGTCGCGGTAGAAGCGCATCGCATCACGCGCCTGCTCAAGCGGCCAGGCGACGAAACCGCCGAGAATGACCGGGTCGACCGGATGCAGCCGGTATTCGATCGCGGTGACCACGCCAAAGTTGCCGCCGCCACCGCGCAGTCCCCAGTACAGATCCGGGTTCTCGTCGTCGCTCGCGCGAACGAATCGACCGTCGGCGGTGACGACGTCGAAAGAAGCCACGTTATCGCAGGCGAGCCCGAAGCGACGACCGAGACGGCCGAACCCGCCGCTCAACGTAAGGCCTGCAGCGCCGGTGATCGAATAGGTTCCGGCAGTCGTCGCGAGTTTGTGCGCGGCGCACTCGTGATCGAGCTGGCCGAGCAAAGAGCCCGCCTCCAGGTACGCGCGCCGCGCCTCCGGATCGACCCGCACGCCCTGCATCTGCTGCAGGTCGATGACCAGGCCGCCGTCGCAGGTGGACTTTCCGGAAACGCTGTGGCCCCCCGCCCGCACCGCCGTCAGCAGGCGGTGTTCCCGCGCGAAATCAACGGCGCGGCGAACGTCCCCCGCTCCGGTGCAGCGCGCGATCAGCGCCGGATGCTTGTCGAACATGCCGTTCCAGACACGGCGCGTCCGGTCGTAGTCCGGGTTGCCGGCCAGCAACACGTCGCCACGCAGGCTGGCCGCGAGATCCTCGAGCGAGGACCCAGGCAATGCAATGTCTCTTCCCTCGAGCGATTTTGCGGCAATGCTGCCGACATCCTTGAGTACCGCGGACCAGCCCCGGAGCGGCCAGGACGCGGACAGTGCGACACCGGCGCCGACAAACTTGCGTCGATTCATGCGGGATCCCCCTGGTACGGACTGTACGCCTCACGGGCTGTCGGCGCGATGCCCGGGGGCAATTGACTGTAGGCGGAAACCGACGTGCGCTTACGCCGAATGCAGATTGTCACACTCACTCACGCGTTTAACCTACTGCTCTTCGGCGTCGACTCGCCGCTTTCAATCCACGGAAGGACTTCAACATGGAACACATCGACACGCATCAATCAAGGGATCGGACCGGCACGACCGGTCGCAGGTCGACGGAAAAGCCCTGGGTTACCGTATTGTTTACGGATCGCGAGCAGGCGGAACGGGGCTTTCAGACGCTTACCGAACGTGGCTATGAAGAGAAAGACATCAACGTGGTGATGAGCGAGGACACCCGGAAGAAGTACTTCGCTTCGGGTGCGGAAACGGAGTTAGGCACAAAAGCGGCAAAGGGCGCTGGCGTTGGTGGTGCGATCGGCGGAACAGTCGGAGCGATAGCGGCGGCAATCGCAGCGGTCGGGACTTCGATTGCAATTCCCGGCCTTGGACTCGTGATTGCAGGACCCTTGGCCGCTGCGTTAGCGGGTGCCGGTGCAGGCGGCGCGACGGGCGGACTCGTTGGCGCCCTGATCGGGGCCGGGATTCCTGAGGAGCGTGTGAAGCACTATGAGAAAGGAATCAAGTCCGGCGGGATCTTGATGGGCGTGCGCCCGCGTTCCGATGACGATGCGATTTACCTCGAGCGCGAATGGAACACGGCTGGCGGCACTCACGTCTATCGCTAGACGTCGGACGTTTCAACCGATTTTCGTAGCCGCGTCCCTGGGATCGATGTTCGCGTTGAGGCGGAACAGATTGGTCGGGTCGTACTTGCGCTTGAGCAACAGGAGACGGTCGTAATTGCCGCCATAGGCCTCGCGCACGCGCGACGAAGCCATCTCTGACAGGTTCATATTCGCATAGAAACCGCTGGTGAATTTCTCCAGCGCCGGCCATTGTGAGCGGGCCCATCCCACGTTCGCGGCGTCTTCAGCGGCGTCGTCGCCGCTCGCCTGCAACAGCACGCTGTACAGCGGGGCCCGGTGCCAGAACGCGGTGGCGTCGGGCGCGATGCGCGCGACGGCAGCGCCTTTCGGCGGAATGGCTATGCGCGCCTTTGGAACCGGGGCGCTGCGGACCATCTCGATCATCGTGTCGACCAGGCCGTCGTTGAGCTCGCCCACGGACCCGGACTTCGTGTAGTAGCGACCGCCGATACGCGCGCGTTCGTCGTCCTGCGTCTGCAACTGCACGTAGTTGACCGGCCCGACGCTGTCCCTCATCGGCTTTCCGAGCTTCCGATAAGGCGCCAGGATCGCGTCCGCCGATTCCAGGTTTTCGGTCAGGCAAACATCCATCACCAGCACACGCCCGCCTCCTGGCGTCGTCGTCAGGATTGGCTCGATCCACAGCCCGTCCGACGCTCGGTCGAACAACTCGCCGAAACCACGCAGCGCCGGTCGCGCCTGCTCGATCGGAAACACCAGATGACCGCCGACCGCCCGCCCGTCGAAGGGATGCAGGCCGTATTCGAATGAGGTCACGATGCCGAAGTTACCGCCGCCGCCGCGCAGGGCCCAGAACAGATCCGAATTCTCAGTAGCGCTGGCCTCGAGCAGCTGCCCGTCAGCGGTAACGACATCGACCGACGTGAGCTGATCGCAGGTCAGGCCGAAGCGCCGCGCCACGCGCCCGAATCCACCACCGAGCGTCAGGCCGCCGGCGCCGGTGTGCGAGACCGTGCCGGTGGTGGTGACGAGGCCGAATGGCAGCGTCTCGCGATCGATATCGCCGAGCAGCGCGCCACCGCCGGCGCGCGCGAGCCGCTCGTTCGGGTCGACGCGCACGCCACGCATCAACGACAGGTCGATCATGAGCCCGTCGTCGCACACCGACTGGCCCGAAAGACTGTGACCGCCGCCGCGCACGGCCACGAGCAATTCGTTCGCCCGCGCGAAGCGCACGGCGCGCACGACATCCGCGGCGCCCAGGCAACGGGCGATCATCGCCGGGCGGCGATCGAACATGCCGTTGAAGATCTTGCGCGTGTCCTCATAGCCGGCAGCGCCCGGCAACAGCAGCTGGCCTCGCAGGCCGGCGCGGAAGTCCTCCACGGCGGCGGCGCGGAGCAGAATCTTCCTGCCGTCGCCGGTAACTGCCGTGACATCGGCGGTGACGGCCGATACGGTTGCGAACACGGACCCGAATGGAAAGGCCGAGGCGCCGAGCGCCGCCGCGGCGGAAGTACAGAAGGTTCTTCTCTTCATGACCCTCCCCTCCCAGAAGGCGCTACTCTGCGCGGGTTTGGGGGTGATGGGCAAGCAGAGTCGCGACCCGCGGATAGCCTTATGATGCCGCAGCCACCCCGTCGCTATCGGAGGCGTCCATGAGTCCGGTTCCGCAAATCGTGCTCGCGTTCCTCGCGATTTCGGGCGCTGCGCACGCCCGTGACCTGTCGCAACTTGGACCGCTACGCGCGAGTGCCGGACAGGCGGTTTCCGGGTACCTCGAAGTCCCTGCGATGGACGACGCGGGTGCACGAATTCCGGTGTCGCTGGTGCGCGGCGCCAATGATGGGCCGGTACTGGTGTTGATCGGCGGAACGCACGGCTACGAATACCCGGGTATCACTGCGCTGCAGCGATTGCGCCAGTCGATCGATCCACGCGCCCTGCGCGGCACGCTCATCCTGGTGCATATTGCCAATCCGCCATCGTTTTATGGCCGCACGATCTATACAAGCCCTGCCGACGGCAAGAACCTCAATCGCGTCTTTCCCGGGCGACCGGATGGCACGCTGAGCGAACGCATCGCTCACGCAATCACGACCGAGGTCATCGCCAAAGCTGACTTCCTGGTCGACCTGCACGCCGGTGATGGCAACGAGGCGCTGCGACCGTATGTCTACATGCCTGTCACCGGCGACGCGCGGCTTGATGCAGCCAGCCGTGGCATGGCGCTGGCTTTCGGCCTCGACCACATCGTTATCGACGACGCGCGAATACCGAGACCCGAAGCGACGCAGTTCGTCGATCACACCGCCCTGGCACGCGGTGTCCCGGCGATCACCACCGAAACCGGCCAGCTCGGCCAGAACGACGAGCACTCGATCGCGCTCGCGGAGCGCGGCATTCAGAACCTGATGCGGCACCTCGGGATACTGGAAGGAACGGCAGAGCCGAATTCCGGCGTGGTGTGGCTCGAGGACTACCAGGTGATCGCCAGCCCGGTGACCGGCGTGTTCCGCGCGACGGTCCGCGACGGCTATGCGGTCTCCGAGGGCGGCCTGCTTGGCGAGCTGTACGACGCCTTCGGGGCCAGGATCGGCGATGTGCGCGCGCCCTTCGCAGGCATCGTCAACTATGTCGTCGGCACTCCGCCCGCGGTCGAAGGTCAACCGCTGGCGATGGTGAGCCGCATCGCTGCACCGCCGCAGTAGCACAGATGCGGAAACGCAAGATCGGCAATAGCGGCCTCGAAGTCTCGGCGCTCGGGCTGGGCTGCATGGGTCTCAGCTCCGGCTACGGCCCGGCAACCGACAAGTCCGCCGCGATTGCCCTGATCCGCGCAGCCGTGGAACGCGGTGTCACTTTCTTCGACACGGCGGAAGTCTACGGCCCCTACGTGAACGAATCGCTCGTCGGCGATGCGCTGGCGCCCGTTCGCGACCAGGTGGTCATCGCGACGAAGTTCGGTTTCCGGATCGATCCGGCGACGGGAAAGGAGAACGGGCTCGACAGCCGGCCGGCTCACATCCGGGAAGTCGCCGATGCTTCACTGAAGCGGCTCCGGACGGACGTCATCGACCTCTTTTACCAGCATCGCGTGGACCCGGAGGTGCCGATCGAAGACGTCGCCGGCACGGTCAAGGAGCTCATCGAGACCGGCAAGGTGCGCCACTTCGGGCTATCCGAGGCCGGCGTGAACACGATTCGCCGCGCCCACGCCGTGCAGCCCGTCGCGGCGCTGCAGAGCGAGTACTCCCTGTGGTGGCGCGAACCGGAGGCGGAGATCCTGCCCGCGCTGGAAGAGCTCGGCATCGGCTTTGTACCCTTCAGCCCGCTCGGGAGGGGCTTCCTGGCAGGGGGCATCGATCAACACACAAAGTTTGATTCCAGCGACTTCCGCAATTCCGTGCCGCGCTTCTCTGCGGACGCGCGCAAGGCCAATCAGGCGCTGGTGGACGTGCTCGGCGGGATTGCTGCAGCGAAAGGAGCGACCAGGGCGCAGATTGCGCTCGCCTGGCTGCTGGCGCAGAAACCGTGGGTCGTGCCGATTCCCGGAACGACCAGGCTGGGCCGTCTCGAGGAAAACCTGGGCGCCGCGAGTCTCGAATTCACGCCCGATGATCTGCACGAGATCGACGCCGCGGCGGCCAGGATCACGGTGCAGGGCGCGAGATATACGGAGCGGCTGCAGAAGTTCGTCGATCGTTGAGGTAACGCCCTCGGTCGAGCGGAGCTTGCGTGTGCTGCTGGGGATGTTCTAAAGACGTTCCGGCCGGAACGTTTATTGCGACGCACGAGGAGCGTGGTCATGGGCAAACTGGTCCTCGGACTTGTGGTCTTCTTCGGGGGCCATTCGATCTCCCTGCTGGCGCTCGGCTGGCGCGATCGCATGGCGAAGCGCCTGGGCGTCAGGGCCTGGCAAACTGTTTACACGATCCTGGCGCTGCTCGGCTTCTACCTGCTCGTCGCCGGCTACGGCGCTGCGCGACCACTCGCCGCCGTACTGTATGCACCGCCGCCGTGGCTGCACTACGTGGCGGCCGTGCTGATGCTGCCGGCATTCCCGCTCGCGTTCGCCTCCGTGTTGCGCGGGCGCATCCAAGCACGCGCGGAACATCCGCTGTTGCTTGCGACAATGCTCTGGGCGGTCGCGCATTTGCTGACGAACGGCAGCGCTGCCGACGTGCTGCTGTTCGGCGCGTTTCTCGCCTGGGCAGTTGCGGTAAGCCTGTCGCTGGCGCGCCGCCCGGCCCGGCGCATGCTTGCGCTGTCACCGTCGATGACGAACGACGTCATCGCCGTGGTCGGCGGACTCGCGCTCTACGCAGCTTTCATTCTCGGGCTGCACGCCCGATGGATCGGCGTGCCGGTGCTCGGCGTCAGCCTGTAAAGACGTTCCGGCCGGAACGTTTCTAGACAGGTGTCCAGAAACGTTTCCGCGGAAACGCTTTTCCAGGTACCCGCTCCGAGCCGCTCTTGCAGAAACCCCAGGAACGGCTGCGGCAGCAGATTACGCCTCGTCAGCCGAGCTTCCGCAGCAGCACTGCCACCGCCGCGCCCGTGATTCCCCCGCGCACGAGTTCGACCAACGGGTCCACGATCGCCAGCGTCAGCGTGTTGATGTTGGAGATGCCGTAGAGCGTGAAATCGGCGCACAGCCAGATCAGGAAACCGACCGTCGCGCCCACCTTCGCGCCGCTGGCTACGCTCACCGACGCCACGTTCGCCCTGAGCGCGTAAAGGATCAGTGCCGCATAAGCGAGTGCCCCGACGGCGACCGCCCAGACAATCTGCGCTTCCCGATACACGCCGGTTGCCGTCCCGCTGTTGGCGGCATAGAAATCCTTCAGCAGAAGCTCGAATATGACGTACCCCACCGCAAACAGCACGACGGCACCGCCGACGGTGCCGACGACCCACTGTTTCGTGTTCATGCGTTACTCCCCCCTTGTATCGATATCGTTCTGTTTATGTACGCTGGACTGTCGGCCCGGCGCGCGGCCGAGGATACGCCGGTACCCTGGGGGCGTCCAATCTGCGGGCTTGATAACGTTCCGGCCGGAACGCTTTTTTGCGGCGCGGTAGAAAGCGTTTCCGCGGCAACGCTTTGTGCGAGAAGCGGTCGTGCCGTGAGGGTGAGCTTCTAGTCCCGCAGATTGCCGGCGGCAAATGGTGCAGCACAGACACATTCAATTTCGTGTTAAGGGCCGGCGTCACCCCGGAGTCGGCAGGACAAAGGTACCGTACTCGTTGGGCACCAGGTCGACCGTCCGCACGACGGCGTCGATGTTGATCGGACCGAATACGTGCGGAAACACGGCGTCCCGCGTGAACTCCGGCAGGTGGCCGGGTCCATGCGGCGGTTCCCAGCGCAGCGGCG
The DNA here is from genome assembly GCA_040902065.1 of Steroidobacteraceae bacterium. Taxonomy (GTDB): domain Bacteria; phylum Pseudomonadota; class Gammaproteobacteria; order Steroidobacterales; family Steroidobacteraceae; genus SCUD01. The sequence continues at coordinate 389,009 of JBBDXX010000019.1, read as the reverse complement.
ATTTCATCCGGGCCGGGTCAATGACGAGCAGCACGAGTCCAGACCGACCTGCGAAAAAAGCATTGGCGATCAGCAAGACCTGATCGGGCGTCGAACAGTGAATGAATCCATGCTGTTCGAACTCCGGCGACTTGAACAGGCCGCTCTCCTGCCCCGACTCCCAGGCAGCACGCGTCGTGATGTGGCAAATCATGCGCGCTAACATGCCTTAAATGTCGGGGCTCGTATATGACGGAAAGCTCGCCTCGGCAGCGTCCAATCGGGGCGGATGAAGTGACAGGTGTAGCCGCCGGGATTCATCAAGAGATAGTCCTGATGCTCCGGCTCGGCTTCCCAGAAATCACCCGCCGGCGCGACTTCGGTCACCGCCTTGCCGGGCCACAGCCCCGATGCGTCGACATCCAGGATCGTGTCCTCGGCGACGCGGCGCTGCTCGTCTGTGGTGTAGAAGATGGCCGATCGATAACTCGTACCGGTGTCGTTGCCCTGGCGATTGCGAGTGCTCGGGTCGTGGATCTGGAAGAAGAACTCGAGGATCTGCCGGAAGCTGATCTGCGCGGGATCGAACAGGATCTCGACGGCCTCGGCGTGGTAGCCGTGATTCCGGTAGGTCGCTTTCGGCGTGTTGCCGCCCGTGTACCCGACGCGAGTCGAGATCACGCCCGGGTACTTGCGAAAGAGATCCTGCACGCCCCAGAAGCATCCGCCCGCCAGCACGGCGCGTTCCTCGGTCATGACCTGTCTCCCACCTGATTCAAGTAAGCACCGTAACCTTCCTTTTCCATGTCGTCCTTGTGAAGGAATCGTAGCGACGCCGAGTTGATGCAGTAGCGCAGGCCACCGCGATCGCGCGGCCCGTCGTTGAAGACGTGGCCCAGATGACTGTCGCCATGCGCCGAGCGTACCTCTCTGCGGACCATGCCGTGGCTCTCGTCCGATATCTCCTGGACGTTCGCGGGCTCGATCGGCTCGCCCGAGACGACGTCGACGTAGATACCCGGTTCCTTGTTGTGCAAGAGGGCACCCGTTCCCGGCCTTTCGGTGCCGCAGAGTTGCGTCACGCGGTGCTGTTCCGCGGTGAGCCTGGCGATCGCTGCGGGGCCTTTGGCGAACGTGTTCATGGGTCTTACCTCGAGCCCGGCAGGCTATCGAATGATCAGACTGTGGGAGAGGTGCGGATATTGCACCCGTTTTGCGGACATGGCAGCGGTCAGCCGCCCTTTCTGAGCCGCCTGAGCTTCTCAATGGCACGGAGCTGCGCCGCCGCCCGGGCCAGCTCTGCCTGCGCCTCGGCCACTTCGATCGCCCCGACGCGATCGCGCAGCGCTTCTTCGGCCCGCTGCTTGGCGGCGAGTGCCGCCGCTTCATCCAGATCCTTCGCCCGTGCTGCGGTGTCCGCAAGCACGGTGATCTTGTGCGGCTGCACCTCTAAAGCACCGCCACCCACCCAGAACAGCAACTCCTCCCCGCTCTCCGTCTGAACCCGCACTTCGCCGGGCTTCAGGGTCGTGAGCAAAGGTGCATGCCTCGGCGCAATGCCAATCTCCCCGCCCGATGCCGGCGCGAACACCATCGTGGCTTCGCCCGAGTGGACTTCGCCCTCGGCGCTGACGATGTCTATATGAATGGTATTGGCCATCTGGAACTCAGGTGAGCGTCTTCGCTTTCTCGACCGCTTCTTCGATACCGCCCACCATGTAGAAGGCCTGTTCCGGCAGGTTGTCGTACTCGCCCGCGATGATGGCCTTGAAGCCGCGGATCGTATCTTTGAGCGCGACGTACTTGCCGGGGCTTCCGGTGAACACTTCCGCCACGTGGAAGGGTTGTGACAGGAAGCGCTGGATCTTCCGCGCACGGTGCACGGTCTGCTTGTCTTCTTCCGACAACTCGTCCATGCCGAGAATCGCGATGATGTCCTGCAGCTCCTTGTAGCGCTGCAGGATCGCCTGCACGCCGCGCGCGGTGTCGTAGTGCTCCTCGCCGATGACGAGCGGGTCGAGCTGGCGGCTCGTGGAATCGAGCGGATCCACCGCGGGGTAGATGCCGAGCGATGCGATCTGGCGGCTGAGCACGACGGTTGCATCCAGATGTGCAAAGGTTGTCGCGGGGGAAGGATCGGTCAAATCGTCCGCGGGCACGTAGATTGCCTGCACGGAGGTGATGGATCCGGTCTTGGTCGAGGTGATGCGCTCCTGGAGCACGCCCATCTCTTCCGCGAGCGTCGGCTGGTAGCCCACCGCGGAGGGCATGCGGCCGAGCAGCGCCGATACTTCCGTTCCCGCCAGCGTGTAGCGGTAGATGTTGTCGATGAAGAGCAGCACGTCGCGGCCCTTGCCGCCCGCCTGCTTCTGGTCGCGGAAGAATTCCGCCATTGTGAGGCCGGTCAGGCCGACCCGCAGACGATTGCCCGGCGGCTCGTTCATCTGGCCGTACACCATCGCGACCTTGGAGTTCGTCAGGTCGTTCTTGTCGATGACGCCCGATTCCATCATCTCGTGATAGAAGTCGTTGCCCTCACGGGTGCGCTCGCCGACGCCGGCGAACACGGAAAGACCGCTGTGTGCCTTCGCGATGTTGTTGATGAGTTCCAGCATGTTGACGGTCTTGCCGACGCCGGCGCCGCCGAACAGGCCGATCTTGCCGCCCTTCGCGAACGGCACGAGGAGATCGATGACCTTGATACCGGTTTCCAGCAGGTCCTGGCCGCCGGTCTGTTCGTCGTAAGCCGGGGCCGGGCGATGGATCGGCAGGAAATCCCTGGTCTTGATCGGGCCGCCCTCGTCCTGCGGATTGCCGAGCACGTCCATGATGCGCCCGAGCGTGCCGACGCCGACCGGCACCGTGATCGGCGCGCCGGTCGTTTTGACGGCGAGCCCGCGTTTCAGGCCCTCGGAGGCGCCCATCGCGATGGTGCGGACAATGCCGTCGCCGAGCTGCTGCTGCACCTCGAGCGTCAGCTCCTGATCCACCAGTTTCAGCGCCTCGTAAATTGCCGGAATCCCTTCACGCGGAAATTCGACGTCGATCACCGAGCCGATGATCTGGACGATCTTGCCGTTTGCCGTTGCCGTATTCGCCATCTGACTTTCCTTGCCGATTAAACCGCTGCCGCGCCGCCGACGATCTCCGAAATTTCCTTCGTGATCGCCGCCTGGCGGGCCTTGTTGTAGATGATCTGCAGCTCGTCGATGATCTTGCCCGCATTGTCGGTCGCGCTCTTCATCGCGACCATGCGCGCGGCCATTTCGCTGGCCAGGTTCTCGATCACCGCGCGATAAACCTGCGACTCGATGTAACGCATCATGTAGCTGGAAATGAGCTCATCGGGCGCGGGTTCATAGATGTAGTCCCAGCGTTCCTGGAGATCCGCGGCATCCACGGTCTCCGCCGGCAGCAACTGCAGCATCCCCGGCTTCTGGGTCATCGTGTTGACGAAGCGGTTGCTGACCAGATACAGCCGATCGATCTTGCCGGCCTCGTACAGGTCGAGCATCGCCTTGACGCCGCCGATCAAATCCTTGATGTGCGGTGTGTCGGTGACCGGCGCAATCGAGGCGACGACCGGGAGCTTCAGGCGGCGGAAATACCGCAGTGCCTTGTTGCCGATCAGGCACAGATGCAGCTCCACGCCCTTGCCCTGCCACTCGCGCGCCGCTGCCAGCACCTGTTTGAACACGTTGACATTCAGCGAACCGCAGAAGCCGCGGTCGGAGCTGACGATGATCATGCCGACCGACTTGACCTCGCGCTCGACCAGGAACGGGTGCCGGTGATTCGGGTTCGCGACGCGCAGGTGGCCGATCACGCTCCGGATCTTGTCCGCGTAGGGGCGCGCGGCGCGCATGCGCTCCTGGGCGCGGCGCATCTTGCTCACGGCCACCATCTCAAGGGCCTTGGTGATCTTCTGCGTGCTCTTGATGCTCGCGATCTTGACCCGGATTTCCTTCGTGCCGGCCATGGATCACCAGGCTCCGGTCGCAGCGAAGTCGTCGCAGATCTTCTTGTAGCCGGCCTCGACTTCCTTGCTGAGTTCCGGCTTCTCGTTGACCTGCTTCAGGAAGGCCGCGTGCTGGGTCCTGGCGTACGCCTGGAGCGCCTCCTCGAACTCGACGATCTTCTTGCGGTCCACCTGGTCCATGTAGCCGTTGTTGACGGAATAGATCGAGAGCGCCTGTTCGGCGACCGACATCGGCGCGTACTGCTTCTGCTTCATGAGCTCGGTCACGCGCTGGCCGCGCTCGAGCGAGCGGCGGGTTACTTCGTCGAGATCCGAGGCGAACTGCGAGAACGCCGCGAGTTCGCGGTACTGGGCGAGTGCGAGCCGGATGCCGCCGCCCAGCTTCTTGATGACCCCGGTCTGCGCCGCGCCGCCGACGCGGGAGACCGAGATGCCTGCGTTCATCGCCGGCCGGATGCCGGCGTTGAACAGGTCGGATTCCAGGAAGATCTGGCCGTCGGTGATCGAAATGACGTTGGTCGGCACGAACGCCGTCACGTCGCCGGCCTGGGTCTCGATGATCGGCAGCCCCGTCAGTGAGCCGGTCTTTCCCTTGATCTTGCCGTCGCTGATCTTCTCGACGTACTCGGCCGAGACGCGTGCGGACCGTTCCAGCAACCGCGAATGGAGATAGAACACGTCGCCCGGATAGGCTTCGCGGCCCGGCGGGCGGCGGAGCAAGAGCGAGATCTGGCGATACGCCCAGGCCTGCTTGGTCAGGTCGTCATAGACGATCAGCGCGTCCTCGCCGTTGTCCATGAAGTATTCGCCCATCGCGCAGCCAGAATAGGGCGCGATGTACTGCATGGAGGCCGGAGTGGACGCGGACGCCGACACCACGACCGTGTGCGCCATCGCGCCGTGCTCTTCGAGCTTCCGCACCACGTTCGCGATCGAGCTCTGCTTCTGGCCGATCGCGACATAGATGCACTTAACGCCCGTACCCTTCTGGTTGATGATCGTGTCGATCGCGACCGCGGTCTTGCCGGTCTGGCGGTCGCCGATGATCAGTTCGCGCTGGCCGCGGCCGATCGGCACCATCGTGTCGATCGCCTTCAGGCCCGTCTGCACCGGCTGGCTGACGCTCTTTCTCCAGATGACGCCCGGCGCCACGCGTTCGATCGGCGAACGCTTGCTGGCCTTGATCGGGCCCTTGCCGTCGAGCGGATTGCCGAGCGCGTCCACCACCCGGCCGAGCATTTCCGGTCCGACCGGTACTTCCAGGATGCGGCCGGTCGTCTTGACCGTCGCGCCTTCACCGATGTGGCGATATTCGCCGAGCACCACGCAGCCGACGGAATCCTGTTCCAGGTTCAGCGCGAGGCCAAACGTGTCGTCCGGGAACTCGACCATTTCGCCGTAGGCGACGTCGGCGAGTCCGTGCACGCGGCAAATGCCGTCGGTGACGCTGACCACCGTGCCGACGTTGCGCGCTTCGGTAGCGGCGTCGAAGTTCTTGATGCGCGCCTGGATCAGGTCGCTGATTTCGGAAGCCTTGATGGACATATCTTCTTTCCTTGCCTAATTCGTCAACGCCGAACCGAGCCGTTCGAGGCGGCCTTTCAGCGAGCCATCGATGACCAGGTCCCCGGCGCGCACGATCGCGCCGCCGAGGAGCGACTCATCGATCCGGGTATGCATGCGCACATCGCGGCCGAGCCGCTTCTTCAATGCCTCGGTCAGGCGCTTTTCCTGCGGGGCGGCGATCTCACGCGCCGCGATCACCTCGACGTCGATGACGTTCTCGACCTCGGCACGGAGCGTCTCGAACTGCTCCGCGATCTCGGGCAGGAGCGCAAGCCGGCGATTCTCCGCGAGCGCCCGCAGGAAATTGCCGCCGCCCTCGCCCGCGGCATCCTTCGACACGTCGCCGAGCAGTTCGACCAGCTGCTCGTCTGTCACGTGAGGATTGCCGATGAGCCGCGACACGCGCGGGTCCGCGGCCGCCATGGCGGCTGCGCCCAGGAGCTTCGACCAGGCGGCGAGATCCTTGCCCGCGCTCGCATGCGCGAAGGCGGCTTTCGCATAGGGCCTTGCGATGGTGGCGCGGTCAGCCATTCGCCGGCGCCTGCTTGTCGAGTTCGGCCGCGAGCTCATCGAGGAGCGCCGCGTGCGCCTTCGCATCCACTTCGCGGCCCAGCACGCGCGTCGCGCCCGCGACCGCGAGTGCCGCGACCTCGCGGCGCAGGGTGTCCCGCACGCCGGTCTGCTCGTTCGAGATCTCGCTACGCGCGGCGTTGATCAGCCGTTCGCCCTCGGCGACCGCAACGTGCTTGGCCTCGCCGACCAGCTCGGTCGAACGCTTGTGCGCGATGTCCACGACCGCAACAGCCTTCTGCCGCGCTTCCTGCATGATCGCGTCTGCGTTCTGGCGGGCATTCGCGAACTCGCGCTGGCCCTTTTCGCCGGCGGCGATGCCGTCGGCGATGATCCTGCGCCGTTTCTCGATCACTTCTTCCATGATGTACGGCCAGATCCATTTCATGCAGATCCAGACGAAGACGATCATCGAGATCGTCTGTCCGATCAGTGTCAGATTGAAGTCCATCGAACCTCTCCTCGTCCGGCGTCGCTCAGCCGCTGGCGACCGGCGCCATGGCGTCTCGCAGCTGGCCGACGAACGGGTTGGCGAAGGCGAAGAACAGCGCGATGCCAACGCCGATCATCGCGACCGCGTCGAGCAACGCGACGACGATGAACATCTTCGTCTGCAGCATCGGCGCGAGTTCCGGCTGACGCGCCGCGCCCTCGAGGAAGCGGCCGCCCAGCAGGCCCATGCCGATGCCGACGCCGAGCGCGCCGAGGCCGATGAGGATCGCGACAGCGATCGCGGTGAATCCAATTACAGTTTCCATCTCAGTCTCCTGGTCGAAAAACCCTAGTGATGCTCGTGCGCCTGCGCCAGGTACACGATCGTCAACATCATGAAAATGAACGCCTGCAGCAGCACGATCAGCACGTGAAAAACAGCCCAAAGGGGATGCAGCACAACCACCTGCCACAACCCGGTCAGCGCTATCAGCATAAAGATGAGCTCGCCGGCGTAGAGGTTGCCGAAAAGCCGCAGCGACAGCGAGATCGGCTTCGCGATTAGCGACACGCCTTCGAGTACGAAATTGAAGGGGATCGCAGCCCAATGATTGAAGGGCGTGAGCGTCAGTTCCTTGGTGAACCCGCCGATGCCCTTCATCTTGATGCTGTAATAGATCGTCAGCAGAAACACCGAAATGCCCATGGCGAACGTGACGTTGACGTCCGCGGTCGGCACGACGCGCAGGTATTCGACGCCCGCGGACTTTGCCGCCCAGGGCAGCCAGTCCACCGGGATCAAGTCCATCGTGTTCATTAGCAGGATCCAGACGAAGAGCGTCAGTGCGAGCGGCGCGATCACGGTGCTCTTGGGGGGGTGGCTGAAGGTGTCGCGGACACTGCCATCCACGAAATCGACGATGGCCTCGATGAAAGCTTGCGTCTTCGTCGGCTTGCCGATGGACGCCTTCTTGGCGACCCGGTGGAAGAACCAGACGAGGAAGATGCCGAGGCCAACAGAGATGGCCATCGAGTCGACGTTCAGGGCCCAGAAGTTGCCCTGGCACTGGTTCCAGACCCACTCGCCGTCGACCTTGCAGACGGTCAGATGCTGGAGGTGGTGGCCGATGTAGTCGCCAGCAGTGTGTGCCGCTTCCGCCATGATCTCCTAGCGTCCCTTGTCGAACAGCAATGCGACCGGCAGCGCCAGCAGCGTCGCGATGTACCCGGCGAAAACGAACTCCGGGTGCAGCGGCTTCAAGGTCGCGAATACCACGGCGAACATCACCGCCGAGATCGCGAGCTTTCCGGCCTCACCGATCCAACCGGCCCGCAGCAGGCTCTTCGCGCTGCTGCCGGCCCGCGGCGACATCAGTCTCGCCGCCAGAAATGCGTTCGGCACGACGCCGATCAATCCACCCATCAACGTGGGGACGGCACGCTCCGAACCAAGCCAGATCCAGACGATGGCCGCAACTAAAAGGCCGGCTGCGAGTTGCGCCAGAAGGATGTTGCGGACGGTTTGCATTTACCCGACTCCGGCAACAAAAACGCCACGTGGCCCCCCAGCGGTCCGTGGCGTTTCCACGCTTCGCAGCAAGCCGCACGGGCGGCCAAAAACCGGCGGCATTATAGTGGGGCGGAGCCCTCCGGCACAACCACGGAGAGGCTGAAAAACCGTAGTTTTTACGCGAAGTTAGGCGTGCCCGGCAGGTATTCCCGGACGCGTCAGGCGATAAACGAAACAACTGTCTTCGCCGAAGCACCGGCGCACGACATATTCGAATCCCAGGCGCTCGTAGAAGCGATGGACGCGGCGGTTGGAGTCGAGCGGGTCCACCACGATGGCCGTCACTGCCGGGTCCGCGAAGCAGCGCTCGATGGCGAGCTGCATCATCCGGGTGCCGTGGCCACGGTTGAGGGAGTCCTTTTCGCCGATCCAGATGTCGAGCGCCCGGTGGCCCCCGGCAATGCAGCCCCAGTACTGACTCTCCTCGCGCGCCGGATCGATGATCTCCAGGTAACCGATGGGACGGCCGTCCACTTCGGCAATGAGCTGCTCGCGCCAGTCGGGATTACGGGCGAGTTCGGTCTCCCACTGCCAGTCGTCGTTGCCCTTGGCGGCGATGACATGCGGCTCGGCGTCCCAGTGCCGCAGCAGATCGAGATCCTCCGGCGTCGCGGGGCGTAACGTTACGACCCCGCGCGCCGGCTTGCCATGGATGCTGTCAGTTCCGGTACTCAAGCTCACGGTAGACGGTGCCGCGCCGCGCCGGTTCCGCGGCCCGACCGGGCTTCGGGTGTGGATCACGCCGCGATGGAACGAAGCGCTCCGACGGCCACAGTTCGTGCTTCGAGGAATCGAAGGCGAACTGATCGGAATCCAGGAATCTCAGGAGCAGCCGGTGCACGGGGTGGCGCATGACATCACGCCTCCGCCCGGTGCACATCCGCAGGCGTCAGTTCACCGATCTCGATGATCCCGGTGCGGAGTCCGCCCTCATGGCCCTGGTCGAGGGTGAGACCGCCGACCGCGACGATCGCGGCGGCGAGTGCCGTGCTCAAGGTGCCGCGCAGGCTCCAGATGCTCGATGTGTACATGACCCTGTCCTCTCTATCCGTTTCGCCGTTGCTGTTGGCGATACTCTGGAGGGACAGGGGCCGGCGAACAAATCAGCTATCTGATGTTCGCTTAAGGGAAACTATATCGACGCGACTGGGTACCTGAGAGAGCCGGTGCAGGAGCGAGTGGTATGCTCCCCGATACTGAGGGAGAAGAACCATGAATGCGATCGATCCGAAAGACGACTCGTCCGTTCAGACTATACCCGCGGGCACACCCAGCGCCGACGAACGGCAGTGGGCCATGTTCGCGCACCTCTCTACGCTCGCCGGCGGACTGCTGACAGGGTGGTTCTACGGCATCGGCTTCTTCATCGGCCCGCTGATCATCTGGTCGATCAAGAAGGACACCATGCCCTTTGTCGGCGATCAGGCGAAGGAGGCCCTGAATTTCGCCATCACGGTGTCCGGCGCCAGCTTCATTCTGCTATTGCTGACCTTCATGACCCTCGGCATCGGTGCCTTGGTGACCTTTCCATTGATGATGGTCATCGGCATCGCGGCGCTGGTGTTTGTCATTATCGCCGCCGTGAAATCCAACGAGGGCAAAGCGTACCGTTATCCGGTTTCGCTGCGACTGGTGAAATAGCGCTGGGGCGCCGCCCTCGCCCGGCAGCGAAGCGACTACGTCGGGTTATCGCAGCTGCCGATCTTCCTGCCGGTGAGCTTGATCGTCATGTTCATGCCCTGGGCGGCGGCCTTGATTGTGCCCGTGTAGGCATCGGGGCTGGAGAAAGTGATTTCTCCCGAGCCGGTCATCGGCATCTGGCCGGTGCACTGCATGGTCCAGGTCACCTTGTTGCCGACTTTTCTGTAATCCGACGTGACGCAGCCCGGGTCGTTGCTCGGCGGCGGCTTCGTCCATTCCTGCGCTGCGCAAGACTGCATTGTCTGCGGCGGCATCGTCATCGGCATGCCTTCCATCACCATCTGGGACGTGGTTTCCCACAGGATGCCCGGAGGATCCGCGGCCTGTGCCGGCGCGAAAGCGAGAAGCAGCAGCGAGGCTGTCGCGGACGCGCGGCTTGGCCATGAAGCGATCATGTGTTCCCCCAGATTAGCCGGCTAATTGATGTGCGCGAGGATCCCGTCGAGTTCTTCCAGGCTGTAATAGCTGATCACGAGCTTGCCCTTGCCGGAGGTCGCGTGCTGCAGCTCGACCGTGGCGCCCAGCTTGTCGGCCAGGTCGTTCTCGAGCCGGCGGATGTCCGGATCTTTTGAGCGCGCTTTCGAGCGGCCGCTGCCATTGCCGTCGCCGCCGGCGGCGCGCGCGAGGATGCGGCGCACGAGCGCTTCGGTTTCGCGCACGGACAAGCCCTTCTTCGCGACCAGCGCCCCGACTTCAACCTGCTGGCCCGCGGTCGTCAGCGACAGGAGCGCCCGCGCGTGGCCCATATCGAGCTCGCGTTTCTCGATGAGCGGCCGGATCACCTGCGGCAGATCGAGCAGGCGGAGCAGATTGGACACGGCCGCGCGCGAGCGGCCGACCGCGGTCGCCACTTGTTGGTGGGTCAGCTTGAACTCCGTGATCAGGCGCGAGAGCGCGAGCGCTTCTTCCAGCGGGTTCAGGTTCTCGCGCTGGATGTTCTCGATGAGCGACATCGCGACGGCGGCTTCGTCGTCCACGTGGCGCACGACCGCCGGGATGTCGCTGAGCCCCGCCATTTGCGCCGCACGCCAGCGGCGCTCGCCGGCGATGATCTCGTAGCGCTGCGATTCGCCCGGGCCGGACGTGCCGACCGGGCGCACGACGATCGGCTGCACGACGCCCTGCGCCCGGATGGAGTCCGCGAGCTCGGCGAGGGATTCCTCGCGCATGTCCTGCCGCGGCTGGTAGGCGCCGCGCTGGAGCAGGTCGATCGGCACGTGGGCGAGCTGGTCGCGCGCCGGCGGGACGCCCGGCATCGGCCTCGTTGTGGTCTGGCCGAGCAGCGCCTCCAGCCCCCGGCCCAGCCCCCGTTTCTTGTCGCTCATAGTCGCCATCCTACCTTCCTCTCCCAAAGGGGTCGCATCCCTTTAAAGGGGACGCAACCCTTTATTCGTTGTGGTGGCAGAAGTTCAAGTCGTGCCCGCAAAGGGTTGCGTCCCCTTTAAAGGGATGCGACCCCTTTCATGGAATGACGAGGCGGGCAATGCAGCCGGTGCGGCCGGGGCGGTTCTGGAGCGAGAGCGTGCCGCCGTGGCCTTCGGCGACTTGGCGGGCGAGCACGAGCCCAATGCCGCTGCCGCCGGGCTTGGTCGTGAAGAACGGCACGAACAGGTTGTCCGGGTTCGCCACGCCCGGACCGCTGTCCTCGATCTCGAACACGAGGCCCTCATTGCCACGCGTTGCGCGCACCTCGACCGGCGGCGCGCCTTCGGGCGTCGCTTCGACCGCGTTTCGTACCAGGTTGATCAGCGCCTGCTGGAGCTGATCCGCATCGCCGCGTGCCACCAGGCCGGAGGCAGCAGCGACATGCACGCACCCCGCCGGCTGCACGGCCGCGACCTGCCCGAGGAGCATCGCGACATTGCAGTCGGCAAGCGTCGGCTCCGGCAGCCGGGCGAGCTCACTGTAGCGCGACAGGAATCGCCGCAGCGATTCGGCACGTTCGGCGACCAGCGCGAGGCTTTGCGCCAGGTCCTCGCGCTCCTCTGCCGTCGGCGGGCCAGCCGCGAGCGCGTCGCGGCTGGTTTCGATCACGGACTTGATCGGCGCCAGCGAATTGTTGAGCTCGTGCCAGATCACGCGGATGAGCCGCCGCCAGGCGCGGCGCTCTTCCTCGCGCAGCGCCTGGCTGAGATCCGTGACGACCAGCAGCCGGAACTGACGCCCGCCCTCCCGGAAGGTCTCGCGCATGATCTGCCAGCGCCCGCTTCGCCCCGGGAAGCTGAACGACTCGCTCGATACCGCCGGGCCTTCGACGAGCCCGGTCATGCCCGCCTCCTCCGCGGTCAGCCCGAACAACGCGTCCGGATGCCGCTTCAACAGCACGCCTGCCGCGCGATTCGCCAGGCGGATATGCTCGTCGCCGTCGAAGGCGAGCACGGCGACGTCGATCTCGGACAGAACCTTGTTGAGGAGCGCAGAAGCTTCGAGCGCCTCGAAACGCTGCGAACGCAAGGTCGCGCCGAGCCGGTTCGCTTCCAGCACGACATCGCCCAGCAGATCGCCCTTGCGCGCAAACCGCCCGCGCACCGCGTAGTCGCCGCCGCGCAGCGCCTCCAGCAGGTTCGCGATCGAGCGCAGCGGCTCGACCGTCGCGCGATACAGCAGGATCGCGAATGCGACCCAGAAGCCGAGCAGCAGCACGACGATGAGTCGCCGCACCGAAGGCAGCACGCCGAGTTCCGGCAGCAGCACGAAGGCGATGATCAGCGCCGGCAGGCCGCCGGCGAGCGCGATGATGACGATGCGCGCCTGGAATGGCAGGCCTTTGCTGCGCATCACCGGTCGGGTGCGCAGCGGCCGGCGCGGCTTTTCAGCGTCGTCCATCACGTCGGCAAAGTGTGCGCGTTCGCCGGGCGGCGCGCTAGGTCGCGAATGTCACTCCTTGCGAAAACATCGGCAGCGTGCGAACCGGCTTGCCTTGCATGGCGAGGATTGCGTTCGCGAGCGCCGGTGCGATCACCGGCGTGCCGGGCTCGCCGACGCCGGTCGGCTTTTCCGCCGAGGGCACGATGAAGACTTCGATGGGGGGCATCTGGTTCATGCGCAGCACCGGATAGTCGTGGAAGTTGGACTGCTGGACGACGCCGTCCTTCAGCGTGATGGCGCCGGTGAGTGCGGCAGAGAGACCGTATCCAATGCCCGACTCCATCTGCATGGCGATGATGTTCGGGTTGACCGCGACTCCGCAGTCCACCGCGCACACCACTCTTTCTATCTTCACCCCGGCATCGGTCCCCGAAACTTCGACGACCTGGGCGACATAGGTGCTGAACGACTCGTGCACGGCGATGCCGCGCGAGACGCCTTCCTTCGGGCTGCCCCAGCCCGCCTTCTGTGCCGCAAGCTCGAGCACGGCCCGATGGCGCGGGTGCTTGTCGAGCAGCGAGCGGCGCAGCTCGAACGGATCCTTCTTTGCCTCGCGCGCGACCTCGTCGAGGAAGCTCTCGGTGGCGTAAGCCGTGTGGGTCGAGCCGACCGCGCGCCACCATTGCACCGGCACACCGATCGTCGGCGTGTGCAGCTCGACCGCGAGGTTTGGTATCGCATAAGGCAGGTTGGCGGCGCCTTCAACCGAGCTGGCATCGATACCGTCCTTCACCGCGAACGACTCGAAGGCCGTGCCGGCCAGGATCGACTGACCGACGATGACGTGCTTCCACGCCACCAGGTTTCCCTGCGCATCGAGACCGGCCTTCAACGTGTGGTAGTACATCGGCCGGTAATAGCCGGCGCGCATGTCATCTTCCCGCCCCCAGACCAGCTTCACCGGCGCAGAGCCATTGGCAGCCTTGGCGATGGCTGCCGCCTCGAGCAGGTAGTCGGAATGGGGGTTGGCGCGCCGACCGAAGCTGCCGCCGGCGTAGAGCTGGTTGATCCGCACCCGGCCCGGTTCCACACCCAGCAATTTGGCGACCGCCGCCTGGTCCACGGTCTGGAACTGCTCGCCATTCCAGATCTCGCAGCCGTTGCCGTCGAGCTTCACGACGCAGTTCATGGGCTCCATGCTGGCGTGCGCGAGATAGGGGAACTCGTACGCGGCTTCGAGGGTTTTCGCCGCGCCCTTGAGGGCGGCATCGACGTCGCCGTCCTTGCGCGCGCTCAGGCCGGGCTTCCCCGCAAGGCTTTTATAGTCGTTCATGATCTCGGCGGATCCCAGCCTGAAAGCCGTGGATTCTTCCCATTCCGCCGTCAGCGCATCGCGGCCCGTCTTCGCTGACCAGTAATCCTTCGCCAGCACCGCCACGCCGTTGGTCGCCGGGGTGGAAAATGCCACGACCTGCTCGACGCCTTTGACCTGTTTCGCTTTCGTGGCGTCGAAGGTCTTCAGCTTCGCGCCGAAGCGCGGTGGATGCAGGACCACCGCCGTCAACATGCCGGGCAGCTTCACGTCCTGGGTAAAGATCGCCGTGCCGTTGGACTTCGCGCGCGCGTCGGTGCGTACCGCTGGCTTGCCGATGAGGACGAAATCTTTCGGGTCCTTCAGCTTCACGTCCGATGGGACGGCTTGATTCGCCGCATCCGCGGCGAGTTCGCCGAAAGTCGCGCGCTTGCCGCCAGTCGAAACGAGTCCCCGGTCGACCCGGATCGCCGACACCGGCACCTGCCATTTTTCGGCGGCGGCCGCGACCAGCATGGCGCGCGCCGTGGCGCCGGCCTGGCGGAGTTGTTCATAGGAATTGGCGAGCGCGGTGCTTCCGCCCGTGCCCTGCACCTCACCCCAGAAAACATTGTTGTACTGCTTCGAATCGGCCGGCGCGCCCTCGGCGCGGATCTGCGACCAGTCGGCATCGAGCTCCTCGGCAACCAGCGTCGGCAGCCCCGTGTACGTGCCCTGGCCCATCTCGAGATGTTTCACGATCACCGTGACCGTGTTGTCGGGGCTGATACGAATGAAAGCGTTCGGCGAAAACGCGGCCGCGGAATCGGCGCCGAGTGCCTTGGCAGGCCCCGCCTGCGCCAGGGATTGCGGAATGTGAAAACCGAGCGCCAGTCCGCCAGAGACCAGCAGGAAATCGCGGCGGCTCAGGTTGACGATGGTGTTCATGTTCCCGCCCTCGCGGCGCGCTTGATGGCGGCGCGGATGCGGGGGTAGGTGGCGCAGCGGCAGAGATTGCCGCTCATGGCCGTATCGATGTCCGCATCGCTCGGGGTCGAATTGGCCTTCAATAGCGCAACGGCCGACATCACCTGGCCGGACTGGCAATAGCCGCATTGCGGAACGCTCTCCGCGACCCACGCCGCCTGCACCGCCTTGCCGATGCGCGTTTCCCCGATCGACTCGATCGTCGTGATTTTCCTGCTGCCGACTGCCGCGACGGGCGTGACGCAGCTGCGCACCGGCTCGCCGTCGACGTGCACGGTGCAGGCGCCGCACAACGCCATGCCGCAGCCGAATTTCGTGCCGGTCAGTTCCAGGTGGTCGCGCAGTACCCAGAGCAGCGGCGTGTCGCCGGCCACTTCGGCCTGAACGGGCTTGCCATTGACGTTCAGTGAGATCATGGGGACCTCCCGCGACTGCATTACAGGACCGGACTAATATGCCATGGGTGAAACAGGACGGCGCCTGAATTCACCGCGTCCTAGAGCTCGTCCGGCTTCAGCCCCAGTTTCTCGATCCGCCGGTACATCGCGCTGCGTGACAGCCCCAGCGCTTCCGCCGCTGCCGGTACGCTGCCGCCGTTACGCCTGATGGCGCTGCGGATCAACGCCCGCTCGGCATCCTCAAGGCTCATCTCCTCCAGCGACGGCGGCCCTGCGCGCCCGGGCGACAACCGCAAATCGGCAACGCCGACCTCCGTGCCCGACGTCAGCAGCAGGCTCCGCTCGACCACGCTGTTCAGTTCCCGCACGTTGCCCGGCCAGCCGTATTGCTGAAGCGCGGCCAGCGCACCGGCGTCGAATCCGGTCACCTCGCGCCCGTACTGCGTGGCCTTCTTTTCGAGCGCGGCGGTCGCGAGCTCCAGGATCTCCTCGCGCCGCTCGCGCAGCGGCGGCAACCGGATCTCGACCGTATTGATTCGGAACAGCAGGTCCTCGCGGAACCGGCCGTCCGCGATCATCGCCGGCAGATCGGCGTTGGTTGCGGAAATCACGCGCACGTCCGCACGCTGGGTGCGCGACGAGCCCACGCGCTCGAACTCGCCCGTCTCGAGCGCGCGCAGGAGGCGCGCCTGCTGCGGCGGCGGCACGTTGCCGATCTCGTCGAGGAACAGCGTGCCGCCGTCGGCGAGCTCGAACCGTCCGGAGCGGTCCGCCTTGGCGTCCGTGAAAGCGCCCTTCACGTGCCCGAACATCTCGCTCTCGAACACGGTCTCCGGCAGGCCGCCGGCGTTGACGGAAATGAACGACTTCTCCGCCCGGTGCGACCAGTCGTGGATCAGCTTCCCGAGCAGGCTCTTTCCGGTGCCCGGCTCGCCGGTGATCAGCACGCTCGCGTCCGACGGCGCGACCTGGCGCGCGAGTCGCACGACATCCTGCATCGCGCGCGAGGTCGCGACCAGATTGGCGCCGTCGCTCGCGCGCAGGATCGCGTTCTCGTCGGCGAGCCGCCGGCCGCGCTGGCGCGCCTGCGCGAGCGCGACCTGATTGCGTAGCACGCTGAGCAGCCGCTGGTTGTTCCAGGGCTTCTCGACGAAGTCGTTCGCGCCGCGGCGCATCGCCTGCACGGCGACCTCGACGGTCGCCCAGGCCGTCATCACGACGACCGGCAGTTCCGGATGGTGCTTGCGCAGGTGATCGACGAGCTCGAGGCCCTCGTCGCCCGAGGTCGTGTCGCGCGTGTAGTTGAGATCGATCAGCGCGACATCGATGTGCTCACGCGCGGCGACGTCCTGCACCCCGGCCGGCGACGTCGCGGTCGCGACCTCGAGGCCTTCGCGCTTCAGCAGGAGCTTCAGCGCCGAGAGGATGTCCGCCTGGTCATCCGCAATCAGTATGCGCGGTTGCACCAGGCGGATCGTGCACGGCCCCTACTCGTAGCGCAATGCCGCCGCCGGATCGACCATCAGCGCGCGCCGGGTGGGCGTCACCGTCGCGGCAATGGCGACAGCCAGCATCAAGCCGACGACCAGGCTGTAGATCATCGGGTCGAACGGGCTGACGTTGCCCAGGATGTCGCCGAGGCCGCTGCCCATGAAGGGCAGCAAGGCCATGCCGATGGCGATGCCGATCAGGATCTGTACGCCGCTCGCGCGCATGACCATGGTGAAGATCCGGCGGTTGTCCGCGCCGAGCGCCCGGCGCACGCCGATCTCGCGCGTGCGCTGGCCCACGTGGAACGCGAGCACGCCGAACAGGCCGGCGGCCGCCAGCACCACCGCAACGCCCGCGAATACCGCGAACATCGTGCCGATGATGCGGAAGCCGGCCGTCTGGATCATGCGCGACTCGTCGAGCGTGCGCACCCAGTAGAGTGCGAGATCCGGATCGGTCTGCGCCAGCGCCGTGCGTACCCCGCCGATCAGGGAGCGCAGCTCGCCCTCGCCGCGCACGGCGATGCTCATGAATCGATTCGGTTGCTGCGCAACCGGCTGATAGATTGCGGGCTCCGCCACGCCATTATCGTCGTGCACGATGTCCGGCACGATGCCGATGACCGTCAGCCAGCCGCCGTCTTCGTCGAGGTCCATGCGGATGCGCTTGCCGATCGGCGACTCGCCGCCGAACAGGTCCTTGACGAATTTCTCGTTGACGACGACGGTCTCCATCGAGCCCTCGACGTCGCGGCTGTCGAACACCCGGCCCTGAAGCGGCGCGACGCGGAATGTCTCGAAGAACGACGGGCTTGCGACGACGTCCTGCACGAATGGCCGCGTACTCATGTCGCCGTAGTCGCGACCCTCGATCGACACGGGGCCGTCTGCGCTGTAGTTGCCCGGCATCGAGGTCGTCACCGTTGCCGCCGCAATGCCCGGCTGTGATTCGATCCGTTCGACCAGGGTCTTCCAGAAGCGGATCTGATCCGCCTCCTCCACGTACGCGCCGGCAGCAAAGCCGACACGCGCCGTCATGATGTCAGCGGTTTCGACGCCGACGTCGCTCGAAGTCGCCTGCAGTGCGCTCTTGGTCATCAGCGCCGAGGTGCCGAGCAGCAGGCAGGCGAGTGCCACTTCGAATACGACCAGCGCCCAGGCAATCTTGCCGATCGCGAGACCCGTTCCCGTGCGGCCGCCGTCGCGCAGCAGCGAATCGAGCGAGGGCCGCGAAGCGCGGATCGCCGCCGGCAGGCCCGCGATCAGCGTGGAACCGAGCGCCGCCGCAACCGCAAAGCCGACCACCCGGTAGTCGATCTCGAATGCCCACCAGGCCGGGCTGTCATCCATCAGGCGGAAGATGGCGAGACGGAAGCCGTCGAGTGCGATGGAAGCGAGCAGGAGTGCGAGCAGCGTCGCGATCGTGCTGATGACGAGCCCTTCCGCCAGCATGTGCACGACCAGGCGCCCGCGTGAGGCGCCGAGCGCAGAACGCACGGTGGTCTCGCGCACGCGGTAGGCCGAACGCGCGAGCAGCAGGTTGGAGACATTCGCGCAGGCGATCAGCAGCACCAGTGCGACAGCGATGAGCAGCGCCCAGACGAGCTGCTCGCCCTCGTCGCCGATGAATGCGGAGGCAAACGGTTTCAGCTCGAAACGCCCGTTGAAGATTTCTTTCGGCACCGTCGTCCGGATATGCGCGGCGACCGGGGCGAGTTCCTGCTGCGCGATGTCGGCATTACCGTCGGCGCGCAGGCGCGCGTAGACGTTCACATCCGCCGAGTCCTGGCGCGAAACGCGCGCCGGATCCTGCTGGATCGCGACCCAGAGCGCGGCGGTGGACGGGAATGAGAAGCCCTCCGGCATCACGCCGATGACTTCCGACGAGCGGCCGTTGACACGCACGGTGCTGCCGATAACGCTGGGGTCGGCGTTGAAGCGTTCCGTCCACAGCGTGTGGCTAAGGACGACAACCGGCGCCGCGCCCGCGCTCGCATCGCGCGGGAGGATTGCGCGACCGAGCTCGGGCGCGGTGCCGGCCACGTCGAAAACATGGCCGTCGGCGAAGCCGCCGTCGTAGCGCTCGGCCTGGCCGTCGCCGGTCAGGTAAGCGGTGCCGACGTACATCCCGCCGATGGCGTCGAACTGCGTCTGCGATTCGCGGACCTTCAGGTAGTCCTGGATCTTCATCGAATCGTCGTAGTCGTCCGGCGCCTGGCCGCCGTGCGTGACGATCGTGTAGAGACGATCGCCGTTGGGATACGGCGCCGGTTTCAGCATCAGCGTGTCGGCGACCCCGTACATGAAGATGACGGCGGCGAGGCCGAGACCCAGCACGCCGACCGCAAGCGCCGTGAATGACGGCGCCCGCGCGAGGCCCGATATCGCCGCCCTGATCTCTTCGATGAATCCGCGCATGTGCTTCCTCTCAGGCCTTGGCCGCGCGACGCGACGACAGGTCGATCAGCGTGTTCTCGTCCACGACGCGTCCGTCGAAGAGCTGGATCTTGCGGTCGGCGTAATCCGCATAGCGCGGATCGTGCGTGACCATGCAGATCGTCGAGCCTTCGCGATGCAATTCGCGCAGCAGGTTCATCACCGCCTCGCCATTGCGCGAGTCGAGGTTCCCGGTCGGCTCGTCGGCGAGCAGGATCGAGGGCTTGCCGGCGAGTGCGCGGGCGACCGCGACGCGCTGCTGCTGGCCACCCGAGAGCTGCGCGGGGTGGTGATTCACGCGATGCGACATGCCGACGCGCTCGAGCGCGTGCACTGCGGCGCTGCGGCGTTCGGCGGAATCCATGGTCTGGCGATAGGTCAGCGGCAGTTCGACGTTCTGCAGCACCGTCAAATCGCCGATCAGGTTGAAGGCCTGGAAGATGAAGCCGATGCGTTCATTGCGCACCTTGGCGCGGCCCGCGGGCGTCAGCGAGGTGACGTCGTCGCCGCTCAGCAGGTAGCGGCCCTCGCTCGGCGTGTCGAGCAGGCCGAGGATCGCGAGCAGCGTGGACTTGCCGCAGCCCGAGGGCCCGGAAATCGACAGGAATTCGCCCTTGCCGACGTCGAGGTGAATGCCGTCGAGCGCGTGCGTCTCGAGGTCGTCCGTGTAGAACACCTTCGTCACGGACTCGAGCCGGATCATGGCCTGGGGCTGCATGGCGTCGTATCTCCTCGTTATTAATCGATGACCAGACGGTCCTCGCCGGACCACTGGGTCGTGTCCGCGAGCGCCACGATGTCGCCGGGCTCGAGGCCCTCGAGCACGACGATCTGGTTCACGGACGCCTTTCCGAACCTGACCTGCACGCGCTCGGCGACGTTGTCACCGTCGCGCGCGCGGAACACGGTCGTGACGGAATCGGACTGCGCGCCGACCGGGCGGCCGACGAAGCGCACGCCGTTCAGCGTCTCGATCGAGATCGTGCCGTCGACCGACAGGTCCGCGCGGGCCTGCGACGGCAGCGTCTCGTCGAAATCGATCTCGACGCGCACCGCGCCGGCGACGACCGCCGGATCCACGCGCACGACACGGCCGCGTACCAGGCGGTCGCGCATGTCGATGCTCGCAGGCTGGCCCGCGGCGAGATCGCGCGCATCGAGTTCGGGAATCCGCAGTTCCGCATACAGATTGTCCGGCTTCGCGACGCGCGCGACATTCGCGCCCGGGGCGAGCTGCTGGCCTTCCTGCACCGGCACGCTCTGCACGATGCCGGCCAGGCCCGCGCGCACCTGCAGCGATTCGGCCGCGAGACGACGCTCGTCGAGCGTGCGCTCGAGCTGGCGCAGGCGCGCCATGCGCGCTTCGAGTTGGGCGCCGACCGCGGCGTCGAGCGCGGCCAGGCGCTGTTCTTCGATGACAGCGCGCTCACCGAGCTGGGTCGAGAGGATCTTCGAGCGCTGGGATTGCAGTCCGGAGACGGCGCCGGTCTTGAATGCGAGTTCTTCCGCGACCGATTGCAGGCGCGCGGATTCCGCCGTCGCGCGTGCCTCGGCGAGCGAGGAGCGGCGGTCGAGACGCTGGCTTTCGAGTTCGAGTCGGGCGGCCGCGTATTCGGCGCGGGCGGCGGCGACTTCGAGCGCGGCAGCATCCGCTGCCCGCTCGACTTCGGGATTCGAGAGCTGGACGATGACGGTTTCCACATCGACGGTTTCGCCCGCGCGTACCAGCACGCGGTCCACGCGCGCATCGACGCGGGTCGAGAGCCAGCGCGCTTCGCGCGGCTGCAGCACGCCGGGTCCGCGCACCTTGCGCTCCAGCGTGCCTTGCTTCACGGAATCCAGATAGAGCTGCTCGCGAGCGACCGAGGGTGCGCCGGGCTCGAGCCGCGCGATCGCGAAAGCGACTCCCGACAGCGCGAGAAAGCCGCCGACCACCCAGGCGAGTTTCCGGCGCTTGAAATTTTCCTGTATGCGCGGTCGATCCATTTATCCGGCTCCGTCGATTCAGATGACGAGACAGGAGATGCCGGCGATGGCGCGGAGCTCCGGCAGCAGCGTGCGCACGCTCGGCGAGTCCACGACTGGCTGCAGCATGCTGCAGGCGAACAGCAGCCCGAGCGCGACCGCGATCAGCACGCGCGTCCACTGCGCGTCGGCAGGGACATCCCGACGGCCCACGGCCGCGGTGTCCTCAGCCCTGGGCGTCGGCATGGTTCGCATCGCGGTCGGCGAGCTGCACGTCGCGGCTGCCGAAAACGACCACGGTGGGCAGCGCGGCAATCTGTGTATCGCCGACCATCACGGTCGTCAGTTCGCCGATCTCGATGGTGCCGGTCGGCAGCGCGCCCGCGTGGCCGCGGTCCAGCGTCAGGCCGGAAAGTCCGACGATCACGACGGCTGCCAGTGAGGCAACGACAGAGCGGTAGTTACGGTAGATCAGGGTGTTCATGGTTTCGTCCTCCTGCTGTAGATAAAGCAAGGACCGTGCCAACCGGAGTACAGTATTTATAAATATCTGATTTAATAGAATTTATAGTTATTTTATCGATTGCAGGCGACCGCGGAATCCAGTGTCCGATCCCGCTCATGGGACGTCCGGAAGTGTCCGCGTCCCGCTTCCGGGACTCAAAGGGGTCGCATCCCTTTCAAAGGCATCTCTTTCAAAGGGATGCGACCCCTTTAGAAGGCGGGAGGCTGCGCTTCGGCGACGGGCTCGGCTTCGGCGGGTTCTTCGGAGCGGCGGATCATCTCGCCGGCGAGGGCGAGGTAGGCAAGCGCGCCACGCGACTCGCGATCGTGAAACATCGCCGGCACGCCGAAACTCGGCGCCTCCGCCAGGCGGACATTGCGCGGGATGATGGTGCGGAACACGCGATCGCCGAAATGCTCGATGAGCTGGGCCGCGACGTCGTTCGACAGGTTGTTCCGCGGATCGAACATCGTGCGCAGGATGCCTTCGATCCGCAGCCGCGGATTCACCGAGTCGCGGATCTGCTCGATCGTGTTGACGAGCCCGGACAGCCCTTCGAGCGCGTAGTACTCGCACTGCATCGGAATCAGCACGGAATCGGCGGCGGTCAGCGCATTGACCGTCAGGATATTGAGCGCCGGCGGGCAGTCGATGACGATCTTGTCGTAGCGCGCGCGCACCGGCTCGAGCGCCTTCTCCAGGCGGTGCTCGCGCCCGGCCAGCATCGTCAGCAGCCGCACTTCGGCCGCCGTCAGGTCCTGGTTCGCCGGCAGCAGGTCGAATCCGCCCTGCTCGAGCGCGACGATCGCGTCCGCGGCGGCGCACTCGCCCATCAGCACTTCGGTGACGCTCCGTTCCAGCGAGCGCTTGTCCACGCCGCAACCCATCGTCGCGTTGCCCTGCGGATCGAGGTCGATCAGCAGCACGCGCCGCTTCGTCACCGCGAGCGACGCGGCGAGATTGACGGCGGTCGTGGTCTTGCCGACCCCGCCTTTCTGGTTCGCGACCGCGATGATCCGGTTCATCGATTCAAACCCTAGCAAGTTCGACGACGCAGCGCTCGGCATCGAGGCCTGGCACGCGGAGGGGATGCACGGCAATCACTTTCCAGCCTTTCGGCACCGCCTTCAGCTCCGCGTCCGGCACGCGGCCTTTCATCGCCAGCAGCCGCCCGCCCCGCCCCGGCAGATGCCCCGCGACCCGCACGAAATCCCCGAGTGGCCCGAGCGCGCGCGCGATCACCCGGTCGAACGGCATATGCGGGCGCAGCGTCTCGGCGCGGCCGTGCGCAAGCTCGACATTCGACAGCCCCAGCAACTCGACTACATGCTTCAGGAACCCAACCTTCTTGCCGGTCGATTCGACCAGCGTATAGCGCCGGCCCGGGTTCGCGATCGCGAGCGGCAGCCCCGGAAAGCCCGCGCCCGTACCGACGTCCGCGATCCGCAGACCGTGCAGCTGCGGCAGGACCGCCAGCGAATCGAGCAGATGCTTGTCCACCATCTCGAGCGGCTCGGTGATGCCCGTCAGGTTGAAGCGGGTGTTCCATTCCGCGAGTTCGCCGATCAGCGTCAACAGCGCCCGCACCTGCGCCGGCGTCAGCGCGATCTCTAGCGCCTGCACGCCCGCCATCAGCCGCGCACCGGTATCGGCGGTGCTCACATCAGGCAATCTTTACGACCGTGCGGCCGAGCGAGCGGCCCTTCAGAAAATCATCGAAGGCGCCCGGGAGTTCGTCGAAAGGGATCGTGCGCGTGACGATCCGGTCGAAACTGCGCGGTCGCAGGTCGGTCGCGAGACGCTTCCAGACGACCAGCCGCACGTCCCGCGGCGTCGCGGACGAATTGATGCCGAGCAGGTTGATGCCACGGAGGATGAACGGCAGCACCGTGGTCTCGAGCTTGTGGCTGCCGGCGAGCCCGATGCTCGCGATGTTGCCCCAGAAATCCACGGTGCGCGTGAGCCAGGTCAGCAACTCCCCGCCGACGTTGTCGATCGCGCCGCCCCACTGCGTCGCCTCCATCGGCCGCTTGCCGAGATCGATTTCCTGGCGGCGCAGCACGCGCGCGGCACCGAGCGACTTCAGGTAATCGTCCGCCTCCGCCTTGCCGCTGACGGCGACGACTTCATAGCCGCGGCCGGCGAGCAGGTCCACGGCGATCGACCCGACACCGCCGCTCGCGCCGGTCACGACGATCGCTCCCTTGGCCGGCGTCTGGCCGTTGTGCTCCATGCGATGGATCGCGAGCGCCGCCGTGAATCCCGCGGTTCCGATCGCCATCGCCTGCGCGAGATCGATGCCCATCGGC
The DNA here is from genome assembly GCA_040902065.1 of Steroidobacteraceae bacterium. Taxonomy (GTDB): domain Bacteria; phylum Pseudomonadota; class Gammaproteobacteria; order Steroidobacterales; family Steroidobacteraceae; genus SCUD01. The sequence goes on along the minus strand of JBBDXX010000019.1, from coordinate 365,023 downwards.
AGCTCGAATACGGAATCGCCCGCGATGCGCGCGTACTCGGCATAGCCGCCGTCGATATTCTCGCTGAGGCCGCAACCGGTCACGAGCACGGGCATCCCGACCCGGAAGCGGTCGTCGGTCGTGCTGACCACTTCGCCCGACAGGTCGATGCCGCCGTTCAGCGGGTATTTCCGCAGGATCCTGCCCGCGCCGGTCGCGGCCAGCGCGTCCTTGTAGTTGATGCTCGAGTACTTCACGCGAATCACGACATCGCCTGGCGTCAGCGCCTCCACCGCCATGGACTCGAAGCCGGCGGCGATCTTGCCGTCGTGCTCGTGGATGCGATAGGCCTTGAATGGGTTCATGTCATTTCCTGTCGAGCCAGACTTCGATACCCTGGCAGTTGAGCTCGACGTCGTCGTCGAGCAGGTAGTGGCGTTTCGCATCGTCGCCCGGATAGCCGTGCTGGTCGAGCCAGCCGTCGAGCTGGGCGAACATGCCCTGCCGGAGCCGGTTCGCGCGATCCGGAGCCGATGCATGACGGCGGCCGAGATCGGCAAATGCCTGCACGCGCTCCTTCATCTGCCGCGCGAGCCGCGGCAGGTCGCGCACTTCCGCGTAGTGCGTCAGGAAAATCGATCGCGGGCGATACGACATCAGCCGGTCTACCGAGCGGCACAGCGCGTCCGGGTCGAAATGCACCGGCGTCGTGGTCGGCATGATGAACTCGCGCCCGTCCACGTCGAAGTCGCGATACGAAATGCCGAAGGTGTCGCCGGAGAAGATCAGCTCGTGATCGCGATCCACCACACAGTAGTGATGCAGCGCATGGCCGGGCGTGTGGATCAGTTCCAGCACGCGCGTGCCGAGCGTCACCGTCGCGCCGTCCGTCGGCACGAACAGGCGGTCTTCATCGATCGGCACGATGTCGCCGTACAGTGCGTGATAACGCTCCTCGCCATAGACCGCGATCGAGCCCGCGATCAGTTTCGACGGTTCGACCAGGTGGCGCGCGCCGCGCGGATGCACGCCGCAGCGCGCGTTCGGCAACGCCCGCATCAGCGCCCCCGCGCCGCCGGCGTGATCGAGGTGCACGTGCGTCGTGAGCACCCAGTCCACGTCCGCGGGATCGATGTCCTGCTCCGCCAGCGCGCCGAGCAGGTTCGGCAACGACAGCGTCGTGCCGGTGTCCACGAACGCGGCGCGGCCGGAGTCGACCACCAGATGCGAAGCCGCAAGTCCCGGACGGACGTAATCCGCGTCAATGGCCGTGACGCCGGCACGGAAGCCGGTTGTCTTCCCGGTCGCTGGAGTTGCCGTCAAGCGCCGGCCCGCGGACTGACGCGGCCGAGGAAGGCATGGAACTCGGTCAGGAACTTGCCGAGGAATTTCTTCGTCGACTCGTCCTTGACCGTGCCTTCATCGTCGATCATGTCTTTCGTGAACTGGATATAAGGCTCAGGCGCGGTGAGCTGCGGGGAATCGCAGTAATCGAGGATGCTGTGCAGCTCGCGCTGCGCGATGGCGGTGCCGATCTTGCCCGGAGAGGTGCCGATCACGGCGGTCGGCTTGCGGTTGAATGCATTCTTGCCGGAGGGCCGGCTCGCCCAGTCGATCGCATTCTTGAGGCCGCCGGGTATGGAGCGATTGTATTCCGGCGTCACGAACAGGATCGCGTCCGCGTCCTCGATCGCCTGCTTGAGCGCGCGGGCGGGCGCAGGGTAATCCGCATCGTAGTCATAGCTGTAGATCGGCAGGTCCCGGAACGGGATCTCATTCAACTCGAGTCCGTCGGGCGCCAGCTTTGCGAGCGCTTTCGCGAGCTTGCGGTTGATGGATGCGCTGGCAATGCTGCCGACGATGTAGCCCACCTTGTAGGTCGTCATGAAATGCCTCCAGGTCAATGATCGCACGCGCCCCGGGGTCGTGCGGGCAGCAACGCTGTGGCATTCTGGCCGCCCACCCTGAAAAGACCACCCTGGAGCCGCCGATGTTCCGTCTGCTCGTTGCCGCCGTCACGCTGCTCGCATTCCCCGCTTCCGCCGCCGAGGTCGAACGCATCGTCCGCGGCAATCTGGCGATCGAGGGAATACCCGAAATACCACAGGAGCTGATCGAGCGCATGCGCCGCTACCAGAACACGCGCAGCGCCTCGCTCGAGGGCTGGACGCCGGACGGGCAGATCACGATCAGCACGCGCTTCGGCAACACCAGCCAGCTGCACCTGGTCGCGGAGCCGATGGGCGCGCGGCGCCAGATCACGTTCTTCGAGGAGCCCGTCACGACCGCCGACTGGTCGCCGACCGGCGCGCGCAAGGGCGCGTTCTACCTGCGCGATGCCGGCGGCGACGAGAACTTCCAGCTCGAGTACCTCGATCCGGCGGCGGCCGGTCCCGTGCGGATCACCGACGGCACGGGCCGCGCCGGCACCGGCGTCTGGTCGCCGGACGGCACGAAATACGCGTTCCAGTGGACCAGGCGAAACGGCGTCGTCACGGACGTCTACATCGACGATCCGCTCGATCGCATGGCGCCCGAACTGGTTTTCGAGGCGCCCACCGTCGGCTGGAACGCGGTCGACTGGTCGCCGGACGGAAAATCGCTGCTGCTCATCCATTTCGTCTCGGCCAACGAAAGCTATCTCTGGGTGTACGAGCTTGCCACGCGCGAGAAGCGGGAGATCGAATCGTCCAGCGTGAAGGCCGCGCGCGGCGGAAATTTCTCGCGCGACGGCAAGGGTGTCTATATCTCCTCGGACCTCGGCAGCGAGTTCCGCACGCTGCGCTATGTGGACCTCGCGAGCGGAAAGGTCACGCCGCTCACGGATCACATCCCCTGGGACGTCGACGATCTCGCTTTTTCCCGCGACGGCCGTTACCTGGCCTATGTCGTTAACGAGGACGGCGCGAACCAGCTGGTGTTGCGGGATCTCGCCGCGCAGAAGGAGATGACCTCGCCCGAGCTGCCGTTCGGCGTGATCGGCTCGTTCGAATTCGACGCGGCCGGCGGACGGCTCGCCTTCAGCCTGCAGACGCCCGGCCAGCCCTATGACATCTGGGTGTACGGGCTCGCGAACGGCAAGCTCGAGCGCTGGACGCAAAGCGAGATCGGGCCGCTGGATGCGAAGCGTTTCGTCGCGCCTGCACTGGTGCGTTACCCGAGCTTCGATGCGGTCGACGGCAAACCGCGTGAGATCCCGGCCTGGGTGTACAAGCCCGCGGCTGCGGGCCCGCACCCGGTGCTGATCAACATCCATGGGGGGCCGGAAGCCCAGGCCCAGCCGATCTTCAGCATCGCGACCCAGCAATGGGTGGAACTCGGCTATGCGGTGATCGCCCCCAACGTGCGCGGTTCCTCCGGCTACGGCAAGACCTACCTCGCGCTCGACAACGGTTTCAAGCGCGAGGATTCAGTCAAGGACATCGGTGCGCTGCTCGACTGGATCGCGACGCAGGACGATCTCGATGCCACGCGCGTGGTGTTGATCGGCGGATCGTATGGCGGGTACATGGTGCTGTCGTCCATGACGCATTACAATGACCGCCTGCGCGGAGCGATCGACATCGTCGGCATCAGCAACTTCGTGACTTTCCTCGAAAGTACCGCCGAATACCGGCGCGACCTGCGCCGGCCGGAGTACGGCGACGAGCGCGACCCGAAGATGCGCGAGTTTCTCCAGAAGATCTCGCCGCTCAACAATACCGGCAAGATCAACAAGCCGATGCTGATCGTGCAGGGCCAGAACGACCCGCGCGTGCCCGTGACCGAGTCCGAGCAGATGGTCGCAAAGATCCGCGCGAATGGCGGCGAGGTCTGGTATCTCGTCGGCCTCAACGAGGGCCACGGCTTCGCGAAGCGCGACAACGCCGATTACTACCAGTGGGCAGTGGCGCTGTTCCTCGAGAAGCTGAAAGGGGTCGCATCCCCATTGGAAGGGGATGCGACCCCTCTTAAAGCGCCGGGGTTGTGAGGCCGGGCTGCTGGGCAAAGTACCGGGAGAGAGCGCGGATCTCTTCGCGCGTCAGCGCTTTCGCGAACGCGCCCATGATCGGGTTCGTGCGCTTGCCGAGCCGGTAATCGTTGAGGGTCTGCTCGAGATAATCCGCGTGCTGGCCCGCGAGCGTCGGATTCTCGGCGATGTTGCCGACGCCGTCGGTGCCGTGGCAGGCCGTGCAGGCCGCAGCGACCTCCGGCAACTGGCCGACCGGCTTCGCGCCGGGCTTGCGCGCCGACTGCGCAGCAAACCAGGCCGCGAGATCGGCCCGGTCCTGTTCCGAGAGCGTTGCCGCGTAGCCCTGCATCGTCGGATGCCAGCGCGTACCCGCATCGTATTCCGCGAGCGCCGCGACGATGTAAGTCGCGCTCTGGCCGCCCAGCTTCGGAACCGAGTACTTCGGATACGCGTTCTTGTAATTCTCGATGCCGTGGCAGCCCATGCAGCTATAAGCGAGCTTGCGGCCATTCTCCGCGTCGGCGGCGGCTGCCGCGGACGCGACCAGCCCGAATGCAATAGTGGCAAACACGGGCAGAAGGGTGCGAGAGGTATTCATTGCGTCGGAATACTAAGCGGCGCAGGGCGTTATTTCCACAGCCGGAGCAGGTCTCCCGGTCTTTCATGCCAGGTTTCGCCAATCGCCTCTGCCGATACGCAAGGTCGCTGCAAGGACATCCAGTCCTGTGAGCGCGCCTGTCATAGCGCGTCGGTGATATCCTGCATCAGCCCGTTGTCGCGCGGCCTGGTCGTCGGCGCATAGCGCTGCAGCAGCTCTCCATTCCGGCCGATCAGGAATTTCTCGAAGTTCCACTGGATGTCGCCCGGATGGCCGTTCGTGGGATCGGTCAGCCAGGCATACAGCGGGTGGCGCCCGGGGCCGTTGACTTCGAGCTTGGCGCTCATCGGGAAGGTCACGCCGTAGTTGGCGGCGCAGAAAGTCTCGATCTCCGCCTCGCTCCCCGGTTCCTGCGCCCCGAACTGGTTGCAGGGAAAACCGACGACGGTGAAGTTCTCGCCGGCGAGTTCCTCGTGCAGCTCCTCGAGGCCGCTGTACTGCGGCGTAAGTCCGCAGCGGCTCGCAACATTGACCGCGAGCACGACCTTGCCCTTCAGACCACGCAGCAGGTCCTTTTCACCGTCAATACGATTCACGTCAAAGTCGAAAAATGCGGGCATGGCGTTCTCCAGCAGGAAGGGGATGCGACCCCTTTCAGGTTTCGGGTTGGGGGAGCCAGACGGTGACGACCGCACCACCACCCGTCCGGTTCGCAATGCTGAGCCGGCCACCATGCGCGTCCACGATCTCGCGGCAGAGCGTCAGCCCGAGCCCGGTGCCTTTCGGCTTGGTCGAATAGAACGGCAGCAGCGCGTCCCGCAGCACATCCTCGCTGAGTCCGCTGCCGCGATCGGCAACGTCGATGGCGATGCCGCCGTTGCGCTCCTGCACCGCGAGCGTCACGTCATCCTCCGGCGAGCCCGATTCGATGGCGTTCTTGACCAGATTGATCAGCACCTGTTCGATCTGCGGGGCGTCGAACCACGCGTCCTGCGCCGGCAGCGGCCCCGATACGCGGAACGACAGGCTGTCCCCCAGGCCCGCGAGCAGCGGCCGCCACTGCACCAGCGCCGGCCGCGGCCGCGGCAGCTTGGCAAAGCGCGCGTAGCCGTCGATGAATGTCGCGAGATGCGAGGCGCGTTCCTCGATCGTCGAGAAAACCCGCGCCAGGCGTTCGGGATCCGGCGCCCGGGCGAGCGTCTGCCCCGATGCCGCCAGCGACGAGATCGGCGCCAGCGAGTTGTTCAGCTCGTGCGCGATCACGCGGATCACCTTCTTCCAGATCAGGACTTCCTGCGCCGCCATTTCCCGCGTGAGTTGCTTGAAGAGCAGCAGCCGGTGCGGCTGGCTGTTCAGGAAGAACGGCCGGTGGCTCACGTGAATGACCTCGGGCTCGGCGCCTGCGTGCACCGTGAAGAGCGTGTCCGTGCCGCCTGCCACCGCTTCGCGCAGCGGCTGCGGCGATTCCTCGAGCAGCGCGCGGAAGTTCAAGCCTTCGAGCTTGCGGCCCCCGTGGAACAGCTGGCGCGCCGCGATGTTGGCGAACACGATAGAGTCGGTCGCATTGGTCAGCACCAGAGCGAGCGGCGTCGTCTGCACGACCGTATCGAGCAGCAGTTCGCGCTGGTAGAGATTGAGCCGTTCGCGCCGCAGGTTGTCGCCGAGCGAATTGTAGGCGGCCGTCAGATCGCCGATCTCGTCCGGGCCGGTCGGTGTGACGCTGACACTGAAGTCGCGGTCGCGCAGGCTGCCGATGCCGTCGGTCACCGCGCGGATGCTGTTGCTCCAGCGGTTGAAGAGACGGGACGTGAACAGGATGGATGGCGGCAACGTGACGAGCAGCGCCGCGGCGCCCGCAAGCCAGGGCGACTCCACGTAATGATGAAGAATCAATGCCGCTGCCGCCACGACGATCGCCACGGTGCACAGCACGAGGACGATTCGGCCGGCCAGTGACCAGCTGGCGCGCGGCTTGGTGGCCATCAGCCGTTAGTTGCTGATGTCCGGCCTGGGTCGACGGGGGTCTTGAGGCCGAGCTTCTCCATGCGCCGATAGAGTGCCTGACGCGACAGCCCGAGGTCACGCGCCGCGTGCGCGACGACGCCGTCCGCGAGCAAAAGCGCCTGTTCGATGGTCCCTCGGTCGATGTGCGAACCGTCGGGGGGCTCCGGGACGATCGGCAGCGCAAGCGCCTTGGCCGTCACGACGGTATCCACCGACAGCAGGCAGGCGCGGTGGATGACGTTGCGCAGTTCGCGCACATTGCCCGGCCACTGGTAGCGCACGAGCGCGCGCAACGCGTCCTGCGACAGCCGGAACCCGGGCTCCAGGAAATGCTGCGCGAGCGGCAGGATGTCGTCCTGGCGCGTGGCCAGCGGCGGCACTTCGAGCTCGATCACGTTCAGCCGGTAGAACAGGTCCTCGCGGAAGCGCCCCTCGCGGATCAGGTTCGCGAGGTTCGCATTGGTCGCGGCGATCACGCGCGCGCGGGTCTTGCGCGTCGTGTTCGAGCCGAGCCGTTCGTATTCGCCGGTCTGCAGCACCCGCAGCAGCTTCGCCTGCCCGAGCGCCGACAGGTTGCCGAGCTCGTCGAGGAAGATCGTGCCGCCGTCGGCCGCCTCGAAGCGCCCGGTGCGCGCCTTCGCGCCGGTGAAGGCGCCCGCCTCCGTGCCGAAGAGCTCCGCTTCCATCAAGGTATCCGGCAGCGCGCCGAGATTGACCTTCACATACGGGCCGGATCTCACGGTCGAGTTCGCCTGCACGATGTCGGCGATCACTTCCTTGCCGGCGCCATTCGGGCCGCTGATCAGCACGGGCACGTCGGCATGCGCGATGCGCGCCGCGGTCGAGGCCAGCGCCTGCATCGCCTCGCTTTCGTAGACGAGGCCCTTGAGCTCGAAGCGCGCGGAGAGTTCGGCGCGCGCCGCCGCGCGCTGGCGACGGATCGCGCGGTTTTCCGCGCGGGCGGTCTGCAGATCGAGCAGGTTCCGCACCGTGGTCAGCAGCCGCGCGTTGTCCCAGGGCTTCGCGACGTAATCGGAGGCGCCCGCCTTGACCAGCTCGACCGCGGTCTCGAGATGGGTCCACGCGGTCAGCAGGATCACCGGCAGTTCCGGGTGCAGCGAGCGGATGTGGCGGAACAGCGTCACGCCCTCCTCGCCGGAAGTCGCCTCGCGCCGGAAGTTCATGTCCTGGACGACGAGATCGACGGGCTCGCGCGCCAGCACGTCCATGCCGGCGGCGGCCGAATCGGCGCCGAGCACGCGGGCGCCGTGCATGGACAGCAGGACGTCGAGCGCCGTGCGCACGGCCTCGCTGTCATCGATGACGAGTACGGTGCGCTCGCTCAAAGTGTCCTGGAGTCCCTGTTGGTCCTTGTCCTTCATGGGTTTGGATGCATGGATTCCGGGATCGGTTGCAAGGGCCACGGCAGTCTAGACCGTCCTCGTGGCGACCGCCGGCGAGATCGCCGAGGCCCGGCGGGCCGGTTGCAGGGCAGCCGCGAGGCCGATCAGCCAGATACCGAGCACGCCGCCGACCAGGTAATAGAGGTCGAGCCGGGGCAGTTCGTACTTGACCGAGATCCAGTAGCCGATCGCGAGCGCGAAGCCGCAGCCCGCGACGATGCCCGCGGTCGTGATCATCCAGTTCTCGACCAGGAAGTGACGGACGATATCGAGGCGACGCGCGCCGACCGCGCGGCGCGTGCCGATCTGCCGGATGCGCGTCGAGACGTTGAAGGTCGCGAGCCCGAAGATGCCGAGCGCGGTAATCGCAAGCAGCGCGCTCGTCACGCTGGTCAGGAAGATCGCCATGTTGCGGTCGTCGAGGTACGACTGCCGGACGAAGTACTCCATCGGCCGGACCCAGCGCAGCAGCCGGTCCGGGTTGCTCGTCGCGAGGTGCTCCTCGGCCGTGCGCATCAGCTCCGCCTGGCGGCCGGGCTCGGTGCGCACCATGTAGATTGCGGCCGGGCCGCTGCGAATGCGTGGAATCAGCATCACCTGGCCGAGCTTGTCCCAGCCGACCCAGGAACCGTGCATGGTCTCGATGATGCCGATGACCGTGGATGGCCGGTTCAGTCCGTCATAGATCGTCTTGCCGAGCGCGTTCCCGTCTTCCGGGAACAGCGCCTTGGCGAATTCCCGGGTGATGATCAGCTGCGGCGCGAATTCATAGCCATCCGTCGGCGGCAGGATTTCGTGCTGCGCGAAATTGCGGCCGGCCGCGAGCTCGACGCCGAGCGCCTCGATTGCCTGCTCGTCCACGTCGAAGTTGTTGGCCGGCACCGCGTCGTCTCCCGACTTCGACGGCTGGCTGGTGAATCCATTGGAACTGCCGCTGCCGGACAGCGGGATATGACTGACGATCGTCGCCGCTGTGACGCCTGGCAGATCGCGCAGGTAGGCGAGGTCGTCCCGCCAGGACGCGTCATAGTCGAAATCCCGGCTGAACCCGGTGCTGGCGATGACGAAGATGTTCTCGACGTCCATGCCGTGCGGCCGGTTGATCTTGTCCACCCGCTGCTTGACCACATACACCGCATTGACGAGTACCGCCAGCCCGATCGCGATCTGCAGGGCAACCAGCAGGGCGCCGGTGCGATTGCGCCAGAGAGCCGAGGCAATGGGACGCATGTTCCAGGCTGTCATGTCACTGTGCCTTGAGATAGATGGCCGGCGGGATGCGGCCGATCCGCCACGCGGGGTAGAGCCCGGCGGCGATGGTTGCGAGAAGAGCGAGTCCGAGCGCGGTCACGATGCTCGTGACATCCACGTGCGCAATCGCCTGCGTGCCGCCCGTGTCGGTCGGGTCGAGCGTGTAGAGCGCGCGCAGGCCCATCAGCATGAGCGCGCCGAGCACGAGGCCCAACAGGGCGCCAATGCCCGAGATCACACCCACTTCCACCAGATGCTGCAGGAAGACCTGGCGACGGCTCGCGCCGAGTGCGCGGCGCACGCCGGTGATCGCCGCGTTGTTCAGGAACTTGGCGAGCAGCAGGCCCACGGTATTCAGCAGGCAGACCGCGAGAAAGGCGAACGCCAGGCCGACCAGCACGCGGTCGTCGTTGCCGACCACGTCGTTGTCGACGAGCCACTGGTCGACCGGCGTCAGGCGGTTGTTGATCGGCCGCTGGTGACGTCCTCCTTCCTTTTGACTCCGCGCATAGTTGTCGAGGAAAGCCTGGAAGCGGTCACGCGTCGCGGCGTCCGGCAACTCGACCCAGGCCTGGATCCAGATGCTCTCTGAATTGAGGAAATCCTGGTAGGTGTTGATCTCCTCCGGCTTCCACCCATTCGTGTTGCCGGCGCTGTAGATCTCGGCCACGGCATTCCAGCCGAACGGCAGGTAGACCTCTTCGGATTCCTGGAGGCTGCCATTGTTGACGTCATAAAATGTCGGCATCGGCTGCCAATGGTCGCGCACGCCGACGATGCGGAATTCCCGGTCGTCCCAGCGAATCTCCCTGCCGACGCTGTTCGCGCCGCCGAAGTATTTCTCGTTCATCGCGCGCGAGATCACCATGACCGGCTCCGGCGCGCGGTCGGCTTCCGCGCTCCACGTGCCGCCATACTGGAACGGCACGTCGAAGGCGGCGAAGAAATCGGCGCTGGTCACACGGGTCAGCACGCGCTCCGGCTGCACTGCGCCGTCCTCCGTCGAGAACACGCCGACTGCCTTGTGCATGACGACGGTGCGATCAGGGATCTCGGACTCCATGACGGCCAGTGCGTCGCGGTAGGTCAGCTGCCAGGGCGGCAGTTCGGGCTTCTGGTCGTGCGCATCCTCGTTCGGATCCCAGAAATCCATGGTGACCGCGTAGAGCACCTCGTTTTTCCACCAGATGGGATTGCCGGACATGGCGCGATACATCGTCAGCGTCATCACGCAGACCGCGATGCCGAGCGCGACCGCGCCGACCATCAATGCGGTCAGGCCGGGATTGCGGCGCAGGTTCCGGATGGCGAGCTGGAAGTAGTAACCAAGCATGGGTGCTCTCCGCGATTCAGGCCGGGGACATCGTGGCGGCGACCGGCGCGACGCCGATGCCGGTCAGCGCCTCGTCGCGCGGCTCGTAGGGCCGGAAGTCCGAGATCTGGCCGTCAACGATGTGCACGTTGCGGTGCGCGCGGCGTGCGAGCTCGGGGTCGTGGGTGACCATGATCACCGTCGTGCCCATCTCGTTGATCTGCTCGAGCAGGTCCATCACCTGGCGCGCCATCAGCGAATCCACGTTGCCGGTCGGCTCGTCGGCGAGCAGGAAGCGCGGGTCGCCGGCGAGCGCGCGGGCGATCGCGGCGCGCTGCTGCTGGCCGCCCGAGAGCTGCGATGGCATGTGGTGCATGCGGGAGGTCAGGCCGACTACATCGAGGGCGCTCTTGATGCGCTGCTCGCGGTCCTTCTTCGACAGCCGCCGGTAGCGCAGCGGCACGTCCACGTTGTCGAAGATGTCGAGATCCGGAATCAGGTTGAAGCTCTGGAAGATGAAGCCGATCTTCTCGTTCCTGAGTTTCGAGCGCGCCTCGTCGGACAGGCGGCTCACATCCTCGCCGTCGAGCTTGTACGTTCCGGTGTCGAAAGTTTCGAGCAACCCGGCGACGTTCATGAACGTCGTCTTGCCGGAACCGGACGGGCCCGTGACCGCGACGAACTCGCCGTCGCCGACCTTGAGCGAAAAGTCGCGCAACGCGTGGGTCTCGATCAGGTCCGTGCGGTAAATCTTGCTGATGCCTTGCATTTCGAGCATGGGAAAATCGCTCCTCAGTCGCTGATCAGTATTTCGGGTGCGTCGCGGAAATCGCCGAGGCCGGAAACGACGACCTGCTCGCCCGGCTCCAGCCCCTGGATCACTTCGATCTCGCCGACCGAAGCGGCGCCGAGCTCGACCGGGCGGAGCACCGCACGGTCGCCGTCGACGACGTGAACCTGGCGCGTGCCCGACGCGATGTCGGAGCTGCGCTCGAACTTGCGTGCCTTCGCACGCTGCTCGATCACGATGCGGATGGATCCGCGCTGGCTCTGCCGCAGGCCCGCCGGCTGCGTACCAACAAACTTCACGCGGCCGGTCACCTGGCTTGAGCGCACTTCCGGGGAGATCGCGGTGACCAGCCCCCGATGCTGCTGGCCATCCAGCGAAATCTGCGCTTCCATGCCGGCCTTGATGTCGCGCGCATAGACGTCGGCGACCTGGAACTCCACCTCGAAGGCGGTCAGGTCCACGACCGTCAGCAGCGGCGCATTCTCGGCGACGCTTGCCTTCTCGGCGGCCGCCAGATTCGCGACCATGCCATCCACCGGCGAGCGCACCGACAGCTCGTCCACGCGGCGCTTCAGGTTGGCGACGACAAAGCCCTGGCGCTCGCGGTCCTGCCGGCGCGCGCGCAGATCGAGATCGAGGCTCGAGCGCTCGAGCGCGGCGGTTTCGCGCGCGTGCTCGTAGGACAGCCGCGCGGATTCGCGCTCGTCCTCGGCGCGGCGCAGGTCGCGCTCGGCGATCGCGCCTTTGTCCCAGGCCGACTGCGCACGCTGGAACTCGCGCTCGGCGGCGCGGATCTGCACGTTGGCGAGGTCTGCCTCTTCCTGGGTGCGAAGCTTCTGCCGGCGGATGTCGATGCTCTGGCGCTGCAACGCCGTGTCGAGGCTGTCGAGCGTCGCGCGCTCGCGCTGGTATTCGTTCTCGAGCGTGGGGCTCACCAGTGTCGCCAGCACCTGGCCCTGCTTGACCGTGTCGCCGGCCCGCACCTGGTAGCTGATGTTCCCGGGCGCGACGGCGAACAACGTCGGGCTCACGGCCGCGACCACGGTGCCTTGCGCGGAAACGTCGCGCACGAACGGACCCTCGGTGACGGTGACAATACGCAACCGTTCGCGCGGGATCGTGAATTCGGACGCGGCCCAGCCGCGGAACAGTGCGATGAAGACGAGGACCAGCACCAGCGCGCCCGCGCCGATGCCGATCTGGATGAAGCGCTTGCGGCGGTTTGGCGCCGACTCGACGGTGACGTCCTGGGCCTCGGTGCCCCGGATGGATGCGTCAGTCGTCGAGCCGGCGCCACCGCCCTGCTTCGTCAAAGGTCTGAGGCTCGTAATCTTCATGGCTTACTCAACAACTCGTATTCACCATTGCAACCGGCGTGCCAAAGTCGCGGCCGCGCATAAGATCTTGATTGTAAATGAAATATTTCGGCGCAATGGCACGCCGCAAGTGGCCGGACGTGTCCGCGGACACCGCCCGGACACCCCGCCGGACATCAAAGGGGTCTTCTTCAAAGGGGCCGCATCCCCTTCCAAAGGGGTCGCATCCCTTTCAACCCGGCACGTCTACGAACTGAGTAGCGGCCGTGAAAGGGATGCGACCCCTCTCAGGGCGAAAGCGCGAGGTCTTTGGTGTAAGTGACGTTCATGACATTGTCGTACCAGCCCTGCACGCGCGGCGCGACCAGGTGCTTGGACACGTAGAAGTAGAGCGGGATCAGCGGAACGTCCGCGAGCAGCTGGCGTTCGGCCGCGGCCAGCAGTGCAATGCGTTCGGCTCCGGTCGCGGCGGAGGCTGACGCCAGCGCTGCATCGTAGCCGGCGCTTTCATAGCGCGGCAGGTTGATGCCGAAGCCGCCCTTCAGGACCTGCAGGAAGGAGTAGGCGTCGTTGTAGTCGCCGATCCAGCTGCCGCGGAACAGCACCGTCTCGCGCGCGTCGATCGCCTGCTTCAGCACGCGGAAATCCTCGGAACGAAGCGTCACGTCCGCGCCCAGCGCCTCACGCCACATCGAGGTCACTGCAAGCGCGATGCGATCGTGCAGCGGGCTCTTGCTGTAGCGCAGCTCCACGGAAAGCGGCTTCTTCGCCGAATAACCGGCTTCCGCATACAACCGCCGTGCCTCGGCTTCCCGCTCCGCCCGGTCGAGCCCGGCCCAGTCGAAGCGCTGGCCCTCGTAACCCGCGACGCCAGTCGGCACCCAGCCATATGCGGGCAGCTCGCCGTCGCCGAGGATCCGGCTCACGAGCCGGTCGCGGTCCACCGCCATCGCGAGCGCGCGGCGGAGTTTCGGCGCATCGAGGAATGGCGGCAGGTCAAGCGCGAATCCGTAGTAATAGACGCCGACGTGGGGCGTGATCCGAAGCTGCTGCGGCAGTTCGCGCTCGAGGCGCGCGACCTCGCCCGGCGGCACCGTGTAGGTGACATCGAGATCGCCCGCCCGAAAGCGCGTGAGCTCGGTTACCGGGTCGGCGACGTGGACGTAGCGCACAGCGTCGATGTCGTTGCCGGCGTCGTTCCAGTAATGCCGGTTCCGCACTGCGCGGATGTGCGAGCCGATCTGCCACTCCACGGGCACGAAGGCGCCATTCGTCACCGCGGTGCCGGGGCGCGCCGTGTCCGCCGGATGCGCCGCGAGCGTCGCGCGATGCACCGGAAAAGTGCTCGGATGCGAGAGCATCGCGATGAAGTAAGAGCTTGGGCGCGTGAGATCCACGATCAGCGTGCGCTCATCGGATGCCGTGACACCGAGCGTCGCCGCCGGCTTGCGTCCCGCGACGATGTCGCCCGCATTCACGACCGGCTCCAGCATCAGCGCGTACTGGGAGGCGGTCGCCGGATCCACCAGCCGGCGGAAGGCCGCGGCGAAGTCCAGGGCGACCAGCGGATCGCCGTTCGACCAGCGCGCTGTCGCGCGCAATCTAAATGTATAGCGCCGGCCATCCTCCGACACCGACCAGGACTCGGCGGCCCCGGGAATCGCGGCGCCGTCCGGCGCCATGGATACAAGGCCCTCGTAGCAGTCGCGCAGGATCGTCATCGCCGCTTCCATGCGCGCGAGCTGGGGGTCGATGGAATCCGGCTCGCTGCCGTTGCCGCGGCGCAGTTCCGCCGTATCGTCCGGGCCGGGGTTTCCGCAGCCGGCGATCAGGCCGAGAAAGGCGCTCGCCGCGGTTGCGAATGCGGCGAGGCCGACCCGCTTCATGCGGCGCGAGTGCGCTTCTTCAGATGCACCAGCAGGATGGAAATGGTCGCGGCGGTGATGCCGGGCAGGCGCGAAGCCTGGCCGAGCGTGTCCGGCCGGCACTTCGCAAGGCGTTCGCGCGCTTCGTGGGACAGGCCGGCGACCACGGCGTAGTCGATGCCGGTGGGCAGGCGTGTGTCCTCATTCCGGCGCTGGCGCTCGACTTCCGCGTGCTGGCGCTCGATGTAGCCCGCGTACTTCGCCTGCGCTTCGATCGCGAGCGTCGCCTGCTCGACCAGCCGCGGATCGGACCCGTCCGGCACACGGCCGGCCTCGACCGCATCCCGCTTGGCGCAGAAGAAAGCCCAGCGCGCATCGTCCACCAGCCCGAGTTCGCGCGCGATCGGCGTCAGGCGCAGGTCCGCGTTGTCCTCGCGGAGCAGCAGCCGGTGCTCCGCGCGGCTGGTGAACATGCGATAGGGTTCGATCGCGCCCTGGGTGATGAGATCGTCCACCATCACGCCGAGATAGGCGACCTCGCGGCGCGGCGACCAGCGCCCGCGATCGAAGGCGGCCAGCGCCGCGTTGATGCCCGCGAGCAGGCCCTGGGCGGCGGCCTCCTCGTAACCGGTCGTGCCGTTGATCTGGCCCGCGAACCAGAGGCCGGCGAGCGGCTTCGTCTCGAGACTGTCGTGCAGGCCGCGCGGGTCGAAATAGTCGTACTCGATCGCGTAACCGGGGCGCGTGATTTCCGCCTGCTCGAAGCCCCGGATGCTGCGCACGAACTCGAGCTGCACATCCGCGGGCAGGCTCGTCGAGATGCCGTTCGGATAGACGATGGGCGTATCGAGACCCTCGGGCTCCACGAATATCTGGTGCGAGGTCTTTGCGGCGAAGCGCACGACCTTGTCCTCGACCGAAGGACAATAGCGCGGGCCGACACCCGCGATGATCCCGGTAAACATCGGCGAGCGGTCGGTCGCGCCGCGGATGATCTCGTGCGTGCGCTCGTTGGTTGCCGTGATGTGGCAGGGGCGCTGGGGCGGATGCTCTTCGCGCCGGCCGAGGAACGAGAACACCGGGCGCGGCTCGTCGCCCGGCTGGCGCTGCATCTCGGAGTAATTGAGCGTGCGCCCGTCGAGGCGCGGAGGCGTGCCGGTCTTCAGGCGCCCGACGGCGAACGGGAGCTCGCGCAGGCGCGTGGCGAGGCGATTCGACGGCGCATCGCCCACGCGACCGCCTTCGCTGCTCTCGAGGCCGACGTGCATGCGCCCGCCGAGAAAAGTGCCGACGGTCAGCACGATGGAGCGCGCGCTGATCGTTGCGCCGGTGGTCGTCGTGATGCCGGTCACGCGGCCGCCCGCGACGACGAGATCGGCGACTTCCGCTTCATGCAGCTCGAGGTTCTGCGCTTCGGCGAGCAGGCGCTGGATCGCACGCATATAGAGTGTGCGGTCCGCCTGCGCGCGCGTCGCGCGCACGGCCGGTCCCTTGCTCGCGTTCAGTGTGCGGAACTGGATGCCGGCGCGATCGGCGGCTGCGGCCATCACGCCGCCCAGCGCGTCGATCTCGCGCACGAGGTGGCCCTTGCCGATGCCGCCGATAGCCGGATTGCAGCTCATCTGCCCGATGGTGTCGAGGCGCTGCGTCACGAGCAACGTGCGCGCGCCGCTGCGGGCGGCCGCGAGTGCCGCCTCGGTGCCAGCGTGTCCGCCGCCGATGACGATGACGTCGTACGAATGCATGTCCGGGCCTGTTTTGGGGGGCGGTATGGTAGCGCGATTCGGCTGCGACGTGCCGAAGGGGTCGCATCCCCTTCTCAAAGGGGTCGCATCCCCTTTCACCCAGGAAGGTTTATCAACCGAAAAGCGGTTGTGAAAGGGGATGCGACCCCTTTGAGAAGGGGATGCGACCCCTTTTTTGTATGATCACGCGGTGACCGATCGTCTGCATTCGCGCGCCGGGCTGCTGGCCGTCCTGATCCTGAGTGCGCTCTTTGGCCAGTTCGCTGGCGCGAAGCCCGTCCTCGAACCCTGCCGCATCAGCGATGCCGACGGGCTCGTCTCGATCGCGGCGCGCTGCGGGCGGCTCGCCGTGCCCGAGAACCCCGCCGAGCCGGACGGCGACACCATCGACCTTGCGATCGCGGTCGTGCCCGCGATCGCGACCCGGGCGAGACCCGATCCGGTATTCCTGCTTGCGGGCGGACCGGGCCAGGGCGCGATCGAGGGCTACGCACCGGTCCTCGGCGCCTACGCGGGCCTGCGCCGCGAGCGCGATATCGTGCTCGTGGACCAGCGCGGCACCGGCAGCTCGAACCGACTCGACTGCGACATGCCCGAAGACGCCTTCGAAACCGGCGAACTCACGCCGGATCAGCTGCGGGAACTCGCGCGCGACTGCCTCGCGGCGCTGCCGGGCCGCCCGCAGTTCTACACGACGAGCATCGCGGTCGGAGACCTCGAGGCAGTTCGCTCCGCGCTCGGCTATGGCGAGCTCAACCTGATCGGCGGTTCCTACGGCACGCGCGTCGCGCAGCACTATGCCCGGCGCTATCCGGACCGCACGCGCTCGATCGTGCTCGATGCGGTGGTGCCGCCGACGCTCGCGCTGGTCCCGCAGATCGCCATCGAATCGCAGCGCGCCCTCGATCGCGTATTCGAGCGCTGCGCCGACGATACCGATTGCAACGAGCGATTTCCCGCGCTCCCGGCACAGTTCGCGCGCGTGGCCGCGCGGCTGAAGCGCGCTCCGGTTCCGGTCACCATCGCCGATCCGGTGACGGGCGAGACCCGCGAGCTCGACGTAACCCGCGGCCACCTGGTCACGATGGCGCGCATGCTGACCTATTCGGCGCGCATGGCATCGCTGCTGCCGCTCCTATTGCACGAGGCGGCGACCAACGGCAACTATGCGCCACTCGCCGCCCAGGGCGAGATGATCGGCGACGACCTTGAGCGCATGATTGCGATGGGCATGCATCACTCGGTGGTCTGCGCGGAAGACGCGCCGCGCTTCGCGGGCGCCGTGGACCGCGCGAAACTCGAGCTCACCTATCTCGGTCCGCTGATGCAGGACGGCATGACGGCGATCTGCGAAGTCTGGCCACGCGGTCCCGTGGATCCCGATTTCGGCGAGCCCCTCGCCTCCGCCGTGCCGGCGCTGCTGCTGTCCGGCGGATTTGATCCCGCGACGCCCGCCGAGTACGGCGCCATGGCGGCCGCGGGCTTCGAACGCTCGCTTCACATCGTCGTGCCCGGCCAGGGCCACGGGCAGGCGCGACTCTACTGCGTGCAGCGCCTCATCCGCCGATTCATCGACGCGGCCTCCGCAGCGGATCTCGACACGGCCTGCGTGGACCAGATCCGGCCGGCTCCGTTTTTCCTGAACTTCAGCGGCAGCGCGCCGTGATCCGGGTCGAGGGGCTCACCCGGAGCTTCGGAACGGTGCGCGCGATCGATGGCGTCAGTTTCGAGGCGCGCGACGGGCGCATCACGGGCCTGCTCGGGCCGAACGGCGCGGGCAAGTCGACGACGCTGCGCGTGCTTTACACCGTGCTCCGGCCCGACGCCGGCACCGCGGCCATCGACGGCATCGACGTCACCGCCGATCCGCTCGCGACACGGCGCGCGATCGGCGTACTGCCGCATGCCGCCGGAATCTATCCGCAGCTCACGGCGCGCGAGAACGTCGCCTATTTCGGCGCGCTGCACGGACTCCTGCCCTCTGACTGCGCACGCCGCGTCGAGCAGCTGCTGACCGAGCTGGAGATGGCGGATTTCGCCGACCGCCGCGCGAAAGGCTTCTCGCAGGGTGAGCGTATCAAGGTCGCGCTGGCTCGCGCGCTCGTGCATTCCCCCAAGAACCTGCTACTTGACGAGCCGACCAACGGCCTTGACGTGATGGCGACGCGGGCGCTCCGCGCCGTGATCCGGAAGCTCCGCGGCGCCGGCCACTGCGTGCTGTTCTCAAGCCATGTGATGCAGGAGGTGGCCGCGCTCTGCGACGACATCGTGATCATCGACCACGGCAATGTCGTCGCGGCCGGGTCGCCCGATGAGCTGCGCGCCCGGTTTTCGGCAGCTTCTCTGGAGGACGCATTCGTCGCCGCGACCGGCGACGGGCGGGGGCTCGAATGACCGGCGTGATCCGCACCGTCATGCAGAAGGAAGTGCGCGAAACCCTGCGCGACCGGCGCACGCTGATGACGAGCCTGGTGCTCGGCCCGATCTTTGCGCCGCTGTTCTTCATATTGATCCTGAAGCTCGCATTGTCGCGCACGGTCGCTTCCGAGGACGAGCTGACTCCCGTCACGGTCGCCAACGCCGCCGCCGCGCCCAACCTGGTGCAGCAGCTTCGCGAGTCGGGCCTCACGGTCACGCTCGAGGACGGCACGGAGGCGGACATCCGCCGCTGGATCGAGGACCAGGACGGCCTCGTCGTGCTGCGTGTGCCGGAGAGTTTCGGCGAACGCTTCACGAGCGGCCGGCCCGCGGCCATCGAGCTCTACTCGGACGGTGCGAACTCGCAGGCCGAGCGACGCGCGGCGCGCGTCCGAAACGCGATCGCGGGTTACTCCGGCCTGATCGGCGCGCTTCGGTTACAGGCACGGGGCATCTCGCCTTCCATCCTGCAGCCGGTCGTCGTCAATGACATCGATGTCTCGACGCCGTCCGCGCGCGCGACGTTGCTGCTCGGGATGCTGAGCTACGTTATCCTGCTGATCACGCTGCTGGGGGGGCTGCATCTCGCGATCGATGCGACCGCCGGCGAACGCGAGCGCGGATCGCTGGAGGCGCTGCTCACGGTGCCCGCGGCGCGCGCGCAGCTGATCTACGGCAAGATCCTGGCGGCGGCCATCATGATGGTGCTCGCGCTCGCGCTCGTGACCGCGTCCATTGTCGTCGCGCTCGACTTCGTGCCGCTCGAGACCTTCGGCATGTCGGCAAACTTCGGCCCACCGGTCGCGTGGCGGGTGTTCCTGACCGTGCTGCCATTCGCGCTCGTCGGCGCGGCGCTGCTGACGGTCGTCGCTTCGTTCACGAAAAGCTACAAGGAAGCGCAGTCCTGGCTCGGCATCGCGATGCTCGTGCCGACCGTGCCGATCGCGATCGCCGGCGTGCTCGCGGTGCAGCCGTCGGCGGCCCTGATGCTGGTGCCGTCGCTGTCGCAGCACCTTGTAATCCAGGGCCTGATGCGCGGCGATCCGGTGCCGACCGCCTGGATGCTGCTGTCGGTCGCGAGCACGCTGGCGCTCGGCATGGCGCTCGCCTGGCTCGCCGGCCGGCTGTATCGACGCGAAGCGATCCTGGGCTGATAATCGGAACCTGCCCTGGCTGCCGGCGTCAAAAAGCGCATGAACATCCGTCCCGGCATCGTACTCGTTCTCGTCGGGCTGGCCCTCGCGGCCCCCGCGCTCGCGCAGATCTCGTCAGTACCGATGAAGGGCGTCGGCAACGAATGGGTCAAGCAGCTCGACCTGAAGGGACGCATGGACTGGGAGTGGATCGAGACCTATCCCGAGCAGGTGTATTTCGCGACCCGTCACGATTCCGAGAAGAACGGCGACATCGTGACCCTGTGGACGCGGCTCGAGTACAAGCACCCGCAAAGCCCGCTGTCGCACCGCAGCTCCGTGAGCCGCGACGACTGGGACTGCAAGAAACGCCAGCGTTCGACGCGCGGGCTCATCTTCTACAAGTTCAACAACCTGCAGGACGACACGCCCGAGCGCTCGACCAACCTGCTGCGCTACTGGGAAAAGATCGACCGGGGCACCGTCGGCGAGACACTTCTGCAGTTCGCTTGCAGCATCAAGCCGATGCAACCGCTCATCCAGCCGGAACCCGCCGCCAGACCATAGGTCCTAACCGTACCATCGGGCTGATTCCGGGTGATTTATGTCGCGTCTCCTTTTGTTGCTCGCAGCGCTGGGCTTCGCCGGGCTGTCGCAGGCCGCCGACAACGGCATCTATATCGGCGTCGGCGCCGTGCAGAGCGAATACGATCTCGACAACCCGCTCGACGCCGAGCCCTTCGACGACAAGGACAACGGCTACAAGCTGATCGCCGGCTGGCGGCCGCTCGACAGCTTCGGCGTCGAGGCGAACTACATCGATCATGGCGAAGCGACGGTGCCGAGCGGCGTCGCCTGCATTCAGCTGGTCGGGGTGCCCTGCCCTGACACCACCAACCTGGAAGCGAAGACGGTTTCCGTGTTCGCGGTCGGCTATCTCGATTTCCCGCTGATCGACCTGTTCGCAAAGGCCGGCGCGACGTCGTGGAAATTCGACGGCTCGACGCCCTCGTTCCCGGACTTCGACTTCGACGAGAGCGACGTCGACTTGGCCTGGGGCGTGGGCGTGCAGGCGCGGTTCGGAAGCCTCGGCGCGCGGCTCGAGTACGAGCGCTTCCGCATCATCGAGGACGAGGAACTCGGGACGATCTCGCTGTCGCTGACCTACACGTTCCTCTAGGCCTGACTCAGGTCCAGTCGGTCAGGCCCTCGCGCTCGTACAGCACCTTGAACGAGGGCCGGGCTTTCATACGGGCGATATAGTCGGCGATCCCCGCCCACTCCGTCGCGGGCTTCGGCATGTTGCGCGACCAGCGCATCAGCATCGTCGCCAGAAAATCGGCGGCGCTGACGCGATCGCCGACCAGATAGGGCCCGCCGGCCGCGAGCTGTGCCTCGACGCGGTTCCAGCCGGACTCGATGCGGCCCCGTACGCTCGACTTCACCGATTCCGCCGCCGTCCCCGCCTGCTGTTCCGGATAGAACCAGTCGCGGAAGGCGGACTGCAGCGTGTTCGACAGGTGGAACAGCCAGGTCGTGTACAGCCCGCGCTGCGGGCTGCCGATCGGCGGCGCAAATCCCGACTGCGGGTGGCGCTCCGCGAGCAGCATCAGCAGCGCCGCACTTTCATACAGCGGCTTGCCGTCGATCACGAGCGTCGGCACGAAGCCGTTCGGATTGAGCGCCAGGTATTCGGGCTTGCGATGTTCGCCGGCCTCGATATCCAGCTTCTTCAGTTCGTGCGGTTCGCCGAGCTCGATCAGCATCCAGTGCACGCACAGGCTGGCGGTGCCCGGCGACCAGTAAAGGGTGTACATGGACTCGGATCCTCCCTATCTTGTCTCCATGGTGACAGGAACCTGCCTGTGCGGCTCAGTCCGGTACGAAGTCTCCGGCCCGTTCGACATGATGGCGCATTGTCATTGCTCGATGTGCCGAAAGCATCATGGAGCGATGTTCTCGACCTTCGTCGCCGCCCCGCTCGCCGGATTCCGTTATGCCGCCGGTGAGGAACTGATCGAGGTGTTCCAGTCATCGGAGGAGGGCCGGCGGCCATTCTGCAGCCGCTGCGGTTCGGTTACGCCGACGATCATGAAGGATCTGGACCTCGTGCTGTTGCCCGCCGGCAACTTGCAGGACGTTCCGGATGCCAGGCCGCAGATGCACATGTTCGCCGCCGCGCGCGCGAGCTGGTTCCCTATCACCGACGCGCTGCCGCAACATGCAGGCTTCCCCCCGCAGTTCGGCGGCGGCAACGGCATCGCGCGACCGGTTCCGCCGGCGCTGCCCGGCATCACCCAGGGCAGCTGCCTCTGCGCCGCCGTCGCCTGGCAATTCACGGGCCAGCCCGAACGCGTGCAGAACTGCCATTGCTCGCGCTGCCGGCGCGCACGCAGCGCCGCGCATGGGACCAATGCCTTCTATAAAACGGAGCAGCTCGCCTGGGTTCGCGGCCAGGACGACATCCGCAGCTTCTCGCTGCCGGATGCGAAGTATTTCGGCCAGGATTTCTGCCGCCATTGCGGCAGCCCGGTGCCGCGCGTCGTGCAGGCGACCGGACTGGTGGTCGCACCCTGCGGCGGATTCGACACCGCGCTGTCGATGCTGCCGCTCGGCCATGTCTTCGCGACCAGCAAGGCCGGCTGGTACGAGATCACGGACGGACTGCCGCAGTGGGAGGCCTATCCTGCGCGCAGCTAGCGCGGTACTGCTGCTGCTCCTGTCCGCCTGCGGCACGCAGAGCGCGCCGGAAGAGGAGATCCGGGCGCTCGTGGATCTCGCGGAGTCGGCAGCCGAGGAACGGGATGCTTCAGCGCTGCGCGCGCTGGTCGCCGACGATTACGCCGACCCGCAGGGACGGAACGCCGCCGACGTGCGGAACTATCTCCATGGCTATCTGATCGCTCATCCGTCCATCCGGCTCATCACGCGCGTCGACTCGATTCAGCTCGAAGGCAACGAGCTGGCGCGCGTCGCAGTCACGGTCGGCATGCTCGGTCGCGAGGCCGGAACCGATGCGGACTGGGACCTGGCGGGCGACATCTACCGGCTGGATGTCCGGCTTGCGCGCGAAGAAGCGGGTGACTGGCGCGTGATCCGCGCCAGCCGCCAGAACGAACCTTAGTCTTATCCGACCGGCGTTTCCGCGGAAACACTTTTTTTTCTTTCGCGCTCCGCGTGCAGCATCAGCCAGCCGACGGCGTGATCGAGGTCGAGCGTCTCGCCGGTCCAGCGCGTGATGGCGGTGTGCGGAGTAACCTGGATGCCCTGCATGTGATGGCTTGCGACGAGCGTCGCCCAATCCGTCGGCTCAGGAGCAGGACTGTCGAACGATTTGTCGCCCGGCCGTGTGAACCGGAACGCACCGTCGTCAAGGCAAGTCACGACCACTTTCCCTTCATGCACCTGCCGATGATGGAAGCGGCAGAGCGTCACCAGGTTCGAGAGTCTGGTTTCGCCGCCATGGGCCCAGTGCTTTACATGGTGCCCGTCCACGTAGCGGGTAAATGTGCAGCCCGGGAAGCGGCAGCCCCTGTCGCGTGAGTTCAGCGCCCTGCGCAGCGCCGGCGGGATGGTCCGGGTCTTGCGGCCGACATTCAGCGGCTCGCCCTTCTCGTTCTCGATGATCGTGATCAGGCTGGCATCGCAGGCGAGCCGCCGGGCGGTCTCGGCAGCCATTGCCGGCCCGTGCTCCAGCTCGCAGCGGCCCGCATGGTCATGCTTCAGGGTCTCGGCATCCACATGCACGACGATCTGTTGCCGGTCTCCACCCGTCAACTCCTGTGGTCCGGAGGCGAGGAAGCTCTCGGCCATCCGGCCGAGCGCCTCGACCCGCCGCGCACCGGTCGTTGGACAGCTGTCAGAAAACGTTCCGGCCGGAACGTTTTTGGGGATCGGCAAGGCATCTTCCGCCGCTTCCAGGGCACGCTTGAACAAGGCTCCGATCTCGGCCGGCACCCGCGCCTTGATCGTGAGCGAGCCATCCGGCTCGATGTGATACCAGAGACGCTGATCGCGCTGCTGGATCGCTTCGCGGGACAACTCCTCGGCATCCAGCGCCCGTCGATACCCGCGCACGGTCTGCTCCACGTGGCTCGCCGTGCCGCACAACGCGATGTTGAGCAGATACGACTCGTTCGCCTCGGTCGCGACACGCGTCATTTCCCGCGCCTTGAAATAGCTGATCCGGCCCTCCGCCATGGCCGCCGCCATCCGCGGCAGCTTGGCGAGCGCGTGCGCCACGCGGATCTTCTCCCGCGCCACGCCCAGGGCAATCCCGCACTTCCAGTTCAGCCAGTGCGCACAGGACTTCACGCCCCATTCCGCCCAGCCACGGCGCCGGTCGAACTCGGCAATCAAAACCAGAAACCGCGCGTTGGCGGCATTCAGATGGCCGGCCAGCTCGGTAATCCGGTCAATCAGTTCGGGCGTCGAAATCCCGGAAATCGGCGCGTCCATGACGCTCTCCAGAGGACTGTTGTTATATACAGCATCTTACTGGAAAGCCCCGCGAAAGCAATAGCTTACAATAGAAAATCGCCGGCTAGTCCCCCTCATCGAGCGCGTTCCAGCGCTCACGGAACGCGCGCACGGCCTCGTCGCGGACGCCGGCGTGGCGCCGGGACAGCAGCAGCGACGACGGCGGGCAGACGCGCGCCCGGATCACGCCGAGATCGGCCGCGGCATCGAACAGGCTGGGATACCAGCGCTCCCATTCCGGCAGGATCGATTCGACGACGGCACGCAGGCTCATCGCTCGCCCACGTGCCGCCGCCGCGCCAGCGTCAGACCGTCGCCCAGCGGCAACAGCGACAGGTCGATCCGCGGGTCCGAGTGCAGGCAGTCGTTGAATTCGCGCAGCGCCACCGTGTCCCCATCGCGATACGCGGAATTCGCGACCTTGCCGCTCCACAGCGTATTGTCGACGACGATCACGCCGCCCGGCCGCACCAGCTCAATCAGCCGCTCGTAGTAAGAAAGGTATCCAGCCTTGTCGGCGTCGATGAACGCGAAGTCGTACTGGCCCGCCTCGCCCGCGGCAAGACGCGCATCGAGCGTCTCATTCGCCGGCGCGATAACGAGATCGATGCGGTCCGCGACGCCTGCCGCCTGCCAGTGCCGGCGCGCGATGTCCGTGTACTCCGCGCTGATGTCGCAGGCCAGCAGCCGCCCCTCGGGCGGCATCGCGAGCACGACGGCCAGGCTCGAATAGCCCGTGAACACGCCGACCTCGATCGCACGGCGCGCGCCCAGCAGGCGCACGAGCAGCTGCATGAATTGCCCCTGCTCCGGCGCGATCTGCATGTTGACCTGCGGATGCGACGCGGTCTCCGCGCGCAGGCGCGCGAGCGACTCCGGCTCGCGCAGCGAATGCCTGAGCAGGTAGTCGTACAGCCGGTCGTTCAGCGACAGCGTGCGGTTCGACATGCGGGTGCCCGCGTCAGTACCCGCGCCCGACGTCCACTTCCGACAGCAGCTTGCCGCCTTCGGCATACCGGCGCAGGTTCTCGCGCGCCAGCAGCCAGCGCGGAACATCGTTGCCCTCGAGGGCGGCGGCGACGTGCGGCGTGATGAGCACGTTCGGCGCGCGCCAGAGCGCGTGGTCGGGCGGCAACGGCTCCGGATCGGTGACGTCCAGGCCGGCGCCGCCGAGTCGGCCGTCGCCGAGTGCCGCCACCAGGTCATCGGTCACGACGGTTCCGCCACGACCGACATTGATGAAGAGCGCCCCGCGCTTTGCGGCATCGAAGACCTCGCGGTCGAACAGGCCCTTCGTTTCCGTCGTCAGCGGCAGCGTGTTGACGATGACATCCGCGCGCGCGGCGAATGGCAGCAGCTGGTCCGGCAGGCCGACCTCCGCGACGAATTCCGGTCCCTGGGTGCCGGAATTGCGGATCGCGATCACGGTCATGCCGAGCGCGTGCGCGCGCCGCGCGGTCTCGACGCCGATACCGCCGAGTCCGACGACCAGCAGCGTGCGGCCTTTCACTTCCCACAGGCGGCTCTCGGGAACGGCCTCGTCGGCCCACTCGCCCCGTGCCTGTGCCGGCACGTAGGTCGCGAAACCCCGCGTGAGGCCGAACATGAATGCCAGCACGTGCTCGGCCATGACGGAGCCGGCCACTTTCTGCATGTTGGTGAGCACGATGCCGCGCTCCATGACGGCAGGAATCGCGACGCAGCGTTCGACGCCGGCGTACATGCGCTGCACCCAGCGGATTCGCGGCCCCGCCTGAATGACCTCGGCGACGCAATCGCCGATCACCGCATCGGCGTCCGCCGCCTCGCGTACGGCGGCGGCGCGATCCGCAGGCGCAACGAGCGTCACGCCGGGCGCCGCCTCCTGCATCCACGCGAGGCGCAGGGCGTCGGCACCCATCACCAGCACCTTGCGCGGCGCGGTCCAGCCCGGCCGGTCCCGGAGCGGGGTCTCCGATTCCCGGAGTCCGAGTTCCGCGATCAGGCGGTCGGTCGGATCCGCGTCGTCCGCGCCGGCGCTTGAAGGGGCCGCCATCAGCCCGAGGGCTGCCGCGGCGGCCAGCAGGGGCTGCAACAGGTATTTCATCCGGCAACCATACCGCAGCGGCCGGCGTTCGTGCATACAATGCCGCCGACGGGGAAGGGCCGCAGGGGGAACCGGGATGCGACTGCTATCCGTGCTGATGCCGCGCGAGCGGCATTTTTTCACGTTGTTCAACCGGCATGCCGGCCTCGTGACCGAGGGCGCGGACGCGCTCGTCGAAATGCTGGCCGGCTACGCCGACGGCGGGCGGCGCGACGAGTTCGTCGCGAAAATCCACGCGATCGAGCACGCCGCGGACGACGTCACGCACGAGACCGTCGCGCTGATGCACAACACCTTCGTGACTCCGTTCGATCGCGACCAGATCAACAAGCTGATCCAGCGCATGGACGATATTCTGGACCTGATCCAGGACACGGCCGAATCGCTGATGCTCTACGACGTGCATCAGCTCACGCCGGAAGTGCTGCATCTCGCCGATCTGGTGCGGCTCAGCTGCGGCCGCGTCGGCGCCGCGGTGACGCAGCTCTCGTCGATGGACAACGGCCCCGCGATCCTCAAGGTCTGCCAGGAAATCGACGGTCTCGAAAGCGACGCGGACCGGGTGATGCGTTCGGCGATCTCGCGACTGTTCCGCGAGGAACAGGATGTGCGCCAGCTGGTGAAGCTGAAGGCGGTCTACGAGCTCCTCGAACTGACGACCGACAAATGCCAGGACGTCGCGCTGGTGATCGAGGGCGTCGTCCTCGAGAACGGCTGACCATGGACGCGGGCAGCTTCACGCTCACGCTCATCACACTGATCGTGATCGCGCTCATCTTCGATTTCATGAACGGTTTCCACGACGCGGCGAACTCGATCGCCACGATCGTCTCGACCGGCGTGCTGAAGCCGTATCAGGCCGTGGTCTGGGCCGCGTTCTTCAATTTCATCGCGATCGCGCTGTTCGAGCTCAAGGTCGCGGCCACCGTCGGCAAGGGCATCATCAGCCCGGACATCGTCGATAACTACGTGATATTCGGCGCGTTGATCGGCGCAATCGCCTGGAATGTGATCACCTGGTACTACGGCATACCGTCGAGCTCGTCGCACGCGCTGATCGGCGGCATGCTGGGCGCGACGATCGCGAAGGCCGGCACCGATCCGCTGATTGCGCCGGGCATCATCAAGACCTCGACTTTCATCGTCGTCTCTCCCGTGCTCGGCATGCTGCTCGCGGGACTGCTGACGGTGGCGGTGTCCTGGATCTGCCGACGACAGACCCAACGCAGGACCGACCGCTGGTTCAGGCGGCTGCAGCTCGTGTCGTCCGCGCTGTACAGCATCGGTCACGGCAGCAACGACGCGCAGAAGACGATGGGCATCATCTGGCTGCTGCTGATCGCGGCCGGCGCGACGACGACTGAACACCTGCCGTACTGGGTCGTCATATCCTGTTATCTCGCCATCGCATTCGGCACGCTGTTCGGCGGCTGGCGCATCGTCAAGACGATGGGCCAGCGCATCACCAAGCTGAAGCCGGTCGGCGGCTTCGCGGCGGAAACCGGCGGCGCGATGTCCCTGTTCCTCGCCTCGAGCTTCGGCATCCCGGTCTCGACCACGCACACGATCACCGGCGCCATCATCGGGGTCGGCTCGACGCGACGGGTGCGCGCAGTGCGCTGGGGCGTCGCCGGCAACGTCGTCATCGCCTGGATCCTGACGATCCCGGCATCCGCATTGATGGCCGCCGCGTCCTGGTGGCTGGGCCGGTATCTGTTCTGAGATCCGGCGCCTCGCGGCAAAGTCACATCAGGCCGGCAAGTCCCGACATGACGGCCTTGAATGCCGGCTCAGCCCCGGCGTCGTGGCGGTGATTGCGGAGCACCCATCGGCCGGCAACCAGCACGTCGCGCCACGGGCGGCTCGGACTCGAGAAAACCAGCGCATCGAGCAGCTGCCCGGCGGGCACCCCGAGTAGCGATTCATCGTCGGTGTCGACCACCAGCAGGTCGGCGCGCGCACCGACCCGCAGCCCCCAGCGCTCCAGGCCCGCCGCCGCAGCGCCGCCCGCCAGGCAACCATTGAACAGCCGTTCTGCACTGGCGGGCACTCCCAGTTCCGGCGCAGCGGCGATGTTGCGTCGCCGATGCAGCAGACGCTGTCCGTACTCGAGCAGCCGGAGTTCCTCGCGCCAGTCGCGCGTCACATGGCTGTCGGAGCCGATCGACCAGGCTGCCCCGGCCGACAGCCAGCCCGGCAGGTCGCACAGCCCGTCGCCGAGGTTGGCTTCCGTGCTGGGGCAGATCACGACACCGGCACCGCTGTTCGCCACCGACGCAATCTCGTGCGGCAGCGCGTGCGTGGCATGAACCAGTTGCCAGCGCGCATCCAGCGCGACCTGCCGCGCCAGCCATTCGATCGGGCGCGCGCCGGTCGCCGCGACGCAGTCGTCCACTTCGCCGGACTGTTCGGCAATATGCAGGTGAATCGGACCGTCATCGCCATCGCAGCGCGCGAGCAGAACGGATATCGCCTCCGGCGCTGCGGCGCGCAGCGAATGGATCGCGACGCCCGCGCTGACCAGCGGCGCCTTCATCGCACGCACGCCATCGCGCAGGCGGATGACGTCATCCGGCGTCGTCGCGAAGCGTCGCTGGTCGTCGCCGAGCGCCGGCCGCCGGAAACCCGCGCGTTGGTACAGGACCGGCAGCATCGTCAGGCCGATGCCGGCGGTGGCGGCCGCACGCACCAGCGCGTTGCTCATTGCCAGCGCATCGTCTTTGCGTGAGCCGTCGGCAGCGTGCTGCAGATAGTGGAACTCGCACATCTGCGTATAGCCGCCGCGCAGCAGCTCGACGTAGAGCTGCGTCGCCACCGCTTCGAGCTGTTCGGGCGTGATCTGCGAGGCCACACGGTACATGCGGTCGCGCCAGCTCCAGAAATCATCGCTGCCCGAGTCGCGCCGTTCCGCAAGACCCGCAAATGCGCGCTGAAAGGCATGGCCGTGGGCATTCACCATGCCGGGCAAGGCCGGACCGGCGAGCGCAGCCACACCTTCCGGCCGCGGCGTATCCGGCTCCACGGCGGACCAGTGGCCGCCCGCGTTCGCGGTCAGCAGAACCGACTCGCGCCAGCGCCCCTCCACCCAGGCGCTGGGCGCCCACCAGCGCAGCGGCGAGCCGGCGTCAGTCACGCGGCCTCCAGGCAAGCATCGTTTCGATCAGTTCCCCCAGGACGGGGCGGACCGCTTCCGCGCGCTCCGGATCCCAGGCATGCGGAGCCGACTCCTGCAGGTAACAGCTCCAGCACATCTCGAGCTGGATCGCATGCACCTCGCGATCCGGGGCGCCGTAATGGCGCGTGGTGTGGCCTCCCTTGAAACGGCCATCCACGACCTGGGTGAAACGGCTCTGGCCGGCCAGCACCCGGGCCAGTGCGTCGCGCAGATCTGGCGCGCAACTGGCGCCATTCGCCGTGCCGAGATTCAGGTCGGGCAGCCGGCCATCGAACAGCCAGGGCAGTTCGGATTTGATGCTGTGGCCATCGAAGAGGATGACATGACCCTGCAGTTCCCGCAGGCGGTCGAGTTCCGCGCGCAGCGCATCGTGATAAGGCCGCCAGTACCGCTCGACCCGTCGCGCGATTTCCGCCGCGTCCGGTGCCGATTCGTCCCGGTACAGCGGATCACCCGTGAAGAATCGTGTCGGGCAGAGCTCGGTGTTGTTCATGCCCGGGTACATGGGCGTGTTTCCGATCGGGCGATTCAGGTCGATCAGATAGCGGTTGTAGCGCGGCACGATCAGCGAGGCGCCGCGCTCGCGCACGAAGTCGTAGAGCCGGTCCAGATGCCAGTCGGTGTCCTCCACGCCCAGGGCGCGCTCGACATAGCGCCATCGCTGATCGTCCGGCAGTTCGATTCCCACGTGCGGCAGGCTCACGAACAGCGGCGAATTGCCGCGGTGAAGCGCGTAGATCATCATCAACCGCCATTGTAGACAAGGCATCGAAGTTCCGGATGGCAACCGTCGTTTCCTTCAACGCCGTCTCGTTCGGCTACCGCGGTGGCGCGCCGATCCTGAGCGACTTCAACCTCGAGGTCGTGGCGGGCGAAGTGCTCGTGCTCGTGGGGCGCAGCGGTGCCGGCAAGAGCACGATTCTCAAACTCGTCAACCGCCTGCTGCTGCCGTCCGCAGGCGTCGTCACGGTCGAAGGACGCGACACCTGCGAGTGGGACGGCATCCGCCTGCGGCGGCACATCGGCTACGTGCTGCAGGAGGTCGGCCTGTTTCCGCACATGACGGTCGCGGCCAACGTCGGCCTCGTCCCGAAGCTCGAGCGCTGGCCGGTGGATCGCAGGCGCGAGCGGACCCACCAGCTGCTCGACCTGGTCGGGCTCCCGGCATCCCGGTACGCCACGCGCCGTCCCGAGGAACTGTCGGGTGGCGAACGCCAGCGGGTCGGCGTCGCGCGCGCGCTCGCGATCGATCCGCCGATGCTGCTGATGGACGAACCATTCGGCGCGCTCGACCCGCTGACGCGTCACGAACTGCGGGTCGAATTCACGCGGATTCAGCAGGCGCTCGGCACCACGGTCATCCTGGTCACGCACGACATGGCCGAGGCGCTCACGCTCGCGCATCGCATCGGCGTGCTGGACGACGGCGCGCTCATCGTGTGCGATACGCCGCGCCGCGTCCGGGCCTCGCAGGATCCGCGCGTCCGGCGGTTGCTCGACACGCTCGTCACGATTCCCGATGAGGCGGTCGCGCCATGACGGCCCTGCTGGAATTCTGGAGCGCGCACGCCGCGGAGCTCTGGAGCCTGGTCGAGCGGCATCTCTTTCTCGTGATCGTCTCCACCGGTGTGGCGGTACTGCTGGGCGTGCCTGCGGGCGTCCTTGCCGTACGCCGGCCCCGGTTCGGGCGCCCGCTGCTCGCGCTCGCCAACACCGCGCAGACCATCCCGAGCCTGGCGCTGTTCGGCTTCCTGCTGCCGCTGCCGTTCGTGGGGGGCGTCGGCCCGCGCACGGCGCTGGTCGCGCTCACGCTGTATGCCTTGCTGCCGGTCATCCGCACGACGGTCGCGGGCCTGAAGAGCCTCGATCGCGCCGTGCTGGAAGCGGGCGTCGCCATGGGGATGACGCCGCGCCAGTTGCTGTGGATGGTGGAGTTGCCGCTGGCGCTGCCGTCGATCGTCGCCGGAATCCGCGTCGCGGCCGTGATCGGCGTCGGCACGGCCACGATTGCCGCCGCGATCGGCGCGGGCGGCCTCGGCGAGTACATCTTCCGCGGACTGTCGATGGTGGACTCGACGATGATCCTGGCCGGCGCGATACCGGCAGCGGCGCTCGCGCTACTCGTCGACGGCTTGCTCGCGGGGCTGGAGCGCGCGCTGAAGACCGGCCGCGGTCTCCGGCCCGCCGCGCTGGCGGCGGCCGCGATCGTGGTCGCGCTGATCGCCGTGCTCGCGATGTCGGCACGGTCCGGCCCGGAAACGGCGATCCGCGTGGGGTCGAAGAACTTCACCGAGCAGATCCTGCTGGGCGAACTGCTCGCGCTCGCGCTCGAGTCCGAAGGCCTGCCGGTCGCCCGCAAGCTCAATCTCGGCGGCACCTTCATCTGCGATCGCGCGCTGCGTGCAGGCGACATCGACGTGTATGTCGAATACACCGGCACGGCCGTCAGCGCGATCTTTCACGAGACCGTACCGCGCGATCCGGCCGTGGCGGTTCGCCTGGCGCGCGAGCGCTACGCGGCACAGGGGCTGACGCTGTTCGAGCCGCTCGGTTTCAACAACAGCTTCGCGATCCTGGTGCGGGCGGACGACGCGCGGCGGTTCGCGCTGCGATCGATCGACGATCTGGCGCGCGTCGCGCCGGGCTGGCGAGCGGGCTTCGGGTACGAGTTTCTGCAGCGCGCGGACGGCTACCCCGGCCTGGTGCAGGCCTATGGCCTCCATTTCGGACGGCCGCCGGCGGCGATGGATGTATCGCTCATCTACAAGGCGCTCGCGGACCGGCGCGTGGACGTCATCGCCGGCGACGCCACCAGCGCGCTGATCGACGCGCTCGACCTGAAGGCGCTCGAAGACACGCGCCGGTATTTTCCGCCTTACGATGCCGTGCCGGTCGCGCGCACGGCGGTGGTGCTCGAGCGGCCGGGGCTCCGGCGCGCCCTGCAGCGGCTCGCGGGACGCATTTCCGCCGCCGACATGCGCGCGATGAACCGCGCCGTGGACATCGATCGCGAAGACGCCCGGGTCGTGGCGCGCCGTTATCTCGCGGGGGATTGAATCGCGCAGGCCAGCACCCCGCACAGGGTCAGCGTGAAGCGCGCCCGGCTGTCCTCCCATTGCGCAGTCGCCCCGAATCCCGCGTGCTCGATCATCCGGACGATGTCGTCTGGCTGATACTTGTACGAGCTTTCGGTCCAGATCGTTTCCGACGCCTGCAGCTCCAGCTTGATGCCGGCACCGGGAATCCGTACGGTCTGCCGGCGCTTGCTGACCAGATGCATCTCGACGCGGGCGTCGCGGGCATTCCAGATCGCCCGATGCGCAAAATATTCAAGATTGAAGTCGGCGCCCAGCTCGCTATTGATCCGCACCAGCAGGTTGAGATTGAACGCCCCGGTGACGCCCAGCGGGTCGTCGTAGGCGAGCAACAATTCGCGCTCGGGCTTGACCAGGTCGGCGCCGAGCAGCAGCGCATCGCCAGGACGCAGGCACGCGCGCATGTGTCGCAGCAGCGCGTCCCGCGACGGTGGATCGAAATTGCCGATGTTCGAGCCGAGGAACAGCACCAGCGCCCGGCCGCGCGCGACGTCGCTGGAGGCGACTTCGAGCCCGGCTTCGTATCGCGCTTCATGGCAGACGACGCGCGCCCCGCCCAGCCGGGCGATCGTGCGCGAGGCGGTATCGAGCGCCGCTGCCGAGATGTCGACCAGATCGATCCGTACCGGCGGCAGCTCGCGTGGCCGCGCCGACAGCAACGCTGCGAGCTTGCGGCCGTCGCCCACGCCGAGCTCGATGATGCGATCGAGCGGCGACATGGCCGACCACACGCCCGGCGCATGCCTGGCCAGCAATCGATTCTCGGCGCCGGTGATGCGGTACCACGGCAGCTCGCAGATGGCGTCGAAGAGCGCCGAGCCGAGTACGTCGTACAGGTAGCGTGAGGGCAGCTGCCGCGGTGTCTGCCTCAGGTAATGGCGGACATCCCTGGCAAACTCCGCGAGGGCGACGTCATCGCCGCCGGCCATCAGGGACGTGACCGGTCGCTGTGTCATGAGTACACCTTTGTTCTGGCGCAGCGGAACGTGGCGTACACCCAGGGGTAGCGCGGGCGGAACCAGTTCCGATAGGACGGGCGCAGCAGCTCGCTCGCGGTGGCGGGCGACGCGCCTTTCAGGACGAAATGCCCGCCGTCGAAAAAATCGGCCGAATACTCCGGGTACGAAGGCAGCGGCGAAAAGCCCGGAAACGGCACGAATAAGCTCGCCGTCCACGTCCAGCCGTTGCCGGCGAGGTCGTCGACGCCCCAGGCGCTGCGGCCCGCCGGATGGGATCCGGCCGGTTCCGGATCCCAGGAGCTGAAGTCGAATACGCCGTGCTCGGCCGCCGGCGATTCATTGCCCCAGGGGTACTGCCGGACCTCAGCCGTATCGGAGCCGAAAGCGGCGCGCTGGTACTCGGCTTCGGTCGGCAGTCGGGCGCCGCGCCAGCGCGCAAAGGCGTTCGCTTCCGCCCAGCTCACGTACACCGGCCAGGCGAGCGGGAGCGGCATCGTTTGGAACATTCCGCGCCAGCGCCAGTCGCCGTCTACCCGCTCCCAGAACGGCGGATGCAGGACACGCTCGCGCTGGATCCATTCCCAGTCCTCGGCGCGCCACCACCGCGCCTGCCCGTAGCCGCCCGCTTCGACGAACTCGAGATAAGCGGCGTTGGTCGTGTCGTGGCGCTCGATGGCAAATGCCGCCACGTCTTCCGCGAACGCCGGCCGTTCGTTGTCCCACGCAAAGGGCACGCTGTCGGGAGCGACGCCGAGCGTCGCCCGGCCCGCGGGAATTGCGATCCATTCCTGTGCCGGCGGCGCGCCTTCGGTCGCGGGCGCATAGCCCGGCGGCCGTCGCTTCCGCTCGAGCGGCAGGCGATGCCACATGTATCGCAGGGTTTCCTGATGCATGGTTTCGTGCTCGAGAATCGCGTAGGCGGCTTCCGCGCGATCCAGCAAAGGATGGCCGGGGCGCTCGAGGTCCGCGTGTTCGAGGGCCGCGATCACGCGACGGTCGGCTTCCGCCGCAAACTGCCGGACGACATCAGGCGCTGGCCAGTCCTGCCGATCATCGGTGCGCCCCGACGGGGCTTCGTCCGGATCGATGCCGCGCGCAAACAGCGCTTCGAGTTGCGGGTCAATACTCGATCCGCCGAGGGCGCGCTTGACCAGGGTATTGAAGCTGAAGGCCGGAAGATGGCCCTCATAAAAGACCGGTGGGTGGCGCAGCGCAATCGGCTGCGAGTAGTACGCCTGCTCGTCGATCAGGTCGAACAGAAGAGCGGAGCGCGCGCGATTGCGCGCGTACCACTGGATGAACGCCTCGCGGTCGGGCGCCGGCGTCATTTGGGGCGAGGCTCCGTGAGGTCGCGGTCGGGCGCGGTATAGCCGCCGGTCCGGAGCAGACGCACCATTTCCATCAGGCTCCGCGCCGCATTCCGCGTTTCCTCGAACACGTCGGGGTCCTGATCGAGGTCGGCGTGGCTGGTTGCATACGGCTTGTAGTAGCCGACGTACCGGTCGAGTACGCCGGTGGGTCCCGCCTGGATCAGTCCCAGGTCGCTCAGCCAGTCGGCGAGCATGCGGCGCAGGTTTTCAGCTCCGGCAGCGTCGGCGTGGCTGACGACGGCAAACGCGCGGCCTGCCAGGTGCCTGGGATAGTCCCAGCCGGCCAGTTCGATCGCCTTGGCCGCGGCCGGATCCTTGCCGCGGGTCGTCGTCGGATCGGCATTGCCGCCGTCCGCGCAGACCAGCCGGTCGATCATCAGCTTCAGGCTCGCGGGCGCCTGATACCAGTGCACGGGACAGACGATCATCACGCCGTGCGCCGCGACCCAGCGCGGATAGATTTCCGCCATCCAGTCATTGGTCTGTCCGAGCGCATGATTCGGATAGCACGAGCACGGCCAGTGGCACAGCGGCATCGCTGTCGAGACGCAGGCCTTGCATGGGTGGATGACCTTGTGCGGCTCGTCGGCGAGCGTGCTGATATCGAGGAAATCAACCTCGAATCCGCCCGCGCCCTCGATTGCCTCGCGTGCCGCGTAGACGAGCCGGCGCGTCTTGGAGATCTCGCCGGCGCAGGTGTGCTCGCTGCGCGTCGAGCCGTTGATCAGCAGGATGCGCGACGGCGAGGCGGGGTCGCGATGCCGCGACTCGGCCTCCTGGATCCGGTCGCGCGTCGCGAGCCATTCGACGGACAGCGGGAAGGACGGATCGGCGAAGCCGTCGCCCGCCGGCCGGGTGCGTGGCGACTTGCGATAGTCGTGATAGCCGTCCCACGCTTTCTCGAACACGCGCTCCAGCTCGCCGCGCACTGCGTCGAATGCCGGATCGTAAAAGCGTTCCATGAAGCGCTGGTGGAACGCCTCTTTCGACAAAGGCACGTAAGGCTCGAGCCGGCGGACTTCTGGCTTGGCCATGGCCTCATTATGTGCATGGATTGCCGATTGTCACTGTCGGCCATTCGCTCAACCGGTGTCAGCGCCGGCGTAATCGCAGCGCATTGCCGACCACGGAGACCGATGACAGGCTCATCGCCAGCGCCGCGATCATCGGCGACAGCAGCAGGCCAGACCACGGATAGAGCAGCCCCGCCGCGACCGGTATGCCGAGGGCGTTGTAGAGGAATGCGAATCCCAGGTTCTGCCGCATGTTCCGCACCGTCGCCACCGAGATCTCATGTGCTCGCGCGATGCCACGCAGGTCGCCCTTGACGAGCGTCAGCTGCGCGCTGGAGATCGCAACATCGGTGCCGGTTCCCATGGCGATGCCGACATCGGCGGCGGCGAGTGCCGGTGCGTCGTTGATACCATCGCCCGCCATGGCGACGCGCCGGCCTTTGTTGCGCAGCTCGGCGATCAGCGCGGCCTTCTCCGCCGGTCCCATCTCGCCGTGCACTTCCGCGATGCCGGTCGCAGCGGCTACCGCCTTTGCGGTCGCAGTCGCATCACCGGTCGCCATCACGATTCGAAGTCCGGCAGCGCGCAGTGCTTCCAGCGCTTCGGACGTCGTCGCCTTGATCGGATCCGCGACCGCGATCAGCCCGGCCAGCGCGCCGTCCGCCGCCAGAAACATCACGCTCGCGCCCTGGCCGCGCAGCGCCTCCGCCTGCGCCGCAAGCGGCGACATGTTGATACGCGATTCGCGCATCAGGACGGCGCTGCCCAACACGAGATTGCGGCTGTCCACCCGTCCGTGGACGCCGAGGCCGGTCCCAGATTCGAAGGTTTCCGGCTTCGCGAGCTTCAGTCCCCGCCGGCGCGCTTCGGCGACGATCGCGGCTGCCAGCGGATGCTCGCTGCCCTGATCCAGGCTGGCGGCCAGACGAAGCAGCTCCGTCTCATCGAAGCCGCCAGCCGGAACCGCCGCACGAAATGCCGGCCGGCCTTCAGTCAGCGTCCCGGTCTTGTCCACGATGAGCGTATCGACTGTGCGCAAAGTTTCGAGCGCCTCGGCGTCTCGGAACAGGATGCCCGAGAGCGCTGCGCGGCCGGTCGCGACCATGACCGACATCGGCGTTGCGAGACCGAGTGCGCAGGGGCAGGCGATGATCAGGACGGCCACCGCATTGAGCACGGCATAGGTCCAGGACGGTTCTGGCCCGAACAGACCCCAGGCCAGGAAAGTCAGCACGGCAATGCCCAGCACCGCCAGCACGAACCCGTACGACACCCGATCCGCAAGGCGTTGCATCGGCGCGCGCGAACGCTGCGCTCGTGCCACGAGCTGCACGATCTGTGCGAGCACGGTTTCGGCGCCGACGCGGTCGGCGCGCATCACCAGGCTGCCATTGGCGTTCTGCGTGCCGCCGATCACACGGTTGCCGGGCTCCTTGGTCACGGGCATGGATTCGCCGGTCACCATCGACTCGTCGACGTTCGAACGGCCTTCGATAACCTCACCGTCCACCGGAACCTTTTCACCGGGCCGCACGCGCAGACTGTCACCGACCTGCACGCGATCCAGCGGCACGTCTTCTTCCGTGCCGTCCGGCCGGATGCGACGGGCTGTCGGCGGTGCAAGCCTCAGCAACGCCTTGATGGCAGCGGAGGTGGAAGAGCGGGCGCGCAACTCGAGCACCTGCCCGAGCAGGGTCAGCGACACAATGACGGCAGCCGCCTCGAAGTAAACGCCGACCCGGCCGTGCTCGCGGAACGAGGCCGGAAACCATTCCGGCGCCACGGTCGCCGCCACGCTATAGAGAAAGGCCGCACCGACACCGGTACCGATCAGCGTCCACATGTTCGGATTGCGTGTGGCAATCGACTGCGCCCAGCGCACGAAGAACGGCCAGCCGGCCCATAGCACGACTGGTGCCGACAGCACGAGTTCCAGCCAGCTGCGGACACTCTCGGGCGCGAAGCCGAGCCGGTGACCAAACATCGCGAGCACGAGCACGACGATCGTGAGCGGCAGCGTCCACCAGAAGCGCCGCCTGAAATCGGCGAGTTCCGGCAGTTCATCGTCGTCCAGCGTTGGCATCAGCGGCTCGAGCGCCATGCCGCAGATCGGGCAACTGCCCGGAGCATCGCGGACGATCTCCGGATGCATCGGGCAGGTGTAGCGCGCGCCGGCGGCTGCCGGCTCGACCGGGATCGTTTCCGGCTTCAGGTATCGCACGGGCTCCGCCAGGAATTTCGCGCGGCAACCTGCCGAGCAGAAACGGTAGTCATGTCCCTCGTGTGTCGCCTGATGCGAAGAATCGGGCGCCACCGTCATGCCGCAGACGGGATCGATGCGGGCAGTGTTCATCCCGGTTCATCCTGTTGAAGCGCATTGAGAATCGGGCAGCTCTCTGCACGGCCGTGACCTGGGCAGGCGGCGACGAGTTGACGCAGGCTTTCCCGGATACGGGTCAGCTCCTTGATGCGGCGCTCGATATCCGCCAGGTGCGCAGTGGCCGCCTTGCGAATGCTTTGCACGTTGCGGCCCGCGCTGAGCGCAAGTAATTCGTGGACCTCGTCCAGCGTGAACCCGAGCGCCTTGGCGCGGCGGATGAAGCGCAGCCGCTTCAACTCGGCGTCGCCATAACGGCGGTAGCCCGAGGCCAAACGGGCTGCCGGCCGCAGCAGTCCTATACGCTCGTAGTGGCGGACGGTGTCGATCGGCACGCCGGTCCGCTTCGCCAATTGCCCGATACCGACCGTGATCATGCGTCACCTCCTGCTACCGGCGCCCAGTCTAAAGTCTGGACCGGGGTCCAGAGTCAAGAGATTTCGCGGCGGTTGGGGGGCGGGTTTGATGGCGCGATAGAGCGCCAGGGTGCCAAAGATCGTGCTGAAAGTTTGGCGCTGCGCCACATCGGCGAATCCGGCATCCTCAAACAGGCTGACCAGCCTGCCTGCTGCGTTGTCACGCGTGGTCTCGAAGCCATCAAGACACTGAATCATCAGAAACAGGCCGCGCATGACCACGTTCGCTGGACGCCCCCAGTCGGCGACGTGCAACTCCCCGCCCGGTTGCAGCACACGAAAAAGCTCCTGCGCCGTCCGCGACTTGTCCTCCCAGGTCAGATGGTGGAAGAACAGGCTTGAAACCACCCGATCAAAGTGCGCCGCCGGGTACGGCAGTTCGTACGAGAGTGCGTGGGTAAAATTGACAGAGGCATTGGCAGATTTTGCCTTGCACGCAGCCCTGGCGAGGATGTCCGGGTCGATGTCGACACCCGTAATTTCGAGTAACGGCTCGTATTGCTTGATCCAGATGGCCAGTGTCCCGGTACCTGAAGCGAGATCCAAAACGCGCTGCCCCGGCGCAAGGCAGGCCTGCCGGATCAGGGCGTGTTTGAAACGGTGTTCCCGCGTCGTGGCGCGCACAACGATGTCGTAGAGCGGGGTCAGCCAGTGATAGCCGAGGGCCGGTACATAGCTCTGCCCAGGGGGCTGCGGCATCGACGCTTCAGGACACTGTCACGGCCATCAGTCGCCGTGATGGGCGAAAACCGTGGTGGAGCCGTCTTTCGCAACCAGCAGGACGTCGTAGGGTTCGCTGATGCCACCTTGCTCCATGCCGGGTGAGCCCTGCGGCATGCCGGGAACTGTCAGGCCGCGTCCCTCTGGCTGCTCGGTCAGCAGACGCTTTACGTCGTCCGCCGGCACATGGCCTTCCACGAAATACTGCGCGAACAGCGCCGTATGGCAGGAGCCCTGGCCCACGGGCACGCCCACCTGGGCCTTGATCGGGCCGAGGTCCACCGTGTCGTGTACCTCGACCGGAAACCCGGCACGCTCCATGTGCCCGACCCAGGACTCACAGCAACCGCAGGTGGGCGACTTATGGACCACCACGAGCGGCAGATTGCCGTCTGCCGGCTGGCGCGCATCGAGGTACTCTGTCGATGCAGACTCGTCCGCAACCGCAGTGGCAACAGTAGCGGCAGCATCGCCACCAGAGCCTGCCGCGGGATCTCGCGCGCAGGCCGCAAGACCCAGCACCAGGACCAACGCAGCCGCTGTCAGAACGATTTGCATGGCATGTCTCCTGCTGGTTTCCTGGCTCGCAGCGATCAATGGATGTATCCGATCTTGCGGCCTATTGTCGCTCGAACCGAACGAGGCCATCGCTCACGACCAGCAGCGGCTCAAACAGTGCCGAACCGTCGCGAAGCGGATCGCGCTCGACGACCAGGAGGTCCGCTTCCAGTCCGGGCCGGATCGCGCCGGTTCGCGCATCGATGCCTAGAACGCGCGCGCCATTCAAGGTCGCCGCCAGGATCGATTCAAGCGGGGTGAAGCCGCAATCCTCGCGCAGAGCGGCTATGTCGTGCGCGACCCGGATTCCCGCGGTGGAATCGCCGTCGCCGTAGCTGCCGTCGGTGGATGCTGCGACCGTGATGCCGAGTTCGCGGGCACGCCGAGTGGCCGCCCGAACCGGACCCATCATCTGCCGCGTGCGCAATTGCAGCACCACGTCGTCGGCCGAGCCCGTCAGCGGATCGGACAGCGGGCTCATGACCGCCAGCGTCGGCACCAGGAATGTGCCGCGCCGACGCATTTCGAACAGCGTCGGCTCGTCGAGGTACGTACCGTGCTCGATGCTGTGGACTCCGGCGCGCACCGCAGCCGCAGCCCCGTCCCGCGAGTGAGCATGCGCCGCGACGAAGCGGCCCGCACGCGCTGCCTCTGTAACAGCCGCGCGCATCTCGTCTTCCGTCAACTCGGCGCGGCGTGGATCTGCCGCCGCAACGCCGGCTCGCTCACTCGCTGCGACCTTGATGAGATCGACACCGCGTTCCAGCATCGCGCGGGTCACTGCCGCGATGCGCTCCACGCCGCGCAGCTCGCCATTCAGCGCCGCGCCAAACTGCGGGAACGTGACGAAGAACGCCTCGCCGGGACGTGGCCGGATTATCCCCCCAGACACCAGCAATTCCGGACCGGGCGTGTGGCCGGCGCGGATCAGATCACGCGTACCCAGAGCGCGGAAGTAGGAATCACCGAGCACCCGCGCGGTCGTCACGCCGGATTGCAGGGCCCGGAGTGCTGCAGCCGGTGACTCGATGTGCGCATGCGCGTCGATCAATCCCGGCAGCAGGAACCGCCCCTGCAATTCGAGGCGGCGTACTCCCTCGACTGGTGGCGGTGCCCGCTCGAGAATCGGTTCGATGCGGCCACCGCGGACGATGACGGTCACGCCCGCGCGCGGCGGTGCGCCGGCACCGTCGATGACGACCACGCCGACCAGATCCAGGTCCTGAGCCGCCACAGAGGTGCAGCCGGCCGAAGCGATCAGCAAAACCAGAAAGATTCGTATGTTCAGAAAGTGTACGTCACTTTCATGAAGTATCTTCTGCCAAGCAGGTCGTAGGTGAACGGGTCCGTATTCTGGTCGATCGGATCGGTGTAGTACGGTGGATCCTTGTCGAACAGATTGTTGATGCCGCCGCGCAGAACCAGCTTCTCGCTCAGGCGGAGACTGCCTTCAAGGCTGTGATAGATGACGCTGCCCACACGCGGCGCGGTCGCGCCGATCCTCTGGAACTGGCTGTCGGCATCGCCAATGTAGCTGACCTGGTAGGAAGCGCCCCACATGTCTCGGTCGATACCCACTCTCAGATTCGATCGCAATTCCGTGTAGCTGCCGTTCCCGCCCTCGCCGTTCGATATCGTTCCGGCCAATTCGAGCGTGCTTCGCGCGCCGACAAAGTCGATGTCGAACTGGTCCAGATAGGCGGTGTCCCAGTCGAGCGTGAAATCGCTGCCGAATGCCTGAAACGCATATCGCACCCCCAGATCTACGCCGCGCATCTTTTCCGTCGCGGCATTGACAAGCGGCACGACGAGAAAGACGACGTCGCCGGAAAAAATGTCGCGGAATATGTCGCCGCAAGTCGGGTGCGACTTGTTCTCCGAAAAATAGCATTGCTCAAGCGCGGACGACGGCGGCACGTTCCGGATCGAGTCCTCGATGTCGATCAGGTAATAGTCCAGAGTCAGCACCAGGCCGTTCACCATTCCCGGTTCGAACACCGCCCCCACCGTGAAGGTCTCCGCCTTCTCGGGACTCAGCGTCAGACTGCCTGGATAGTCGAGCTCGACGAAGAGTTCGCTCTGCGTGAATCCTGGACCTACATCCGCCGCGCAATTTGACTGCAGGTTCGCGTCGCTGCTCGAATTCCACTGGTCACAGGGATCGACGAAGGTCGTGAAATTGATCTCCTCCGTCGTGTAGAGCTCCCGGATGTTCGGCGTCCTCACGGAAGTCGAAAAAGTCGACCGCAGGCGGAAGGCGTCAGTTACGCGCCAGTCTGCGCCGAACTTGTAGGTGAACTCGGAATCGAAGTCGCTGTAATCCGAGTAACGAGCCGCCAGATTGAGATCGATGCGGTCCGCGAGCGGAAGGGTCGCTTCCGCATATACCTCGGTCGAAGACAAGTCTGCATCGATCGGATCCGTGCTGCCGCCGCCGCCGGACAGCGTCGGACGCGTGAATGTTCTTCTGTACACACCCTCGTCCCTGCGGTATTCGACGCCGGCCGCAAAGCCGACCGGACCCGCAGGCATGTCGAACAGTTGGCCGGACATGCTGGCGAGAATGCTGGTCTGCACGTTCTCGCCCACCGTCGGAACCGTCGCATTGATGAAGGACAGGGCCTCGGGCGAAGGATCGTTGATGCCGAACCAGTCGACGCATTCCGTGGCGCTCGGTGCCGCGCAATCCGCTTCGTCGATCGTTTCCAGCAGGTTCAGCTGGTCTATGGCATTGGTGAATACCTCGTCCGATTCGCTCTTGCCATAATTGGCCGACACCTCCCAGACCCAGCCATTGTCCATCTCGCCTTCCAGGCCGACGACGGTGCGGAACAGCGAGACGTCCTGCTCCCAGATACGGGCGCCGAAGCCCTCCTCGACCATGCGGCGGCGGAGGTTCAGGGCTTCGCCCGTCGGGTTATGAGGATAGGTGGCGGAAAACAGCAGGTTGGCGAACGAGGCCGGGCTCGCTTCCGTGTTGGAACTGCGGTCCGAATAAGTGTTCTCGGTGAACAGCCGAATGCCGTTCGGGAGATCGATGAAGCCATTGGCGCTGATGTTGATGCGATCGTAGGGGGCGGTCAGATTGAAGAATTCCTGAAAATCGAACGCATGCAGGGCAAAGCTGTACGGCACGAACGAGTCGCCGTCACCGTTCGGTTCCTGGTTGAACTGCACGTTGCCCATCGTCTCGGTCGTGCCGCGTCCACCGGCCGTGCTGGAACTGCCGGAGCAGAATTTCTCACCTTCTTCTTCCTCGAAGAAACACTCGGAAAAACCCCGATCCTTGGAACGCGCTTCCTGGCGGTCCGTGTAGTTGGCACTGACAATGAAGCCCCTGTCTTCCGACTCGTGGCCAAACGCCAGGTTAATTTCGCTGTATTCCGCATCGCCCTCCTCGGTCACGCCGTAGGAAGCGTCGACCTGGACTCCGTCGAACGAGCGCTTCGTGATGATATTGACCACGCCGGTGACCGCATCGGCGCCATAGATGGCGGATGATCCGTCGAGCAGTGTTTCGATGCGCTCGATCATATTGACCGGAATGGCGTTGAGATCGACCACGGAATTGGCGCCGGAGCCGCCGGCAACGAACCGCCTGCCATTGACGAGCACCAGGGTCCGATTCTGGCCGAGGCCCCGCAAATTGACGCTAGCAGTGCCGTATCCCTGCTTGGCTGAAAGATAATTAGATTCCGCACCCGCCTGCGCGCCAGCCGTGAACGGCGAGAACTTCAACAACTGGTCAACCGAGACGGCGCCGATCCTTGCAAAATCATCCGCAGTGATGACATCCACTTTTCCGACGCCATCGATGTCGGCGCGCCTGATCCTGCTGCCGGTCACGAAGACT
Organism: Steroidobacteraceae bacterium; assembly: GCA_040902065.1. GTDB lineage: Bacteria > Pseudomonadota > Gammaproteobacteria > Steroidobacterales > Steroidobacteraceae > SCUD01. The sequence continues at coordinate 321,156 of JBBDXX010000019.1, read as the reverse complement.
TCTTCGATGGTCGCGTCCTGGGCCCACACGCTGGTTGCCGGGCTGAGCGTACCGAGACTCGCCGCGATACAACTTGCCAAGAGCTTGTTGTTCATGTGCTTCTCCTGAATTTGTCTGTCGAATGGTGGCCTGGCCTTAGTGCGCCTCGCCCGGCTTCTTGACTCGCGATGACCAATGGATGTGGACGATCTTCCAGTCGGTCCCGGTGGATCGCAGCACCATCGTTTCGGTACTCGCGATCGTCATCGGCTTGCCATCCTTCTCCGCGTGGATCTCACTCTCGCTCGCGACCCAGGCGAGCTCGCCGCTGGTTCGCGCCGTACGACGCGTGAGGCTGTGATGGACGCCCTTCAGAAACTCCGCGTCGCTCTTCGCATGACCGCCCAGATATTCGGCTGCCGAATTCTCGGAACCACCGCTCTCCAGGATGACGACCTGCGGGTCGAGTTCGCCCCCGGCCCGCTCAAGATCGCCGGCGGACAGGGCCGTGAAGAAGCGATCCACGGTCGCGGCGGCAGCCTTTGCGGCATCCGGCACGTCGATCTGCGGCTCCGCAGCCAGGGCCGTGTCATGGATCGTGCACAAGAGCAACAATGTCAAAAGGTAACGGGTCATGTGCGACTCCTTGATGAGTAATCAGTGTTGATGCGGCGGCGCGTTGGAGTGATCTTCGATTTCGACTTCCTCGACCTGCGGAACGGCCTCAGTACGGCCGTGTTGATGCCCGTCGCTGGCCTCTACGAGTTCGTCATAGCGGTCCTGAGACATGTCCGGAAGTTGCTGGAGAAAAGCGACCATGCCCCAGATGTATTCGTCTTCCATGCTCTTTCCCCAGGCCGGCATGCCGCTCATCTTGATCCCGTGCTTGATGACCCAGAATGCGGCGGCCGGATCTACAATGCGCTTTCGGGCAAGGTCCGGTGGCGCCGGATACAGACCATCGCTCTGTTCCGTTTTCGCCAGTCCGGGCTTCAGGTGGCAGCCGGTGCACATCGCGTCGTAGTTTCCGGCGCCGGCGCGGATCAATGACTCGTCGTCGAGCCTGGGAACGGCGATGCCGGTAGCGCGCGCCGCAATCGAGCGATCGCGCAGGGTTTCCATCACGCGCTCGGTCCACTGCCAGTGCGGCTCGTCCGCCGCGATGTTGTACGCGCCCGACCCGATGAACACGGCCTTGCCGGCGATAATCAGCGCCAGCAGACCCAGCAGCCAGATGAGCGTCTTCAACGATCGTTCCTCAGGTTTCGTGATTCATCTTCGAGTGATTTACCGGCGCGGTCTCCGCCGGCGGTGCGGGCCCGAGCCGCACGGGCGAACCGAAATCCGCGTCCTCGCTGATCCTGTGCGCGAGGGTCCCGGGCGGATTCCGGTACCAGCCGGGATCACGGTGGTCGCCGGGCGCTAGGCCGTCCCGCACCTTGACGATCGTGAACATCCCGCCCATCTCCAGATTTCCAAACGGGCCCTTGCCGATCATCATCGGCAGCGTGTTCTCCGGTCCTTTCATGTGGCCCATCTCCGCATGGTCCTGGTGTTCCGCCATGCCGGTTTCGCCCATCGACATGTACTCCGGCAGCATCCGACGGATCGCCGCGTCAAGATCGCGCTGCTTCACCCCGAGCGGGTTCGGCAGGTCGTGTCCCATCGCATTCATCGTGTGATGCGACATGTGGCAGTGCAGCGCCCAGTCGCCCGGCACCGCGACGAATTCAAGGTCACGGGTTTGACCGACGCCGACGATTTCCGCCGTTTCCGGCCGCCACAACGCGCGCGGCCAACGGCCGCCGTCCGAGCCTGTGACAAGGAACTGCACGCCGTGCAGATGGATCGGGTGATTCCACATCGACAGGTTGCCGATGCGGATCCGCACCCGTTCTCCAGTGCGTGCGACCAGCGGATCGATTGCAGGAAAGACCTTGCTGTTGAAGGTCCACAGGTCGAATTCCTGCATGATCGCGGGATCCGGCCGATAGGTGCCCGGATGCAGCGCCCAGTTGTGTAGCAGGAAGCAGTAGTCGCGATCGATGCGTTCGCGTTCCCCGCCGCGCGGATGGATGATGAACATCCCCATCATGCCGACCGCAAGCTGCACCATTTCGTCGGCATGCGGGTGATACATGTGCGTGCCGTGCTGGCGCAGCGTGAACTCGTAGACATAAGTTTCACCGGGCCCGATGTGCGGCTGCGACAGACCACCGACGCCGTCCATGCCGGACGGCAGCAGGATCCCGTGCCAGTGAATGGTCGTGTGCTCTGGCAGGCGGTTGGTGACGAGGAATCGCACCCGGTCGCCTTCAACCGCCTCGATCGTCGGACCCGGCGTCGTGCCATTGTAACCCCAGCACTTCGCGCGCGACCCGGGTGCGAATTCGTGCTCGACCTCCTCGGCCACGAGGTGGAATTCCTTCACGCCGCCCACCATGCGATGCGGCAGCGTCCAGCCGTTCAGCGTTTGCACCCGCCCGGGCCGATGTCGGGCGGCTGACCGAGCGGGCACCGGTTCCGGTTGCGCCGCATCGGGCATGACATGACCCTCGTGCGCTTGCGCCACGGAACGTTCCGCCATCGCAACCAGCGGCAACAGGCTGCTTGCACCCAACCAGCGGAACCAATGGCGTCGGCTGATGTTCATGGCTGCTCTCCGGGGTGCTTGTGCTGCATCTCGTCCTCTTCAGTGGTTTCAGCTTCCGGCGCGACGATCTCTTCCACACCGATGGTCAGCGGCAGTGATTTCTCGTCGCCGGGGAGCAGACCGCCGGTTGCAGCGCGAAGCGCAGTCCGCGCGATCCAGTAATCCCGCACCGATTCGAAGTAGTCCTGCCAGGCGTCGTATTCGTCGCGCCTGGTACGGATCAGGTCAAATGGACTCACCAGCATGTAATTGACCCGCTCCTGCTGGCGCACGACCGCTGACGCGGTAGCCGGCAGCAATTCCCGGCGATAGCGTTCGCTGATTTCCCGGGCCAGTGTCAGTTGCTCGACGCCGGTCACCACTTCGTTTTCGACGGAAAGTGCTAGCGCCTGCGCGCGCGCGCGGGCATCCCGCAACTGTGCCTCTGCCCGCGCGACCGCTCCCTGACCCTGATTGAACAGCGGCAGTTCGAGATTCAATGTAGGTCCGCGAACCGTCGGCTCGTCGGTGCCGCGCTCGCGCTCGTATCCTGCTTCGACCGAGCCGAGCAGCCGCCAGCGCCCGGTGACGCCGAGTGCGTCCTCCAGCAGCGCGACTTCCTCGTGCGCGGCGGCGACATCCAGTCGCTGCGACAGCGCCCGCTCCATGAGCTCGTCGGGGGACAGCGTCATGTCGGGTGGAGCCGCGAGGCGGTCGACCGTGCGCCACGCCGCTATCGCGGGCAGACCCAGCAGATTGGCCAGCTGTGCTCGACTCGCTGCCGCATCCGACTGCGCGTGCAGCGCCTCGATGCCTGCCCTCGCGGCCGCCGCTTGTTGCAAGTCGAATTGCAGGCGGCTGATATTGCCGGCTTCGTGAAAGCGCTTTGCCAGCTCGGCCTCGGTCTGCGCCGCCTCTGCAACGGCAGCACGCATCGCCGCAACCTGGAGAGACCCGACATGCGCGTACCAGGACGTCTCGACCTCGTGCGCCAGCGCAACCAAATCGGACCCGACGGCGAGTTCCACGCGGCGGAACTCCGCTGCCGACAGGCGACGGCGCGCGGACAGCAGCAGCAGGTCGGCAAAGCTGGCCGAAATGCCCTGAGTCGTCTGGTCTCGCCCACCGTTATTGGGGCTCAGCCAGGCGAGCGACAGGCTCGGGTTCGCAATGCGCGCGGCGTCCTGTAGTTCCGCGTGTGCAATGCCGAGCCTCGCGTATTGCCGGCGGATGTCCGGATTGCGAGTGAAAGCGATCGCGAGCGCGGCCGGGAGCGTCAGCGCTTCGCCGATATCCGGAGCGACATCGGTCTCGCCCGCCTCGGGCGGCCAGGCGGGTTCGACGGACACCCGTTCGTTGACCCGGTTGGCGGCGGCATCCGCCGCCCGGTCGAGCGGCGCGACGGCGCAACCGGCGGCGCCCAGCACGGCCGCCAATGCGCCGATTCGTATCAAACCATTCATTTCCGACCCTCGATACAAGGCTCTTGGAGAGCCCAAAATCATGCGCTCGCGGCGCGGATTTCACCCGCGCCGGACGCCTTGCATGGCACGAATGGCCGTCAGGCCGGAGGTCGGAAAGGAGCTACGATCAGGCTCGGGGAGAACCGAACGCCTTCGAGGGTGGGTACTGCGGGCGCCCTGTCCCAGGCGCGCAGCGTCGCGGCGACCGGCACCGGAACCATGTGCGGCCCGGCGCATCCGCAGTCGCAACCCATGCCATCACAGCAGTCGCCGAGAGGCTTGTCGGCCGGCGCCTGGTCCGACGGATGATCCATTCCGTGATGGCCGGCGTGTGTCGCGGCATCTGGCGCGACATCCATCGTTGCAGCGGACGGCGGGGCGGCGCCGTTCAGCATTAAAGCCAGCACGAGCAGGGCGCGGATCAAGGTCACGCCGTCAGAGTGCGCCTGCGCGGGCGCGATCGCAAGTTTTCGGTGGCGCTTCATTTACTTACTCCGGCCAAATGCGCGAAACAGGAGCAGGGCCCCGGAAATCCCGAGCCACAGCGCGCCGGTGCTGAAAAGGATTACGAGCGGATTGTTGAAGTCGTCCCTTCCCCGGTAGTCCATCGTGTGCAACATCCAGAAGAAATCGAAGAACCGCCACACATCGTTGCGCGCGGCAACGAGTCGACCGTCATCTGCCGAGAAATACAGGCTCGTCTGGTCTGCGTCGTCGAATTCCGCCTGCCAGACCGGTCCCGTGCGCCGAGCCTCGAGCGTCGGCGCTGTCCGGAGCGAAACCGTCCGGAGAGCACCCGAGCCTGCGTACGTCGCTGTCGCCAGCCGACGGATTGCCGCCTCACCGATCACGAATCGCGATCCATCCTCCGCCTGCCGCAGCTCCACGTGATCCGTGAGCTGCACTCGATACATCCAGCGGTCGAGCCAGGGAATCAGCGTAATATCGACGAGTTCCGATCCGGTGTAGTCTCCGAGCCAGGCCTCGGGCTCTGCCAGGCGTACGTCGGACTCGAGCGGGACTACCGGCAACGCCCGCACGACGTGCTCCGCCGCCACGTCTTCGTGATCGAGCAATGCAAAGACGAGCCCGCTCACCGTCCACAGCATCAGCTGCAGGCCGACGACCAGCCCGAGCCATTTGTGCATGATGCGGAGCAAGCGCACGGCGTTCAGCTCCGATTCGCGCGCCGCGTGCGGCGGCGACGGAAGCTGAAATACAGGAGCCAGAGGCCGCTCGCCGCCAGCGCGAGTCCCGCGATGGTCGCGGCCCGAAGCAGGACATTGTTCACGTCCATGCGTTCCTCGTAATCCATGATATGCAGCATCCACAGCACGTCGAACCAGCGCCAGAGGCGATGCCGTCGGGTCACGAGCTCGCCGCTGTCGGGATGGATGTAGAGGGTTGTCTGATGCCAGTCGTCAAACTGCACGCGCCAGAGCGGCAATTGACGCGACTGGATCTCCGGTGGCGGCTCGCCGACCAGAAGACCAATGGTCGAGGGTAACCCGAGGCCGGCATAGTACTGCCGGGCGAGCGCAGTGATCCGGCGCTCGTCCAGCGGGGAGAGGATCTGGCCGGTGATGGCGTCAACCAGGAAGATTTTGCCTCCGGCACGCACCTCGTAAAGCGGCTGATCGAAATCGGGAAGTCCCTTGATACGCAACTGTTCCAGGCCTGGATAGTTCGCGCGCAACGCTTCGAGCGGAAACCATCGCTCAGTGCGCGAGGGTGGAGTCGAAAGGTTGCGCACCAGCGTGTCGCCATGGATGAAATCGAGATCGACCACCACCATGTAGAAGCCGCTTACGATCCAGAGCAGCGCCTGCGCGCCCACAACTAGCGCAAGCCATTTGTGAATCGTGCGGGAGAGGCGCGCCGGAATCATTCGCGCAACTCGCCGGTCGTCGAAGCACGCTCCCGGCGGTACTCCGCAAGCAATGCGTAGATCGCCGGAATCACGATCAGCGTCAGCACGGTGGCCGACGCCATCCCGCCCACCATCGGCGCCGCGATGCGCCGCATGACTTCGGAGCCGGTGCCCGTGCCCCACATGATCGGCAGGAGGCCGGCCATGATCGCGATCACGGTCATCATCTTCGGTCGCACGCGCAGCACCGAGCCTTCCACCACGGCCTCGCGCAGGTCATCAGGTGTCAGTGCCCTCCCTTCCTGCCGGCGCCGGGTGGAGCGCTCTTCCAGCGCCTTGTTCAGGTAGATGAGCATCACGACGCCGGTCTCCGCGGCGACCCCGACGAGTGCAATGAAGCCGACCGCCACCGCGACGCTGAGGTTGTAGTCGAGCGCGAATAGCAGCCAGACGCCGCCCACGAGCGCGAACGGCACCGAAAGCAGCACGATCAGCGTTTCGCCGATGCGGTTGAAGTTCAGGTACAGCAGCAGGAAGACGATCAACAGCGTCAATGGAATAACAACCTTCAGCTTCTGGATCGCGCGCTGCATGTACTCGAACTGCCCGCTCCAGGTCACGAAATAGCCAGGCTCGAGCCTGACCTGCTCGCGCACGACACGTTGCGCATCGGCGACGTAGCTGCCGATGTCGCGCCCGCGGATGTCGACAAACACATAGACGGACAGCAGGGAATTCTCGGTGCGAATGGCGGGCGGACCCTTGCGCACCACCAGCTTTGCGAGCTGGCCGAGGGGCACCATGCCGCCGCCCATCACGGGCACCAGCACGCTACGGGAGATCATGTCCGGATCGGAGCGCAGTTCGCGCGGATAGCGGACGCCGACGCCAAACCGCTCCCGCCCCTCCACGGTCGTGGTGACCATTTCGCCGCCAAGCGCAGTCGCGACGACGTCCTGCACGTCCCCCACCGTGATTCCATAGCGAGCCAGCGCGAGCGCGTCGGCCTCTATGTCGAGGTAATAGCCGCCGGTGATCCGCTCCGCATAGGCACTAGTCGTTCCGGGGACGGTCTTGACCACCCTCTCGATTTCCCTGGCCACGCGCTCCATCTCGGTGAGATCCGTGCCAAAGACCTTGATGCCGATGGGCGTGCGAATCCCGGTCGAGAGCATGTCGGTTCGAGCCTTGATAGGCATGGTCCAGGCATTGCTGACGCCAGGCATCTGCACCGCGCGGTCCATCTCGGCGATCAGCTTGTCCATCGTCATGCCGGGCCGCCAGTCTTCCTCCGGCTTGAGGTTGATCACAGTCTCCGCCATCTCGAGCGGAGCCGGGTCCGTCGCGCTGTTGGCGCGCCCGGCTTTACCGAAGACAGACTCCACCTCCGGAAATGACTTGAGAATTCGGTCCTGGATCTGCAGCAACTCGGCTGCCTTGGTGACCGAGATGCCTGGCAGCGTTGAAGGCATGTACAGGAGCGTGCCTTCGTTCAGCACCGGCATGAACTCGCTGCCCAGCCGCATGGCCGGGTACACGCTCGCCGCCAGCACGACGGCGGCCAGCGCGATGGTGAGCTTTTTCCAGCGCAAGACCCGGGCAATAATCGGGTGATAAACCGCGACGAGGGCACGAACAATCGGGTTCTTCATCTCGGATGGAATGCGCCCGCGGATGAAGAGCAGCATCAGGACTGGCACCAGCGTGATCGAGAGGATCGCCGCTCCGGCCATCGCAAAAGTCTTGGTGAATGCGAGCGGCTGGAACATCCGTCCTTCCTGCGCCTCGAGCGTGAACACCGGCAGGAACGACACGGTGATGATGAGCAGGCTGAAGAACAGCGGCGGGCCGACTTCGCGGCAGGAGGCGATGATGGCGCCCAGACGCGGTTCCCCGGGCTCCTGGCGCTCGATATGCTTGTGAGCGTTCTCGATCATCACGATCGCGGCATCGATCATGGCCCCGATCGCGATCGCGATACCGCCCAGGCTCATGATGTTGGAGTTCAGCCCCAGCGCCCGCATGGCAATGAACGCGATCAGCACGCCAATCGGCAGCATGATGATGGCGACCAGGGCGCTGCGCGCATGCAACAGGAATACGATGCAGACCAGCGCGACAATGACGCCCTCCTCGATCAGCGTGCGGCGCAGGGACTCGATCGCTCGATGAATGAGATCGGATCGATCGTAGACTGCCAGCAGATTTACGCCCTCCGGAAGACCCGAGGAGATTTCGTCGATCCTGAGTTTGAGGTTATGGATGACGTCGAGCGCGTTCTGGCCGTAGCGCGCCACCGCAATCCCGCCGACGACCTCGCCCTGGCCATTCAGCTCGGCAATGCCCCGGCGCTCGCCGGGAACCAGTTCGACACGGGCGATGTCGCGCAGGAGGATGGGTGTCCCGCCCGCCGCCTTGATGACCACTTTCTCGAGATCACCGATGCCTTTCAGGTAGCCCCGACCGCGGACGATGTACTCCGTCTCGGCCATTTCGACGACGCGGCCGCCTACGTCCTGATTGCTCGTCCGGATCACATCGCTCACCTGCCGCAACGGAATCCCATAGGCCTGCAGCTTTTGTGGATCGACCGTAACCTGGTACGTCTTGACGAAGCCGCCGACGCTTGCAATCTCAGCGATGCCCTGGGCCTTGGTGAGCTGGTAGCGAACGAACCAGTCCTGGATCGTTCGCAGATCGGCGAGCGAGCGCTCCGCCCCCTGCACGACGTACTGGTACACCCAACCAACGCCCGTGGCGTCGGGCCCGAGTGAGGGCGTCAAGCCGCGCGGCAGCTGGCTGGCCGCAAAGTTGAGATACTCGAGCACGCGGGAACGCGCCCAATAGATGTCCGTGCCGTCCTCGAAGATCACGTACACGAATGAAACGCCGAAGTTCGAGAAGCCGCGCACGACCTTGGAGCGGGGAACGGCCAGCATCGCGGTCGTCAATGGATAGGTGACCTGGTCCTCGACGACCTGCGGCCCCTGTCCCGGGTACTCCGTGTAGACGATCACCTGCACGTCGGAAAGATCCGGCAGCGCATCGATGGGCATGCGAACGATCGCGTAGATGCCGGCGGCGACGATGAACACGGTTGCCAGCAACACGAGGAAAACGTGCCGCAGCGACCACTCGATGATGCGGGCGAGCAAGTCAGTGCTCCCCGTGACCGCCCAGGCTTTCCAGCGCCGCCTTGAGATTGCTCTCGGCGTCAATCAGGAAATTGCCGTCAACGACGACCCGCTGACCCACGACCAGGCCCTCGACCACTTCGACGTAGCCGTCTCCGCGCGCGCCGAGCCCGACCTCGCGCGGCTCGAATGTGCCGCCACCGAGATCGACCAGGACCACCTGCCGCGTGCCGGAATCCAGCACTGCCGATTCCGGAATCGAGACCGCAGCCACGCTCTCGCCCGCCTCGATCTCGACGGTGCCGTAAAGGTCCGGCTTCAACAGCCCGGCCTCGTTCGACAGTTCGATGCGGACTTGCGCAGTGCGGGTCTCGGGCTCGACGGTCGGGTAAACGAAGGTTACCTGGCCGGTGAATGTGCGCCCCGGATATGCCGTCACCGAAACTGCCGCCTTCTGTCCCGGCCGCACGTAACCAAGGTCCTGCTCGAATACTCTGGCCACGATCCACACGTGCGAAAGATCCGCGATCTGGAATAGCGTCTCCCCCGGCATGAAACGCATACCGGCACGGGCCATCATCTCGATCACGACGCCGTCCGTCCGGGCGCGCAATGGCAGCGACTCTCTGGGCTCTTTGCCGGCTTTGAGTTCGGCCAGATCCACATCGGCGATGTCCCAGTTCCGAAGGCGTTGCAGGCCGCCCTCGGCCAGGGCCTGCATGTTGGCCTGAGCTTCCGGCGATGCGTTCCCCATCGCTTTCAGTGCTTCGACCGCGATGCGATATTCCTCCTGTGCGGTGACCAGCTCCGGGCTATAGACGGCGAACAGCGGTTGGCCGCGCTGCACTTTGGCGCCCGTCGTATTTACGAAGAGCGTCGTGATCCACCCCTCGAACTTCGGGCTTACCGTGTAGAGACCGCGCTCACTGGCCTCGACCGTGCCGACGGCGCGAATCGTGTGTCGCATCGTTCGTTCGGCCGCCGGCGTGGATCGCACTCCCAGCGTCTGCAGCCGATCCGGGCTGATCCTGACCTGCGGTCCTTCCAGCGCGTCATCGGCGTACACCGGGACATAGTCCATGCCCATGGCGTCTTTTTTTGGCACGGGGGACGTGTCGTCGAGGCCCATGGGATTGCGGTAATAGAGTATGCGTCGCGGCTGCCCGCCGGAGTCGTTCCCGGTGGCCGCAGGGACGTCGCGGGTACCGACCGAATGGCCCCACCAGTAACCCGCGGCGAGTGCGAGTCCCGCGAATAAAGCGACACCGCTGATCACATTGCGCTTCATGTCGGGCTCCCGACCAGCATGGAGATCTCGGCGAGCGCCTTGTTGTGGTTGGCGACGGCCATGGCGAGATCCGTCGAGATTTCATACTCGCGCAACTGCGCCTGGCGCAGCGTGAGGAAATCGACGCGTCCGACCCGGTAGGCGGCCAGCGCGGATGCCGTTGCCGCGCGCGCCTGGGGTAGCAACGACCTCTGATACAGCTCGGCGGTGGCACGCCATTGCCGGACGAGAGCGAGCTCAGCATCGAGCGCGGCCTCGGTCTCGAGCTGCAGCGCCAGCAGCATGCTCTGTGCCTGGCGGCGCATCGCGCGGGCCTCGGCAACCTGCGGCTCCAGCCGCGCTTTCCGCCATATCGGCAGATTGAATCCCACGGTCAGGCTTACCATGTCGTCGCGAGCCATGCCGTCCAGCGCCCGATCGCGCTGCCCATATTGCAGCGTCACGTCGAGATCCGGGTAGTAGTCGCGCTGCGCGAGATCGATCGATCGGGCGTTGCGCTCCACCAGCGCCTGCAGCGCCAGCAGTTGCGGCCGGTTTTCAATCGCAGGCCGGTCGACGGGGCCTGCTTCCTGACCCGCTGCAAGCTGCGGCGCAGCTGCGTGGATCCGGGGCGCCGGCCCCCTGCGCCCCAGCAGACGTTGCAATTCGCTCTGCAGCGCCGAGTTCTCGCCCACAAATCGCAGTAGTTCGGCACCCAGCCGTTGGAGTTCAATGTGTGCGTCGAGCACGTCGCTCTGCTCAGCTCGCCCCACTTGGTACCGCGACCGCGCGATCGCGGCGAGTTGTTCCAGCGCAGTCCTCGTTCTGACGACTATCCTCTGCGCCTCTTCATTGAAGGCAAGTTCCTCGTAAGCGACGCGCACGTCGCGCGCAATTCGATTCGCGATTTCCCGGGCGGCTAGCTCGATGCTCTCGGCGTCCGCGGCGGCCACGGCGCGGCGCAGCCCGCGCTTGCCCGGAAACGGCAGTCGCTGCCCCAGCCCCAGCATTTTCATCGTCATGTCCTCGCGTCTCAGGCTGAGAGACTCGAGCGGGGCATTGATGACCCCGAATTCCATCATCGGGTCATCCAGTGCGCCCGCTGCGGGGACACGCTGCCGCGCCGCATCGAGTTCGTCGCGCGCGGCCGCGATCTCGGGATTGTTGGCGAGCGCCTCCGCCACCAGCGCTGCAAGCTGGGATTCGCTTCTTGTTGGATCCTCGGATCCATTGGCCAGGGCAATCCCGAAAGAAAGGGCAAGGCCCACTATCAGGCTGCCGCACCGACAGCCGGCTGACCGAGTGTCTCGAAGCACGTTAGCACTCCTCGGCTTGCGTCAACGACGAGCGGACGGGCCGCCGGCGTGACGAATGATCCGTTTCCCGCGCGAGCCTGCGGGCCCGAACCGGGCCCGGGGTTCATATGCAATCGAATGGTTACCGGTCAGCGGGAGGACGGAAGGGCGCGTCGAATGCGCCCGCGAGGTGCAGTGATTGCCGGAAAGCCGGTGGATCGGCTGGCGAGGGTGCGGGGTACTGCGCGCCGGCGCACACGCCCATGACGAGGTGGGGCACAAAGCAGCTGCAATCGCAGTCCGACCGCTGGCAACTGTCGTCGGCAGGCACGTTGTTGCCTTCTCCACAGGACGCGGCATGCGGCATGTCGTCATGAACCTCGCTGGCGCCCTGGGCGGTCATTCCGGACATGGCCGCTGCGGCCGGAATCGTGGCCCCGTTCAAGATGACGGCGAGCGACAGAACTGCGCCCAGAGTCCGATTGACCTGCGATGACGAGGCCATGCAGTAAGCCTGCGCCCGAACGGGCGCACTTGCAACTCGCTCAATCGCCGGGCGGCGCGGGCGCGTGAATAAGCCGACCGCCCCGGATGGTGCAGCGCACCTTCGCGAAATGGGCGGCATCGGCGCCGGGATCCGCCTCGAGCACGACCAGATCGGCCACGAGGCCGGCCGCGACGCGGCCACGCTGCTCACTCTCCTTCCAGCGGGCCGCGGGCGCGGTCGTCAGCGACGCGAGGATCTGCATCGGATCGAGCGCACTCGCCATCAACCGGTACTCTTCGGTCGGATCGTAGTGCGACATGTAGCCGACATCCGTGCCGAACAGCACCTGCCCGCCGGCGGCGGAAAAGCTGCGGAGCTGGCCGATGGCATCGCCGGTTGCCAGTTCCACAGCGTTGGCCGGCACATTCGCGCGGTTCAGTTCATACGGCCACAACATGAGCGTCGGGATGACCGCGATGTCCTGCTCCACGAGCTGCGACACCAGCGCCGCATCCCAGAGGGTCCTAGCAGGGCCGATGGTCGTGTGCACGAGCACGTCGACGCCGGCTTCGATCGCGATATTCACGCCGTCGATATCGGTCGGGTGCGCGATCACCGGGAGCCCGCGGCGGTGCGTCTCATCTGCCGCCGCGAGCGCGATGTCGGGCTCCATGAAGGCGACCTGGCCTTCAGGCAGCGGCGTCATCACGAACAGTTTCGTCGCGTCCGCGCCGCGGTCGAGATTCGACTGGACACTGGCGAGCGCTCCTTCGACCGTCTCGGGCTGCGGCAGCCGCGACAGGAATTCCGCCGGCATGTCGCGCAGATAAAAAGGAATGCCATTCCCCGGAAACAAGGCCCAACCCGCGGTCAGGATGCGGGGTCCGGCGACCTCGCCGCTTTCGATGCGCGCGCGCAGCGCTACCGTGTTGTCGACGTCGGACGCGGTATCGAGCACCGTCGTGAAACCATAGCGCGTCAGCATCGCATCGAGCGCCGCGGCGAGTTCCCCGGCCGGGCGGTTTCCGGCCTCCGAGAACTTCGGCTCCGTGAAATGCACGTGGCTGTTCTGGAAGCCGGCGGTCACTACGCCGCCGTCGCAGGCGGACAGTTCCGCGGCCCCGCGCGTCGCGATCGAATGCGCAGGACCCACCGCGAGGATGCGGCCGTCTTTCATCAGCACCGCACCGTCGTCGATCGGAGGCTGGTCGGGCGCCGTATAGATGCGCGCCGCCCGCAGCACCATAGCGCCTTCGGGCGCGCGCTCGCCGCAGGCGGCGAGCAGCGACGCCACCAGTGCGACTGCGGCAACCCGCCGCTCAACCTGGCCGCAGACGGAGCGCATAGCCGACCACCTATAGCGGGGAGACGCACATGATTAGTGCCGCATCATGGGCGACAGTAGAATCCTCGTCCACGGTAAATACGACCTGCCGCGACAAGTGCGTCGGGCCCAAGCTCCCCGCCCCGCGCAATGGGACTCGAAATCGTGCGAATCCGGGATGATTCTCGATATTTGCCAAATACGGCAGGGACCGAGCGCCGTGTCGCTGGTTGGGCACGATTCGGCTTGACTCCCGCTTCGGTCGGCCACTAGTGTGCCTACGATGTGTCGTCCGTCAATTCTCTTGCTCAGCGTCCTGCTCGTGGTCGCCGGCCTCGCCCAGGCCTACGACCAACATGCTCAGGTCGGCTGTGCGGACAGTGGCGAGACGTCGCTCGCCGACCCGGGCACCCCGAAGCAGCAGAGCGTTCCTGACTTGCACGCCGCGGGTTGCTGCTTCGGATCGATGGTTCTCGCCCTACCTGCGGCCTCGATCGCGCTCGCGGCCAGCGCAAATTCCCTGCCGATGGATGAACGGACGGCACGCCCGGCCAACTGGCACACCGACTCCCCGGAACGCCCTCCCCGGCGCTGATCCTCGTTCGCAATGCGCTCTGAGCTTCCGGCTCCGGGCTTCCTTTGACGTGCGTTCAAGGATCGAAACATGTTTCGCTTCGCTTCCCGCGCCGTGGGCGCATGCCTCATCGCATTCGCGGCCGCCTGGGCCACCGAGCCGGCTTCTGCGCAAGCCGAGCTGACGCTCGCTGACGCACTGCGCGCCGCGTCCGCCAACAACCCGGCGCTGCGCGGCGTCCCGTTTGAATTGCAGGCCCTGGAGGGCCGGCGCCGACAGGCCGGTGCCCGGCCGAACCCGGAACTCGAGCTCGAACTCGAGAATTTCGCGGGCTCGGGCGATCTCTCCGGCACGGACGCGCTTGAGTCGACGCTCGCGCTCAGCCAGCTCATCGAGCTCGGCGGCAAGCGCGATGCGCGCACGGCGCTCGCGACCAGTGAGTACGACAGGTTCCAGTCGAATCTCGGGATCCGGCGTCTCGACGTGCAGGCCGAAGTCGCGCGTCGCTTCCTGGCGGTGGTCTCCGACCAGGAGCGCCTCTCGCTCGCGCAGCGAACGGGCGAACTCGCCGCCGAAGTTCACTCGGGTGTACAGAAGCGCGTGGAAGCGGCGCGCTCGCCGCTCGCGGAAGCAAGCCGAGCCAACATCGCGCGCGCCCGGGCGGACCTTGATGTGACCGATGCGGAGCGTCGGCTGGAGAGTTCCCGCCACGCACTTGCCGCCTCCTGGGGCGCAAGCAAACCCGACTTCGGCAGCGCGCGCGCCGATCTGCAGCAGTTCCCTGTGGTCGCGGCATTCGACGTTCTGGCTGAAAATCTCGAACAAAACCCGGACCAGCTCCGGTTCCTGAGCGAGCAGCGCCTGCGCGAGGCGGAGATCCGGCTCGCCCGGGCGACCCGGACGCCGGACATCACCCTCGGCGCGGGCGTCCGCCGCTTCGAGGAAACCGGCGACAACGCCTTCGTGCTCTCGTTCTCGGTGCCCCTGCCGGTCGCGAACCGCAACGCCGGCGCGATCGCCGAATCGCAGGCGCGCCTCGGGCTCCTCCCCTACGAGCGAGAGGCGGCGCTGCTCGAGGTGCGCACGCGTCTGTTCGCTTTTTACCAGAAACTCGAACAGGCGCGCACCGTCGCGACCGCGCTCGACACGGAGCTCGTGCCTCAGGCGCAAGCGGCTCTGGCACTGACGCGCGACGGCTTCGACCGCGGTCGTTTCAGCTACCTGGAAGTTGCCGCGGCGCAGCGTGAGCTGCTCGATCTCGAGCTGGCGCGAATCGAAGTCGCGGCGGACTTCCACCTGCTGCTGATCGAGATCGAGCGCCTGACGAGCCAACCCCTGACCACTTCGACCCCTTGAGGCCAGACACCATGAATCGCTTTACGATTGCACTATTCGCCGCACTCCTGCTTGCCGCCTGCGGCGGAGAATCGCTGGCGCCAGCTCCGGTGGCGACCGACGAGCATGCCGAAGCCGGGCACGAAGGCGAGGAAAGCGCTGGCGCGACCGAGATCCACGATGAAATCGCCGCGAAGTCGGGCATCGAGACCGGCGAGGTCGGCCCCGCCCGCATCCGCGAGACCATCTCGCTGCACGGCACGATCGTGCCCGACCCGCGGCGGGTCTTCCGCCTGCGCGCGCGCTACCCGGGGATCGTGCGAGACGTGCGCGGGCAGATCGGTGATCGCGTGCGCAAGGGCGATTTGCTCGTGGTTGTGGAGTCCGACGAGAGCCTGCAGCGCTACAGCATCTTCGCTCCCTCGGATGGCGTAGTCGTGACGCGCGACGCGAACGTCGGCGTCAACACCGGCGAGGGTCCGCTGGTGACAGTCGTCGATCTCTCCACGGTCTGGGTCGAGCTCGCCTCCTTTCAGCACGACCTCGGCAAGATCACGCTGCGCCAGCCGGTGCTGATCAAGGATGTGGACGGCCACCTGAATGCGGACGGACGCGTGGACAACGTGGCAGCTGTCGGTTCCGCGGCGAGCCAGAGCATGACCGTGCGGGTCGTGCTGCCGAACCCGGACGGCCACTGGCGGCCGGGCCTGTTCGTGACCGGCGAGGTGGTGGTCCGCGAAAACGAGGTGCCGCTCGCCGTACGGGTCGAAGCCGTGCAGGACATGGACGGCAGGACGGTCGTCTTCGAGCGGATCGGAGAACGCTACGAGGCGCGCCCGGTGACGACAGGCCGTCGCGACCGGAATTTCGTCGAGGTCACGACCGGCATTGAGGCGGGAGCACGCTACGTCACGGCCAACAGCTACCTCGTCAAGGCGGACATCGAGAAGTCCGGCGCCGAGCACGACCACTGACCCTGCCCAGGCATTACCCATGAACATCGAACGCATCGTCCACTACTCGATCCGCCACGCCTGGGTCGTTATGTTCCTGGTGTTCGGGATGGCTGCGGTCGGCGTGTGGAACTACCAGCGCCTGCCCATCGACGCGGTACCGGACATCACCAACATCCAGGTCCAGGTCAATACCGAAGCGCCCGGATACACGCCGCTCGAGGCGGAGCAGCGCATCACGTTCCTGGTCGAGACCGCCATGAGCGGCCTGCCGAAGCTCAGTTACACCCGCTCGCTGTCGCGTTACGGCCTGTCGCAGGTGACCGTGGTATTCGAGGACGGAACGGACATTTACTTCGCGCGCCAACTCGTCGGCGAACGAATCCAGGCCGTCAAGAGCCAGCTTCCGCCGGACATCGAGCCGCAGATGGGCCCGATCGCGACCGGTCTCGGCGAGATTTACCTCTACACGGTCGAGGCGGAGCCGGGCGCGCAAAATGCCGATGGCACGCCCGTCACGCCGACGGACCTGCGCACCGTGCAGGACTGGATCATCCGGCCCCAGCTCCTGCAGGTGCCGGGCGTCACCGAGGTGAACAGCCTCGGCGGCTACGAGAAGCAATTCCACGTCACGCCGAACCCGGCCAAGCTCCTCGCCTACGACCTGAGTTTCCGCGACATCGCGGAGGCGCTCGAACTCGGCAACGCCAACGTCGGTGCCGGCTACATCGAGAAGAACGGCTCGCAGTATCTGGTACGCGCGCCCGGCCAGATCACCAGCGCGGACGAACTGCGGCAGGTGGTGATCGCTCGGCGCGACAACGTGCCGATCCGGCTCGGCGACCTCGCCCAGGTCGGGATCGGCAAGGAACTGCGCACCGGGGCGGCCACCCAGAATGGCGAGGAGGTCGTGCTCGGCACCGCCGTCATGCTGATCGGCGAGAACAGTCGCACGGTGTCGCAGCGGGTTGCCGACAGGCTCGGAACGATTCGCGGCTCGCTGCCGCCCGGCATCACCGTGAATCCGGTCTACGATCGCACGCAACTCGTTGACCGGACCATTCGCACTGTCTCCACGAGCCTCATGGAGGGCGCGCTCCTCGTCATCGTGGTGTTGTTCGTCTTCCTCGGGAACCTGCGCGCCGCGCTGGTGACGGCACTTGTGATCCCGCTCTCCATGCTGTTCACGGTCACCGGCATGGTCTCGAACCAGATCAGCGGCAATCTGATGAGCCTCGGCGCCCTCGATTTCGGCCTGATCGTGGATGGCGCGGTCGTCATCACGGAGAACTGCCTGCGGCGTATGGGAGAGCGCCAGCACCAGCTCGGGCGCGTCCTGAATGCGGACGAGAGGATGTCGGTCGTTTCACGCGCGACCCACGAAGTCTTCGTCCCGAGCTTCCTGACCGTAGTGGTCGTCGCCGTCGTCAACATCCCGATCCTCGCGCTGACCGGCATCGAGGGGAAGATGTTCCACCCGATGGCCCTCACCGTCCTGCTCGCGCTGTTCGGAGCCCTGATCCTTTCGATCACCTTCGTCCCGGCCGCAATCGCGCTGTTCGTGCGCGGCCCGGTGAGTGAGAAGGAAAACCGGCTCATGGCCGCGGCCCGGCGCGGCTACGAGCCCATGCTGAGATTGGCCCTGAGGAACGGCCCGGCCACGCTCGCCGTCGCATTCGCGCTGGTCATTGGAACGGCGCTGCTGGCGAGCCGCATGGGCCGGGAGTTCGTGCCGACGCTCGATGAGGGCGACATCGCTATGTTTGCGATGCGCATCCCGGGTACCGGCCTCGAGCAGGCAATCACGATGCAGATCGCGCTCGAGAAGCGCATCGCGCAATTCCCGGAAGTCGAGCGCGTGTTCTCCCGGATCGGCACCGCCGAGGTCGCAACCGACCCGATGCCGCCGAACGTCGCGGACACGATCATCATGATGAAACCGCGCGAGGACTGGCCTGACCCGCAGCAATCAAAGGCGGACTTCCTTGCGGCACTGGAGGAAGTCGTCAGCGAACTGCCGGGTAACAATTACGAGTTCACGCAACCGATCGAAATGCGCTTCAACGAGCTGATCTCGGGCGTGCGGTCGGAGCTTGCGGTCAAAGTATTCGGCGACGACTTCGACACGCTGGTCGAGATCGGTTCGCAGGTGGAGAAGGCGATCCGCGGCGTGCCGGGCGTGGCGGACCTGAAGCTCGAGCAGGCGACGGGGCTGCCGGTGCTGTCGGCAATCATCGACCGTGCCACCCTCGCCCGCTATGGACTCAGCATGGCCGACGTCCAGTCGGTGATCCGCATCGCGATCGGCGGCGAGGAAGCCGGTCACGTGATCGAAGGCGACCGGCGTTTCGACATCATCGTACGGCTGCCGGAGCCCCTACGCACCGATCTCGACGCCCTGTACCGGTTGCCGGTGCCCCTGCCCGAACTTGAAGATCACGGCGACGAGTCGCTCGCCGCGAGCTTCGATCCGCTCATGACGCAGGCTGCGCATGGCCGTACCTGGGTCCCTCTCGGGGAGGTCGCGAAGCTCGAGATCGCGCCGGGCGTCAACCAGGTGAACCGCGAGAGCGGCAAGCGACGAGTCGTCGTCACGGCCAATACTCGCGGGCGCGACCTCGGTTCCTTCGTCGAGGACGTCCAGCGGGCGATCGACGCGCAGGTGACGCTGCCTCCGGGCTACTGGCTCGATTATGGCGGCACATTCGAGCAGCTTCAGTCGGCGACCGCGCGACTTCAGCTCCTGGTGCCGATGGCACTCCTGATGATCTATGGACTGCTCTTCATGACCTTCGGCTCGGCGCGGGACGCGGCGCTCGTGTTCTCCGGCGTGCCGCTTGCGCTGACCGGTGGGATCATGACGCTGTGGCTTCGGGACATTCCGCTCTCGATCTCCGCGGGGATCGGGTTCATCACGCTTTCCGGAGTTGCGGTGCTGACGGGCGTCGTGATGATCTCCGCGATCCGGGGCTTGCGCGCCGAGGGCATGGCGGTTGACCGCGCGATCGCGCAGGGCGCGCTGCTGCGCCTGCGGCCGATTCTCATGATCGCGCTGGTGGCGAGCCTCGGCTTCCTGCCGATGGCGCTCAACACCGGCACCGGTGCGGAAGTGCAGCGTCCGCTCGCGACCGTGGTGATCGGTGGCATCATCTCGGCCACGGTCCTGACGCTCGTGGTCCTGCCAGTACTGTACCGGTGGGCCTACCGGCGCGAGGCGAAGCGTGAAACTGCATCACGCGCTGGCTGAAGCCATCGGGTCGGAGTTCGGCGAGGCCGGTCGCAAACTGGCGGCGGGCGACGCCCTCCATGCCTTCACGCATCTTGAGCGCGCGCACGTGCTCGGCCAGCGACATACCCGGTCACACGTGCGCGCCCATTGGGCGATGCTCAGTTACGCGCGACGTTACGGCGGCATGCAGGACGTCATCGCACAGATCGGGCGGCTCTTCGGAGCCGCATTCTTCACCTGGCTGTGGGTGCCGGAGGGCAACACCGGCGGGACGAACATCGGTGCGTTTAAGAAGCTGCCCATTCCGCGGGAGCTCCAGGACCTGATAACGCCAGCAGGGCGAAGTTAGCCGAAATGAGTGCTGGACACGCACACTCGCACGGCGATTCGCTGACGAGCGAACGGCGCCTGTGGATAGCCCTCGTGCTGACCGCCACTTTCCTGGCGGTCGAGGTAGTGGCGAGCCTGCTCACTGGCAGCCTCGCGCTGCTTTCGGATGCGGGGCACATGGCAACGGATGTGGCGGCACTCGGAATTGCCCTACTGGCGATCAAGCTCGGCAAACGGCATGCTTGTTGTCGCGGGTCTGGGACTCGTCGTGAATGCAGTCGCGATGCTGCTACTGCGGGGAGCACGCGACGAAAGCCTGAACGTCCGCGGCGCTTATCTCGAAGTCTGGGCGGACTTTCTGGGATCAGTCGCAGTCCTCGTGGGCGCAGTGATGATCTGGCTCACCGAACGAACCTGGATAGATCCAGCGGTAGCAATCCTGATCGCTTTGTGGGTTCTTCCTCGGGGCTGGCAGCTTCTTAAATCAGCGTCACACGTTCTGCTGGAAGGAACCCCTGAGGGCATAGATCCGGAAGCGGTGAAACGAACTCTGTTCGCCGTCTCGGGTGTCGCTGCGGTACACGATCTCCACATCTGGTCTGTAACCACTGGAGTTCCGCTGCTGAGCGCACATGTCGCGGTTGGCGATTTGGCCGCATGGAACCAAATCTTGCTGAAGGTGCGGGAGAAACCTGCGACCCAGCATCATATCGATCATGTGACTGGCGAATTGGTCGTGGCGAACTCCCTACTCGACTGACCGCTAGAGCGCTTATCGGGACCACATTCCCTATGCTCGACGATTGCGCATCATGATGTTGTAACCCACTTGTACTCCTCTCATTGTCGCGGACCGCTCGGGAGTCGAGCGTTAAGGGGATTCACGTTGGTCGGTTTTTCCACCAACTCGGACTTTGAAGTAGGCCTCCCCATTGGTCACCAGGTATCGACCAGATTCAACCGCGATCCCGCGCTGACCTGTTCGCATTGAGATGAGAGGGCGGCAAGATCCGCTCACCATCCACAGGATCGCCTGCACGCTGACCGTGAGCGCGAGCCATTTGCGTAGCATCCTCGGGGGTCACGCCGGCACCAGGCGGGTGTTTCTCATGGGCCCGATTGTGAACCAGCGCACAGCCTGCCCGCCTGGCGCGCGATGAATTTGACTTCCCGGCAGGGAATGGCGGACCCTGACCGCTGTCCAAGCATTCCCGGGACCCTGCGCGGGAGAGCGCATTGGCATCACGCCGACCAATCCCAGTCATCGTCGTCTGGCTCGTGCTTCTCGCAAGTGCCGCGCCGGCGTGGAGCTGCGCGGCTGCGGCGCTCCAAGTCGACTGCTGCCCGGAAGGCTCGTCGATGCCGTGCCCGGAAGACAGAACCGGCCCGTCATCCGCTGAAATCGTAACCGCCTGCTGCGTGGCTGCGCCTTCGCAGTCGGCCGCGGCACCGCAGAGCGCCGTTCGAGTCGATGCGGGCGAACCGTCGCAGTACGACTCTCCCGATGCGCTGACCCTCATTGCCGCGGCAGCCGCCGAGGCTGAGGCTGCGGCGCAATACGCGCACCCATTCATTCTTGCCGCCGCCTCCATCCGCGACGCGGTGCCTGTTTACCTCCGCACGAGTCGTCTCCGGCTCTAGATCCCGCTCCCGCGGGTCCGGCCTCGCGCCGGTTTCCAGTTTGTCCTCGATCGGTCGTACCCACCTGCGTGCGCGTTGCGGCCATTCGACGACGCCGTTCGAATTCCGGGAGCGATCACATGCGTTGGCAACTTTTTTTCATATTGCTCGTCACCAGTCGGCTGGCCGGGGCCGCCAATCAGTCGCCGTTACCGTTTGACGAGGCCGTGGAGCGGGCGCTCGGCATCGCGCCGCAGGTGAGCGCGCGTGCGGAAGGCGCGTCCGCGATGCGGGAGCTCGCCGTCAGCGCCGGCCGGCTGCCGGATCCTGCGCTCACCGTCGGCGTGGACAATCTGCCAATCAACGGGCCGGACGCCGGGTCCACCACGGCCGATTTCATGACCATGCGGACGGTCGGCCTGATGCAGGAGTTTCCGTCGCGCGCGAAGCGCCGCCTCGAGCGCGAGCGCGCATCGGCAGAAGTCGATCTCGCCGGCGCGAAGCTCGCCGAGACGAGCCTCGATGTCGCGCGCGCGACGGCGAGAGCCTGGATTCGCCGCGCGGCACTCGAATCGGTCGTCGAGAACCTGCGGGCATTGCGTCCGGAGGTGGAGCTGGGCGCCGCGGCGGCGCGCGCCGGCGTCGCAGCCGGTCGAGCGTCGACCGCGCAAGCGCTCGCCGCCGAGATGGCGGTCGTCCGGCTCGACAACCGCATCGTCGAGATGGAGACCGAGGCGCATCATGCGCGCATCGAGCTCGCGCGCTGGATCGGCGCCGACGCCGAGCGGCCGCTCGCGCCCATGCCCGCTTTCGATCGGCTGCCGGAGCCCGCGGCCGCGCTGCTCGCGGGCGTCGAACGCCATGGAACAATTCTGCCCTTCGAGTCCCGGTTGGCCGCCGCCCGCACCGATGTCGAGCGCGCCCGCGCGAACAAGCGCCCCGACTGGAGCGCGGGAGTCTCTTACGGCAAGCGCGGGCCGGAATTCTCCGACATGGCCTCGCTTCAGTTCACGGTCGGCCTGCCGCTCTTTGCGAAACATCGCCAGGACCCTGTCATCGCTGCGCGGAACGCGGAGCTCAGGCAGCTCGAAGCCGACCGCGACGCGACGCTGCGCGCACATGAGGCGGAACTCCACAAGATGCTGGTCGAATGGGAGCAGGCCGGCGTGCGGCTCGAACGATACGACCGCGAGCTCCTGCCGCTCGGGCGTGAGCGCGCGGCGGCCGCGCTCGCCGCCTACCGCGCCGGCCACGGCGAGTTCCAGCTCGCGCTCGACGCTTTCGAGGATGAAATCGAGCTTGCGGTCGAGCGCGCCCTGCTGGCCGACACGCGCGGCCGCGCCTGGGCATTCCTCCGCTATCTCGAGCCGCGGCAATTGCGGCCCTGAAGGAAACACGTCCATGAACCGGAAAATCCTGATTGCCATCCTGGTCGCCGTCCTGGCCGGCGGCGTCGCGCTCGGCTACTGGCTCGCCCCGAAACGCGTTGCGGACGGCAGCGATGCGCAGCATGGCGAGCGCCGCATTCTCTACTGGTACGACCCGATGAAGCCGGACGTGAAGTTCGACAAGCCCGGTAAGTCGCCTTTCATGGACATGGAACTCGTGCCCAGGTACGCGAACGAGGCGGCTCAAGGCGCCGCCGTGCGTGTCGATCCGGCCGTCGCGCAGAGCCTCGGCATCCGGCTCGGCAAGGTCGAGAAGGTGGTACTTGTCCCGCGACTTGCCGCCGTCGGCGGCGTCGCCTTCGACGAAAATCTGCTCCATGTTGTTCAGGCGCGGGTCGCAGGCTACGTCACGCGACTCTACGTCAAGGCGCCGCTCGAACACGTGCGGCGCGGGCAACCGCTCGCCGAGATCCAGGCGCCGGAATGGCTCGCGGCCCAGGCCGAATACCTTGCGCTCCTCGACGCCGAGTCGGGGCGGGCGCAGTCGATACGCGACGCAGCGCGCGAGCGCCTGGTCGTGCTCGGCGTCCCAGAGGCGATGATCCGTCGCATCGAGGAGACCCGGAAGACCGACGCCACGACGACCGTGTTCGCGCCTGCCAACGGCGTCGTCACCGAGCTTGCCGTACGCGAAGGCGCGGCGTTCATGGCAGGCGCGCCGCTCTTTCGCATTAACGGCCTCGAGACCGTGTGGGTCAATGCGGAAATTCCGGAGGCCCAGGTCGCGACGATCGGGGGAGCGAGCGTCGAGGCGCAAGCGACGGCATGGCCGGGTATGGCGTTCCATGGCCGCGTCGCGTCGCTGCTGCCCGAAGTCGATCCGGAAACCCGGACGCTGCCGGTGCGAATCGTGATCGAGAATCCCGGGCAAAAGCTCGTGCCGGGGATGTTCGTCACGCTCGACTTCATAGGCGATCCCGGCGAACCGCAGCTCGTCGTGCCGAGCGAGGCGGTCATCATGACCGGAGCGCGCAGCGTCGTGGTCGTCGCGCGCGACGGCGGCGGGTTCGACTTCGCCGACGTGACGGTCGGCGCCGAGGCTGATGGCAAGACGGCCATATTGGCGGGCCTCAGAGAGGGCCAGTCCATCGTGCTCTCGGGCCAGTTCCTGATTGACTCGGAAGCGAGCATGCAATCAACGATCACGCGTCTCGAGTCGGAGCAGGCGCCGTCGGAGAAGACCCCATGATTGCTCGGCTCATTCGCTGGTCGCTCGAAAACCGCTTTCTCGTGCTGCTTGCGACGGCGCTGGTCGCGGCCTGGGGCGCCTGGGCGGTAGCGCGTACGCCGCTCGACGCGCTGCCCGATCTCTCGGACGTGCAGGTCATCATCCGTACGCCGTATCCCGGCCAGGCGCCTCGCATCGTCGAGGACCAGGTGACTTATCCGTTGACGACCACGATGCTGTCGGTGCCCGGCGCGAAGACAGTGCGCGGCTATTCCTTCTTCGGCGATTCGTATGTGTACGTGCTGTTCGCGGACGGCACGGATCTCTACTGGGCCCGCTCGCGCGTGCTCGAATACCTGAACCAGGCGCAGGGCCGCCTGCCGCGCGGCGTTCAGCCGACGCTGGGGCCGGACGGCACCGGGGTCGGCTGGATTTACGAGTACGCCCTCGTCGATCGCAGCGGTCGCCACGATTTATCGCAGTTGCGCGCGCTCCAGGACTGGTTCCTCAAGTACGAGCTGAAGTCCGTGCCGGACGTCGCCGAAGTCGCAACCCTCGGCGGCCAGGTGCGCCAGTACCAGGTCGTGCTGATGCCGGATCGGCTGCGCGCCTACGGCATCAGCCACCGGGACGTGATCAAGGCGATCCGCGCGGCGAACCAGGAAGCCGGGGGCTCCGTGCTGGAGCTCGGCGAAGCCGAGTACGTCGTCCGCGCCACCGGCTATCTCAGAAGCCTCGACGATTTCCGGACGATACCACTCCGCGTCTCCGCCGCGGGCGTCCCCGTGCAACTCGCGGATGTGGCGCACCTTCAGATCGGGCCGGAGCTGCGTCGCGGCATCGCGGAGCTCGACGGCGAAGGCGAGGTGGTCGGCGGCATCATCGTGATGCGCTCCGGGAAAAATGCGCTCGCGACCATCGAGGCCGTCAAGCGCAAGCTCGAGGAGCTGAAGCCCGGCCTGCCGAAAGGAGTCGAAATCGTCGAGACCTACGACCGTTCCGAGCTGATCGAGCGCTCGGTGCGCAATCTTACCGGCAAGCTCGCCGAGGAATTCGTCGTCGTCGCCATCGTGTGCTTCGCGTTCCTGTTCCACCTGCGTTCGGCATTCGTCGCGATCGTCTCCCTCCCACTCGGCGTGCTGATGGCGTTCATCGTCATGCATTACCAGGGCGTCAACGCCAACATCATGTCGCTCGGCGGCATCGCCATCGCGATCGGGGCGATGGTTGATGCGGCGATCGTGATGGTCGAGAACGCGCACAAGCAGATCGAGCGCTGGCACGACGAGCATCCCGGCCGGGAGCTGTCGGGTGCCGAGCACTGGTCGCTCATCGGGCAGGCGAGCGTGCAGGTGGGGCCGGCGCTTTTCTTCAGCCTGCTCATCATCACGCTCTCGTTCATCCCGATCTTCACGCTCGAGGCGCAGGAAGGACGCCTGTTTTCGCCGCTCGCGTACACGAAGACCTACGCGATGGCGGCCTCGGCGGGTC
Source organism: Steroidobacteraceae bacterium (assembly GCA_040902065.1). Lineage (GTDB taxonomy): Bacteria > Pseudomonadota > Gammaproteobacteria > Steroidobacterales > Steroidobacteraceae > SCUD01. The sequence continues at coordinate 295,557 of JBBDXX010000019.1, read as the reverse complement.
TCGCAGTCACCCTGGTACCCGTGCTGATGGGCTACCTGATCCGCGGGCGGATTCCGCGCGAGGAAAGGAATCCAGTCAATCGGTTACTGGTCCGCGCGTATCGGCCGGCGCTCGATCGCGTGCTGCAACATCCGAAGACGACAATTGCTGCCGGCGTTCTGATGCTGGTCCTGACGATCGTCCCGATCCTGCGGCTCGGCGGAGAATTCATGCCGCCGCTCGACGAGGGAGACATTCTCTACATGCCTTCGGCGCTGCCCGGCCTTTCGGTCGGCAAGGCCGCGCAACTCCTCCAGCGGACAGATCGTCTGATCAAGTCCGTGCCGGAAGTCGAGCGCGTATTCGGAAAGGCGGGCCGCGCTGAAACTGCGACCGATCCCGCGCCGCTGGAAATGATGGAAACGACCATCCGCTTCAGGCCGCACGACCAGTGGCGGCCCGGCATGACGACCGAAAAGCTCGTGGAGGAACTCGATCAGCGGCTCAAAGTTCCAGGCCTCGCCAACGTCTGGGTGCCGCCGATCCGGAACCGCATCGACATGCTGGCAACCGGCATCAAGAGTCCGGTCGGCGTCAAGATCGCGGGAACCGATCCGACGGTAATCGACCGGATCGCGAAGCAGATCGAGCGCGTCGTGCGCGGGGTACCCGGCGTGACCTCGGCGATCGCCGAGCGCCTGACCGGCGGCCGCTACATCGAGCTGGACATCGACCGGGACGCCGCGGCCCGCTATGGCTTGAACATCGCGGAGGTCCAGAGCGTGATCACGGCCGCCATTGGCGGCGAGACCATTGCGGAGACCGTTGAGGGGCTGCAGCGCTTTCCGATCAACGTGCGTTATCCGCGGGAGCTTCGCGATTCGCTTTCGGATCTCCGCCAGCTGCCGATCGTGACCGGACAGGGAGCGCAAATTACACTCGGCACGGTGGCACGGCTGCGCGTCAGGGATGGGCCGCCCATGCTTCGCAGCGAGAACTCCCGCCTTTCAGGCTGGATCTATGTGGACCTGCGTGGGCGCGACCTGCAATCGGCGGTTGAGGAGATGCGCGCACGCGTCGATCGCGAGGTCGAGCTGCCCGCCGGATACTCGGTTGCGTGGTCGGGCCAGTTCGAGTATCTCCAGCGCGCGCAGGCGAAGCTTCGGATCGTCGTGCCCTTTACGCTGCTCGTAATATTCGTGCTCCTGTATCTGACTTTCCGCCGGATCGACGAGGCGCTTCTCATCATGGCGACGCTGCCGTTCTCCATTATCGGCGGATTCTGGCTAATCTGGCTGCTGGGGCACGACGTGTCGATTGCGTCCGCCGTCGGATTCATCGCGCTCGCGGGTGTCGCCGCCGAGTTCGGCGTGGTAATGCTGATCTACCTGAAGCATGCCTGGGAAGGCCGGCTTGCGGCCGGCGAAGCGCCGACCCTGGCGCTTCTCGACGAGGCCATCCGCGAGGGCTCGGTGCTGCGCATCCGGCCGAAGGCGATGACGGTTTCCGTCATCATCGCCGGCCTTCTGCCGATCTTGTGGAGCCACGGAGCCGGGTCTGAATTGATGCAACGCATTGCCGCGCCGATGATCGGAGGGATGATCACGGCACCGCTCCTTTCACTGTTCGTCATTCCGGTTGCATACCGCCTGCTCAGGCGACGCAGTCTGCAACCGCTTGCGACTCCTCCACCATGACGCGGACCCGTCCGGCCACTACGGCGCACGATCGTCTAGTGCGCCGCGGGCCGGGCCTTCGCCATCTTGCGGCACTCTTCGGCGCAGCGGCGACAGGCTTCGGCGCACTCGCGGCAATGATCCATGTCGTGGCGCTCGCACTCCTCCGCGCAGGTGACGCAGATTCGCGCGCAGAGCTCGCAGAACTCGCTGGACAGGTCGCTGTCGCGGGACATCAAGGCCGCGGCGGTGCGGCAGATCTCTGCACAGTCGATGTTGAGGGCGATACAACGGGCGAGCGGCGTGACGTCGGCCTCGCCCAGACAGGCCGACGCGCAGTGCTCGCAGGCGACGGCGCAGTCGTTGCAGACCTCAATGCAGATTTGCATGTTTTCGTGTGGCATTTCGGTGTCCTCTCGGTTCGGGATCGTCAAACATACGTAGGACACCGACAGGCGGTTATCGGCATTGTGCGACAGGGCATGTAGGACGTGCCTAACAGGCCGCTGACGGATCCCTGTGGCGCACCTTCTTCAGCCCCCGAGCTCGGCAATGTACTTCTCGCCCATCGTTATGAAGGCTGAATTGTCGCCGTGCTCGATGACTGCCCGCGACATATCGATCGCGCTTCGTCAGTCGCCTCCGACACCGTGAATTTGCCACAATGCGCGCATGACCTCCGAACGGAATTTCGTGCTGCACAGCTGGTGTGTGCCTGCCGACTGGGATGCCCCACGCGTGATGGGCGGCCGCGGCGCCCGGCTGCTGCTCGAGGGCGGCCGCGAGCTGCTCGACATGTCGAGTCTGGTCGAATGCAGCAATCTCGGTCATCAGCATCCGCGCCTGGTCGCGGCCATCAAGGCGCAGGCCGACCGGCTCTGTTTCGTGACCAGCGCCTGGGGCGCCGAGCCGCGCCAGGCTCTGGCGGAGCGGCTGCTGGAACTGTCCGGCTACGTGGGCGGTCTCGTGTTTTTCACGCTGGGCGGCGCCGACGCGAACGAGAACGCGGTGCGCATCGCACGCCAGGCATCGCGCAAGCCGCGCGGACTCGTGGTGACGCGCGACCGTTCGTATCACGGCGCGAGCTACATGGACATGGCGCTCTCGGGCGACGCCCGCACCGCGCACCAGGTCGACGCCGACGCCTGGGGCGTGCGGCATGTGCCGCCGCCCTACGCATACCGCTGCCCCTTCGGCAGCACGACGCCCGCTGAATGCGCGCGCCGCGCGGTCGCTGCCGTGACGGACTGCATCGCGCAGGAAGGTCCCGGACGCGTCGCGGCCGTGCTGATGGAAACCGATGCCGGCAGCAACGGTATCGTGCCGCCGGATGATTTCTGGCCGCTGCTTCGGGGCGCTACGCGCGACCAGGGCGTGTACCTGATCGCCGACGAAGTCATGAGCGGCTTCGGGCGCTGCGGCGAATGGTTTGCCTGGCAGCGTCACGGCGAAGCCGGCCGTCCGGACCTGATGACGCTCGCGAAAGGACTGACCGGCGCCGCCCTGCCGCTCGGCGCCGTCGTGATGAGCGGAGAGATCGCACGACGCATCGAACGCGAGATGTTCTACTCCGGCCTGAGCTATTGCGGGCATCCCCTGTCCTGCGCGGCGGGCATCGCGGCGATCGACGCCTACCGCGACGAAAACCTGATTGAACGATCGCGCGAACTCGGCGCGCGCTTGTTCGCCGGTCTGCAGCGCCTCGCGACACGTCACGCCGTGATCGGCGACGTGCGCGGGGGCCGCGGCCTGTTCGCCGTCGTCGAGCTCGTCGCCGACCGCCAGAGCCGCACACCGATCGCGCCGTGGCCTCAGCAGACCGACGCCATGAAGGCCTTGCTGGCCGCCGCCCGCGACCAGGGCGTTTCATTCGGATCGCGGGGCAACCTGCTGATCCTGGCGCCGCCGCTCGTGATCGAAGAGGCCGATCTCGACGCGGCGCTCGCGCTGCTCGACCGGCTGTTCGCCCGCCATTTTCCTTCCGTCCCACCGGAGCGCCCGTCATGAGTTTTCGACTGACTTACGCGACCATGTTCAGTCCGCCGGAGGAGCTGCACGAGCGCTTCGAGAAAGCCATCGCTGCCGTGCGCGGACGCCTGGGCGCCACCCACCCGATGTTCATCGACGGCAAGGACCGCCCGGCGGCGGCGACGGAGGAACGGGCGAGCCCCATTGACACGGAGCTGAAGCTCGGCCGTTTTCCCCTTGCGAACGAGGCCGAGGTGGATGCGGCGCTCGCCGCCGCTGCTCGTGCGTTTCCGTCCTGGAGCGCGACGCCGGTGACGGAGCGCGTGCGCCTGATGCGCCAGGTCGCGGACGTCATGGAGGGGCGCGTCTACGAGATCGCGGCCGCGCTCGTGCTCGAGGTCGGCAAGAACCGCATGGAGGCGCTCGGCGAGGCGCAGGAGACCGTCGATTTCTTCCGCGTGTACGCCGACGACTTTGAATCACACAACGGCTACGAATTCGAACTGCCGAACGATCCGCTCACGGGTTTCACGTCGCAGAACCGCAGCGTCATGCGGCCCTATGGCGTCTGGTGCGTCATTGCGCCGTTCAATTTCCCGATCGCGCTCGCCGGCGGGCCGGTCGCCGCCGCGCTCGTGACCGGCAACACCGTCGTCGTCAAATGCGCGTCCGACACGCCCTGGGCCGGCCGGCTGCTCGCGGACTGCATCCGTGACGCCGGCCTCCCGCCGGGCGTCTTCAATTACGTGTCGGGCGCGGGTTCCGCGGTCGGCGAGCAGCTCGTGCGCGATCCGCGCACGGCGGGCATGACCTTCACCGGTTCCGTCGCGGTGGGGCGCGCGATCATGGCCGCGATGGCGGGAGGGGCGTATCCGCGGCCCTGCATCACCGAGATGGGCGGCAAGAATCCCTGCATCGTGACGGAGAATGCGGATCTCGACCGCGCCGCCGCCGGCATCGCACGCTCCGCATTCGGCATGGGCGGACAGAAATGCTCGGCGCTGTCGCGGCTGTACGTGCACGAGCAAGTGGCCGATGACCTGCTGGCCCGCGTGGACGATCAGATCGACGCGATCCGGATCGGCGATCCGGCGCTGCGCACGACTGCGCTCGGCCCCGTCGTCAATCAGCGCGCCTACGCAAGCTACGCACGCCATGTCGCCGACCTCCGGGGCGGCAATGCAACGCTGCGCCGCGGCGGGAAGCAGCTGACCGATGGCGTATTGGCACGCGGCTTTTACGTCGAGCCCGTGCTCGCGGAAGCGCCCGCGGACCTAACGCTGTGGAAACACGAGATGTTCCTGCCGATCCTGATGGCGCAACGCTATCGCGACCGCGCGAACGCGATGCGCCTCGCCAACGACACCGACATGGGGCTCACCGCCGGCTTTTATGGATCGCCGGATGAGGTGCGCTGGTTCCAGGACGGCATCCAGGCCGGCGTCACCTATGCGAACCGCGGCCAGGGCGCGACCACCGGCGCCTGGCCCGGTTACCAGCCATTCGGCGGCTGGAAGGGCTCCGGTTCCTCCGGCAAGGCGATCGCCTCCTTCTATTACCTGCCGCTGTACCTGCGCGAGCAGTCGCGCACCGTGGTGGAGTGAATGGCCGACATCCTTCCCCTGAAGGATGCGATCGCGGCGCATGTGGCGGACGGCGCCTGCGTCGCGCTCGAAGGCTTTACGCACCTGATCCCGTTCGCCGCCGGTCACGAGCTGATCCGGCAGGGACGGAGCGATCTGCATCTCGCGCGCATGACGCCCGATCTCGTGTACGACCAGCTGATCGGCGCCGGCGCCGCCCGCCGGCTGACGTTCTCCTGGGGCGGCAACCCGGGCGTCGGCTCGCTGCACCGGCTGCGCGACGCGGTCGAGAACCGGTGGCCGCGCGCGCTGGAACTCGACGAGCACAGCCACGCGGGCATGGCGGCAGCCTACCGCGCGGGCGCCGCGCGCCTGCCGTTCGGCCTGCTGCGCGGCTATATCGGCACGGATCTCGTCCAGCAGAATCCGCGGATCGGCAAGGTCACCTGCCCCTACACCGGAGAAACGCTCGCGACCGTGCCGGCGCTCAATCCGGACGTCACGATCCTGCACGCCCAGCGCGCCGACCGCCGCGGCAATGTCGCGATCGAGGGCATCATCGGCGCCGCGCGCGAAGCCGGGCTCGCGGCGGCAAAGCTGCTCGTCACGGTCGAGGAGATCGTGGACGAGCTGCCGCCGGCGATGAACGGCATCGTGCTGCCGCACTTCACCGTAACCGCCATTTCCCACGTTCCCGGCGGTGCGTGGCCTTCCTATGCGCACGGCCGTTATGCCCGCGACAACGACTTCTACCTGCGCTGGGACGCGATCTCCCGCGACCGCTCGCAGTTCACCGCCTGGATCGACCGCCACATCCGCGGAACACCCGACCACCGCGCTTTTCTCGCGAGCCTCCGGAAGGCTGCGTGAGGCGTCGAATCGCTGCCCGCGCGCATGCTTCGCCGGCGGGACTCCCCTCGCTCACTCGGGGGTCCCGCAATGGCTCGCACGCGCGCGGGACGCTGCGGCAGGTCGCGCGCGCCGGCCGGACGGGTCCCCGAGCGAGCGAATTTTCCGATTCTTCTCCGGTGAGCGAGCGAGGGTCCCCGGCAGGCCGCGCGCGCGCGACACGAGATGGCGGTCGGGCACGTCAAAGCCGTACTTGCGGGAGAAGCGCGTGAGCGAATATACGCGCGACGAGATGATGACGGTGGCCGCAGCCCGGTTGCTGCGCGACGGGCAGGTGTGTTTCGTCGGCATCGGACTGCCGAGCGCCGCCTGCAATCTCGCGCGCCTCACGCATGCGCCGGGCCTCGTGCTGATATACGAGTCGGGCACGATCGGCACGCGCCCGACCGTGCTGCCGCTCTCGATCGGCGACGGCGAGCTTGCGGAGACCGCCATCTGCGTCGTGCCGCTGCCGGATATCTTCAGCGACTACCTGCAGGCCGGGCGCATCGACGTCGGTTTCCTCGGCGCGGCGCAGATTGACCGCCAAGCCAATCTCAACAGCACGGTGATCGGACCGTACGACCGGCCGCGCACGCGGCTGCCGGGCTCGGGCGGCGCGACGGAGATCGCCGCGCACGCACGCGAAGTTTTCATCGTGATGAAAGCGACGCCGCGCAGTTTCGTGAAGAAGATCGACTTCCAGACCAGTGGCGGATATTTTCCAGGGCGCGCGGCAAGCGGGGCAATGGGCGCCGGGCCCGTTATTGTCGTAACCGACGTCGGCATCCTGAAACCGCTGCCCGCGAGCGGGGAACTCGCGCTTTCCGTACTCTATCCCGGTATTCCGGTCGCGCAAGCACAGGCGGCCGTCGGCTGGCCGCTGGCGCTGACCCCGGAAATTGAAACCCATGCGGCACCGACGGTGTCCGAGCTAGCGGCACTGCGCGCGCTCGAGGCCCGGACGGCCGCCGCGCATCGTGAACCCGTGAGGCTGCCATGACGCTCCCAGAACGCGCCGGAAAACCCGCCAGGAACCCCCATCTCGTCACCGAGCTGCCGGGACCGAAATCGCGCGCGATGATAGACCGCGACTCGAAGGTCGCTTCGCCCTCGTACCCGCGCGACTACCCGTTCGTGATCTCGCATGGCCGCGGCACCGAGGCCTGGGACGTGGACGGCAACCGCTTCCTCGATTTCGCGGCCGGCATCGCGGTCTGCGCGACCGGCCATGCGCATCCACGGGTGGTGCAGGCCGTGCAGGACGCGGCCGCGAAATTCCTGCACATCTCGAGCGATTACTGGCACGAGGAAATGACGGCGCTCGCGGAACGCCTGTCCGCGATCGTGCCGCTCGGCGAGCCCGGCATGTGCTTCTTCTGCCAGTCCGGCACCGAATCGGTCGAGGGCGCGCTCAAACTCGCGCGCTACGTGACCGGCCGTCAGCGCATCATCGCCTTCCTCGGCAGTTTCCACGGCCGCACGATGGGCTCGCTGTCTCTGACCTCCAGCAAGGTCACGCAGCAGGCGGGCTTCGCGCCGACCATGCCGGGCGTCACGCACGTTCCTTATCCGAACACCTATCGTCCGCTGTTCGCCGGAGCCGATCAGGGCCGCGCGGTGCTCGATTACATCCGCATGCTGTTCGAGCGCAATGTGCCGCCGCAGGAGGTCGCCGCCATCGTGATCGAGCCGCTGCAGGGCGAAGGCGGCTATCTCGTACCGCCGGGCGGTTTCCTGGCGGGGCTGCGGCAGCTCTGCGACGAGCACGGCATCCTGCTGGTGTTCGACGAAGTGCAGTCCGGCATCGGCCGCACCGGCCGGATGTTCGCCAGCCAGCATTCGGGCGTCCTGCCAGACATCATGACGCTGGCCAAGGGACTCGGCTCCGGCATGCCGATCGGCGCGGTCGTCGCGAAGCAGAGCATCATGCGGAAATGGAAGAAAGGCGCGCACGGCAACACCTTCGGCGGCAACCCGGTCTGCTGCGCGGCAGCCAATGCGACCATCGACCTGGTGCGCGAGCAGTATGTGCAGAATGCGGCGAAGGTCGGCGCGCATTTCATGAAGCGGCTCGGCGAGCTGCGCCCGGACTATCCCTGCATCGGCGACCTGCGCGGACAGGGCCTCATGATCGGCATGGAGCTGATCGAGCCGGACGGGACACCGGCGCGCGCGCTGGTCGATCGTATCCTGCATACCGCTTATCACAACGGGCTGCTGCTGCTGTCCTGCGGCGTCTCGACGCTGCGCTTCATGCCGCCACTCTGCGTGACGGAGGCGGAAGTGGACCAGGCGATGACTTACCTGCGACCGAGCCTCGACCAGGCGCTGGCAAGCGCGGCATGAAGCGCGCCCTGCGCGCACTGCTCCTGTTGCCGCTGCTGGCGGCGCCATCCGCGCTCGCCGACCGCGAGCCGGTGCTGAAGCAGGTGACGCTGCCGCACACTTATTACTGGCGTGAGCTGTACCTTCCGCAGCTGACGACCGGGCCATCGTCCGCGGCCTTCATGCCTGACGGCGGCGAGCTCGTCTACAGCATGGCGGGTTCGCTGTGGCGGCAGCGGATCGGCAGCGGCGAAGCGACGCAGCTGACACACGCGGACGGCGCATACGATTACCAGCCCGACGTCGCTCCGGACGGCGACAGCATGGTGTTCAGCCGTTACGACGGAGGTGCGATCGAACTCGTGCGCCTGGATCTCGCAGGCCAGCGCGAGCAGGCATTGACCTCGAATGGCGGCGTCAACCTCGAGCCGCGGCTGTCGCCGGATGGCCGGCGGCTGGTCTGGGTATCGAGCGCCGGTACCGGGCATTTCAACCTGATGATCGCGGACATCGGCGGCGCGGGTCTCGCGAACGAACGCTTCCTGGTCGCGCCGCGCCAGAGTGCGATCGACCGCTACTACTATTCCGCGCACGACCACACGATCAATCCCTCCTGGTCGCCGGACGGCGACCGCGTGTACTACGTCGGCAACCCGGAGATCGCCTGGGGCAGCGGCACGATCTGTTCCATCGCGGTCGCGGGGCCGCCCGACCAGTCCGAATGTACGACCCGGCACCGCGAAGAGACGTCGTGGGCAGCGCGGCCGGAAGTGGGGCCGGACGGCAAGCGCATCCTTTTCTCGAGCTATCACGGCCGCGACTGGCACCAGCTCTGGCTGACCACGACCGGCGAGGACGCGCCGTTGCCGCTGACTTTCGGCGATTTCGACCGGCGCAATGCCCGCTGGTCGCCGGATGGCGCGCGCATCGCCTACATCAGCAACGAAGGCGGCAATACCTCGCTGTGGGTGCAGGATTTCTTCGGCGGCAAGCGCCGGGAAATCGTCGCACTCGAGCGCCGCACGCTCCGGCCTGCCGCGACCGCCGTGATTTCGGTGATCGGGCCGGCCGGCCGGCCCATTCCGGCGCGGGTTTCCGTGCTGGCGGGCGACCGGCGCTGGTACGCGCCGCGCGATGCCTGGATGCACGCCGACGATGGCTACGACCGCGAGCGGTTCCCGAGCGAACCACACTACTTTCATTGCAACTCGCCGTGCCGCGTCGAATTGCCGGCCGGAAAGGCCACGGTCCGCGCCCAGAGCGGCTTCCGTCGCATGCCCTGGCAGGGAGACGTCGAACTCGGCCCGTCGGCGGTCGTGGCATTGCCGATCCGGCTCGCGGACAATGACCTGCCGATCGAATTCGGCCGCTTTCTCAGCGCCGACCTGCACGTCCACATGAATTACGGCGGGCATTACCGCAATACGCCGGAACGCCTGCTCGAACAGGCGCGTGCCGAAGACCTGGACGTCGTCTACAACCTGATCGTGAACAAGGAAGAGCGGATTCCCGAAGCCTTCCGGTTCAGCGCAAAGGCGGATCCCGCGGGCACCGACCGCGTGCTGATGCACGCCCAGGAATATCACACGGGCTTCTGGGGACACCTCGGGCTGCTGCACCTGTCGGAGAATCTGCTGCTGCCGGATTTCGCCGCGGCCCGCGGTTCGGCGCTCGCGAGCCCCTGGCCGCACAATGGCGAGATCGCCGACCTCGCGCATGCGCAGGGGGCGCTGGTCGGTTACGTGCACATCGCCGATTTTCCAATCGATCCGCCGAAGGAAAAGTCGCTCTCCTATCAGCTCCCTGCCGATGTCGCACACGGCAAGGTCGATTACCTCGAGGTCGTCGGCTTCGCGGATCACCGCGTCACGGCGGACATCTGGTACCGGCTGCTCAATCTCGGTTTCCGCGTCGCCGCGGGCGCCGGCACCGATGCGATGGCGAACTACGCATCGCTGCGCGGTCCGGTCGGCCTCAACCGGATTTTCCTCGATGCTTCCGGCGGTCGCTCACCGGAGTCGCTGCATGCCGCCCTGAAGGCGGGCCGCGGTTTCGTCAGCAATGCACCACTCCTCGGCTTCGAGATCGGGAGCGTCCGTCCGGGCGCGTCAATCTCGCGGCTGTCGGGCCGGCTGCCATTCCGGATCGCGATGCGCTCACCGGTCGCGATCGACCATCTCGAACTGGTGCACAACGGCACGGTCATCCGCACGTTCAAGCTGGAAGGCGACCGCCGCCGGCACGACACGAGCGGCGAGATCACGCTCGAGGAAGGCGGATGGCTGGTGCTGCGCGCCTGGAATGACCGGGCGGATCCGCTGGTGTTCGACCTGTTTCCGTACGCGACGACCAATCCCGTCTACATCGATTCGCCGGCAGCGCCGCCGGCACCGGCCGATGCGGCCTATTTCGTCGCGTGGCTGGATCGCGTCATCGAGGGCCGGACCCTGGAGTACCTCGGTTCCGCCCGCGACAAGTTTCTTGCGCTCGCCGCGCCAACAAGGAAGTGACCATGCACCTGATCGCCCGGTTTGCCTGTCTGCTGCTGCCTGCCGCCCTGGCCTTCACCTCGGCGGCCGACGAGACCCGTTTCGGCGTCGAGGATCTCGTCAGGCTGTCTTCCGTCTCGGCTCCCGATTTCTCGCCCGATGGCGAATACCTCGTCTATTCGGTCGAGGCGCCGAACTTCGAGGCCGATGAGCCGCGCTCCGACCTCTGGCGCGTGCGCTGGAAGGACGGCGAGCGCCAACAGCTGACGCAGACGGCCGATGCGAGCGAATCGCAGCCGGTTTACAGCCCGGATGGCCTCCAGATCGCATTCCTCTCCGATCAAAAGGAGAAGAAAGAAGAAAAGAAGGCAGCGGCCGAGCAGCCGGGGAAGGAAGACGCCCCCGCGCGCCTGACACAGGTCTGGCTGCTGCCGGGGGCGGCCGCCGATGGCAAGAGGAAATCCGAACCGCAAAGGCTCACGGATTTTCCGGGTGGCGTCAGCGATTTCGCCTGGTCGCCGGACGGCAAGCGACTGGCGGTCATCGCGAGCGATCCCGAGCTGTTGGCAGGAGAAGAGAAGCCGCCGAAGCCAAAGCCGATCGTCATCGACCGGTACCGGTTCAAGGAGGATTTCAAGGGCATCCTGACGGACCGGCGCCAGCATCTGTACGTATTCGACATCGACAGGAAGGAAGCGACGCTGCTGACGCCCGGATCGCACGACGAGTATCTGCCGGCCTGGTCGCCGGACGGCACGCGCATCGCCTACGTGACCCGCCGCGGCGGGGATCCCGACCGCCATGCCAACTGGGACATCTATGTGATGGAGGCGCGCGAGGGCGCCGCCGAGCACCAGGTCACGCGCTTCGAGGGCGCCGATCTCGATCCGTCATGGGAATCGCGCATGTCCTGGAGCCCGGACGGGGGGCAGATCGCTTACCTCGTGAGCGGCGAGGACAAGTACATTTATTACAAGCCCTGGCAGCTCGCGGTCGTGGACGTGCAGACCGGCGTCTCGCGCATCCCGGCCGACATCGACCGCAATTTCACGCAGCCGCGTTTCTCCGCGGACGGCGTTTCCGTGTACGCGCTGGTCGAGCAGAGCCGCATCACCAACCTGTCGCGCATCGATCTCGCGGACGGACGCGTGACGCAGCTCACGCCGAGCCGGCGCGTGGACGCGGGCTTCGACATCGCCGACGACGGCCGCATCGCGGTGCAAGGCGGCGACGATCATCACCCGTACCAGATCGACGCGCTCGAGGAGACCGGGCTGCGCACCCTCGCCGATCACAATGAATTCCTGCGCGACAAGCGCCTCGCGCCGGTCGAGCCGATCGAATTCGAGAGCGCCGACGGTACGCGCATCCACGGCCTGCTGGTGAAACCGCTCGACTACCAGCCCGGGCGGCGCTTTCCGACGATCCTGCGCCTGCACGGCGGCCCGGTGTCGCAGTACGCGCACGAGTTCATGGCCGACTGGCAGGTGTACGCTGCCGCAGGCTATGCGGTGGTCGGCCCGAATCCGCGCGGCAGTTCCGGGCGCGGCTTCGCGTTTTCGAATGCGATCTATGCCGACTGGGGCAACAAGGACACGGCCGACGTCCTCGCGGCGATCGATCACGTCGTGAAGACCGGTGTCGCCGATCCCGCGCGCCTCGGCGTCGGCGGGCGCAGCTATGGCGGCATCCTGACCAACGCCGTCATCGCGACCGACCAGCGCTTCAAGGCGGCGGTCAGCGGCGCCGGCGTCTCCAACGTGCTCGCAACTTATGGCTACGACCAGTACACGCTCGAGTACGAACTGGAGCTCGGCCTGCCCTGGCGCGACCGCGCGGCTTACGATCGCGTCAGCTTTCCGTTTTTCCATGCCGACCGCATCAAGACGCCGACGCTCTTCTACTGCGAGGAGCTCGACGTCAATGTGCCCTGCCTCGGCAGCCAGCAGATGTACCAGGCGCTACGCTCGCTCGAGGTGCCGACGGAGCTCGTTATCTATCCGGGCGAATGGCATCCGGTCACGATCCCGAGCTACCTGCGGGACCGCATGCGCCGGCAACTCGACTGGTACGGGCTTTACCTCGGCGTTGTCAGCCGGCCGTAGCGCTTCAGCACCGCGATCAGTTCCTCGTGCGGGATTGCTTTTGCCCAGCGCCCGCCCTCGCCCTGCATGTCGCGCCCGGCGACCAGCGCATTGACGATGGCCTCCTCGGTCGCCTGCACGGTCGCTTCGAACAGCGGATCCATGTGGCCGTTCTCGAGGTACTCGGCGTTGACGAACGGGGCGCCGCCGTGGACGGCTTTGTTCGCGGTCGAGAACGCGATGAAGATGTCGCCTGAGCCGTCGCCCGCGTAAGAGCCCATCCGCCCGAGACCAAGGGTGGCGCGGCGCGCCATGCGCTTCAGCTGGTGCGGCAGCAGCGGCGCATCGGTCGCGACGACAATGATGATCGAGCCGGTCTCGCCCAGCTGGTCCTGGTATGCACGATGCTCGCGCAAATGCTGGCCGACGGGTACGCCCGCGATCCGGAGCGATTCGCGCAGGCCGTAATTCGCCTGCACCAGCACACCGACGGTCAGCGTGCGCCCGTCGATCGCGACGCGGCGTGACGACGTGCCGATGCCGCACTTGAATTCGTGGCAGATCATGCCGGTGCCGCCGCCGACGTTGCCCTCGGTCACCGGGCCTGCGGCAGCCGAGTCGAGCGCGGCGCCGGCATGTTCGGCCTTCACATGGAACCCGTTGGCTTCGTTCAGGTGACCGTCCCAGGTCTCGGCGACCACCGGCAACGACCACCAGTAGCCGCTGGCGTCGGCGCCGCCCTGGCGCACGCGCCAGGCAATTACGGCATCGCGCACCACTCCGACGCTGTGCGTGTTGGTGATCATGACCGGGCCGTCCAGCAATCCGGATTCCTCCAGCCAGGTCGTTCCGGTCATCTCGCCGTTGCCATTCAGCGAGAACCAGCCGCCGAACACCGGCGTGCGGATATCGGCGCGGCCGCGCGGCAGGATCGCGGTGACGCCGGTGCGTGCCTTGTGGCCATTGGCGAAATCCTCGATCACCGTGGCGTGGCCGACGGTGATGCCGGCGATATCCGTGATGGCATTGAGCGGGCCGGGCTCACCGTCGAACGGCACGCCGAGGTCACGGGCCCGGGGTTCGGCCATCGCGCCGGCGGCCGCCAGGATCATCAGCAACATCAGTGTGATACGCATGGCGGAATGCTAACCCAGGATGCCAGTGGCCCGCTCGCCGGCCTATGATGGCGGCACCACGGAACGGGGGGCTCGTGCATGAAGACTCATCGATGGCGGCTGGCAACGGCCGCGGCGTGCGCGCTTGCGGCGTTCGCCCAGGCGGCGTCCGCCGAAATGTTCGTCGTGCGCGCCGGCCGCATGCTCGACGTCGAGCAGGGGCGTTATATCAACGACCAGGCCATCCGCATCGACGACGGCCGCATCGTGTCGATCTCTCCGTGGCGCGCCGGCTCGCGCGGCGGTGCCCGACTCATCGACTGGTCGGCCTATACGGTGATACCCGGCCTGATCGACCTGCATACGCATCTGGTCGGCGACATCAGCTCGGCCGACGTCGCGGCGCCGTTGTCGAGCTCCGCCGCGCGCGATGCGCTGGTCGGCGCGGCGCACGCGCGGACGACACTCGCCGCCGGATTCACCACGGTTCGCGACGTCGGCTCGTATCGCGCGCTCGTGGACGTCGCACTGCGGAATGCCATCAATGCCGGACTGGTCGAGGGTCCGCGCATGTACGTCGCCGGCGCCTACCTGACGGTCACGGACGGCGGCGGTGAGGTCACCGGACTGCCGGAGGGCGTCACGGTGCCCGACGAGATGCGCCGGGGCGTCGCGGACGACGAGGCCGCGGTCAGGCGGCGCGTGCGCGAACTGCTCGCGGGCGGCGCCGACTTCATCAAGCTCATCGCGACCGGCGCGGTGTTCGCTTCCGGCACGACGCCTTCGGAGCCCGAATACACCGAGGCCGAGATCCGCGCGGCGGTCGAGGAAGCGGCGAAAGGCGGCACTTTCGTCGCGGCGCATGCGCATGGCGCCGAAGGCATCAAGAATGCGGTGCGCGCCGGCGTGCGGACGATCGAGCACGCCTCGTTCCTCGATGACGAAGGCATCGCGCTGATGGTCAGGCACGGCACCTGGCTGGTCGCGGACATCTATAACGGCGACTACACCGAGGAGGTCGGTGCGCAGGACGGCTGGTCCGAGGAAATCCTGCGCAAGAACCGCGAGACTACCGACATCCAGCGCCTGGGCTTCGAGAAAGCGGTGCGCGCGGGCGTGCGCATCGGCTTCGGCACCGACGCCGGGATATTTCCGCACGGCCAGAATGCGCGGCAATTCGCCTACATGGTTCGTCACGGCATGACCCCGCTCGCCGCGATCCGTGCCGCCACGATCGACGCGGCGGCCTCGCTCGGACGCAGCCAGGAACTCGGCTCCATCACGCCCGGCAAATTCGCGGATCTCGTCGCCATCGATGGCGATCCGCTCGCCGACATCGAGCGCATGCTCCATGTCGCCGGCGTCATCAAGCAGGGCCACCGGGTCGGCAAGGGACACGCCCGATGAACACGCGCGAGCTGGGGCTCGCGATATGCACGGCGCTGGTCGTCGGCAACACGATCGGCATGGGCATCTTCATGCAGCCCGCGGCGCTCGCGCCCTACGGGCTCAATGCGCTGACTGGCTGGCTCGCGGTCATTGTCGGCTGCACCAGCCTCGCTATCGTGTTCGCGGCGCTCGCGCGCCGCATGCCGCAGGCCGACGGGCCTTTCGACTACGTGCGCTCGACGCTCGGCGAGCCGACCGCGTTCGCCGCGATGTGGTGCTACTGGATCTCCACCGTCGTCACGCTGCCGGCGCTCGCGGTCGCCGTGGTCGGTTACTTCATCTCGGTGTTTCCGGCCTCTCAGGCAGTGCCGCCCGCCGCGCTGACGGTCGGATTCATGTGGCTGTTCGTCGGCGTCAACCTGCTGGGCGTCAAGAGCGGCGGCCGCGTCCAGGTGATCACCTCACTGCTGAAGCTCGTGCCGCTCGTGCTGGTCATGCTGCTGGGCGCCATCGCGATCCTCGCGGAGCCCGCAGCCTATGCCGCCAACCTGCCGACGTCGCCGCCGGTGGGGCTGCAACCCTCGATGGCGGCGGCGACCATCGCGCTGTACGCCATGCTCGGCTTTGAATCCGCGACTGTGGCCGCGGGCCGCGCGAAGGATCCCGAGCGCACGATCCCACGTGCGACCCTGATCGGCACCCTGGTCGTCGCGATCATCTACGTCGCAATTGTCGGCATCGGCATGCTGCTGGTGCCGCAGGCCACGCTCGCGAAGTCCGATGCGCCCTTCGTGACGATCATCGACAGCCTGCTCGGCGCCGGCTACGGGCGCTGGCTGGCGTTGTTCGTCGTCATCAGCGGCCTCGGCTGCCTGAATGGCTGGACCTTGCTGGTCGCGGAGCTTGCGCGCACGCTCGCGATCAAGAAGCTGATGCCCGAGGCAATGGGTCGGCTGAACCGCTTCGGCGTTCCCTGGATCGGGCTGCTCGTCATCGGGGCGCTCGCAACCTTCATCGGGCTCATGAACTACAGCGAGTCGCTGGTCGCGGGTTTCACGCTGCTGTCGGTCATCGTGACCGCGGCGAACCTGCCGCTGTACCTCTGCGTCGCGCTGGCGCTATTCGTGCTGCGGCGTCGCGACCCGGCGGCGCTGTCGCCTGCGCTCTGGCTCGCGGGCGCCGGTGGCCTTGCTTTCGCGGCATTTGCCTTCATCGGCGTCGGCAAGGAGCCGTTCCTGTGGGCGCTGGCGCTCGCGCTCGCCGGTCTGCCGGTCTATTTCCTGATGCGCAAGGCCCATCCGACGCCGGTCGCGCAAAAGGAATTAAAGGGGATGCGTCCCCTTTAATTCACCAGCCGCTGCCGGCGGCCGCGAGCAGCGCCGCATACAGCGCGATCCCGCGCCGGAATTCCTTCATGCGCAGGTTTTCGTTCGGCGCGTGCTGGTTGTTGTCGGCATTGACGATCGGCGCGATCACGAAGGGCGCGCCCAGTACCTCGCCGATCGACGAGATCGGCAGGCTGCCGCCCATCAGCGGCACGACGCGCACCGCATCCGCCGTCGCCTCGCGCATCACGGCCACCACGCGTGCGACGCCCGGGTTTTCCGGATCCGCGACCGCCGCCGGATAGCCGTCCTCGCCCCATTCGAAGCGCGCGAGGCGCGGGTGCAGCAGCCGCTCCTCCGCCGTCGGCGGACGGTCGAGCAGCAGGTAGCCCTGGGCGCGCACATGCGCTTCGATCACTGCGCGCGAAGCCGCGACGCTCATGCCGGGCGTCAGGCGCAGATCGAGCCCGGCGGTGGCGTCGGCGTCGATCGCGTTGCGCTGCCCGCCGGTTCCGCCGTAGACAAGCTGCGTGACATTGAGCGCCGGCCGCAGGATGGACTCCCCGTAGCCAAGCCCGCTCTCCGCGGCGCCGATGCCGGCGGCGGCGAGCATGCCCGCGGTGTCGAATGCCGTGCGCGCCAATGCGAGCTGATTCGCGGAAGGCTCCGGCATCTCGAGTCCCGCAATCGTGATGCGCCCGTCCGGCGCGCGCATCGACGCAAGCAAATGTGCGAGCCGCGCAGCCGGATTCGGCGCGACATTGCCGTAATGGCCGGAATGCAGGCTGGTCGCCGCGCCGTACACGGTGATGCGGAATCCGGTGACGCCGCGCACGCCGAGCGCGAGCCGCGGCAGGCCGCGCGGATCGATCGGGCCGTCGCCGAAAATCCACAGGTCGGAGGCGAGCGCCGGTTTGTGCGCCATCAGCGTGCGCGCGAGGTTCGGCGAGCCGGTCTCTTCCTCGCCTTCGAGGAAGAATTTCAGGTTCGCCGAGAGCGGGATCTGCGCCGCGCGCAAGGCATCGATCGCGGCCAGCATCGCGATGATCGGCCCCTTGTCGTCGCTCGAGGAACGCGCGTAGATGCGCGCCTCGTCCGGCAGCGGATCGGGCGCATCCGCCCAGGCAACGACCGGCGAGCCGTCTTCCACCCGGCCGATCCGCAGCACCGGTTCGAATGGCGGCGTGGCCCAGCTTCCCGGCGTGCCGACCGGCTGGCCGTCGAAATGCGCATAGAACAGCAGCGTCCGCGTCGCGCCCGGCGTCCTGAGCTCGCCAAAGACCGAAACCGGCGCATCCGGCGTTTCGAGGATGCGCGCGGCGATGCCGCGCCGCTCCAGCAGCGCGACCAGTGCAGCGGCATTCCTGCGGATGTCGGCCGCGTCCGTGGCGACGTTCGGCAGCGCCAGCAGTTCGCGCAGTTCGCGGACGATGCCGGATTCGTTCGCCGCGACATGCGCTTCCGCCGCCGCAATCGCCCGCCCGGTCACCGCTGCCGGCGTCGTGTCGGCCGCGGCCGGAATGGCGGCCCAGAGCGATAAGGCCATTGCCCATGCGAGTGGCATCACGTCCGGGATGATCCCCGCCCGGTCAGACCCGCGCAACCCCAATCCGTCACCGTCTTGTCACCGGCCCGCGACTGACGCAGCGACCCGGGTACGGCTAGCCTTTCGGGTCAGGCCCGTGGGCCGCCGGCGGAAACACGCCCATGTCGATCACGCTCGATCAGGTGACCAAGCGGTATCAGGCGCTGCCGGTGGTCAATGATGTGTCCTTCGCCGTCGAACCAGGCGAGTTCCTGGTCCTGCTCGGACCGAGCGGCAGCGGCAAGAGCACGCTGCTGCGCGCCATTGCGGGCCTCATCGAAATCGACCATGGCAGCGTCTCGCTGCATGGCCGCGACGTCACCCGCGTCGCCGCCCGGGATCGCGGAGTCGGCTTCGTGTTCCAGCATTACGCGCTGTTCCGGCACATGAGCGTGGCCGACAACGTGGAGTTCGCGCTGCGCGTCCGCCGCATGCGCGCGGCCGACAGACGGGTGCGCCGCGACGAACTGCTGAGGCTCGTCACGCTCGAGGGCATGCAGGACCGCCTGCCCGGCGAGCTTTCCGGCGGTCAGCAGCAGCGCGTCGCCGTCGCCCGCGCGCTCGCGCACCGGCCCGAAGTGCTGCTGCTCGACGAGCCGTTCGGCGCACTCGATGCCAGAATCCGCGAGGATCTGCGCCGCACGATCCGCGCCATCCAGCGCGAGCTCGGCATCACCACCATTCTCGTCACGCATGACCAGGACGAAGCGTTCGCGATGGCGGATCGCATCGGTGTCATGCATCAGGGCCGGCTGCTCGAACTCGACACGCCGACTGAACTGTACGCGCGGCCCGCAACGCGGTTCGTCGCGACCTTTCTCGGGGCCGCCAACCTGCTGCTCGCTTACCGGTCCCGGGAGACCGTGCGCTTCGAATACGATGCCGACGCGCAACCGCCGCAGCGTGAAATCGTCGCGGTCATCCGCCCCGAGGAACTCATACTGTCCGGTGACGAGACGTCCGCGGATATGACGCGGGTCGGCAGCGGTGTCGTCGAGGAACTGCAGTTTGCGGGTGCGACGGCGCGACTGCGCGTGCGCATGCCGGCCCAGGGCCCGATGCCGGCAACGCCCGACCGCGTGGCCGCGGATGGCAGCTGGATCCTCGATGCGCTCCGCACCTTTCCGCAGCAGCGCGTCCAGCCCTTCGCCGTCGGCCAGCGTGTCGAAGTCGCGGCGCGGCGCATGCATCTGCTGCCGACGCCGATCTCGAGCTTCACCGTGGTAGCGGACGATGACAATGCGGCGACCGGCATCGCGCGCGTGCCGCTGCTCGCCACGCTCGCCGCGCGCATGCAGTGCCGCATTGGCCGGCGCATTCGCGGCGGTGGCTTGCTGCCGCCGGGCCTGCCGGTGCTCGGCGGTCGGCCGGGCGTGACGGAAGACGCACTGCAGCTGCTCGAGCAGGGCGCAACGCAGCTGCTCGTTCTCCCCCCGCAGGCGAAGCCGCCGACGCGCATCCTGATCCTGCCCGGCACGCACTCGCGCCCGGCAGCGATTGGCGCTGCCGCCAGCCTGCTGCGTCATTTTCCGGCCCAGTCCGTACTGCTTGCGGTCCATCCCGCAGCGACGCCCGAGCGCGAACGTGGGTCCCGCCTGCGGGAACTCCTCGACCTGCGCTCCGCCGCGCTGGGCGAACATGGCCTCGACCTGCGCACCGAACTTCGTTTCGGCGAGCTCGAGACGGAAGTCGCCCGCGAACTCGCGGTCGATCCGGACACGCTGATCGTGCTCGGCGTCGATGGCGCCGAGAGCGGCGTCGCGCCGGCACTTGCGGAAATGCTCGAAGGCGGCCAGTCGCGGCCCATCCTGTTTGTGCGCTCAGCCGCCGCGGAACGCTGAACATGGCGCGCCGCCGGTTCCGTTCCGCCAGTCCGCTGCCCGGCTTCGGGCTGACACTCGGCTTTACGACGTTCTTCCTGAGTGCGGTCGTGCTGCTGCCGCTGGCCGCGCTCGTCATCCGCGCGACCGGCATGCCGTTGTCCGAGCTGGTGGCCGTGCTGACCGACGAGCGTGCGCTCGCCTCTTACCGCCTGAGCTTCGGGGCGGCCTTGCTCGCGGCTGCAGTCAATGCGGTGTTCGGATTCATCGTCGCGTGGTCGCTCGTGCGCTACGACTTTCCCGGCCGGAGGCTGCTCGACGCGACGATCGATCTGCCATTCGCGCTGCCGACCGCGGTGTCCGGCATCGCGCTCGCGACGGTGTTCTCGCCAGCCGGCTGGCTCGGGCTGAAGCTCGCCGAAGCCGGCGTGCAGGTGGCTTATACCCGGGTCGGCGTCGTGGTCGCGCTGGTGCTGATCGGCCTGCCGTTCGTCGTGCGCTCGGTTCAGCCGGCGCTGATCGAGATCCGTCGCGACCTCGAGGATGCCGCGGAATCGCTGGGCGCCGGCGGCTGGCAGGTGTTCCGCCGCATCATCCTGCCGTCCGTGTTGCCCGCGCTCGCCACCGGTTTCACGCTGGCATTCGCACGCGGTATCGGCGAATACGGCTCGGTCGTGTTCATCTCCGGCAATCTGCCGCTGCAGACCGAGATCACGCCGCTCCTCATCGTCATCAAGCTCGAGCAGTACGACTACGACGCTGCGGCGGCGCTCGGATTCATGATGCTGGCGATGTCATTCGTGATGCTGCTCGCGATCAATCTCGTTCAGAACTGGGCCCAGCGCCGGCTCGGTCTGGGGGCCGGCCGCTGATGGCGGGCAATGTCACCTGGGCGGCCGGCGAGCGGCGCATGACCCGCGGCGCGCGCTGGGCCCGCGTCGCCATGCTGGCCGTGTCGTTCGGCTTCCTCGGGCTGCTGCTGCTCGCGCCGCTCGGCGCCATTCTCGCGCAGGCCTTTGCGGGCGGCGCGCGTCTCTTCCTGCACAGCTTGGCCGACCCGGACACGCAGGCGTCGATCCGCCTGACGCTGCTGGTCGCCGCGATCGTCGTGCCGGCCAATACGCTGTTCGGCATCGCGGCAGCCTGGGCGATCGCGCGCTTCGAGTTCCGCGGCAAGAGCCTGCTGGTCACGCTGATCGACCTGCCGTTCGCGGTGTCGCCGGTGATCGCGGGCCTGGTGCTCGTGCTGCTGTTCGGTGCGCAGGGCTGGTTCGGCGCCTGGCTGCTCGATCGCGACATCTCCATCGTGTTCGCGCTGCCCGGCATCGTGCTGGCGACGATCTTCATCAGCTTCCCATACGTGGCGCGCGAGCTGATCCCGCTGATGCAGCAGCAGGACAGCGACCAGGAAGTCGCCGCGCTGTCCCTCGGCGCCAGCGCCTGGACCCTGTTCATCCGGGTGACGCTGCCCAGGATCCGCTGGGGGCTGCTGTACGGGATCATCCTGTGCAACGCCCGCGCCATGGGTGAGTTCGGAGCGGTATCGGTGGTTTCCGGCCACATCCGCGGGCTGACCACGACCATGCCGCTGCAGGTCGAGATCCTCTACAACGAGTACAATTTCGTCGCGGCATTTGCGGTCGCTTCGCTGCTCGCGCTGCTCGCGATCCTGACGCTCGTGGCCAAGACACTCGTGGAGTGGCGCTCGGGTATCGGAGGGCATTGAGTTTGCATCCGTTGCTCCGTGATTCGCTGGCCGGTCTGCGGCGCCTGGTGGCCGGCCCGCGCTCGCTCGAGCGGTTGCTGCTGCTGTCGATCGGCGGCGCGCTTTTGCTCGCAATCGCAGCGATCGCGTACGGCTCGGTCGGCCTGCTGCGCGAGCAGGCAGCCGAACAGGCCCTGACCCGCGTGCAGGCGGCGGCGCTTTCCGCGCGCGCCGCGATCCGCCGCGTCGGCGACGACACGCTCGTCACCGCGCAGCTGCTGGCGAACCGCCCCACCCTGGCACGGCTGCTGGGGCAGGCGAATACCACGCAGCTGCCGCTGGTACTAGGGCGCTTTTGCGACACCGCCGGTATGGACGCCTGTGCTCTCCTCATCGACCAAAGTCCCGCCGTGGCGATCGGCGCACCGGTTGCCTGGGCGCAGGCGCTGCACGCCGCGCGCGCGCAGGGCGAGCGGTTCATGGTCGCGAGCGCCGCGGGCGGGCCGCTGGGCGCGTACGTGGAAATGGCGGTCCTGCCGGGCGCACACGTCATGACCATCCGGCAGTTCGACCAGCGCCTCGCGCAGCAGCTCACGGAGCAGGTCGGCGCGGAAATTCGCCTGCTGCCATTGTCCGACTGGCTGGAAACGGTCGACCCCGCTTTCCGGGACATGCATTCCGAGGCGCTCGCCACCGGCGAAGTTGCCGCCACCGTCATCCCCGGACGCGAGCAGTACGCTGCCAGCCTGCCATTGTTCGCGTCGTCCGGTGAAGCCGTGCTGCTGATCGAGGCGCGGCTTCCGGCCCAGGAGGTATCCGGCACGGTCGCAAGCTTCGTGCGGCGGCTCGTGATCACGACGCTCGCGCTGGGCGCATTCGCGTTGTTCGCAGCGCTCGTGCTCGCGCGGCGCATCGGCGCGCCGCTGCAGGCGCTTGCGCAATCAGCGCAACGCCTCGGCCAGGGCGATTTCTCGACGTCCATCCCGATCGAGGGCACGCAGGAAGCCGCCTCGCTCGCCCGCACGATGGACGAAATGCGCCGCAATCTCATTGACCTCACGGCCACGCTGCGCCAGCAGGAGGCCGAGGCTCAGGCCGTGCTGCGGGGTGTCGTCGAAGGCGTCTATGCCGTCGATGCCGACCGGCGCATCCGTTACCTCAATCCGCAGGCGGCACGCATGCTCGGCGCGCCGGCCACCGAGCTGATCGGAAAGTTCTGCGGCGACGTGCTGCTGCCCTGCGTGGTCGATGGCCGCCGTCCCTGCGACACCGCCTGCCCGATCTTTGCCGCGCGCGACGAAGGCAAGGCCCTGGCGACCGAGCGCATCGAAGCGGGCGGCGTGCCGCGCACCGTCGTGATCACGAGCGCAGCCCCCGTGGGCGGGCTGCAGATGCAGATGATGCGGGACGAAACGGAGCTCGAGGCGGTGCGCCGCGCGCGCGACTCCGTGCTCGCCAACATCTCCCACGAGTTCCGCACGCCGCTGGCCGCGCAGCTGGCGTCGGTCGAGCTGTTGCTGGATGGCCTCGACACCATGCCGCGCGAGCGGCTCGGAGAGCTGCTCTCGTCGCTGCAGCGCGGGACGCTGCGCCTGACCCGCTTGATCGACAACCTGCTCGAGAGCGTGCGCATCGAATCGGGCCAGCTCGGCATCCGCCATCAGTCCGTCGTGCTCGCCCAGGTCGTGGAGGACGCGGAGGATCTGGTGGCCGGCCTGCTGACGCAGCGCCGTCAGACGCTGCGCCATGAACTCCCGCCCGATCTGCCGGCGATCACCGGCGATGCACAACGCCTGGCGCAGGTGGTCACGAATCTGCTCGCGAACGCCAGCAAGTTCGGCCCGGAAGACCGCGAGATCGTGGTTGGCGCGGAACGTTGCGACGGCGGCGTCCTGCTCTGGATCGAGGATTCGGGTCCCGGCGTGCCGGAGATGGAAGGACAGTCGATATTCGAACGCTTCTACCGCTCCGCCGACCAGGAACCGGATCCGCGCGGGCTCGGACTCGGATTATGGATCGTCAAGTCCATCGTCGAACGCCATGGCGGGAGCGTGGTCGCATCGCGCACGGCCAATGGACGCACGCGGTTCTCGGTTACGCTGCCGCTGAAGGCGGAACCCGCATGAAAATCCTTGTGGTCGATGACGATCCAGACCTGCTCGCACTGGTCGCTTTTGCGCTGACCAACGCGGGCTATGCCGTCGTCAAGGCCGCGGACGCCGGACCGGCGCTCGCCGCCTTCGATCGGGAGCTGCCCAACCTCGTCCTGCTGGACATCAACCTGCCGTCGGGCAGCGGGTTCGACGTCTGCCGCAACATCCGCGACCGCTCGCCGGTTCCGGTCATGATGCTGACCGTGCGTGGCGAGGAAGAAGACCTGGTGCGAGCGCTCGAACTCGGCGCCGACGATTACCTGACCAAGCCCTTCAGCCCGCGCACCCTGCTCGCGCGCGTCAAGGCGCTGCTGCGCCGCGCGGGTATCGAATCCGCGGATATGCTGACTGCCGGACCGGTCTCGCTCGATCTCGAGGCCCAGACGCTGGCATTCGCCGACGGCGCGTCGCTCAGGCTTACGCGGCTCGAGACGCGCCTGTTCCAGATCCTGATCGCGCAGGCCGGGCATGTTGTGACCACGGAGCGGCTGCTGGCGCACGTCTGGGGACATCGCGGCAGCGGCGATCGCCAGTTGCTGAAGCAGCTGGTGCACCGGCTGCGCCACAAGCTCGAGCGCGCCGCGCCGGGCAACGACCCGCTGCAGACCGAGTCCGGCGTCGGTTACCGCCTGAAAACCTGAACCGCGCTACCTGTTTTTCGAGTAGATCCGGTCGAACAGCGCGCCGTCGGCGAAGTGCGCCGCCTGCGCATTCGCCCAGCCGCCGAGATCCGCGATCGTCACCAGCTCGAGCGCCGGGAATCGCCCGGCGTGCTGCGCCGCGATTTCCTCATTGCGCGGCCGGTAATAATGCTTCGCGATGATCTCCTGCGCCGCCGGCGAATACAGATGTTCGAGATAGGCGCGCGCGACGGCCGTGGTCTTGCGGCGCAGCGCCACCCGGTCCACGACCGCCACCGGCGGCTCGGCGAGGATGCTGAGGGACGGGATCACGATCTCGAACTGCCGACCGGTTGGCTGCTTGAGCGCGAGGTTGGCCTCGTTTTCCCAGGCGATCAGCACGTCGCCGATCCCGCGCTGCGCGAAAGTCGTCAGCGAGCCGCGCGCGCCGGTGTCGAGCACGGGCACATTGCGATAGAGCTTGCCGAGGTACTCATCGGCCTTCGCCTCGCTGCCGTCGTTCGCCCGCAGCGCCCAGGCATAGGCCGCGAGGTGGTTCCAGCGCGCGCCGCCCGAGGTCTTGGGATTGGGCGTGATGACGGAAATGCCATCGCGAGCCAGATCGCCCCAGTCCCTGATCCCCTTCGGGTTGCCCTTGCGCACCAGCAGTACGACGGTCGAGGTATACGGCGCGCTGCTGGCCGGCAATCGGGCCTGCCAGTTCGCGGGCAGCAGCTTGCCTTGCCGCGCCAGGGCATCGATGTCATAAGCGAGCGCGAGCGTCACGACGTCGGCCTGCAGCCCGTCGATGACGGTGCGAGCCTGTTTCCCCGATCCGCCGTGCGACTGCCGAATGGCGACTGTCTGGCCGGTCTTCTTTTTCCAGAACGCGATGAACTCCGCGTTGTAATCGTTGTAGAGCTCGCGCGTCGGATCGTACGAGACATTCAGCAGCGACGCCGGCTCGGCTGGTGCGCCGCAGGCGACCAGACACAGGGCGGTCAGCAGCAGTAACGCGCGGGCCGCGAAACGAAGCAGCAGCATGTCCGGAACTCCTGTGGAGAGTCCCGGACGATGCTAGCCAGCGCCGGTTTCCGTGTCAGTCGCGGTCCGGTGACGAATTGGTGTCAATTCCGGCGACCTGGGAGCGCCGGTGGACTTCCCGTCCGCCGAGCAGTTTCCAGGACTTGGAAATGCTCCTGGCATCCGCGTCATTGGTCACTTCGACCATCATCAGGATGGCGCCGCCACGGATCGCCTCTTCATAACCCCGGATTCGTTCATCGGGCACGCCCCAGTTGCCGAGCGCACTCACGAGACCGGCGGCGAGGCCCGCGGCGCCGCCCGCCGCCAGCGCTACGGCCAGCGGTCCGGTGACGAGTCCGAGCCCTGGCACGATGATCGCGGCACCGACAGCCGCAAAGATCGTGATCAGGATGCCGGCGCGTCCGCCGGACGGTCCGCCCAGATCGCCGCCGGTGGCTTCCCGGCCGGCGAGCTCGGTCGACACTTCGCTGTTGTCCTCGATGAGCTTCTGGCGCGTCGCTTCCGATATCACGACGTTGACCGCGCCGATTTCGTAACCACGGCGCAGACACACCTTGTAGGCGCGCTCCGCACGCCGCGCATCCGGGAACAATCCCGTCAGCAGCCACCGTTTCGCAATCCCTGGCTTGGCGTTCGACTTGGCACCCAATGTGCCGATCGATGGTGAGTCATTCATCGTCCATCCTCCATATGCTGGTACAACATACGAGGGTCGCGCCGGGAACGGTGTCGGACAACGCCTACTTGCCGATGCAGAATTGCCCGAAAATGGATGCCAGGAGGTCATCACTGGTCATTTCGCCGGTGATCTCGCCCAAAGCGCGCTGCGCCTGGCGTAGTTCTTCTGCGACAAGTTCGAATGACGCGCGTTCGCCCAGCCGCGCTTCGGCGAGTTCGAACAGCGTTCGGGCGCGCGCGAGCGCGTCGAGATGCCGGCGTCTCGCGCTGAAGACGCCGGCTTCCATGCCCTGATAGCCGGCCGCCGATTTCAATCGCTCGCGCAGGGCGGGCAGGCCCGCGCCGGTCAGCGCCGAGACGGCCATCACCGGCGCGGCGCGCGCGAACGCGGGCGCCGGCATCGCCTGTGGCAGGTCGGTCTTGTTCCAGACCACCACGGCCGCCTTCCCCGCCGGAACGGACGCGAGCTCCGCATCGTCGATTCCGCGCAAGCCGTCGACCACGTAGAGCACGAGATCGGCTCGGGCTGCCTCGACGCGGGCGCGCCTGACGCCTTCCACCTCGATCGCGTTGGCCGTATCCCGCAGGCCCGCGGTGTCGACGAGGTGGATCGGCATGCCATCCACGTGAATACGCTCGCGCAGGAGATCGCGTGTCGTTCCCGGAATCTCGGTCACGATCGCGGCGTCAAAGCCCGCCAGCGCATTCAGCAGGCTCGACTTGCCCGCGTTCGGACGCCCGGCGATCACCACGTGCAGGCCGTCACGCAGTGCCCGCCCGCTGGTCGCCGCGCGGCCGATGCGCTCGAAGCGCTGGCCGATTTCCTCGAGCCGTGCGCGTACTTCCCCGCTGGCGAGCAGCTCGACGTCTTCGTCCGGAAAATCGATGGCCGCCTCGACGAACACGCGCAGCTGCACGACCAGTGCAGCGAGCTCCTGCGACTCGCGCGAGAAATCGCCGGCCAGCGAGCGCAGCGCCGCCCGTGCGGCTTCTGCCGATCCCGCATCGATCAGGTCGGCAATCGCCTCCGCCTGCGCGAGATCCAGCTTGTCATTGTGAAAGGCGCGCTCGGTGAACTCGCCCGCGCGCGCGGGCCGGGCGCCAAGCTCGATCGCGCGCGCCGCCAGCAGGTCCATGACGACCGGCCCGCCATGGCCATGCAGTTCGAGCACTTCCTCGCCGGTGAAGGACTGCGGGGCCGGAAAGTAAAGCGCGAGCCCCGCGTCGATCGGCTCGCCGCCGGCATCGAGGAAATCCGCGAGCGTCGCGTGCCGGGGTGCCGGCTCCCAGCCGAGCATGGCCGCGGCAATTTTCCGGACAGCGGGACCCGAGATGCGCACGATGCCGATGCCGCCGCGGCCGGGCGGCGTCGCCGCCGCGACGATCGTGTCCGTTGGCGCCGTCATTCTCCTGCAGTATACGAGCCGGCGCGCAACGCAAGTCCCAGCAGCGCCGGCGCCGGATGGATCACGACATACGCCGGAATGCCGGCGAGCCACTCGGCATAGGGCGGCTTGTCCTCGAAGGCAGTCCGGAACAGCCCGGCGGCGAAATGGCTGCCCCAGCGCGGGAGGATGCCACCGGCGAGATACACGCCGCCGAGCGCCCCGACGGTCAGCGCCAAATTGCCGGCCACGCTGCCGAGCCAGCGCGTGAAGAGCGCGACGGTGCGTGCGGCCGGCGCTTCGCCGCGCCAGGCGCATAGCGCGATCTGCTCCGCCGCCAGGCGGGGTGGGCCGTGCAGCGCCAGGTGCAGCCGCTCCAGTCCCGGCCCGCAGAGCACGGTTTCCGCCGAAACCCGGCCATGTTGCGCGCGCAAGCGCCGCCAGACGTCGAGTTCTTCGTCGTCGATGGGCGCAAGATCCGCGTGGCCGCCATCGCCTGCGACCACCGCCCATCCGTCGCCTGAAGGCGCCGCGATCGCGACGCCGAAGCCGGTGCCCGGACCCATGACGACGCGCGGTCCGATGCGCGCGCTGCCGCCGCCGCAGGGCCGGAGTTGCGCAGGCGTCAGCGCCGCCAGCGATTCCGCGACAGCCGCGAAGTCGTTGATCAGGATCGCGCGGCCGACGCCGGCCGCGCGCGCAAGCGCCGCGGGTTCGAGCAGGATCGGTGCGTTCGTGAGCCGGATGCTGCCATCGTCCGCGACCGGACCCGCGCCGCAGAAGGCAACGGCATCGATGCCGGGCCCGGAAACGCCCGCGAGGAATTCGCGGATCATCGACGGCAGGTCGGCGCCGGTTGGCTGTTCCCGCAGCTGCGTCAGCTGCCATGCGTCGTTGGTTCGCGTCGCGAGCGCGAGGCGCGTTCGCGTCCCGCCGACGTCGCCGACCAGGATCATTGGTCTGCCGGCGCGTCCGGACGCCAGGGCGGCGTCGCGGCGAGCGCCGCGAGAAAATCGCTGCTCCAGCGCCGCACGTCGAACGCCCGCAGGTGTTTCATCAACAGGACATGCCGTCGCTGACGTTCGGACAGCGGCATCGAGCGCGCGACATGCAGCGCTTCCGCGGTTTCCTCGGCGTCGTACGGATTGACGAGGAGCGCTGCGGTCATCTGCTGCGCGGCGCCGGCGAAGCGCGAGAGCACAAGCACGCCCGGATCGGCCGGATCCTGGGCGGCGACGTACTCCTTCGCCACCAGGTTCATGCCGTCGCGCATCGGCGTGACGATGCCGACGCGGCTCGCGCGGAACAGGCCGGCGAGGGTGCGCCGCGGCAACGCCCGGTTCAGGTAGTGCACCGGCGTCCAGTCGAAGCGCGAAAAGCGGCCGTTGATGCGGGCCGCTTCGCGCCCGAGTTCGTCCCGGAACTCGCGGTAAGACTCGAGATGGCCGCGGCTGACCGGCGCTACCTGCAACAGGATCACCCGGCCCTGGGCGTCAGCATGCCGTTCCAGGTAGCGGCCGAAAGCGTCGATGCGCCGCAGCAGGCCCTTGCTGTAGTCCAGCCGGTCCACGCCGATGAACTGGTCGCGGCCCGCAAGCGAGCGGCGCATGCTGGCAAACTTGCGGCTGCCGGGCGGCTCGAACGCGAAGTGGTGGAATTGCTCGACGTCGATGCCGATCGGAAATGCGCCCGCCTGCAACTGCCGCCCGAAAGCGGAGACCTTGCGCCCGCGCGCGGCGCCATCCAGCGTCCAGTCGACGTGCTCCTGGAACCGCCCGAGATCCTCGGGGGTCTGCAGCCCCACCAGGTCGTACGCGAACAGCGCGCGCATCAGTTCCTGCTGGGCCGGCAGCGTCGACAGAATCTCGGTCGGCGGAAACGGCGTGTGCAGGAAGAAACCGATGCGCTGCCGCGCGCCGAGCTTGCGCAGCTCCTCCGCGAGCGTCAGCAGGTGGAAATCGTGTATCCAGACGAGATCGTCCGGTTTCAGCAACTTGTAAAGCGCGCTTGCGAAGCGCCGGTTGACGCTGCGATAGACCTCGAGCTCCTCACGCTCGAAGCGCGTCAGGTCGATGCGGAAATGCAGGAGCGGCCACAGGCAGTTGTTGCTGAACCCGCTGTAATAGCCGTCCAGTTCCTTCTGGGTCAGGTCGATGGTCGCGACCGTGAGTCCCTCGGCCGTCTCCTGGTGCACCCGCGAACGGGATGAGGCGGCGACGCGCCCGCTCCAGCCGAACCAGAGCCCGCCGTGCTCCTTCAGGGCATCGACGAGTCCGACCGCGAGGCCGCCGGCGGAGGCGACGTTGCGCACCGGCCCCACGCGGTTCGAAACGGCGACCAGCCGTCCGGCGCGTTGACGTTTCATACCAGCGTGTCCCAGCCGCCGGAAAGCCGCGTCGCCGCATTGATGATGCCGACCAGCGAATACGTCTGCGGATAATTGCCCCAGGCTTCGCCCGTCTCCGGGTCGGTATCTTCCGACAGCAATCCGAGATGATTGCGGCAGGACAGCATGTGGCCGAACAGCTCGCGCGCCTCTTCGCGGCGGCCCATGCGCGCGAGCGCGTCGATGTACCAGAACGTGCAGATATTGAAGGCGGTCGTCGGCAGGCCGAAATCGTCCGCTGCGGCGTAGCGGAACAGGTGCCGGCCGCGCCGCAGGCGGCGCTCTATTTCCCGCACCGTGCCGGCAAAGCGCGGATCGGTCGCTGGCAGGAATCCGACTTCCGCCATCAACAGCAGCCCCGCTTCGACATCCGCGCCGCCGAAGCTGTCCATGAAGCTGTTCCGCCCGGCATCCCAGGCGCGGGTCTCGATCGCCGCGCGGATCTCGTCGGCGCGCGCCTGCCATACCAGCGCCCGCTCCGGCCGCAGCATGCGCCCCGCGATCCGCGCCAGGCGGTCGCAGGCGGCCCAGCACATCAGCACGGAAGTCGTATGCACGCGCTCGCGCGTACGCAGTTCCCACATGCTCGCGTCCGGCGTCGCGTACACGGCGTAGGCCTGCTCGCCGACCCGCTCGAGCCGCGTGAAGTCCTGCATCGTCGCCGGCCGCAGCAACCGGTGGTCGAAAAACGCCTGGGTGGTCGCGAGGATCACGTTGCCGTACACGTCGTGCTGCAGATGCTCGTGCGCCTGGTTGCCGACGCGCACCGGCCCCATGCCGCGATAGCCCGCCAGCGTCGTGACCTCCGATTCCAGCAGCCGCCGCTCGAGCGCGACGCCGTACACCGGCTGCAGGTGGCCGTCCGGCGCGTTCCCGACGAGATTCGCCAGGTAGCGCAGGTAGTGCTCCATCGTGTCGACTTCCGACAGCGAATTCAGCGCCCGCACGACGAAGAACGCGTCGCGCAGCCAGCAGTATCGATAGTCCCAGTTACGGCCCGTACCCGGCGCTTCCGGGATGCTGGTCGTCATGGCCGCGATGATCGCGCCGGTTTCCTCGAAAGTGCAGAGCTTCAGCGTGATCGCGGCGCGGATCACGGCTTCCTGCCACTCCGGCGGCAGCGCGAGCCGCCGGGTCCACTGGCGCCAGTGCAGGTCGGTTTCTTCCTGGAACGCGCGCGCAGTCTGCTCCACGCCGTCGGTCAGCGTCTCGTCGGCGCCGAGCACGAAGTTCGCGGACGCTTCCAGCAGGAACGGGGTTTCCGACAGCAGGTAGCTGACCGGCGCGTCGGTCGTCAGGCGCAGCACGCGATCCGCGCTGACATAGCGGATGTGGTTGCTCCCGTGCGTGATCGTCGGCGTCTGCGTGCCGTAGCCGAAACCGGGACGCAGGCGTATGCGGATCCGCGGCGTGCCGGCGAGCGTCCGTACGCGCCGCACCAGGGTCTGCGGCCGGAACATGCGCCCGCGGCGCTCGAAGCGCGGGCAGAAGTCGATCACCTCGATCGCGGAGCCGTTCTCGCTGTAGAGGCGCGTGGACAGGATCGCGGTATTGCCGACGTAGTCCTGCTCGCTGCGATTGCGCCCGACCAGTTCGATCGACCAGAAGCCCCGCGCCTCGTCGCCGCCGGCGTCATGAACCAGCGAGTGGAATACCGGGTCGCCGTCGGGGCGCGGCAGGCAGGCCCAGACCACGCGCGCGTCGCGATCGACCAGGGCTGAGAAGACGCAGTTGCCCACGACACCGAGATCGAGTGTCGCCACGCCGCTCACTGCGCGCGTTCCCGCGCCCAGCATGCGAGGCTCGCCCGCAGCCAGCGATGCACCTCAGCGACGGTGTCCAGGCGATAACGCGCCGTGCTCGCGTCGCCGCCCACCTTGACGCCGAATCCGCTCAGCGCCTGCGCGGCCGCGATGCCGTCTTCGTCGGTGCGGTCGTCACCGACGCAGACCGGCAGGCGCCCGGCGAAGGGTGCGAGCTCCGACAGGGCGCGCAGCGCCGCGCCCTTGTCCGCGCCGCGCGGACGCGCCTCGACGACCTCGCTGCCGTCGATCACGTCGAACAGCCCGGGCGGCGCGAAGGCCCGCATGGCCTCGCGGCACTCTGCGGCGCGTGCGGGCGCACGCCGGAAATGCAGGGCCACCGCGACCTCCTTGTCCTCGACGAGCAGCCGCGGATCGTCCCCGAAGCGCTCGCGCAGCCGGCGCACCAGCGGCGTCGCGACCGCCGGCTCGCTGCGGAATATCGTGACGCCGGGTTTCGGGCGCAGTTCCGCGCCGTGCAGACCGGCGCCGGCCAGAGCGACCGGGGCGATCAGCGCATCGATCTCCGCCAGCCGCCGGCCGGTCAGAATTGCGAGCGCGCCGCGGAGTTCACCGGCAAGCGTCGCCAGCAGGGGCGGCAGCGACTCATCCACGACGACGTGGTCGGGGCTCTGCGCGATCTCCGCCAGCGTGCCGTCGAAATCGAGGTACAGCGCCGCGTGCCCGGGCAGCAGGGGAGGCCCTGTGTCCATGCCGGTTTGCGTCATCACGACTGGATTGTACCCGCCGTGGCGCCGTTGCCGGCGTTACTCGTGACGCAATGCCTCGATCGGGTCCATGCGCGCGGCGCGGCGCGCGGGCCACAAGCCGAATACCAGGCCGACGCCCGCGCTGAATCCGAATGCGAGCGCCAGCGATTCGAAGGTGACGGCGGTCTGCCACCCGGCCAGGCGCGACAGCAGCGCGGCGGTGCCCACGCCGAGCGCGATGCCGACGATGCCGCCGAGCAGGCACATGATCACGGACTCGACCAGGAACTGGCGCAGGACATTGCCGCGTGTCGCACCGACCGCCTTGCGGATGCCGATTTCGCGCGTCCGCTCGGTGACCGTGACCAGCATGATGTTCATGATGCCGATGCCGCCGACCACGAGGCTGACGCCGGCGATGCCCGCGAGCAGGAATCCGAGGATCTGCGTGGTCTCCTGCTGGGTCGCGAGGAACTGCCGCCGGTCGAGCAGCGTGAAGTCGTTGTCGCGTCCGGGCAGCAGCGCGTGTTCGCGCCGGAGCACGCGCTCGATCTCGACCATCGCCTGCGCGAGCTCGCTGCCGGGCGCGACCAGCGCCGAAATGTTCTGCACCTCCTCGGTGCCCCGCAGGCGATACCGCGAGGTGCCGAGCGGTATGTACGCGTCGTCGTCGGGATTGCCGAAACCGACGGCGCCCTTGCGGCGAAACACGCCGATCACTTCGAACGGAATGTTCTTGATCACGACCGTGGCGCCGACCAGGCCCGCGGGAGGCAGGCCGAGGAGTTCCGGAAACTCGCCGCCGAGCACGACGACGCGACGGCGGGCCGCGTCGTCCGACGCGCTGAACATCCGCCCTGCGTCCAGTTCGTAACCCTGGACGCCTGCGTAGCCGGGCCGCGTGCCGATGACCTGGACGCTGAAATTGCGAGCGCCGAGGCGAAGCTGCTCGCGGCCGCCCTGCTCCGGCACGACCGCGGCCAGATGCCGCGCATCGCGCGCCAGCGCCTCTGCATCCGCCACCGTCAGCGTCTGCTGTTCGCGCGCGACGCCCTGCGCCCAGCGCATGCCGGTCGTGACCGTCAGCACATCCGCGCCGAGCGCCGCGAGCTGCTGGTCGACCGCGCTGGTTGCACCGCGGCCGAGCGCGAGCATCGCGATTACCGCGGCCACGCCGATGATGACCCCGAGCATCGTCAGCGACGTGCGGAACGGATTGCCGGAGAGCGATGCGAGCGCTACGCGCACCGTTTCCCAGAACGGCATCTCAGCGTTCCGGCGGCCGTGCCGGCGCGGCCCGCGGTTGCGGGCGCTGCGTCAGGCCGGGGATGCCGCTGCGCCGGCTCGATACGTCCTGGATCTGCTGCTGGATCTCGACCAGGCTCGCGCTCGGCAGCAGCAGCACCTCGTCGCCTGCCGCGAGGCCGGCGGTGATCTCGACGCGGTCGAGATCCGTGATGCCGGTTTCGACCCTGACCGGAATCCGCAGGCCGTCGCGCATCGCGACCACCCACAGCCCGCCGCCGAGCTGCAGCGCCTCGCCGCCCGCCGATGCACGCGCCCGGCGCGGCGGCGCGGCGGCCGCTTCCGGCAATGCCAGCGTGCGGCGCAATTCGCCGGCGTCGATGCCCAGGATCTCGGCGGTCGCCTCGATGTCGCGCGGCGCCCGCAGCGCCATCAGCGGCAGCGTCAGCACGGCCTCGCGCCGCGCCACGTCGAATACCGCGTCCACGTTCATGCCCGGCCGCAGCAGGCCTTCTTCGTTGTCGACGCCGATCAGCACCGCGAACAGCGTGACATTCTGGTCGATGACCGCCTGCGGCTCGATCTTCTCGATGGTGCCGGAGAAAACCCGCCCCGGATAAGCGGCGACGCGGATGCGGGCAGGGATCCCCGCCGACAGCTTGCCGATGTCGGTCTCGTCGACGCGCACGCGCGCGCGTACGCGCCCGAGATTTGCCATCGTCAACAGCAGCGTGCCGCCGCCCACGTCCTGGGTCGGCGACGAAATCACCTGGCCCGGCTCGACCAGGCGCGTCAGGATGGTGCCGGATGCCGACGCCCGCACTTCGGTGTCCTCGAGCGCGATGCGCGCATTCTCGAGCGCCACGCGCGCCGCGATCTCCTCCGCGCGCGTATTGGCGACCGCCAGTTCCAGCGCTTCGTACTCCGCGTCGTTGATCCAGGCCTCGGCACGCAGTTTTTCGCCGCGCGCGAGCTGGGCTTTCGCCGTCGTGAGCCGGGCAGCGGCCGCGGCGACTTCCGCGTCCGCCTGCGCGACGAGGTTCCGCGGGGTGCGTGGGTCGATGCGCACCAGCAGCCGCCCCGAGTCGACGGTGTCGCCGATCTCGGCGCCGAGCTCGAGGATTTCGCCGGAGGCCTTCGATTTCACTTCGACGCTGCTGATCGGCTCGATGGTGCCCGATGCCTCGACCACGACGCTGATGTCGCCGCGCCGCACGGCGGCGGTTTCATATTGCGGAGCGGGAGCGGCGCCGTCGCCGCAGCTCGCGAGCGCCATCAGCGCAACCACGACCGCCGCGGCCGGTCTTCTGCTATGCGGCGGCATGGGCACCCCCGGGATTCAGCGTGTCCTGCACGACCAGACCGTCACGCAACTCGATCGTTCGCCCGGCCCGGCGCGCGATCTCGCGCTCGTGCGTCACCAGCACGATCGTGTTGCCGGCGGCGTGCAGGGCGTCGAACAGCGCCAGGATCTCGGCGCCGGTGGTGCTGTCGAGATTGCCGGTCGGCTCGTCCGCGAGCAGCAGCACCGGGCCGGTCACCAGCGCGCGTGCGATCGCGACCCGCTGGCGCTGGCCGCCGGATAGTTCTGTGGGCCGGTGCAGGCCGCGATCGCCGAGTCCGACATGGTCGAGCGCCTGCCGCGCGCGCTGCCGGCGCTCGCCCCGGCGCACACCGCCATAGGCGAGCGGCATCTCCACGTTCGCAAGCGCCGTGAGTCGCGGCAGCAGGGCGAACGTCTGGAACACGAACCCGATTTCGCGGTTGCGCGTGCGGGCCAGCTGCTGGTCGGACATCTCCGACACCGGTTTGCCGTTCAGCCAGTAGCTTCCCGCGTCCGGAGTGTCGAGGCATCCCAGCAGATTCATCAGCGTGGACTTGCCGCCGCCGGACGGCCCCATGATCGCCACGTATTCGTTGCGCCGCACGACCAGATCGATACCGCGCAGCGCGTGTATCGTCGTCCGCCCCATCGGGTAGCGGCGTTCCAGCCCCTCGGTGCGGATTATTTCCGCGTGGGCGCCCATCGCCTGCTGGCGCGCGCAGTCACGGCTTCGTGTACGTGATCCAGACGCCTTCGGTATCGCCGTTCTCGATATGGGGCTCCATGTCCGCGAACTGCCAGCCGTCCCGCGCCATCTGCGCGTGCATCTCGTTGAGCTTCCTGGCGATGCTGCCGCCGCCGTGACCGTCGATGTGCACGGTCAGCGCCGCGGGCTTTTCCGCTTCGACGATCCCCTGATCGCCGGCCGCGCGGACGCACAGCGCCGTCAGTCCCGCCGCGACGCCGAGTGCGGCTACCGCCAATTTGACCTTCTGATGCGTGCTGTTCATGCGGATCTCCGATGGTTATCAGCTGGTTCGATGCTTTTTCGCCTCGGCCTCGACCACCCGGTTGATCTTCCATTGCTGCGCGATCGACAGCGCCGTGTTGGTGAGCCAGTAGAGCACGAGTCCCGCCGGGAACCACATGAACATCGCGGTCATGATCACCGGCATGAAGGCGAACACCTTCGCCTGGACCGGATCCGGCGGCGTCGGGTTCAGCTTGAACTGCGCGAACATCGCCACACCCATCAGGATCGGCAGGATGAAGTACGGATCGCGCGACGACAGGTCCTGGATCCAGCCGAAGAACGGCGCCTGGCGCATCTCGACGCTTTCCAGCAGCACCCAGTAGAACGCGAGGAAGAACGGGATCTGCACCAGCATCGGCAGGCAGCCGGCGACCGGGTTGATCTTCTCGCGCTTGTAAAGCTCCATCATCGCGCGCGCCTGCGCCTCGCGATCGTCCTTGTGCCGCTCCTGCACCGCCTTCAGCCGCGGCGCGATGGTCTTCATCTTCGCCATCGAGCGGCCGCTCGTTTCCGACAGCTTGTAGAACACGAGTTTGATCAGGAACGTCACGATGATGATCGTGAGCCCCCAGTTGCCGACGAAATCATGGACCTTCGACAGCAGCCAGAACAGCGGCTGCGACAGGATCGTCAGCATGCCGTAGTCGGCGGTCAGCTCGAGCTTCGGGCCGGCGGCCTTGAGCTGATCCTGCAGTTTCGGCCCGACGAACAGCGTCTCGGTGAAATCCGCGCCGCCGCCGGCCGGCACCGTAACCGCGGGACCCACCACGCGCAGCAGGTAATCGAGATCCTCGACCTTCACCTCGTACTGGTACGGCTTTCCCGTAGCCGGCACGATCGCCGCGACGAAATGATGCTGCATGCCGGCGATCCAGCCGCCGGTGATTGTGCGCGACAGGACGCGGTCCTCTTCGTCCTCCATGTCGAGCTTCTGGTAGCTCTCGCCGTCGTAATACGCGGGACCGCGGAATGAATACGTCTCCGGGTCGAACATCGAGCGCTCGGTGTCCTGGGTGTGACGCAGGAACTGCGCATACGACGCGAGCCGCACCGGCTCCGCGCCGGCGTTGTCGACCCGGTAGCGCAATCCAACGGCGTAAGAACCGCGGCGGAAGACAAAGGTCTTGGTGACCGTCAGGCCGGCGCCGTCGCTCCAGCGCAGCGGCACTTCGAGCGTGTCGCTGCCTTCCGCCAGCCGGAATTCCGTTGCGGCGGCGGTGAACGGCGCCTTGTGATTCGGCTCGCTGCGGCCCGGCTCGCCGCTCGTCAGTCCGGACTGGAACAGGAACAGCGTGTCCTTCGAATCCGTGTTGAACAGGCGCATCGGCACCGTCGGATCGTCCTTGTGCCGCGGATACGCAGGCAGGTCGGCGCGGATCAGCTCGCCGCCCGCAAGGTTCAGATCCAGGTCGAGCACGTCGGTCGCGATGCGCACGATCTGCGACCCGGCTGCCATGGGGTCGGCGGCGGTGCCATTCGGCAGCGCGGGCGCCGTCCCTTCCGGCGCAGCACTTTCCGCCACGACCGTCGGCAACTCGTCCGCGAGCCCGGTGGCGGGCGTCGGCGTCGGCGGTGCCGCGGGCGTCGCCGCGGTTTCAACCGCGGGCTCGGGCGGGCGTGAGTAATCCTCGATCCAGGCGTTGACATTCAGCCAGAGGATCAAGGCCAGGCCCAGCCACAGGAGCGCGCGCGGATTCGTCATGCCTGGCGCGACTCCGGCACCGGGTCGTAACCCGCGCCGCCCCAGGGGTGACAGCGGCAGACGCGCCGGGCGCCGAGCCAGGCCCCGCGGGCAGCGCCGTGCCGCTCGATGGCCTCCAGTGTGTAAGCGGAACAGCTCGGGTGATAACGGCAGTTGCTGCCGAGAAACGGGCTCAGCAGGAACCGGTACAGGCGGATCGGCAACTGCAGCAGTTTTTTCATTGCGCCGACCGGATCGCTTGCCAGAGCGCCGCGAGACTCGCAAGTACCTCGGTATTGCGTGCCACGCCCGCGGCCGGG
Organism: Steroidobacteraceae bacterium; assembly: GCA_040902065.1. Lineage (GTDB taxonomy): Bacteria > Pseudomonadota > Gammaproteobacteria > Steroidobacterales > Steroidobacteraceae > SCUD01. The sequence goes on along the minus strand of JBBDXX010000019.1, from coordinate 257,239 downwards.
CGCGCAGTCACGAAAATATCCAGCGCGGGCAGTTCCTGGCGATGCATGCGGAAAGACTCGCGGATCAGGCGGCGCAGGCGATTGCGGCGCACCGCATTGCCGATCGCGCGCGTGCCAACGGCCATGCCGAGGCGGGCGGCGCCTCGCTCATTGGCTGCGCAGTAAATCTGGAAGAAGGCATCCCCATGGCGTTCGCGCCCCTTGCGCGCGCGTTCGAACTCGGCGGCGGTGCGGAGTTTGTAGCCGGCCCGCAGTCCGTATCGCGCCGACGTAGCAACACTCGTCAGCGTTTTTCGGTGACGGCCAGCCGCTTGCGGCCCTTGGCGCGGCGGCGCTTCAGGACTTGCCGCCCTTTCTTCGTCGCCATGCGGGCGCGGAACCCGTGCGTGCGCTTGCGTTTGATCTTGCTCGGCTGGTAGGTCCGCTTCGTGGCCATGATCCCAAACCTTTGAAATTAAAGGGACTACAGATGCTTGCAAAGGGCGGCAAGGTTACGGAGCGGCGTCATTTCTGTCAACCGCAAGAGGCTGTGGATAACTCTGGCGCGGGCCGGCACGCAGCCGTAGACTCGACGGCCCATCCGTGGACGATTTTTCAAGCGGGGTTTCGCTCGTGCAGGGCTCGCTTTGGCATCGCTGTCTGCGTCAACTCGAATCCGAGGTGCCCGAGCAGCAGTTCAACACCTGGGTACGGCCGCTTCAGGCAATCGAACAGGGCGGTCGCCTGCAGCTGCTGGCGCCGAACCGCTTCGTCGTGAACTGGATCGAGCAGAACCTGTTCCGCCGCATCCAGGAACTGGCCCGGGTCGACGGCAACGGCCAAAGCCCAGCGGTCACGCTCGAGGTCGGCTCGCGCCGCGAAGAGGCCCCGGCGCCCTCTTCCGTTCCTGAAAACCCGGCATTTGCAGCGCGGCCGCGTGACCAACGGCTGATCGGCAGCCGCCTCAACCCGGATTTCGTGTTCACCACCTTCGTCGAGGGCAAGAGCAACCAGCTCGCCCGTGCGGCCGCAGTCCAGGTCGGCGAGAACCCGGGAAAGGCTTATAACCCGCTGTTCATTTACGGCGGTGTCGGCCTCGGCAAGACGCACCTGATGCACGCGATCGGCAACCTGATCCGCGAGCGGCGCCCGGGCGCACGAATCGCCTACCTGCACAGCGAGCGCTTTGTCAGCGACATGGTGCGCGCGCTGCAGCACAACACCATCGCCGAATTCAAGCAGACCTACCGCACGCTCGACACGCTGCTGATCGACGATATCCAGTTCTTCGCGGGCAAGGATCGTTCACAGGAAGAGTTTTTCCACACGTTCAACGCGCTGCTGGAGGGCCAGCAGCAGATCGTGCTGTCCTGCGACCGCTATCCGAAGGAGGTCGATGGCCTCGAAGAACGGCTGAAATCCCGCTTCGGCTGGGGGCTGACGGTCGCGATCGAGCCGCCGGAACTCGAAACCTGTGTCGCGATCCTGATGGCGAAGGCGCAGGCCGCGGGTGGCGATTTGCCCGAAGAAGTGGCTTTTTTCATCGCAAAACGCATCCGCTCGAACGTGCGCGAGCTTGAGGGCGCGCTGCGCCGCGTGCTCGCGACGTCCCGCTTCACCGGCCGGCCGGTCACACTGGAGCTGGCACGCGAGGCGCTCAAAGACCTGCTGGCGGCGCAGGAGCGCCTGGTCACCATCGAAAACATCCAGAAGACAGTCGCCGAGTACTACAAGATCCGCGTCGCCGACCTGCTTTCCAAGCGCCGCAGCCGCTCGATCGCACGCCCACGGCAGGTGGCGATGGCGCTCGCGCGTGAGCTGACCAATCACAGCCTGCCGGAAATCGGCGATGCCTTCGGCGGGCGCGATCACACGACCGTCATGCATGCCTGCGATCGCGTAAAGGGCTTGCGTGAGACGGAGCGGCGCGCGACCGAAGATTATCTCAACCTGTTGCGAATCCTGACCGGTTGATGTGGATAATGTGTGGATCGCGGTGGCGCGGTTTTTGCTCCACAGCGCGTCCACAGGGGTGCCATAGGAAGCGGCGTATCGCTCCACCGGGTTGCGCTTCGCCGAAGCCGTTGGTTGCGGTCGCTTTTCAGGACTTTTCCACCGAAAATGCCGCGCTCTACTGCTGCTACAGTTATCAGAAACAATGTTAATGAATCAGGTGCACAGATGAAATTCAGTGCCGAACGCGAAAGCCTGCTGGCCGCGCTTCAGTCCGTCATCGGCGTCGTCGAAAGACGGCAGACCATGCCGATTCTCGCAAACCTGCTGCTGTCCGCGGAGCAAGGCCGCCTCTCCATTACGGCGACGGATCTCGAAGTCGAGCTCGTCGCGAGCGCTGAAATAAAATCCGCTGCCGATGGCCGCCTGACCATCCCCGGGCGGAAGCTGCTCGACATTTGTCGCTCCCTGCCGGCGGGCGCGACGCTCAACGTTTCCCAGGACGGCGACAAGGTCACCGTCAAGGCGGGCCGAAGCCGGTTCGTGCTGGCAACGCTTCCGGCCGCCGACTTCCCGGTGATCGATGAGCTGGCGCAGCAGCAAACGCTTGAACTCGCGCAGGCGGATTTCAAGCGCCTGCTGGACAAGACCCATTTCTCGATGGCGCAGCAGGACGTCCGTTACTATCTGAATGGTATGTTGCTTGAAACGGACGGGAAAATGCTGCGAACGGTCGCGACTGACGGCCATCGTCTGGCATTGTGCGAGATGGATCTGCCGACCAAGGGGGGCCACCAGCAAGTGATCATTCCGCGCAAAGGGGTGCTCGAATTGCAGCGCCTCCTGGGCACCGAAGGTGCGATCTCCATCACGATCGGATCCAATCACGTTCGCGCCCAGATCGGCGACGTTCGCTTCACTTCAAAGCTTATTGATGGAAGATTCCCGGAATACGGGCGCGTCATTCCGGCCGCACCGCCGAAAGCGGTCGTGGCGGATCGCGAGGTCCTGAGATCGGCGTTACAGCGCACTTCCATCCTTGCGAATGAAAAATATCGCGGCATACGGCTCGCTTTGAAAAAGAACTCCCTGACCCTGCAGGCGCACAACCCCGAGCAGGAAGAAGCCGAGGAGCAGGTCGAAGTCAGCTATAAGGGCGACGAACTGGAGGTTGGCTTCAACGTCGGCTATCTGCTCGATGCCCTCGCCGCCGTGGACGGCAGTGAAGTCGAAATCGGCGTGACCGACGGCAACTCGAGCTGCCTCGTGCGCGCACCCGGCGCGACCAGCGCGCGGTATGTCGTGATGCCGATGCGGCTCTAGGGGCTTCATGCCCCTCGGCTGGTTTCGCGCCGAGCAGTTCCGCTGTCTCGCAGAAGTCGAGTTCGAACTGGACCCGCGCGCCAATCTGTTCATCGGACCCAACGCTTCCGGCAAGACCAGCCTTCTCGAGGCGGCTTTCTTTTTGAGTCGCGGCCGATCCTTCCGCAGCCGGCGGCGCGACGCGCTGATCCGTCACGGGCAGGAAGCTTTCCTGTTGGCCGGACGCAGCGAGATCGGTGCGGTGGCAACGCCGCTTGGCGTGCGCGCCAGCCGCAAGGAAACGGAATGGCGCGTCGGCGGCGCCGCGGCCGACGGCATTGCGGATCTCGCCGAGCAATTCCCGGCCCAGGTCATCGATCCCGAGGTGCACAAGCTCCTGGAGGAAGGACCGGGGCGCCGCCGGCGCTTTCTCGACTGGGGCGTGTTCCACGTGGAACCCACGTTCCTGGACAATTGGCGCCGATACCATCTGGCGCTACGCCAACGAAACGCGGCGCTGAAGCAGGACCGTGGCGACGAACACCTGGCCGCCTGGGAAGCGGAGCTCGCGACCAGCGGAGAAAGGCTCGCAGGCCAGCGCCAGAATTACCTGGCGCGGCTTTCCGGACCGCTGGGCGCCATCGGCCACGCCCTGCTTGATCGCCCCGTTACTCTCGCCCACAGCCCGGGCTGGGATGCAGACCAGCCGCTAATCCAGGTACTTCACGCCGGCCGTTCCCGCGACCGGCGGTACCGAGCAACGCAGGCCGGCCCGCATCGCGGAGACGCAATCGTCCAAGTGGATGGCCGCCCAGCGAAAGACCACGTGTCCCGTGGCCAGCAGAAACTTGTCGCTGCAGCCTTGATGCTGGCGCAGCTCGAGATTCAGGAACAGGAGCGCCCGGGGCGATCTGCCCTGCTGCTGGACGATCCGGCGGCTGAACTGGACGCCGCCAATCTGGCCCGACTCATGGGAATCCTCCAGGCGTTTCCGGCGCAGCTTTGGGTTACGTCGCTGCGCGCAGAAATCCCGGGACTACCCGTCGGCACCCGCATGTTCCACGTGGAACAAGGGCGCGTGACACCGGCTTAGTCGCCCAATGGCTGCGGCACGATAAGAACAGTATCAATACTGATAGCCACATAATCGGAACACGATCGCCGATGTTAGAAACATTTGGCGGCAATCGGTTCCGCCTCAGGGCGTGCCCGGCGGAAACTCGGCCAGGATCTTCGCGACCGCTTCGCGCAATAACGCCGGACGATCTTCCTGGTCCACGGCGCTGATATTGGCGGTCGCATACCCATGCCACACAGGCCGCTTCTCGCGCGCATCGAAGAAGTCGATCGCGAGCCGGCCCTCCGTGTACTGCCGGACGTCGACGTCGTCGTAATACGCTCGTCCCCAGCGCCAGGCACCGCGATAGGCGATGGGATAAGGCGTCGAAATCACGGAGACCCGGTCGCGCGCGCCCAGGCTGAACGAAACGACCAGATCTGCCTGTGCCGCATCCGGCACGAGCGACAGGCCCCTGGCGCGCAACGTTTCGGTGATCGCAGCCATGACCCGGCCTTCGAGCAGCGGGTTGGTGCCGGGCCCCGCCGACACCATCGGGTGTTCCGAAATCCAGGCGAAGCTGTTGTGACCGGTAAACGAATACAGGGGATCGTGGTCTGAAACGACCCGGATGGTTTCACAGCCCTGCAGTGAAAACAGCGCAAGAACCGCTGTCGCAGAGGCAAAACCGCGCAGGCGTGCAGTCATGACGGCTTGCTCCGTGTCCGGGGATTCCGATACTACCCTCGGGCCGCGTTCAGTCACGTCAGACAAACGGTGAACGACATGACGTATTTCAAACGGCTGTTCATAGGCGCCGGCCTGTGCATGGTCACCCTCGCTGCCGCCGCCCAGGACGGGACGACGGGGAGGGCGTGGGACGGCCTGGTCGAAGTGAAGCCGAAGCGCTTCGATGCGGCATTCCTGCTGCCGGGCGCCGATTTCCGGCCCTACAAGAAACTGATGCTGGATCCGGCGACCGTTGCTTTTCGTAAAGACTGGATGAAACGCGTCAACACCGCGACCCGCCTGTCAGAACGCATCACGCAGGAAGATGCGGAACAGATCGCCGCCACGGCACGCGACAATTTCACCGAGGTTTTCACGGAGACGTTTCAGAAAGCCGGCTACGAAATCGTGAATTCACCAGCGGCCGACGTGCTGCGCGCGCGCGCGCGTGGTCGATCTCTACATTGCGGCGCCCGATACGCAGAGCAGCGGCGCATTGCTTGGCCGGGTGCTCGACCAGCGCGCGACGCGCAACAGCGGGAGCCTCAAGGTCACCAACCAGGTGACGAATCTCAGCGATTTCCGCGTGCTTTTCCGGAAGTGGGCCGACATCAGCGTCAAGGGACTCGACAATCTGCGCAAGCTTTCGCCGGTTCCGGAAGACCTCCAACCGGGCCAAAAACCCGAGCGTTGATCGAGGGCTTGCCGCGGCGGCCCATCGTCGCGGCAAGCGACTGAAAAACAAAGCAAAAACTCTACCTTTTTGGTAGAGTTTCGGGATCATGCAGCCAGGTCCCGAGATCCCCCACCCCGACGCCTACGATTCCAGCAAAATCAAGGTGTTGAAGGGGCTCGAAGCCGTACGCAAACGACCTGGCATGTACATCGGCGATACCGATGACGGCACCGGCCTCCACCACATGGTTTTCGAGGTCGTCGACAACTCGATTGACGAGGCGCTGGGCGGTCACTGCGACCGCATCGTCGTGACCATCCATGCGGACGAATCGGTGACCGTCACGGACAACGGCCGCGGCATTCCGACCGACATCCACCAGGAAGAACAGCGCTCGGCGGCCGAAGTCATCATGACCGTCCTGCACGCCGGCGGAAAATTCGACGACAACTCCTACAAGGTTGCGGGTGGCCTGCACGGCGTCGGCGTTTCGGTCGTCAACGCGCTCTCGGGCGCGCTGACACTGACGATCGCGCGCGACGGCAAGCTGCATCGTCAGCAGTACAAGATGGGCGAGCCTCAGGGGGCGCTCGCGGTTGTCGGCAACACGACCGAACGCGGCACGACCATCCGGTTCAAGCCCAGCAACACGATCTTCACCAACACGACGTTCTCGTACGACTGGCTGGCCAAGCGGCTGCGCGAGCTGTCCTTCCTGAATTCCGGCGTGCGCATCGAGCTGATCGACGAGCGCGAGGACAAGAGCGACGTGTTCGAGCACCAGGGCGGGGTCAGCGCCTTCGTGCAGTACCTGAATCGCAGTCGCACGGCGATCCATCCGAACATCTTCTACTTCCAGGGACAGGAAGGACCGATCTCGGTCGAGGTGGCGGCGCAGTGGAACGACTCCTATCTGGAGTCCATGTACTGCTACACGAACAACATCCCGCAGAAAGACGGCGGCACGCATCTCGCGGGCTTCCGCGCGGCGCTGACCCGCAAGATCAACGATTTCATCGAAAAAGAAGGCCTTGCCAAGCGCGAAAACGTCTCGCTGACCGGCGACGACGCACGCGAGGGCATGACCGCCATCCTGTCCATCAAGATGCCCGACCCGAAATTCTCGTCGCAGACCAAGGACAAGCTGGTGTCGTCCGAGGTCAAGGGCGCCGTGGAATCGGTGGTCGCCCAGAAACTGGGCGAGTTCCTGCTCGAGCGCCCCGCGGACGCGAAAGGGATCTGCCTCAAGATCATCGACGCGGCGCGCGCGCGTGAAGCCGCCCGCAAGGCGCGCGAAATGACCCGGCGCAAGGGCGCGCTCGACTCATCGGGGTTGCCCGGCAAGCTTGCCGATTGCCAGGAGAAGGATCCGGGCAAGTCCGAGATCTTCCTGGTCGAGGGCGAATCCGCCGGCGGCTCGGCCAAGCAGGGCCGCGACCGGCGCACCCAGGCGGTGCTGCCGCTCAAGGGCAAGATCCTGAACGTCGAGAAGGCGCGCTTCGACAAGATGCTGTCGTCGCAGGAGGTGGTGACGCTGATCAGCGCGCTCGGCACCGGCATCGGCCGCGACGATTTCGACGCGAACAAGCTGCGGTATCACCGCGTGATCATCATGAGCGTGGATGGCAACGATCATGTCTTCGTCCGCGACCAGGCCGGATATGCGCGCCTGGTGCGAATCGGCGAATTCATCGATTCGGCGCTGGCTGCGCATCGTGAAAGCGGAGCAGTGGAATCGGACGGGCATGCGGAAAAGCTGCGCGGCGCCGAACTCGGCGAGGTGATGTGCTTCGGGTTGGAGGGGCACGAAGTGCGCTTCCGGCCGATCAAGGCCGTAATCCGCCACCCACTGGAAGAAAAGCTGTTCAGGCTGCGCACCGCCTACGGCCGCACCGTGCGCGTGACGTCCAGCCACAGCGTATTCGTGCAGGAAAACGGCGTAATCAGGCTCAAGCGCGGAGACGAGCTCGCTGTGGGCGATGAGCTGGTGGCGCCGCGGCGCCTGCGCCTGCCGGAAGATGCGCCCGCTCGCATAGACCTGCTGCGGGAGCTTTGGGTCGATCCCCATTCGGCGAAACAAGTCTGGTTGCGCGGACCCGCGGTCGAAGCCTGGCACCTCACGCGCGTGTTGCGGCGCCATGCCGGCAACGCCACGCTGACCGCGGCGCGCGGTGGGGCCTATTCACAAGCAGTCGGCGTGGATTTCGCCGATGTCATGACGCAGGTAGCCAGGGGTCCCGGGCGCAACGAAGTCCGCGACCGCGTGCGCCTGTCGACGCTCGGTCCGCAGGATCTCGAGTGGCTATCCACGCGCGAAGATCTGGAGCTGACGCCCGAGCATTACAGCGGCAAAGGCATTGCGCGCTACCTCGAAGTAAACGAGGACTTGCTGTGCCTGCTGGGTTTCTATCTTGCCGAGGGTTCGTCGTCAGACCGCGGCGGGATCCGGTTTGCGATCGGAAAGGGGAACGAAAGGCTGGCGCCGGAAATGCAGGCGCGCCTTGCGCGCCTATTCGGCAGGGCCGCTTCGATCTATTCCAACCGGCGCGGCGCAGCGGACCTGAAACTCGTCAATCGGATCGCCGCGCTGGCCTGGCAGCACGTGTTTGGCTTCCGTGCCGCGGATTCGGTAACCAAGCGCATCCCGGATCTCGTTTTCAATGTGCCAGAGCCACTGCGCCTTGCCTTCCTGCGCGGCTACTTGCTCGGCGACGGCACGGTTGCCGAGCGACGAATCGCTTTCTCGACCTCCTCGTATGACCTGGCAAGCGGACTCCTGTATCTGCTCTCGTCGCTGGGGGTCGTCGCCACACTCGGCGAATACCAGCCCGATGGCGTCGTGCGCGAAATCCGCGGGTCGCCCTGTGTCACGCGGCATCGGCACTGGATCGTATCGGTGTGCGCGGCGGAGGATTTGCGCAGGATTTCTGCGATCTGGGCCGGTCATCAGAACGCCCCGGCGCTCGCCAACCGGCTGGAGAAGCGGCGCAAGACGATCAATCGTCGCTTCAAGGAGTTGAGCGGCGATCTGATGTCTATACCCATCCAGTCCATTGAGGAAACCGAGGCCAGCAACGGCTACGTTTACGACTTTTCGGTGGATACCGACGAGAATTTCGTCGCCGGCATGGGCGGTCTTTGCTGCCACAACACCGACGCGGACGTCGACGGCAGTCATATCCGTACGCTGCTCCTGACGTTCTTCTACCGCCAGATGCCCGAGTTGATCGAGCGCGGGCACATCTACATCGCGCAACCGCCGCTGTTCAAGATCAAGCGCGGCAAGCAGGAGTTGTACGTCAAGGACGAGGCGGAACTCGACCAGCTACTGCTGACGAGCGCGCTCGACGAGGCGGCACTGTTCGTGAATCCGGAGGCTCCGCCGCTCAGCGGCTCGGGGCTCGAGATGCTCGCGCGCCAGTACATGGAAGTGAAGGCCATCATTGGCCGCTGGTCGCGCCGCTATGACCGCCGGCTGCTGGAACAGCTCTTGTCGATGCGACCGGTCGGCAGCCAGCAGTTCGCAGACGTCGCCTGGCTCGAGGGCTGGGCGAAGGAACTCGAGGCGCGTCTGAATGCGGACGGCAGCTTGGTGCACAGCTACGCATTGTCGGTGCGCCGGAACGAGGCGGGCGAACCGGACCGGGTGGATGTCGCCCGCACCGAGCATGGGGTCACGACCGAGAAACATCTGCAGCCCGAGTTCTTCGAGTCGGCCGAGTACGGGCGGATCGCCGAGCTCGGCGCGACGCTCAACGATTTCCTCGGCGCCGGCGCCTACGTGGTGCGCGGCGCGGAGCGGCAGGACATCACGGCGTTTCCGGAAGCCATGGCCTGGCTGCTCGACCAGGCGCGCAAAGGCCAGGCGATCCAGCGCTACAAGGGCCTCGGCGAAATGAACCCCTCGCAGCTCTGGGAAACGACCATCAACCCGGACGTTCGGCGGCTGCTGCAGGTGCGCATCGAGGACGCCGCGGCGACCGACGATATTTTCATGACCCTGATGGGCGACGCGGTCGAACCGCGGCGTGAGTTCATCGAGAAGAACGCGCTCTACGTATCCAATTTGGACGTCTGAACCTGCGATTCGGCCGCAACCGGCCGCGACTCGGGAAATTTCAACAAATTGGCCAGTTACCGGATGCTCCTGGACATCTGGAAATGTCGTGAAAACAGGGTGCTGGGGGCCTTGCGCATTGCCGCTATTGCGCTTGCGCTCGCCTATCCCTTGCTTGCCCACGGCGCCAGCGTATTTGGAAATCCTTCGCTCACAATCGCGAGCGTGATCGTGCTGGCGGCGGCGATTCTCCTTCGGCCATTGAGCGAGTACCGACGTTGGGCATGGATCGCATTGCCGCTGGTCGCGGTCGCGATTGTCGGTCTGTGGCGGCTCGCTGCCGCGGCGCTCGTCTTGTTCCTTCCGCCGATCCTGCTCAACGTGTTTCTGGCCTGGCTATTCGGTCACACGCTCGCGCGCGGCAGCACGCCGTTGATCGAGCGGCTCGTGCACCTGTTGCAGCCGCGCGGAGTTCCGCCGGGGCCGGGTGTCGTCCGCTATGCCGGGCAGCTGACGCGGGTATGGACCGGCCTCTTCATTGGCCTCGCCCTCACCAACTTGTACCTCGCGGCTTGCGCGACACCGGGCGGGCTGCTGGAGACGGCGGGAATCCGCTCGCCGGTGACGGTCTCGCGGGAGACTTGGTCGCTGTTTGCGAACGCCCTCAATTACGCAATCGTCGCTTCGTTCTTCCTCCTCGAATTTTTCTATCGGATGCGCCGGTTTCCCGGTCGTCCCTACCGCAACCTGGTCGAGTTTCTGCACCTTGCCACCCGCGCGGGTCCCGCTCTCGCGGCGTCGTTCCGGGCGGCTGGCCGTTCGAACGCGCCGGCGAGCGAGCCGCGACAGGCGTTGTGGACGGGTCTCGACGTGCCTCGGGATCACCTGGCATTCGACGGCCATTTTCCCGGCCGCCCGGTTCTGCCGGCGGCCGCGCTGCTTGGTCTCGTGATCGATGCGGCTGAGAAGGAGCTCGGCAAACCGCTCAGGATCGCGGGAATGCCGCGGGCGAAGTTCCTGGCACCTCTTCAGCCGGGCGACCGCGCGTCCTTGTCGCTACGCACTGACCGCGAGTGGCTTCATTTCGAGGTCAGGAACGGGGCGGTGCGGGTAGCGCAGGGCATCTTCCAGATCGATTACGGTAGCCCACCCGCGTGACCGCGGAGTGGATCAGGCGGCCCGAAGGCGGCGACCGTCGGGCGCTCCGGCTGCTCTGCGCCTTTGCCTTGTCTTTCGGCCGGACGCCGTCCCGCGCCGTCATCCTGTTCGTCGCGCTCTATTTCATGCTGCGGCGCGGATCGGAACGCGGTGCGTCGCGGGCCTTTCTGGGGCGCCTGTTTGGCCGGCCCGCGACCCCCGCTGAGGGGTACCGGCACATCCTCTGCTTTTCCCGGGTGACGCTGGACCGCATCTTCCTACTGCGTCAGGGGACCGGGCGGTTCGAGATCCAAACCACTGGCCTCAACGACGCGCACGCCATGATGGCGCTCAATCGCGGAGTCCTGCTGTTTGGCGCCCATTTCGGTAGCTACGAAGCGATGCGGGTGCTGAGCCTCAAACGCCCGGAATTGAAGTTTCGCACCCTGATCGATCTCGAACAGGCGCCGGCCATGTCGGAGTTGCTGAACTCGCTGAATCCCGACCTTGCGGCCACCATCATCAATGCCCGCCAGCCAGGGCCCGCGCTGGCACTCGCGATCAAGGATGCCCTCGACCAAAAGGCGATCGTGACGCTACTGGCGGACCGCGTTCGGCCGGGAGGGCGGGTGATCGAGGCCGACTTCCTCGGCGCGCGCGCGCCTTTCCCGGCGGCGCCATGGATGATTGCCGCGGCTCTCGGCGCTCCAGTCGTGCTGGGCTTTGGCACTTATCTGGGGGGCAATCGATATCATCTGCACTTCGACGTCGTCGCCGAGCGCATCGTCCGCGAGCGCGACGGTGGTCCGCCGCTGTCGGCCTGGGCGCAGATCTATGCCGATCGGTTGGCCGCACGCATCCGGGCCGCGCCTTATAACTGGTTCAATTTCTATGATTTCTGGACGGTTTAGCGCCGCGCTGTGGTGCGTCACGCTGCTCGCGCCGGCCGCGGCGTGGTCCAACGACGACCTCGATTCCCTGCTCGCCACCCTCGTGCGAGAGCCGCCGCAGTCCATCGCCTTCACTGAATTCCATTCCTCCGCGCTGCTCGACCGCGAACTCATCGTCAGCGGCATGCTCGATTACGCCGGGCCGCGGAAACTTTCGCGGATCGTCGTCGCGCCGTACGCAGAACGCACCGACATCGACGGTGACGACGTGCGAGTCCTGCGGGCTGACCGGCCCATACGCCGCTTTTCGTTGCGGCGTGCGCCGGAACTCGGTGGATTGCTGACCGGGTTCTCCGCTTTGTTGAGCGGCGATCGCGCTGCCCTGGAGCGCGAGTTCGAACTGGCGCTCGCGCAAGGGACGGGCGGCTGGCAGCTGACGCTGGAGCCGAGGAATGCGCGCGTGCGGGCCCGGATCGCGGGCATCCGGGTGCGCGGCGCCGGAGATGCGCCTCTTTGCATCGTCACCGTCGCGCAAAGCGGCGGCAGGACGACGGAACTACTCCTTGGGAATGCGGCGACGGATCCGGATGCTGCAGGACAGCGCGACCGGCACTGCGCCGCATTGCCATGACCGGCGCGAATCGCGCGGCGGGCTGGTTCGTCGTGTGGCTGCTCGCGCTCGCATTGCTCTACGCCCATGTCGCAACCCATCTGCGATTGAGCGGCGACCTGCGGCTATTCCTTCCGGAGCCGACGACCCCGGAGCAGGGTCTGGTGCTGGAAGGCATCGGCGAAGGGCCGGCGTCGCGACTGCTGCTGATCGCCCTCACCGGCGCGGACCAGACGACGCTGGCCGAGGCTTCGCACTCGCTCATCGAAGGATTGCGCGACCACCCGTCATTCCGAGGAATCCACAACGGCGCGACGACGACCATCCCGGAAGTCGTCACCCGGTATCGTTACCTGCTGTCGCCCGCGATGGATCAACGGCCGCTCGATGCGACGACGCTGCGGGCTGCGCTCAACGATCGTCTGCAAGACCTCTTATCGCCGGCTGCGCCATTGATCGAACCGCTCATGGCATCGGATCCCACCCTGGAGGTGCTGTCGATCGCGGAATCCTGGGCGCCGTTCCGGTCGCCGCAGATCATCGACGACGCCTGGTTCGACACGGCGGGCGAACGCGCGCTCCTGGTCGCGCAGACCCGGGCCGCCGGGTTCGATCCGGACGGACAGCAACAGGCATTCTCGGCACTGGAGTCGGAATTCCGGAAACTCGCTGCGGGCACCGGCATGCGGATGATCGTCACCGGTCCCGGCCGGTTCTCCGCGCTGATGAAAGAACGCACGCAGCGGGAAGCGACCTGGCTCGGTTCGATAGCGACTGCAGGCCTGCTGTTGCTGCTGTTTGTCGCCTATCGCAAGCCACGAATCCTGATCCTGGCTGCATTGCCGCTGGCGTCCGCGGCGCTCGCGGGTCTGGCGTGCGTCAGCCTCCTGTACGGCGAAGTGCACGGCATCACGCTCGCATTTGGATTCACGCTGATCGGCGTGGCGCAGGACTACCCGATTCACCTCTTCAGTCACCAGCACCGCGGACTTGACCCGTTCGCGAACGCGAGAAAGCTGTGGCCGACACTCGCGACCGGTGTCGCAAGCACCTGCATCGCGTATCTCGCTTTCCTGACATCGGGAGTGACCGGACTCGCGCAACTGGCGTGGTTCACCATTGCCGGACTCGCGGTCGCCGGCCTGACCACGCGCTATCTGCTGCCCCGGGTTGCCGGCGGGGAGTTCGACGACACGGCCGAGGCGCGGTACCTCGATCGCATCGAGACGGTGTTGACACTACCGGCCCTGCGGCCGCTTGCCTACGCGATCGCCGCCGGCGCCTGCCTCGCCGCCATCTTTCTGGCACGCGGAGCGTTCTGGGAGAATGATCTTGGCGCGCTGACACCGGTCCCGCGCGAACTGCTGGCCGAGGATGCCGCGTTGCGACGCGAACTCGGCGCGCCCGATGCGCGCTATCTCGCCGTGATCACGGCCGAATCTGCCGAGCGCGCGCTCGAGCGGCTCGAGGCCGCCGCGCCGGGACTCGACAGGCTGGTTGCAGAGGGCGCCGTCGCAGGAGTCGATCACGCAGCGCGCTACCTGCCATCAATGGCGAAACAGCGGCAGCGACAGAGCAGTCTGCCGGATGCTGCGGCTCTCGCAGAATCGCTGAAACGCGCGCAGCAGGACCTGCCATACCGCGCCGACGCCTTTGCGCCATTCCTCGCCGAGGTCGCACGCGCGCGGGAATTGGCGCCGCTGGAAGCAGGCGGCGCGGGCGATGACGCTATGCCCGACCTGTTGCAAGGATTGCTGCATGAGCGCGCCGGCGGGTGGGCGGCGCTCGTGGCATTCTCGGGCGTCAAGAATGCCGGCCGGCTCGATGAGTGGGCGGCAACGGCAGGCGGGGGGACTGTCGTGATCGACCTGAAGCGTGAATCCGCCATGCTCGTGATCCGGCAACGCAGCCGCATCCTGGCCTGCCTCGCGATCGCGGCACTACTGCTGGTGGGGGTCGTGCGGCTGAGCCTTGGCAGTACGCTGCGCGCGGTGCGCGTACTGGCACCGATGCTGCTGTCGACACTCGCGGTGCTTGCGGTCCTGCGGGTAGCGGGCCAGGCACTGGATCTCTTCCATCTCATATCGCTGGTGCTGGCAGCCGGCCTCGGTCTCGATTATGCGCTCTTCTTCGAGCGGGCCGGCGCCGACCGGAAGGAACGCCTGCGCACCCTGCACGGCGTGCTGGTCTGCGCGCTGTCGACCCTGCTGGTGTTCGCACTTCTGTCCCTGTCTTCCATTCCGGTGCTGCGCTCGATCGGCACGACCGTGGCGCTCGGCGTTTTCTTCAACTTTCTGCTGGCGCTGTCGTTGCCACGCGCAGAGCGGAAACATGCTGCCGCCTGAAGACTTCCGGAGCCTGATTCCGCACGCCGGCGCCATGTGCCTGTTGGAACGCATCGTCGACTGGGACGAGAGCGGCATGACGATGGCAACTGCCACGCACGCATCGCCCGCCAACCCGTTGCGCAGCCGGAACCGGCTGCGGGCCATTCACCTCTGCGAGTACGGGGCGCAGGCAATGGCCGTACACGGTGGCTTGCACGAGCGGGCGCGTGGCGGCGTGCCGAGGCCCGGGATGCTCGTGTCCCTGCGCGAAGTCGTGCTGTCGATTGACTCGATTGAATCGCTCGCAGGCGAACTGCTGGTCGAAGTGCGGCGGCTCGAGGGAGGTGCGGCGGGACTGCAGTACACGTTTCGAGTCACGCATCGCGGCGCGGAGCTGGCACGCGGCCGCGCGGCCGTGATCGAAGAATCGCCGGGTCCGTAAGCCGCGGATCAGGCAGCGGCGAACAGCAGCGATTCGCTGCTGCGAACGATCGGCTTCGGCAGCAGTGCAATCACCGCAGAAGCATCGAGGCCCGGACATTCCGCGCAGGCGCTTTCGACGATCTCCGTGGCCAGCTGCGCGAGTTGCGCCGTCGTTGCGCGGACGCGGACCGGAAACTCATCGTCGTCGAGCTGATCGCGCAGTCCGCGATTGAGCTCCCAGAACCAGCCGAGACTGGCCTGGTCGAGCATGACCGGGGGATTGTCGCGCCGCGAGACCTCCGACCACTGGCGCATGAAGAGCTGCATTGCCGCATTTAACGCCAGCGCGCCGGTCAGCTCCGGCCGCAGTGCCGTGAGCGCGGGAAGATCGGTCAGCTTGCGCTGGTAGAAAATCTGGCAGAGCACGCCCCAGTAATAGGTGTAGTCCCAGAGCACCTTCACCGGCAATACGCGTGGATTGCCGAAGATGCCGTACTGGTCCGTGTAGATCGTCAGCATGCTTTCGTAGAAGGATTTGAAGTACTGCTCGTAGATTCGCGCCCTCGGCCCGCCGGGCTCGCCGCCGAGCTCGCGCGAAATCAGGTCGGTGACGTAGGTATTGCTGATGGCGATGAAGTCGCCGCCCGGCGAGTAGAAGGGGTCGAGGAACAGGCCTGCCTCGCCGGTGATGGCCCAGCGATCACCCGAATACACCTGGCGACACCCATAGGAGAATCGCCGGAAGGCGATGAAGTCCTGAAATAGATCCCGGCGTTCTTCGACCTCGCGCGCGACCCGCGGCTGGAACTTGTGCAGCCAGGCCATCGAGCGCTCGAAGCTGTTGATCGTTTCGAACGGATGATACTTCTCGGCCGCGACAATGCCGACCGAGTGCGAACCCGACGACAGGGGAATCAGCCAGACCCAGTAACCTTCGCCGACCAGGTGGTTGGTGGACAGCCAGCGGGCACGGGGACTGCACTGATTGCGCCAGCCGGCGTCATCCGACCAATCGTCAACCGGCAGTTGTGTGGCGATGCGAAACCAGGCCGCATTGCAGTCATGCGCGTTCGCTTCGGCCAGGCCGAACTTTCGCTTCAAAAGACCAGCGCGGCCGGAAGCATCGACTACCCAGCGCGCCGTCAGGCATTCCTTGCCAGACGCGTCGCGGCTGCAGGTAACCTGATGCGGTTCCTGGCCGGCACCGATCGCGATGTCACGGACCGTGCAGCCGTCGACGAAGCGGATGCCGGCCCCGGCGGCGCGTTCGGCCAGATAGTTTTCGAATACACCACGGTCGATTTGGTAGCTGGTGGTCGGCAGATAACGGCTGGCGCCGAGCTCGGTGACACCATCGATATCGTCGCGGCCCTCGGAGAAGAAGAAACGGAATCCGAACTTCTTGAGTTGACTCCGCGTCATGTGTTCTTCGAGACCAAGAACGGTGTCGAAATAGTTCGCGGCGATCTCGACCGACGATTCGCCGACCTTGTGCGCGGCCAGCGGCACGGGATGGCGCTGCTTTTCGAGCACGGTGATGCCGAGATTTGGCAGCCGCTGCCGCAATTGCAGCGACAGCGTCAGCCCGGCCAGACCGCCGCCCAGGATGACGACCTCCTCGCGGCGGGGCTCGTTCATGCTGCTGACACTACGGGTTTCTGCACGCGGACGTCGAGCACCGATTGCAGGCCGAGTGCCAGTGTCACGAGACCCGTGCCGCGCGCGAGGGCCTCGAACAGGGGCAAGCAGGGCGCCATGGCGTTCCCCTCCACGAGACCCGCGTTGTCCGGTTGCGCGGGCGTCGCCTCGCGATTCGTTCCCGGTCGAACGGCCCAGGCCAGCTGCAGCAGGCTGCGGTCGGAGCGTGTCGGAGCGAGCACGAGCGCCGCGCCCAGCAAACCGCGGCTCACGGCGACCGGCGCCAGTGGACCGCAGGACTCGATGTCGTAGGCCACATACAGCACGGGACGCTGATCGGCCGCGACCTGCATGAATGCTTCCAGCAGCCCGACGCAGAACGAACGGTCGAAAACGCTGACCGTCATGTACGGCGCATGGCAACCCGTGGCGATGCACCAGTAGCCGGCAGCCGCATTGTGCACCGAGTTGTGGAACTTCGTGGGCGAGGTGAGCATCGGCGTGCGGACCAGCACCTCGCACAGATAATCCGTGATCGCGAGATCGGCATGGGTGGTTGCAAACACACTGGCGAGTTGCGCGGGATCGAGTCCCGACGCGGTGCAGGCAGCGGCCGCCACCTCGATCGCGAGGGCCACCGAATCCGGCGCGCGCCGGCGTTCGGCAGACGGCAGCAGATCCGTCGCCGGGCGCCGAAGGGCGCCGAGCGCCGGATCGCCGCCGTGCGCCAGCACCTCCACCGCCGCTTTCCAGCCCGGCAGCCGCGGCGCCCAGAACGAGATACCTTCGACAAAAGCCGTCGGTGCGGATGGCGCGGTCACATGCGGCGTTCCGCGCCGAATGCAACCACGCTGTTGCTGCCGCCAAAGCCGAACGACTGCGACAGCACGGTCGGCGTTGCGAGCGCGGTGTTGTCGATGCAGATCTGCGGCCCGCAGACGGGATCCAGTACGGTCGCATTCAGGTTGCCGGGCACCAGCTCGTCGGCGATTGCCAGCAGGCTGATGGCGGACTCGAGGAATCCGGCCGCGCCGAGCGCGTGCCCTGTCCAGCCTTTGGTCGAGCTCGCGCGCGTGGTGGCGGGGAAAAGATCCGCAATCACCCGCGCTTCGACCTCGTCGTTGCGGACGCTCGCCGTGCCGTGCAGGTTGATGTAACCGATATCGGTCGGGAGCAGGCCGGAACGCGAGAGCGCGTCCTGGATTGCGATGCGGGCGCCGAGTCCCTCGGGGTGAGGCGATGACATGTGGAAGGCATCGCTGGACTCCCCGTAGCCGAGCAGCCAGGGGCCGCGCCCATCGCACTCGACCAGCGCGAAGCCGCCGGCCTCGCCGATGCTGATTCCGTGGCGCTCGATGTCGAACGGGCGGCAAGGCTCCCGCGCGATGAGTTCGAGCGAGTTGAATCCGAACAGAACGCTGCCGCAGAGCGTGTCCACTCCACCGACCACGGCGGCATCGGCAATGCCGCAACGAATGGTGCGCTCGGCTTGCGCGAAGACCTTGGCGCTGGAAGAGCAGGCGGTCGTGACGGTTGCGCAAAAACCGGTCAGCCCAAGTGCGTGCTGCACGAACTGGCCGAGAGAATGTGCCGTGTGAATGATTGGTTGACGGAGATGCTCGGGGAACCGGGCGTCCGGCGTCAATTGCCGGTAGGCCTCCTCCGTCGCACCGATGCTCGATGTCGACGTGCCGAGCAGCAGGGCAATCCGCGAGGGGCCATAGCGGGAACGCGCATCGGCTACGGCGTCGAGAAAGCCGTCCTGCTGTAACGCCAGCCAGGCGAGCCGGTTGTTGCGGCAATCCCAGAGCCCGAACTCATCCGGCAGCGGACTTTCTTCGAGTCCGGAGACGCGTCCGATCCAGGTTTCGAGCGGCGCATCGGTGAAATCATTCGGGCGCAGGCCGCTGCGACGTGCCCGCAGCGCCTCGAGCTGGGCGCCGCGTCCGGGTCCGAGCGCGGAAGTGACGGTCCATGCGCCGATCGCAAGTGGTGATATCCGCGCGGGCTTTCGGTACGGATACACACCGGATCCGACTACGGTACGCTCGCGCGGCATCAGCCCGGCCGCTGGCTCTCGACATGCGCCGCAAGCGCCCGCAGCGACGCAAAGATACGCCGGTTCTCTTCATCATCGGCGCGCAGTTGAACGGAATGACGCTTGGAGATTTCGAGCGCGATCTCCAGGGCGTCGATCGAATCGAGGCCGAGGCCGTCACCGAACAGCGGCGCTTCCGGATCGATATCGGCCGGCCTGACGTCCTCGAGATTGACTGCCGCGACGATCAGTTCGGCGAGCGCCAGCTCGGCGGGGGTCTGTGGTGAACTCATTTTCCCGGCCGGTCCGGCCGTCTCGTGGGTATCAGCGGGCGCGCGATTATATCGCGTGGGTTCCTTACCCGGCTAGAATCGCCTGGACTTCGTCCATGTCCCCTCCGGGGCGCGGCGGGTGATGTGACCGAATGTGACGTACTGGTGATCGGCGGCGGACCAGCAGGCAGCACGACCGCGGCATTTCTCGGGCGGCGCGGGCGTTCCGTCATGCTGCTCGAGCGCGACCGCCATCCGCGTTTTCATATCGGCGAATCATTGCTGCCGGCGAACATTCCGATTCTCCAGCGGCTCGGCGTGCTCGAAGCGGTGCGCGGCATCGGCGTGCTGAAACTAGGAGCGGACTTTTCGACTGCGGACGGCGCAGGCTTCAACGTGTTTCGGTTCAGCCGCGCGCTCGGAGGAACCCCGGGTTTCGCATTCCAGGTCAAGCGGGAAGAGTTCGACGAGCTGCTGTTCAAGCACGCCGCGGCGCAAGGTGTCGATGCCCGCGAGGGAGTGCGGGTGCGCGACCTCGAGTTCTCGGCGGAAGGGGTCACGGCCCGGGCTGAGTCAGCCGACGGGTCAGCAATGATCGTGCGCGCCCGCTATCTCGTCGATGCAACCGGACGCGACGCGTTCCTGGGCGGGCGCCTGTGCATCCGCCGCAAGCATCCCCGGCACCAGAGTGCGGCGCTGTTCGCCCATTTTCGCGGCGTTATTCCGCGCGCAGGCGACGACTCCGGCAACATCAGCATTTACTCGCACGACCATGGCTGGGCGTGGATGATCCCGCTGCGCGAAGGCGTCTTCAGCGTGGGAATTGTCGCGGATCCGCAGTTGCTCAAGAGCCGTCGCGAATCGCCAGGCGAATTTCTTAAGAAGACGCTCGACGGCATAGCGGGCGCGAACGAACGAATGGCGGGCGCCACCGTTATCGGCAACCTGCACGCCACCGGCAACTATTCGTATCTGTGCCGGACGCTGACCGGGCCGCGATGGCTGATGGCGGGCGACGCCGGGGCGTTCGTCGACCCGATTTTCTCCACCGGCGTATTCCTCGCGATGCGGTCGGCGGAACGCGCGGCGGAGCTCGTCGACCGCGTACTCGATGAGCCGCAGCTAGAGAAGCGGCTGCAGCGGGCATACCAGCGTGAAGTCTGGGCGGGTTTGCGTTCCCTCTCATGGTTCATCGAGCGCTTCAATGCGCCGGCGACGCGATGGCTGTTCGCCAACCCGAGCAACACGCTCGGAATGGATCAAGCCGTGATCTCGATGCTCGCGGGCGACGTGTTCGGTACGCCGACGATTGGACTGAGGCTCGCGGCCTTCAAGTTCCTGTACTACCTGTTCTCGATGCGCCATCTGCTCGCGACCATCGGGTATGTTCGGCAGCGCCGCCGCCGGCTGGCGGTGGAATTCTCGGGCGGGACGACGCGCCAGGATCCCGCCTGAGGTGGCCGCCATCGAACGCACTGCGAATGGTCTCCGCGTCGAGTATCGACGAACCGATCTGGAGTCGCTGGACGACGATGTGCTGGCGGCGCTGGTGTACGGCGCCACGCCACCGCGGCTCGATGATGCGCGGGTGGTGCATGTCGGATTGGCCTGTGCCGATGGCGCGCCGGCAATTGAACTCTGGCGCGCTTCCGCCCCGGTGACGATCGGGCGATCCGGCGACATCCGATTTGCGAGCCAGGGCTGGTTTCTGTTCGGCTGCCTCGAACTCCAGGAACAGGCGTCGGGCGGCATACGCTCGGCGGCGAAAGCGGCGTATCGCCTGCTGCTGGAGTTTCAGAAACGGCAGACGCAGCAGCACCTGCTGCGTGTCTGGAACCACCTTCATGCGATCAACCAGGGCGAAGGCGATCTCGAGCGGTATCGGCAGTTCTGCGTCGGCCGCGCCAGTGGCCTGGGCGACCTGCCGTCCGCGCGCTTGCCCGCGGGAACGGCCGTCGGACGGCGCGATCGGCCGGGACTGCTGCAAATCTGCTGGCTGGCGGCGTCGCATCCCGGTCGCCCGGTCGGCAATCCGCGCCAGCTGCAAGCCTATCGCTACCCGCGCCAGCACGGCCCGACGCCGCCGAGCTTCTCGCGCGCGATGCTGCTGCCGAACGACGAGCTCATGGGATCCGGAACGGCGAGCATCGTAGGCCATGAATCGGTGCATGGCGGGGACCTGGCAGGTCAAGTCGAAGAAACGCTAACCAATCTCCGCGAACTGCGCAGCGCCGGTGATCGCGCCCGCACGAATCCACGGCACGCGAAGTGCGGCAATGGCGCCGTCGCTGCGAAGGCCTATCTGCGTCATGGCGCGAGCGCCGCATGGGTGGCGGAGCGGATCACGGCTGGACTTCCCGGCACTTCGAGTCTTTTGCTGCTCGAGGCAGACATCTGCCGACGCGAGCTGCTCGTCGAGATCGAATGCGCGTGGTTCTGAGGCGCGAAGCCTAGGCCCTGCGGGCTGCCGCGAGCATCTCGATCAGTTGGGCGAGCGGCAACTTGCCCACGTCGTTGCGCGGCAATGCAGGGACGATGACCAGGGGCCGCGGCACGAATACGGGATCCACCACCTGCCCGAAACGCTGCGCAACCGCCCGGGCCGACACGCCCGGCGCCACGACAAATGCCGCACAACGGCTCGCGCGCCCACCGGCCGCGGGCGGCGGCTGAAATACGACGGCATCCCGAACACCCGGCAGGGCGGCCAGCCGCCGGGTCAAGTCGGCGAGCGAAGCCCGCTTGCCGGCGACTTCGATGAGGTCGCTCTGGCGCCCGATGACCGTGAACGTGCCATCGCCGGCCAGTTCCAAGATGTCCTGCAACAGTTGTTCCGCGGCGAACCACGGCGCATTCACCGCGGTACCGGCCGTCACGGGCCTGAGCCGGATGCCCGGGTAGGCACGCCAACCCGCCTCGCGTGCGGTCTGGCGCGTGGCAATCACGCAGGTCTCGGTGGAACCGAACATTTCGATGAGCACGGTCGCGAAGCAATCTTCGATCAGCGAGGCCAGTACCTGCGTCATGGGCGCAGTGGCCGAGACGACCGTCGCCATTTCAGGAAAACGAATGCCCGACTCCACCAGCGAGCGAAGGTGAACCGGCGTGCTGACCAGCACGCGAGGCGGAGGCACGTCATGGAGTGTGGCGGCCACATCGGCCGGCAACAGCGGCCTGCCCGCGTGAATGCCGAAACCAGCCAGCAACGGCAACAGCACGGACATCTCGAAACCATACATGTGCTGCGGCGGAACGGTTGCGACGATCCAGGGCCGCCGCGCATCGCCCGCCGCCATCGCGGATCTAATGGCGGCCGCATTGAGTGCGGTGCTGGAGCCCAGGCTGCTCCACGATTTGGCGTGCGCGGCGGGTTTGCCCGTGCTTCCGGAGGTGTGTCCGATCGCTGCGATGAAATCGCCAGGCGAATCCCGTGCATCGATTTCCTCCAGAAGGGCGTCCTCGTCCGGCGCGTCGCGCAGCGCGGTGCTGCCGGGATAGGCCGCAATCAATTCCGTCACGGCAGCGGGCGAATGGGAGGCCGGCAACAGGGTGGTCAGACCCCGCTGATGTGCCGCGGCGAAGGCCTCCAGAAAGCGATACCGGTTCTCACACAGGTTGACGATCTCGCCGGCGGCGCGGAGCCGGCGCGCACGCAGCGTGACGCCGGCGCGAAATGCGGCGGCCGTTACGAAGCCTTCCGGCTTGCGGGCAAAAGCGGCGGTGTCATGGAGCAGCGGGAGCGCCGCGGCAGGGCCACAGTTTGGCGGGGCCAACCGGCCCGACATCACCGGCGTCAATCCTTGCGCCACCGCAGGACCGCTTTCACTGGATCGCCGCGATCGCCGCGTTGATGTCCGTGATCAGGTTGACCACCCAGAGATTGTACTTGCGATGAATGGTTCTCTTGACCCCGTCATAGCGCAGCTCCGTGCTGTTGACGTAAGTGATCGAGAAATTTTCGGTATTGAATGTGATCAGCGACTCGGCCATGTGCTGTCGCAGGTACAGCACCGCGCGAATCTCACCGGGCTTGACCGCCTGGCACTGCCAGCCGCGCCGCGCGCAACCCGCAATGATGGCGCGTTGTATCCGATCGAGAGACGGCTTGCCGTCGGCATTCCAGCTAATGGGAATATTGGCCGGATTCTGAATCGGTTCATCCCGGCTGGCGTCGGCCACCGGGATGGTGAACGCGGTCACGACGAGCAGCCATACGGCGACGGGTGAAAATCTCATGTGGTTACTCCCGGTCTTCTGGGACGGTCATTGCGGAACGTAGCCAGTCGGGCCACCCACCGCTTCCGGGTAGTTGGCGCCGAGATAGTGATTCGCCAGGCCCACGATCCGGTGCAGCATGTCCTTGTCCTGTCCGCCGAACGTCCAGGCACCGCTCATGGCGGCAGCGCGCTGGTAAAATTCCGGCTCGGCCAGCAGCTTCCCGGACGGTTTCTCGACGATCCTGAATTTCATCACGACGTACGAATCGCCAGCCATGGCGCCGGCCCAGAACCGCGCCCCGCCACTGACGACCTTGAGCTTCTCGATACGGGGTTCGATGACCAGCACCTGGCCGCGCGTGCTTCCCGCGGCGTCCTTGTTCCACTGTTCGATGATCGGGCCCGTTTCCGCGGTCATGTGTTCCTGGATCTTTGCCCGGGCTTTTTCCTTGCCTTTGTCGCCCGCATACGGCGCGCCCATGGCGACGGGCGCCAGCTCGTATCCGTCGTAACCGGTCAGGGCATTCACGGGTGGCGGGTTTTGCGGTTCCGCGAACGCCGCCGAGCTCAGGACGGCCAACAGCATCGTCAATATCAGCTTGTTCATGCCTCCCCCCTTCCGAACGTCCGCACCCCGGACACCCGTATTCACCTGGAGCGTCCGACGATGCCCTGCAGACGTTGCAGCATCGGCGCGGCCATCGGTATCGTCAACATGGTGCTGGCAACCGCCATCAGCAGCAAAGCGGTGAAAGTCGTGGCGGAAATGAGGCCTTTGTCGAGCAGAACATTGGCGAAGACGATCATGATCAGCGCCTTGGTCTGAAGCAGCCAGCCGATCAGCGCGCCCTCGCCCGGTTGCCACTTCAGAATGTGCTGCGCCAGCCTCAATCCGGACAATTTGCCCAAGACCGACGCGATCAGCAGCGTGCCGGCCGTCAGTAGAACCGGCATGCCCCCGAGCTGCCACCCGGTGCGCAGCCCGGCACTCAGGAAGTACACGGGCATCAGGAAGATCAGCAGGGTCTGTCTAATCGCATCCAGCTGGTGACGGTCGAACCAGGCTCGATCGAGCACCACGCCGGACAGGAAAGCGCCGACCATGAAGTGCAGACCCGCCCATTCGGCGCCGAAGCTGCAGGCCGCCAGCCAGATCAACCCCATAGGGAGGCGATCCTGCCCGGGCAACCGCTGCAGGAGCCGGCGAAAGACGAAACTCGCGGCGACGAAGGCGGCCATATACGCGGTCTGGCGGCCGACGCGGTCCCAGTCCATCAGGATGATGGCCAGCACGCTCCAGATGGCCACGTCGTCGAGGCTCGCGTACCGCAGGATGCGCTGACCGAGCGGCTCGCGCAGGATCGAGAGCTTGTCGAGGAACAGCACCAGAATGGGCAGGGCCGTTACCGCGCAGCACATCCCGACTGCGAGCACGAACTGCCATCTCAGCGCGCTTTCGCCGACCCATCCGGCATGGGCCGACATGCCGAGAGCGACCGCGCCGCCCGTAAGCAGTGGAACGCAGACCGCCAGCGCGGCCGTGATGCCGGTCTCGCGCCGGTGCAGCCAGGCGTTTCCCACGTCCAGTTCAATACCCGCCAGCCAGACAAAACAGACCACGCCCCACATCGCGATGCCGTTCAGCGACATCGCGACCGGCTCGCTGAAGACGAAGGCGTGATAATCGGGATAGAGCGCGCCGACGATCCCCGGGCCGAGCACGATGCCCGTGACGATCTGCACGACGACCAGCGGCGCGAAATACTCGGTCCTTCCCAGCCGCCACACGAGATACGGCACCGCGAAGACGAGCAGGATCGCCAGCAGGAAGACTTCGTTGGTGCCCATGCGCCTGCTTCGGGGCCGGAGACTATTCGCCGCGACGGAAAATCAGCGAGGTGTTGACGCCGCCAAACGCGAAGTTGTTGCTCATGGCGAACTCGACGTCGAGCACCTGGCCGGTTCCGGTGAGGTAGTCGAGTTCGCCGCAGAGCGGGTCAACCTCGTCCAGGTTGATCGTCGGTGCGTGCCAGCCGTCCTTCATCATCGCGATCGTGAACCACGACTCGAGCGCGCCGCAGGCGCCGAGCGTATGGCCGAGGTAGCTCTTCTGGGAACTGATCGGCGCGCGGCTGCCGAGCAGCGCGGAGGTGGCCCGGGTCTCGGCGATATCGCCGTGTTCGGTCGCGGTTCCATGGCCATTGACGTAGCCAATGGCGTTCGGCGGAAGTCCCGCATCGTACAGTGCGAGTTCCATGACGCGACGCATCGTCGTTTCCATCGGCCGCGTCACGTGCGAACCATCCGAGTTGCTGGCGAAGCCGACGATCTCCGCTTGAATGGTCGCGCCGCGCGCGAGGGCGTGATCGCGGTCCTCGAGGACGAACATGGCCGCCCCTTCGCCGACGACGAGGCCGTCGCGGTTGCGATCGTAGGGACGCGGCGACTGGGACGGGCAATCGTTGCGCCGGCTGGTTGCATAAAGGAAGTCGAATGCGATGGCCTCGCTCGGACAGAGCTCTTCGGCGCCGCCGGCGAGCATCATCAGCTGTTTGCCGGAGCGGATGGCTTCGCAGGCGTAGCCGATGCCCTGGCTGCCCGAGGTGCAGGCGCTCGACGTCGGAATGATCCGGCCCGTCAAGCCGAAGAAGATGCCGACATTCGCGGCAGCGGTGTGCGGCATCATCCTGACGTAGGAGTTGGCGTTGAGATCGCCGGTCCTGCCGGTCTGCAGCATTTCCACGAAATGCCGGATATCCGGCGTGCTGCCGACGGAAGAACCGCAGGCGACGCCCATGCGACCGTCCTTGATCGAGGAATCGTCGGCGAGACCCGCTTCCACCAGCGCGAGCTCGGCCGCTCGCACCGCGAACTGCGACACGCGGCCCATGCTGCGCAACTGCTTGCGCGTCCAGTGCGCGGGCGGCTCGAATCCGTCGATCGGGGCGGCCAGGCGGGTATTCAGGTCGGTCAACGCGCCCCATTCCGGCATGTAGCGCACGGCGTTACGGCCCGCGCGGAAACATGCGCTGATCTCGGGCCAGCTGCAGCCGAATGCGGTGACGCCGCCGCTGCCCGTGATGACGACGCGCCCCATCAGCACAGCCCGCCGTTGACCGCAATGACCTGGCGCGTGATGTAGGCGGCGTCCGCGGACATCAGGAAACTGACGACCGCGGCCACCTCGTCGGGACGGCCCATGCGCGCGGCGGGCACCATTTCCAGGATTTTCTCGATCGGTGCCGAAGCGCTGACCATGTCGGTCTCGATGAGGCCGGGCGCGACGCAGTTCACCGTGATCTCGCGACTGGCGAGTTCGACGGCGAGTGCCTTGGTGGCGCCGATGATGCCGGCCTTCGACGCGCTGTAGTTCACTTGCCCACGATTGCCGATGATGCCGGCGACGGAGGACAGGGTCACAATTCGCCCGGGGCTTCGCCGCCGCACCATCGGCATGACGATCGGCTGAAGGACGTTATAGAAGGAGTCGAGATTGGTCCGCATGACGCTGTCCCAGGCCGCGGCGCTGAGCGCGGGAAAGGCACCGTCGTCGGCGATGCCGGCGTTGCAGACGACGCCGTAATACGCCCCATGCGCAGCCAGGTCGGATTCCAGCGCGGCTGCCGCCGCGGTGCGATCGGAGACGTCGAACATCAGGAGGCGCGCCCGCCCGCCGAACCGTTCGATTTCCGTCACGACTTCCTGCGCCTGATTCCGGCGCGACCGGCAATGGACGATCAGGTCGTACTGATCGCGGGCGAGGCGCAGCGCAATCGCGCGGCCGATGCCGCGGCTGGAACCCGTGACCAGCACCTGTCCCGTCATCCCGGCCGCTCCTGCGCGCTGTCCTTGGCATTGGCGAGGCCGGCTTCGATCTGCCGGACAAACGAAGCTGGCGAAACGAACTGCAGTTCGTCGGTTGCCCGGTCGACTGCAACCTGTACCGTGCGCGCGCGCGCGACCCGTTCGCGGGTCGTCGCGTCCGACACGAGATAGTTGATGGCCAGCCGATTCTGCCATTCGACCAGCGATGCCATGACCGTGAGCCGGTCACCGAACCGGGCGGGGCGGATATGGCGGACGTGAGTCTCGATGATGGGCCACAGGTAGTCAGAGGACACCATGACCTTGTAGCCGTAACCCAGCCGGTCCATCAATGCCCAGCGGGCGTTCTCGAGGTACTTGAAATAATGTCCATGCCAGACGACGGCCATGATATCGACATCGTGAAACGCGACGACCACCTCGGTCGATTCGGAACAGGGGCCTGATTTACGCATGGTCTTTTGCCCGGGAGTCAGTCGGCGTGCCGCACAGGCCGGCGGATCAGGAGGCGCGGCGCACGCGCCAGCATTCCAATGAACAGCTTTGCATGTACACGCGTGATCAACGCGTTGTCCAGCCAGATCCGGAAATGCGACGTGCCGTCCAGAGGGTAGGAGACCCGGGTATCCAGCCAGCGCATTGGCACCCCGTTCCAGTGAAGGCGCACGAGTATCTCGATGTCGAAGTCCATTCGCTTGCCAAGACGTTGGCGACGGAATAGTTCGCTAACCGGCCGCAGGGGATAGATGCGGAATCCGCACATCGCGTCGGGAATGGCAAGAGACAAGGTGTTCACCCAGACCCAAAAGCGCGTCAGGTGGCGCCAGAAAAGGCGTGAACGCGGCGTGTCGCGGCCAAAGATCGGGCGACCGCAGATCAAGGCGTCCGGATGGGCGCGCGATTCGGCCAGAAAGTGCGGGACGTCGGTCAACGCATGTTGACCGTCGGCATCGATCTGGAGTGCGTGAGTATAGCCCGCTTTTTCGGCGGTCACGAGGCCCACCCGGACCGCCGCTCCCTTGCCCTGATTGGAGGGCAGCCGCTGTAACTGGACTGCCGGGTCGCCGGCCGCGAGGGCATCGAGCGTACGCGCGCAGTCCTCGCCGGAACCGTCGTCGATGAGCAGGCAGTGCAGTCCATGGGCACGAAGCGCGGATACCACCCGGCCGACCGCCCCGCCGTGTTCATAAACCGGGACCACGGCGCAGATCTCAGGCACCCGCTGTCTCGAGCACCACTGGTCGCTCCAGATCGAGGCTAATCAGGCGACTAAGCCTCGTTCACAAGCTGATGAATCGTGTCGACAAGGTCCGATACGGTCCGAACCGACCGGAAACGTTCGGAGGCGATCTTCTTGCCGGTCTGGCGGCGCAGCCGATCCATCAAGTCGATGGCGTCGATGCTGTCGATCTCGAGATCGTCATAGAGCTGGGCGTCGAGCGTAATGCGCTCCGGGTCGAGCTCGAACAGCTCGATCAGCGTCGCCCGCAACTCACGGAAAATCGCATCCCTGTCGTGCATCTGACCGGTGCCCAGGCCGAGTGCCGGCCCTGTGAACCGGCATTCTAGTTCCCGCCCGCCTCGACCGCATAGGTCGCCACGAGGTGCTCGTTGAACGTCCGGGAAGCGATCGGCAGGGAGCCCGTGCGGAATGGGGCCGGATCAATGTCGCCCCCCACGCGCAAGGCAAAATGCGCCCGCGGGACCGGGAGCCGATACCAGGGCATGGATTTGGACAGGCTCGGCGGTTCGACATCGATGAACACGGGAGTGACGATGCTGGCGCCGCGCAACGCAACGCTTGCGGCGCCCCGATGGAAATGCGCGGGCCGGTGCGGAACCGTGCGCGTTCCTTCGGGAAACATGATCAGGCATTCCCCGGAAGTCAGGAGTTCGCTTGCGCGCTCGATCATGACGTCGGTCGGCGCATTCGGTACGTAGCCCGCGGCGCTGACGACGATCACCATGGCCGGATTTCGCCAGGCTTCGCGTTTGACGACACAGCCCGCGTGACGGATGAATCCGATCAGGAGGACGATGTCGATCAGCGAGGGGTGATTGGCGACGATGAGCTGGCCCGGCCTGCCCAGGCGTTCCGCACCCGAGAACGAATAGCTGATTGCCCCGGTGTGATGCATGAAGCCGATGAAGAGGCGAAACGCCACCCGGATCATGCGCCGTACGCGCATGCGCCGTGCCGGGCGACCGCCGGGCACGAGGAGCAACAAGGGCACCGCCACGATGCCGAGCAGCACACCGCCGATGCCGAACAGCAGGAAACTGAGCCCCGTGGTCGCGAGGCGCACGTAATATAGGTCGCGGAACGGTCGTGCGGCGGTGCGGACGGGGAGCGACATCATCGGGCGGAATTTAAGCATGGTGCCCAGGCAGGGACAATCCAGCAAAAACGCCGGGTTTTCCCCGCAAATATGGCTCTCCGCGACCGCAG
This sequence comes from Steroidobacteraceae bacterium, assembly GCA_040902065.1. GTDB lineage: Bacteria > Pseudomonadota > Gammaproteobacteria > Steroidobacterales > Steroidobacteraceae > SCUD01. The sequence goes on along the minus strand of JBBDXX010000019.1, from coordinate 227,660 downwards.
CGGGTGGCCGTGTGCCGCGGGCCGCGAAGCGAGGGCAGGAGACGGCGGCGAGTCTTGAGCTGCTCGCGGCAAGCAGCGCACCCGCAAGGCCGAGGCGAAGCCTCTCGCATTCCGCCGGCTGCGCCGCGATCGCCATCGCCCCGGTCGGTTGCGTGGCTGGAGTCGACATCGAAGCCACGCTGCCGCGCGACGTGCGCCGCATCGCCGAGTTCGCTTTTGCGACCGAAGAGCTGCTCCAGCTCGAGTCGCTTTCCGTCCCGGAAGCGACCGACCGGTTCTATGTGCTGTGGACGCTCAAGGAAGCTTTCGCCAAGGCGCTCGGCATTCCGCTGGTGATGGCGCTGCGCGGCTGCTCATTCATCCATGACGATGGACGATGGACCGGCAGGATTCCGTCGGCGGCTTCGTGGCGCGCGATCGTATTCAAGCCGCGCCCGGCACTCACGCTCGCGACGGTGATCATCGGGCCGCACGCGGCCCTGGGTGACGAGTGGTCCTGTGTCGAATGTCCCGGCGCCGCAGCGGCCACCTGGCAGAGACTCGTCTCGCTGACCAGCGGTAACTTATCAGCCATTTCACCCGGTCAGCCGCGTTTCGGATGCCTATCAACATCTGAAAATAACGTCTTCTCATGCGCGACGCTGATCTCGCGCATCGTCGCTTCCATCCACGCCTGCACTTCGGCATTGAGCTCGCGCGGATCGCGACCGGTCGCCTCGATCGGCGGTCCGATCACGACCCGGATCAGTCCCGGCTTCTTGAGCAGTCCGCGCCGCGGCCAGAAGTCGCCTGCGTTGTGAGCGACCGGCACGATCTTTACGCCGGCCTGCGAGGCGAGCAGCGCGCCCGACATCCCGTACTTGCGGGTGTGGCCCGGCTCCATGCGCGTGCCCTCCGGAAAGACGAGAACCCAGATGCCGGCGGCGAGCCGCTCGCGGCCCTGGTCCAGCACCTGATTGACTGCACGGTGGCCGGCGCCGCGATTGATGGCGATGCACTTCAACATCCAGGTCGCCCAGCCGACCAGCGGGATCCAGAGGATCTCCCTTTTCAGCACCCAGGCCTGGGGTGGCATCACGACCATCTGCGCCATCGTTTCCCAAGCCGAGGTGTGCTTCCACATCGAGACGTGCGCGCCTTCCAGCGGAATATTTTCGCGGCCCTCGACCACCCAATCGAGGCCGCAGAGGACTTTCGCAAGCCACAGGTTGGAGCCCGCCCAGCCGCGCGCGAAACGGTAGAGCTGACGAAATGGCAGCCAGCCGACAAGCGTGATCACCGCGCCCCAGACGGGCGACAGCAGGAAGAGTTGCGTCGTGAAAACGACCGAGCCCAGCCACTGCAGCAGCCGGCTCCGACGCCAACGGGCGACCGGGGAAGCCTTCCTGACGGGGCGGGCATTTATCATCCGTCAGTTGGACCGAAAGGGGATGCTGATAAACATCCGTAAATGGCTTCTTTTTCAGCCGGGAAGGCGCGCCAGATTGGCCGTATGCAGGAACAATCGCTGCAACGCGGCGAGAAGCGCGAGGCGGTTCGCCCGTACGCGCACGTCCTCCGCCATCACCAGCACCTTGTCGAAAAAGGCATCGACCGAGGGCCGCAGGGCGGCGAGCCGGGTCAGCGCTTCCTCATAGCGGCGGGCGGTCACCAGGCGTTCTACCTCGGTGCGCAGCGCCTCGAGTTCGGTCGCGAGCTTGCGCTCCTCCGGATCGTGCAAGAGCCCCGGGTCGACGCGCGGATTCGGCTGCTCGCCGGCCTTGCGCAGGATGTTCGAGATGCGCTTGTTGGCGGCGGTCAGGCTCGCCGCTTCGGGCAGTTTCAGGAAGGCCGCGAGTGCCCGCAGCCGGGAGTCGAAATCGAGCGGTGAGGCCGGGCGCGTGTCGAGCACCGCATCGAACATCTCGGACGTGATGCCGGCCGGGCTCTCGAAATACCAGGCGCGCAGCCGTTCCATCATGTAGTCGTAGATTTCATCGACCGCCGTATCGGGGATCGGGGCGGCGCTGGAACCGAGGCGGACGAGATCGGCGCCGACCGAGTCGAGGGCCGTGCGGATCAACTCGCGCAGATCGAGCGCCACATCGGTCTCGATCAGGATCCTGAGCACCCCGAGCGAAGCCCGCCGGAGGCCAAAGGGATCCTTGGCGCCGGTCGGCTTCTGGCCGATCGCAAAGATCCCGACCAGCGTGTCCAGCTTGTCGGCGACGGCGAGTGCGAGGCCGGAACCGGTGGCCGGCAGGGCGTCCCCGGCAAACCGCGGCAGGTACTGCTCCGCAAGCGCTGCCGCAACCTCCTTGGACTCGCCGTCGTTCTGTGCGTAGTAGCGGCCCATGACGCCCTGCAGTTCCGGAAACTCCCCGACCATGGCGGTCAGCAGATCGCATTTCGCGAGCTCCGCCGCCCGCTGGGCGCTGTTCGGGTCGCCCCCGGCCGTTCGGGCGATCTGGCCGGCGAGTTCCGTGATCCGGGCGCTCTTGTCGGCGAGCGAGCCGAGTTTTGCCTGGAAAGTAACGGCGGCCAGGCCCGCCCGCCTGGCTTCGAGGGTGGTTTTGCGGTCGGCCGCATAGAAAAAGGCGGCATCGGCCAGCCGCGGCCGCACCACGCGCTCGGTTCCGGCCCGCACCTGCGTCGGGTCCCGACTCTCGATATTGGCGACTGCGACGAACACCGGCATCAGCCGGCCGTCCTTGCCCCGCACCGGGAAATAACGCTGGTGATCCTGCAGCGTGGCGATCAGCACTTCCGGCGGCAGTTCCAGAAAACGCCGTTCGAATCGACCGGCCAGCGGCACCGGCCATTCGGTCAGCGCCGTGACCTCGTCGAGCACCGCGGGATCGATGTGAGCCGTACCCTGCTCCTTTTCAGCGGCCGCCGTCACGCCCTGCCGGATGCGTTCTCTGCGCATCTCGAAGTCGGCGAGCACGCGCCCACGGCGCTCGAGCGCCGCGAGATAACCGCCGGGTGATCGGAGCGCGATCGGTTTCGGTGCGTGGAAGCGATGGCCGCGTGTCATGCGTCCGGCCTGAATCCCGAACAGCTCGCCGGGCACGACGGCGTCGCCGTGCAGCATCACCACCCAGTGCACGGGCCGCACGAACTGCGCATCTCCGGCGCCCCAGCGCATGCGTCGGGCGACGGGGAGCTGGTCGAGCGCGCCCTGGACGATGCCTGGCAGCAAGGCCGCGGCCTTGGCGCCGGGCCGCGTGGTCTTGCAGAACAGGAATTCGCCTTTCGCTTCGGTCACGCGGGTGAGCGATTCGAGCGGGACGCCGCTCGACTCCGCGAAAGACGTCGCGGCGCGCGTCGGCTTACCCGCCGCATCGAATGCGGCCGAAACCGGCGGTCCCCGGCGCTCGATCTGCTGTTCGGGCTGCTCCTCGGCGACGCGACGCACGAGTACCGCCAGGCGGCGCGGCGTCGCATAGGCGAGCGCCGCCCCGTGCGCGAGATGCGCAGACTCCATGCCGGCCGCGACCGCATCGCGAAACGCTTCCGCCAGCGCGAGCAGGCTCTTCGGCGGCAGTTCCTCGGTGCCGATCTCGACGAGGAAGTCGGAGCGTTTCATCGGCCGCTTCCAGAGGGGTCGCATCCCTTTCCGCGGACGGAAACGGGATGCGACCCCGTTAGCAGTGGAAACCCGAGCGCTTCGCGGCTCGCGAGATACGCTTCCGCGACGGCGCGCGCGAGCGCCCGGACGCGCAGGATGTAGCGCTGCCGTTCCGTGACCGAGATGGCCTTGCGCGCATCGAGCAGGTTGAAGACGTGCGAGGCCTTGAGCGTCTGCTCATAGGCCGGCAGCGCCAGACCGGCAGCCAGCAGCGCCTTGCAGTTCTTTTCGCGCTGGTCGAACTCGACGAAGAGCGACGCGGTGTCGGCAAACTCGAAATTGAATTTCGACTGCTCGACTTCGTTCTGATGGAACACGTCGCCGTAGGTGACGCGCCCGCCCGGGCCTTCCGTCCACACCAGGTCGTACACGCTTTCGACGCCCTGCAGGTACATCGCGAGGCGCTCGAGCCCGTAGGTGATCTCGCCCATGACCGGGCGGCAGTCGAGACCCCCCGCCTGCTGGAAATACGTGAACTGCGTGACTTCCATGCCGTTAAGCCAGATTTCCCAGCCGAGCCCCCAGGCGCCGAGCGTCGGCGACTCCCAGTTGTCCTCGACGAGCCGGATGTCGTGCGTCAGCGGATCGATGCCGAGCGCTGCGAGCGAACCGAGATAGCGGTCGATGAAGTCCGCCGGCGAGGGCTTCATGACGACCTGGAACTGGTAGTAATGCTGCAGCCGGAACGGGTTGTCGCCATAGCGTCCGTCGGTCGGCCGGCGGCTCGGCTGCACATAGGCCGCATGCCACGGCTCCGGCCCGAGCGCGCGCAGGAACGTCGCCGTGTGGAAAGTGCCCGCTCCCATTTCCATGTCATAGGGCTGCAGCAGCAGGCACCCCTGCTCCGCCCAATAGCCTTGCAGCTTCAGGATCACGTCCTGAAACGTGTGAGGCTGGATTCTCAGGATTTTCACGGTTTTCGTCATGCGGTCGGGGAGCGGCAAAAGGCCGCCAAGTATAGCGGTCGCGCGCGGACTAGCCGGACCAGGAAAGCCTTTCGAGATGCTTCTTCGCGTCGTCCGGCGCGAGCGGCTTCATGCGAAATGGACCGCCGCAGGGTTTGCCGGCGCTGGTGATCACGGCGCTCGCGGCGTCGACCGCCGCGCCGATGGCGCCGCTTGCGGCACTCTCGGCGAGAACATCGCCGAAGGTCGACGCGGCCGGTCCGACGACCGCGGCCGGAATTGCGGCCGTCACGATGTCGGTCGCGCTCACGGGACGCGGCGCGACGTCGAGGTAGATCGTGTCGCCCGCCTGCGGCCGGATGCGCAGCGCGCAGGTGCCGGCCCAGCGATTGCGCACCCTGGCTTCAACCAGCGTCTCGTCGTTCACGTCGACGTAGAGGAAGCCGCCGTAGGAAAGCCTGCCGAATTCGCGGCCGTTCACGTCGATCCGCGCGCGGCTCAGGCTGTAGTTATCGAAGCGCTCGTCAGGCCGCAGGAGGACGATTCGCGCATGGCCCTCCGGCGGTGGGCCTGCCTCGGCGATAATTTCGGGATAGCGCGGGCCGTCCGAAGCGCAGCCCGCCATCGCGCTTGCCAGGAGCGCGGCCGTCACGCGGATTCCTGGGTGGGAAACCTTGCGCATGGGCATGGGCCGTGGGGCAGCGTGATCGTAATCCCGCGTCGGGCTCGCGGCAAATCGCGGGAAAATCAGGCCTCGGCGCGTGCGCGCCCCGCGGCGCCGGCGATCAGCGGACGCAGCTCCGCTGCGGTCAGGTCGCGCCAATGGCCCGCGGGCAGGTCACCGAGCCGGATGTGCATGATGCGCACGCGTTTCAGGCTCTGTACGCGGAATCCGAGCGCGGAGCACATGCGCCGGATCTGCCGGTTCATGCCCTGCGTCAGCACGATGTGGAACGTGGCGGGTCCGACGCGCGTCACTTTGCAGGGCTTTGTTTTTTCGCCGCCGATGCGAACGCCTGACGCCATCATCGACAGGAAGGTCGGGGTTACCGGGCGCTCGACCGTCACCAGGTATTCCTTTTCGTGCCCGTGCTCGACGCGCAGGATCTCGTTGACGATATCGCCGTTGTTGGTGAGCAGGATCAGGCCTTCGGAATCCTTGTCGAGCCTTCCGATCGGGAAAATGCGCTGCGGGTGCCCGACGAAGTCGACGATGTTGCCGGCAACGTCGCGTTCCGTCGTGCAGACGACGCCCCGCGGCTTGTTGAGCGCGATGTAGACATCCTTCTTGCGCGACGGCAAGGCGCGCCCGTCCACCAGCACCACGTCATCTTCGCCGATCCGGGTGCCAAGCGCTCCCGGCTGGCCGTTGACGGTGACACGGCCCGCCGCGATCCAGGCATCGGCCTCGCGCCGGCTCGCGACGCCGCTTTCGCTGATGTACTTGTTGAGGCGCATGGCGCGGGGATTGTGGCGATGGATGCCCAAGCCGGAAAGCAGGTCCTTAGCACCAGACCGGTGCATGGATTAGACTGCGCGCACCAGCGTGGTGCGAACTTGCCGTATCCCTGGTGAAAGACGTCTTCAACTCATTGATTGTAAATTGATTAACTATTATTTGCGTCTGGCACAATCCTTGCACCAACACAGGGATCGCGACCCATCGCCAGCAGAATTACGGAGAGGACCATGACCCCCGCTGAAGTCGTCAAATTCATCAAGGAAAAAGACGCGACCTACTGTGACCTCCGCTTCACGGATTCGCGGGGCAAGGAACAGCACGTCACTATCCCGACGCGCATGGTCGACGAGGACTTCTTCGTCGACGGCAAGATGTTCGACGGGTCGTCGATCGCCGGATGGAAGGGCATCAACGAGTCCGACATGATCCTGATGCCGGACCCGACGACCGCAATGCTCGATCCGTTCTTCGAAGAGACCACGCTGCTCCTGCGCTGCGACATCATCGAGCCCACGACGATGCAGGGCTACAGCCGCGATCCGCGCTCGCTCGGCAAGCGCGCGGAGTCCTACCTCAAGTCCACCGGTATCGCGGAAACCTGCCTGTTCGGTCCCGAGAACGAATTCTTCATCTTCGACAGCGCACGCTGGACCAACGAGCTGCACGGCTGTAGCTACCAGATCGACTCGGTGCAGGGTGCGTGGAATTCGGGCACGAGCTACGACGGCGGCAATATGGGCCATCGTCCCAGCGTGAAAGGCGGCTATTTCCCGGTGCCGCCGGTGGACCGCTTCCAGGACTTGCGCACCGCGATGTGCCAGGCCTGCGAGGAACTCGGTCTGAAGGTCGAAGTGCACCACCACGAAGTCGGCACCGGCGGCCAGGGCGAGATCAACGTCTCAGCCAACACGCTGACGAAAAAGGGCGACGAAGTGCAGCTCCTGAAATACGCGCTGTGGAACGTCGCGCACGGCCACGGCAAGACGCTGACCTTCATGCCGAAACCGCTGGTCGGCGACAACGGCAGCGGCATGCATGTGCACCAGTCGCTGCAGAAGGACGGCAAGAACATCTTCGCAGGCGAGCGTTACGCGGGACTGTCGGATGTCGCGCTGTACTACATCGGCGGCATCATCAAGCATGCGAAGGCGCTGAACGCCTTCACGAATCCCGGCACGAACAGCTACAAGCGCCTGGTGCCGGGGTTCGAAGCGCCGGTCATGCTCGCCTACAGCGCGCGCAACCGCTCCGCGTCCATCCGCATCCCCTGGGTCTCGAATCCGAAGGGGCGGCGCATCGAAGTGCGTTTCCCGGATTCAACGGCAAATCCGTACTTCGCGTTCGCGTCCATGTTGATGGCGGGTCTCGACGGGATCCAGAACAAGATCCATCCGGGCGACGCCTCGGACAAGGACCTGTACGACCTGCCGCCGGAGGAAGCGAAGAACATTCCGGAAGTCTGCCATTCGCTCGACATGGCGCTCGACCATCTCGATCGCGATCGCGAGTTCCTGAAGCGTGGCGGCGTGTTCAGCGACGACTTGATCGACGCGTACATCGGTCTCAAGGAAGGCGAAATGACCCGCTTCCGGATGTCGACGCACCCGGTCGAGTTCGACATGTATTACAGCCTCTGAAATGCGGGGCCGCGGCGGCGGGGGTACCGGGATCACACTCTGCGGCCGCGGTTTTGTCAGTGGGGCGGACCGCGGGCTATGCTGTCGTGATGCGCATCCTATTGATCCTCGCCGGATTGACATTATCCCTGGCGGCCGTATCCCAGGAGATCTGGCGTTGGGTGGACAAGGACGGGATCGTCCATTACGCGGATCAGCCGGGCGCGCCCGACGCGAAGCTCATCAGCGTGGTCGATCCCAATTCGTACGAGGGCGACCCGGCGAGCCCCACCTATCAATCGTCCGGCGGCAGTCCGGACGACCCGGCAGGCCCGATGTACGAGTCGCTCACGATCGTCCAGCCGTCGGCGGAGCAGGTGTTCTTCGGCGCGGACACCGTGGTCCGGGTCGAAGCGGCGCTGGATGGCTCGATACAGACCGGTCACTCGCTGGCGTTTTATGTCAATGGCAACCGCAGGCCGGCGACCAGCGGCTTCGGGCTGGAACTTCGCAACCTGCCGCGCGGCACCTACGTGGTGCAGGCGAGCGTGCTCGACGCGAACGGCGCGGCATTGATCACGAGCGATCAGAGCGCGTTCCACGTGCGCCAGCCCTCGATCAATTCGCCGCAGAGCCCGCAGGCGCGGCCACAGCCGTCGGCAACTCCACCGAGGCCGACTCCGGCGCCGGCGCCGGCGCCGCGACCGGCGCCTGTCCCCGGCCCCGGGAACTGAACCAGACCGACCGATCACGGGGGTTACGCGATGTCGCGTAACCCCGCCGGGCTGCCACCGGTCGATCCCGCCTCCATCCTCGATCAACTCGCGACCGCCGTCCTGGTCGTCGACGCAGGCAGCGCCGTGCGCTGGCTCAATGCCGCGGCCGCCGATCTGCTCGCCATCAGTCCTGTCGCGGCAAGCGGCCGGAGGCTGGGCAGCCTGGTCGCAAACGGCGGGCAGCTCGAAGCGCTGGTCGCGCGCAGTCGCGCGAGCGGCGAAACACTCGCGATGCGAGCCATCGAGCTCGCGCCGTTCGCGCGGGCCGATGCGCGCTATCACGTGGATCTCTCGGTGACACCGCTGGCGGAAGGCGGCGCGCTGCTCGAAATCGCGGACACCACGCAGCCGAGCCGCATCACGCGCGACACGGCGCTGCTCGCGCAGCAGGGCGGCAGCCGCCTGATGGCGCGCCAGCTCGCGCACGAGATCAAGAATCCGCTCGGCGGGCTGCGCGGCGCCGCGCAATTGCTCGAGCGCGCACTGCCGAACGAGGAGCTGAAGGAATATACGCGCGTGATCATCGGCGAGGCCGACCGGCTGCGCGCGCTCGTGGACAGCCTGCTCGGCCCGGCGCGCCCGATGCGCCGCGCGCCGCTGAACGTCCATGAGCTGATCGATCACGTCTATCGCCTCGCGCGCGCCGAGGCCCCGGCAGGCGTATCCGTCGAGCGCGATTACGATCCGAGCCTGCCACCGCTTTTGCTCGACCGAGACCTGATGGTGCAGGCGATGCTGAACCTGGCGCGCAATGCCGTGCAGGCGCTGGGCGAACGGGGCGCATTGACGCTGCGCAGCCGCGCGCTGACACAGGCGACCATCGGCACGGAACGTCACCGGGTAGTCGCGTCGCTGCAGTTCGAGGACGACGGTCCGGGCGTTCCGGCCGAACTCGGCGAAACCATTTTCTATCCGCTGGTGAGCGCGCGCGCCGACGGCACCGGACTCGGTCTCGCGGTCGCGCAGGACATCGCGATGCGGCACGGGGGCATCATCGAATTCGACAGCCGGCCGGGACGCACCGTGTTCTCGCTGCTGCTGCCAATGGAGAACGGGCATGAGCAAGCCGCTTGACATCTGGCTGGTGGACGACGACGCGTCGATCCGCTGGGTGCTGGAACGGGCCCTGAGCCAGGCTGGCATGAGCACGCGCTCCTTCGATCACGCGGAGGCCGCATTGTCCGCGATCGCCGCGTCGAAGCCCGATGTGCTGATCACCGACGTGCGCATGCCGGGAGCCGGCGGCCTGAAGCTGCTCGAACGCCTGCGATGCGAGCGGCCGGAGCTGCCGGTCATCGTGATGACCGCGCATGCGGATCTCGATCATGCGGTCGCGGCCTACCAGGGCGGCGCGTTCGAATATCTGCCGAAGCCTTTCGACATCGACGAGGCCGTCGCGCTGGTCCGCCGGGCGGCGACGCAGGGCGAGGGCGGCCGCGCCGATATGTCGGGCGTTCTCATTGCCGGCATCCTGGGTCAGGCGCCGGCCATGCAGGACGTGTTCCGCGCGATCGGGCGGCTGTCGCGCTCGAGCCTCTCCGTGCTCGTCACCGGCGAGTCAGGCAGCGGCAAGGAACTGGTCGCGCGCGCGTTGCACCAGCACAGCCCGCGGGCGGCGGGGCCATTTATCGCGCTCAACACCTCGGCGATCGCATCGGAACTGCTCGAATCGGAACTCTTTGGCCACGAGAAAGGCGCATTCACCGGCGCCGACAGCCTGCGCCGCGGCCGCTTCGAGCAGGCGGATGGCGGCACGCTGTTCCTCGACGAGATCGGCGACATGAGCACGGCCTTGCAGACGCGGTTGCTGCGCGTGCTGGCGGAAGGCGAGTTCTACCGGGTCGGCGGCAACGCGCCGGTGCGCGTGGACGTGCGCGTGATCGCGGCCACGCACCAGGATCTCGATGCGCACGTCCGGCAGGGACGATTCCGCGAAGACCTGCTGCATCGACTGAACGTCATCCGCATCCGCGTGCCGAGCTTGCGCGAGCGACGCGGCGACATCCCGGAACTGCTCGCACATTACCTCGCGCTCGCGGCGAGGGAACTGGGCGTTGAACAGAAAACGCTGGCGGCATCCGCCGAGGCGCGGCTGGTCGCTTTCGACTGGCCCGGCAATGTGCGCCAGCTCGTCAATGCCACGCGCCGGCTGACGGTGACGGCGCCGGGGCGCGAGATACGCGAGGAGGATATTCCCGCGGATCTGGGTGGCGAGAATGCGGATCCGCCGGCGGCCGATGGCTGGTGCCGTGAGCTCGAGATCTGGGCAGCGCGCCATCTCGCGGCGGGCGGTGCGCCGCTGCTCGAGGTCGCGGGCCCCGAGTTCGAGCGCACGCTCACCCGGGCCGCATTGGCGCGCGTCCAGGGCCGGCGTCAGGATGCGGCGCGGCTCATCGGCTGGGGGCGCAACACGCTGACGCGGAAACTGCGCGAGCTCGGCATCGAATAAAAGAATAAAAGGGGACGCAACCCTTAACAAAGGGGTCGCATCCCTTTTCACGCGCTGCCAATCGAATCCGCATCTTCGCAGTAAAGGGATGCGACCCCTTTGTTAAGGGTTGCGTCCCCTTTTATTTTTATTTTCTCTTTATCCTTTTATTGAAAACCCGGATTAAGTTAATTTGCGGGGAGCGGGACTGCACCCGGCGGCTATTTCTCCTTGCGTCAACCGAGAACAGCGTGCACTGTGGCGCTATCAAGGGAGCGGCACGGAACGCCGCGTGTCAACGCAAAAAAACAGCAGGGGAAATGCAAATGTCTGGCAAGAAACTGGTGTCGCTGGTATCGGCGACTGTGTTGGCGTTGGTCGGTGTATTCGCGGGCACTGCGCCCTCGATTGCCGCGTCCGGAAAAACGGGCCACGGCTCTGCCACCAAGGTCGACCGGTCGAACTCTGTCTACATCGTCCGGATGGAAGATGCCCCGGTCGTCGCTTACGACGGCAAGATCAGCGGCTATTCAGCCACCCGCCCGAAAAAGGGCGAGAAAATCAATCCGAACAACCCGAATGTGGGCAGATACCTGGAGTATCTCTCGCAGAAGCACGACGGCGCGCTGCAGAAAGTCGGCGGCGGGAAGAAGCACTACAGCTACGGCATCGTGTTCAACGGCTTCGCCGCTGAACTGACCGCCGCCCAGGCCGCCGAGTTGCGGTCGATGAAGGGCGTGCTGTCGGTCGAGAAGGACCAGATCTACCAGCCCGACACCTCGACGACACCGGACTTCCTCGGGCTCAGCGGGCCCGGAGGATTCTGGGCCACCAAAGCCACCGGCGAGAACGTCATCATCGGCATCGTCGATAGCGGCGTCTGGCCAGAGCACCTGAGTTTCTCGGACCGCGTCGACGCCAATGGCACTCCGAGCGGCGTCAATGGCAGGAAGGTGTACCAGCAGATCCCGGGCTGGCACGGCCAGTGCACGCCCGGCGAAGCATTCAACGCCGCGAACTGCAACCAGAAGCTGATCGGTGCGCGCTACTACAACGCGGGTTGGGGTGGCAACGCGGCGATCGACGCCTTCTTTCCCTTCGAATTCAATTCGCCCCGCGACTGGGCCGGCCACGGCAGCCATACGGCATCCACGGCAGGCGGCAATCGCGGCGTGGCGGTGACCGATCCTCTGACCGCGCCCTTCGGCTCCACCAATGGCATCGCTCCGCGCGCGCGAGTCGCGGTTTACAAAGTGTGCTGGGCGGATCAGCCCACGGGCGGCGGTTGCTTCCAGTCGGACACCGTAGCTGCGGTCGACCAGGCCGTCGTGGATGGCGTGGACGTCATCAATTTCTCGGTGAGCGGCTCGCGGACCAATTTCCTGGATTCCGTAGAGGTGGCGTTCCTGTTTGCGGCGGACGCCGGCGTGTTTGTCGCGACGTCGGCCGGCAATGCCGGGCCGACGAGCAGCACCGTTGCGCACCCGGGCCCGTGGCTGACCACGGTTGCCGCAGGTACGCATAATCGCAACGGCGAGGGCTCGGTTACGCTCGGCAATGCCGCAACCTATACGGGTGCTTCGCTCGCGAACGCGCTGGCATCGTCGCCCTTGATCGATTCGACATCGGCCGGGCTTCCCGGCGCGGATCCGGCGTTCGTTGAACTCTGCGTTGGCGCAGCGGACGGTGTTCCGGCGGTGCTGGACCCGGCCAAGGTCGCGGGCAAGATCGTGCTGTGCAAGCGCGGTGCCACTGCGCTCGTCAACAAGAGCGGTGCCGTGGCCGCCGCCGGCGGTGTCGGCGCGATCATTTACAACGACCCCATTGGAGTGACATCCACGCTGGCATTGGTGCACCCGATTCCGGCTGTTCACGTAGTGGCAGCCAGCGGCCTTGCCATCAAGGCTTACATTGCGGACGTCGGCGCAGCGGCGACGGCTTCGATCGCCCAGGCGACGATCGTCCTTAACGCGCCGGCGCCGTTCACTGCTTCATTCTCGTCACGCGGCCCGCTGCTGGCCGGCAACGGCGACCTGCTCAAGCCAGACGTCATCGCGCCGGGACAGGAAATCCTCGCCGCAGTCGCACCGCCCAACAACGGCGGCCGGCTGTTCGACCTCTACAGCGGCACCTCGATGGCGAGTCCGCATGTGGCGGGTCTCGCGGCACTGTTCAGGGAGCTGTACCCGAGCTGGTCGCCGATGGCGATCAAGTCGGCGTTGATGACCACCGGCAGCGACGTGCTGGACGGCGGGACACCGGCGCCGAGCACCAACCCGATTCTGATCTTCCGCCAGGGCGCCGGGCATGTGCAGCCCAATGCGGCGGCGAATCCTGGACTGGTGTTCGATTCCGGATTCAACGACTGGCTGGCTTTCCTGTGCGGAACCACGACGGGCGTCGGCCCGGCGACCTGCGCTGCGCTGTCTGGCCTCGGCTACTCGCTTGATCCGAGCGACTTGAACGTAGCCTCGATAGCCATCGGCGATCTGCCCGGAGAGCAGACCGTCAGGCGCCGGGTGACCAATGTCGGCGGCGGTGTGGCGACCTACACGCCATCGTTCACCGGCATGGCGGGCTTCAACGTGCTGATCAACCCGGCGTCGCTGCAACTGGCGGCGGGACAGACCAAGGAGTTCGCGATCACGTTCACGCGGACCACCGCGGCGCTCGGTGTCTACACGGGCGGACAACTGACCTGGAGCGATGGCACCAGGAACGTGCGCATCCCCATGGTCGTACGCCCGATCGTGCTGTCCGCGCCGGTGGAGGTGTCCGGGAACGGTGGGCCAATCAATTACAACGTGACCTTCGGATACACCGGGGAATTCAGCGCCACGGCACGTGGGCTCATTCCTGCGGCCACGACGGCCGGCGTTGTTGCCGATGACCCGACCAATGGGGCGTGCTCACTGACGGCGCCAAACGCGCAGCTGATTCCTGTGACCATTGCCGCGGGAACCACCTACGCGCGCTTTGCGCTGTTCGACGCAGACGTTGACGCCGGGGCCGATATCGACCTCTGCGTATTCAGAGGCGCGACGCTCGTGGGTAGCAGCGGTACCGCCACGTCGGCCGAACAGGTGAGCCTGGTGAACCCCACGGCGGCCGATTACACGGTTGTAGTGCAAGGCTGGGGCGTGGCGGGCAGCAGCCCGTTCACGCTGCACGCCTGGGTGCTGGGCACCACCGACGAGGGCAACATGACCGTGGTTGCGCCCGCGGCGGCCACGACCGGTACGATTGCCGCCATCAACCTGAGCTTCAGCGGCCTGGCAGACGGCACTAGGTACCTGGGATCGGTGGCCTATGCCGGAATCGCCGGCTTGCCGGATCCGACCATCGTGCGGGTGGATACGCCGTAATCGCGCACGGCTGATTGATGCGACAACTGGCGCCCCGGGATCACATCCCGGGGCGCTTTCTTTTGGGCGGGCTAATCCAGGTCGATTGTCGTCGATTGGCGCGAGGGCGCTAGATACGGTCGTCCAGGATCGGCTCAATTGCGCGTTCCGGCGGACACAGGGCGGGAATTCCGTTTGCGGCCGCGTGGTAGTCCAGCACCTCGCCTCCGGCCCGCAATATCACCCGATAGCCCGGAACCAGGGCCTGCGTGTAGCTCATCCCGGGCGCGGGACAACCCACGGAGCCGTCGGACCAGGTGACCCGTTCGACACTCACGACCTCGATGGCTCCCGGATCGATATTCAGGCGTGTGCTCGCGTCACGTTTCGCAGCGTCAACTGTCGACTGGATATTGGCGGGCATGGTCTGTCCTGCAGCGTTGTGCCCCGCAGCGGGGGTCAAGCTGCCGTCATCCGGCGTTGCGGCACAGCCGGTCAGCGCGGTGACAACAAGCGCTATAGCAATGCGGTTCCTGATTCCCGGCATGAATGGACAACCTGACTCGCGTGCATCGGTCACACGGGGACTTCCTGAATACTTGAAGACCGCTTCTTTGTCCACGGCGCCGGTGGCCGTTACAATTTTCCGCTACCCTGCGCGGCGGCACGGCTGCCCGTTTTCCCCACCCATTCGTGGATGAACATGAACCAACTCCAGGAACTGGCGACCCGCACGATTCTCGGCAACACATTGCAGTCCTGGGTCATTGCCCTCGCGGTGTTTGCGCTGCTTTTCACCGTGTTGCCGCTGTTGCGCGCTGCGCTCGGGAATCGCCTGAAAAAGCTCCCGTCGCACCAGTCGGCTGCATCGCTCGAAACCGCCCTCGTACTCCTCGCGGGCACCACGCGCCTGTTCCTCATCGCGGTTGCCGTATGGCTCGCGCTGCGGTGGCTGCACATGCCGGAGGGGATTGATCGCGGCATCAATATCGCACTGCAGGTCGTGATCTGGCTGCAGATCGCGCTGTGGGGCGCGACGCTGGTGCGCCGTCTGGTGGATGCGAGACGCGGCGTTGCGGCCGCCGCCGGTGGCGCGGCGAGCCTCAATATCCTGCGGTTCATCGGCATCGCCGCGGTCTGGAGCGTCGCGCTCCTGATGCTGCTCGCGAATCTCGGCGTCGAGATCATGCCGCTGGTCGCGGGCCTCGGCATCGGCGGCATCGCCATCGCGCTCGCCGTGCAGAACGTGCTGGGCGACCTGCTCGCCTCGCTGTCCATCGCGCTCGACAAGCCATTCAAGATCGGCGATTTCCTGGTGCTTGGCGAGGAGAAGGGCACGGTCGAGCACATCGGCATCAAGAGCACACGGCTGCGTTCGCTCTCCGGCGAGCAGATCGTCCTGTCGAACGGCGACCTGCTGAAGACCCGGGTGCGGAATTACGGCTTGTTGTACGAACGTCGGATCTCGTTCGAGATCGGGATCGTCTACGAGACGCCGCGCGCGAAGGTCGCGGAACTGCCCGGCATCATCGAGGCAGCGATCCGCGCGCAGCCGAAGACCCGCTTCGATCGCGCACATTTCGCCCGTTTCGGGGATTTCGCGCTGGTTTTCGAGGCTGTGTATTTTGTGCTGGACGCGAATTACAACGTTTACATGGATACCCAGCAGGCCATCAACCAGCAGCTGCTGGCGGAGTTCGAAAAGCACGGGCTCGAGTTTGCGTATCCCACCAGCAAGCAGCTGAACGTACAGCTGCACGCACCGGACAGCGCGGACTAGGAACCGCTGCAGTCAACGGGCGATCCCGCAACCAGGGAACCGGTGAGCCGGCTGACGGAATCCATGCCGGCATCGCGCAGGTAAGCCGCAATGCCCGTGTTGATCTTCGGCAGCAACAGCGGATCGTAGAACAGCGCGGTGCCGACGCCGATCGCGGAGGCGCCGGCGATCAGGAATTCGAGCGCATCGGTCGCGCTCGCGATGCCGCCCTGGCCGATGATCGGCACGCCTCGCGGACCCGCAACCTCGTACACTTTCCTGACCATCAGCAGTGCGATCGGCTTGATTGCGGGACCGGACACGCCGCCCTGCACATTGCCGATGACCGGCCGGCGGGTCTTCACGTCGATCGCCATGCCGGAGATCGTGTTGATCACGGCGAGCGCATCGCTGCCCGCTTCGATGCAGAGTCGGGCGTTCTCGCGGATATCGGTCTGGTTCGGCGACAGCTTGGTGATCAACGGCTTCTTCGTTGCCCGGCGGCAGGCGGCAACGACGCGCGCGCTCATCTCGGGATAGTTGCCGAACTGCACGCCGCCTTCCTTGACGTTCGGGCAGGAGATGTTGATTTCCATCGCATCGATCGGCGAATCGTCGAAGCGCCGCGTGACTTCCACGTACTCGTCGATGGTCGAACCGCAGACATTCGCGATGAAGCGCGTCTCGCTGAAATCGAGCGTCGGCAGGATCCGGTGCACGACCTGATCGACGCCCGGGTTCTGCAGGCCGATCGCATTGATCATGCCGTCGGGCGTCTCGGTGACGCGGGGCGGCGGGTTGCCGAGGCGCGGCGCGAGCGTCGTGCCCTTCAGCACGATCGCGCCGGCGTCGCGGTTGGAGAAGCCCGCAACGCGCGTGTACTCCTCGCCGAAGCCGACGCAGCCGGAGAGCAGCACGATCGGCAAATCGAAGCGCAGGCCGCAGAAGTCGATGGCGAGCGAGGAGGCGGGTAAAGTGACGTCCACGCTGCGTATGATAAGAGGGGTCGCATCCCTTTGCGCCCTGGCAAAGGGATGCGACCCCTCTTATATGTTCCACGTCATCCTGTTCCAGCCCGAAATCCCGCCGAATGCCGGTAACGTGATCCGACTCTGTGCCAATACCGGCGCGACATTGCACCTGGTGCAGCCGCTTGGATTCACCCTCGACGATGCACGGGTGAAACGGGCCGGGCTCGATTACCACGAACTGGCACGGGTGCGGCAGCATTCGGATCTTGCCGCCTGTCTCGCGGCGCTCGGCACCGCCCGCGTGTTTGCCGTTGAAACCGGCAGTGGCCAATGCCACGACCGACCGCGCTATCAATCCGGCGACGCCTTCCTGTTCGGGCGCGAAACCACCGGCCTGCCGCGCGAACTGCTTGGTGTCTGGCCGGCCGATCGCCTGATCCGGCTGCCCATGGTCTCCGGCAACCGCAGCCTTAACCTGTCGAACGCCGTCGCCGTCGTGGTCTTCGAAGCCTGGCGCCAGCACGGTTTCGCCGGCGGCGATTTCGTCACGAATCGGTAAGAAAAACATCGCGGCACGGAAAGGACTCCGGCGCCCCTGCGGCGTTCAATGGTCCTCATGCAACACGCCATGGGAGCCACCGTGACCCGCTACCTGCTCATCGAATCACGCGACCCCTGCCGCTCGCATGCCTTCGGCCTGCGCTGCGAGCTGGCGGCGGCGCTCCGCACCGACGGAGCGGAAGTGACCCTGTTCCTGGTCGAGAACGCCGTGCTGGGCGTCCGCGCGGCGGCGCGCCTGCCGGCGCTCGACAAACTCGCGAAGCACGGCGTGGAACTCCTCGCCGACGAGTTCGCGCTCCGCGAGCGCGGCATCGGGGCGGCGGAGATCGCCGCCATCGTGAAACCCGCGCACCTCGACACGCTGGCCGGCCTGCTGGCCGGCGGCGCGCGGGCGATCTGGAACTAGGAGGCCGC
This sequence comes from Steroidobacteraceae bacterium, assembly GCA_040902065.1. GTDB lineage: Bacteria > Pseudomonadota > Gammaproteobacteria > Steroidobacterales > Steroidobacteraceae > SCUD01. Next base: position 209,814 of record JBBDXX010000019.1, on the reverse strand, counting down.
ATGAAAGACCCGAAGTCCCTGGCATTCCTGTTGATGGACGCGCCCTTCGAGCAGGCGCGCACCGCGACCGCGTTCCGCCTCATCGACGCGACGTTGCGCCGCTCCGTCGGCGCGCGCGTGTTCGCCTACGAAGGCGCCGTCAGCCTCGCCGTCACCCGGCAGAAGCCGCATGCGAACGCGATACACGGGCGCACGCTCGAGGAGGAGGCGCACCCGAGGCCGCACGCGTGGATCACCGCGCTCGCCGACCTCGCCCGCGAGAAGGGCGTGGCCTTCGAATGGGTGAACTGCGGCCTGTGCGTGGACGAGCGCGGCTCGGATGAAGCCGTGCCCGCCGCGCGCCGCGGGTCCCCGGCCGATTTCTGGAAGATGGCCCAGGAATCGGCCAACACCCTCGTCATCCCCACTCGTTAGCTGCGAGGCACACCATGCGAGTACTGCAGATCATCGCGTCCGCGTATCGGGCGACGCTCGAAGAACAGGACGACACCGTCATCTGGTTCACGCGCGCGCTGCGCGCGGCCGGCGCCCGGGCCGACGTGCTGCTGCAGGGCAGCGCCGTCAATTATGCCGTGAAGACTCAGGACGCCCGTGGCCTGCGCCTCGGCGCCTGGGAGCAGACCCACCCGCCGGCGATCGCCGAGGAGCTCGCCGCGCTCATTGCAGGCGGCGCGCGCGTCGCGGCGGTCAAGGAGGATCTCGAAGATCGCGGCATCGCCTCCCGCCAGCTCGTCGCGGAGGTCGAAGTCCTCGGCCGACGGTCGCTCGCGGGGCTCTTCGGCCAGTACGACCGCATCTGGCAGTGGTGAGTCTTCAGACTTTCCATCCGATGCGGCGCATGAGCCCGGTAAAATGCCGGTCGCCGCGCAGGCCGTCGAATACCGGCTCGGAGTTCAACTCGATGAGGTCAGGATTGCCTCCTTCATAGGCAATCTCGAGCCAGTCGAGTGCGCGCGTCCGGTCGCCGGCCGCGGCATGAATCTTGGCAATGTTGTAAGGCAACACGTAGCGACGGCCCCGTGCGGATACGAGCTGCTTCGCGATGCGCGCGGCGCCTCGCTGGTTGCCGCTCGCCGCCATGGCCATCGCGAGCATCGCGCGGGTCTCGGTGCTGCCGTCGGCGAGCCGCGCGGCGCGCTGCAGTTCGCGGATCGCATCGCTGAACCGCCGCTGCTGCACGCGCACCAGCCCGAGGCGCAGGTGCGGCAGGAAGTGACCCGGCGCAGTCTCGACGGCATCGACGAGAATGCGGCTCGCGCGGTCGTACTCGCGCGCGAGGTAAAGGATCATCGCCAGCGCCGAGCCGATGACCGGTGACAGCGGATCGAGGCGGCGGGCATTTTCGGCGGCGACGATTGCGGCGTCGCGCCGTCCCTGGCTCATCAGGTATTCGGCGTACCAGTAATTGACGATCGCGAGCGAGGGGCTGAGTTCGATTGCGAGCCGGAAACACGCATCGAGGCCGACCCAGTCCCAGTCGTGCAGGCGCACGTGGGCGAGCGAGCCATGCGCATCGCCGAGCTCGCCGTCGAGTTCGAGCGCCCGCGCCGCCGCGACCGCCGACCTGCGGAAGGTTTCCTTCGCGGGAACCATGCCACGGCAGGCGAGCATCACGTTGGCGTCCGCGATGCCCGCGTAGGCCGGGGCGCAGTCCGGGCAGCGATCCAGCACGGACTCGAACTGCACGATGCTCCGGCGCATCGCGGCCTCGGTGCGCTGGTTCAGGTAGTGCCGGCCCTTCAGCAGCGCCGCGAACGCATCCGGCGGCAGGTCGCGCACCGCATCGATGCGGCGCAGACCGCGCGGCGCGAGCCGCACCTGGATGCCGGCCGCCACGGCCTGCGCGACCTTGGCCTGCAGGCGCAGCACGTCGCCGCTCGCACGCTCGTAGTTGCCGGCCCAGACCTGGGTCTCGTCGGAAACCTGGATCAGGCGGGCCGCAACGCGCACGCGTCCCCGAGCGCGGCGCACGTTGCCCTCGAGCACGTACTGCACGCCGAGCTCGCGGCCGATATCCGCGACGCGTCGACGCAAGCCCTTGTACATCAAGCTGGAAGTCCGCGCGATCACGCCGAGCCGCTCAGGGTTCAGGGTCGAGAGCTGGGCGATCATCTCTTCAGTGAGGCCGTCGGTGAAGTAATCGTGCCCACGGCGCGTGCCGGAATTCACGAATGGCAGCACCGCGAGCATCACGCGCTCGCAAGCGGGCGCTCCGGCCGCGCGCGCATCGACCGGCGCAACGAAGCGATAGCCGCGGCGGGACACGGTCGCAATGTAGGCGCGGCTCGCGGCATCGCCGCCGAGCGCCTTGCGCAGGAGGGAAATTGTCCGCGTCAGGCTGCCTTCGCCGACCACCCGGCCGGCCCAGACCGTGTCTAGCAACGCTGTCTTGCCGACCACGTCGCCGGCCCGCGTGAGCAGCAGCAGCAGTACGTCCGCCGCCTTGGGCGGCAGCCCGAGATCCTGCGGCCCGCGAAACAGCACTCGGCCCTCCGCGTCGAATCGGAATGGGCCGAAACTGTACTGGCTGATGCCTGGCATGCGCGGCTCGCGCCGGGGTCAGTTTTCCGGCGTGACTTCGCGCTGGAGCATGGACTCCACGACCTGCTGAATCGGCACGCCCTCGTGCAGCACCGCGTACACATACGAGCAGATCGGCATTTCGACGCCGTGCCGTTTCGCGACGGCGTGAACCGCCTTCGCGGCGTGATAACCCTCGACCACCTGCCCGATCTCCGCGATCGCCTGCTCGACCGGCTGTCCCGCCGCAAGCGCGCGGCCGAAACGACGATTGCGCGACTGGTCGTCGGTGCAGGTGAGCACCAGATCGCCGAGTCCGGCGAGCCCCATCAGCGTCTCGCCTTTCGCACCCAGCGCGACGCCGAGCCGCACCATTTCCGCGAGCCCGCGAGTAATGAGAAACACCCGGCTGTTGGAGCCATAACCGAGCCCGTCCGACACGCCGGTCGCGATCGCAATGACGTTCTTGATCGCGCCGCCGATCTCGACGCCGACGATGTCGGTCTGCGTATAGGCACGAAAACCGCGAAAGGAGATCCGCTCCGCCAGTGAACGAGCGAACGCTTCGTCCGGGGATGCGATGGCGATGGCGGTCGGCAGGCCAAGGCCAACTTCGCGTGCGAAAGTCGGTCCCGACAGAACCGCGATCGGTACCCCGGGCCCCAGCACTTCGCCGGCGACCTGGTGCGGCAGTTTTCCGGTTGCGAGCTCGAAGCCCTTGCTGGCCCAGGCGATGCGCGCGCCGGGGCCCAGCATCGGCTGGATCTGCGCCAGCACGGTCCGCAGCGCGTTCGACGGTACGACGAGCACGACGTCATCGCCGCTCGCGAGCGCTTTCGCGAGATCGGGCTCGATCGCGAGCGCGGGCGGGAACTGGGCGCCCGGCAGGTAGCGCTCGTTGGTGCGGGCGCGCGCGAGCTCGGCCGGATTGTCTTCCGCGCGGCCCCACAGCACGGTCGGACCGCCGCCGCGCGCGAACTGGATCGCGAGCGCCGTTCCCCAGGAACCAGCGCCCAACACCACGATCGGCCGCATCAGGCCGGGCTCAGTTCGGCTGTTCGGGGGCCGGCGCGGCCTGCGACTGGCGCGCGGCCTGTTCCTGCAGCGAGCGTTCGAACAGCGCGTCGAAGTTCACGTGCGGCAGCAGGAACGGCGGAAAGCCGCCCTTGGTGACCACATCCGACACCGTCTGGCGGATGTACGGGAACAGGATGTTCGGCGCAAACGAGCCGAGGATGCGGCGCGTCTCATCCGCGCCGAATCCGCGCACGACGAATACGCCCGCCTGCTTCACCTCGGCGAGGTACACGGCGACGTCGCCGTTCTTCGCCTCGAGCGTCACGGACAGTACGACTTCATGTGCGTCCTGGCCGACGGTGTTCGACATCGTGCTGAGGTTCAGCGAGATCTTCGGGTCCTGAGACTGCGCGGCCATGAACGGGCCTTTGGGCGCTTCGAACGACAGGTCCTTGATGTAGACCGTCTGCAGCGCGACTGCCGGGCCCTGGCCATTGGCAGCCGGATCGGCGACGCCGGTCGGGGGAGTGTTTTCGTCAGCCATCGTCATTCCTCACTTTGTATAAGTCTCGAAAGTTCGCCGCGCTGATCCAGCGCCATTATCTCGTGCGCGCCGCCCAGGTACCGCTCGCCGACATAGATCTGCGGGAGCGTGCGCTGTCCGGATCGAGCGAGCAACTCTTCCCGCAATCCCGGATGGTCCTCGGCGTTCACCTCCGTGAACGCGATGCCGCGGCGATCGAGCAGCGACTTCACACGCACGCAATAGCCGCAGAAGCTGGTCGTGTAGACCGTGACCGCTGGAGCCGCCACGTCTCAGCCTTTCACTACGGGCAGATTCTCCTGCTTCCAGGCCGAAAGCCCGCCGCGGAGGCTGAATACGTTCTTCGCGCCGGCGCGGGCGAGCGTGCGATAGGCCGCGCCGGTCGTTGCGCCGTTATCGCAATAGAGCACGACCGTCTTGCTGGCGAGCCGCTCCAGCACTTTCGGGTCCGCCAGCAGCTGGTCGCCCGGCACGTTCTTCGCCCCGGCGATGTGCCCATCCTTGAACTGGTTGGCCGAGCGCAGGTCCACGAGCAGGGCGCCGCCGTTCACGAGCCGGATCGCCTCGTTCGGCGCAACCGACGCCGAGCCTTCGCCGCGACGGCGCAGTTCGAACGCGAGCACGAGGAAAGCCATGACGACCGCCGCGCCCGCCAGGATCGGATGATTGGTGAAATAATCGAGCAATCGGTCCATGGAGCGGGTCGTGGGTCGGCCGTGCGACCAGTGGCTGAAAAACGGCCGCGCATTATATCAGCGCAGCACCGCTACCCCCGCCGCGGCGTCTATTAGGGGATATTCCCTGTTAAAACAAGGGCTTGTGCTGTCAAAACGCCTTCTGTTGCCGCTTGCGGGATGCCTGTGGCTCGCCGCGTCCCCGGCTGCCGCTGCGGAGCAGGATCCCGAGCAGGAACTGCGTCAGGTCCGCGAGCGCATCGCGGAGCTGCAGCGGGCGATTCGCCGGGACACGGACCGGCGGGATGCACTGACCGGCCAGTTGCGCGAAGCCGAACAGAAGGTGCAGAGCGCCCGCGGCCGTCTGGGCAGCGTGCGCCAGCGCCTGGCTGCGAGCGACCGGCGGCTGAAGCAGCTCGGCGACGAGCGGCAACGGCATGAGCGTGCGCTCGACGAGCAGCGCAAGGCGCTCGCAAGCCAGCTTCGCACGGCCTACATGAGCGGCCGCGAAGAGCAGATCAAGATGCTGCTGTCGCAGGAGGACCCGGCCGCGTTCGGACGCATGCTCGTGTACTACTCGTTCCTCGGGCGCGCGCGCGCCGGCAAAATCGAGGAAATCCGGGGTCTGGTCACGTCGCTCGAGCAGGCAGCGGCGGAGGAAGCGCGGGAGCGCGAGCGACTGGCGGCGCTCGAGGCCGACAGTCGCCGCGAGCTGTCATCCGTGGACGCGGCACGCGCGGAACGCAGCACCGCGCTCAGGAAAATGAATACGCAGATCAAGAGTGGCAGCGCCACAGTCGCGAAGCTGAGGCGCGAAGCGGCGGCGCTGGAAAAGCTGATCGCGGACCTGCGCAGGGCGATGAAAGATCTGCCGCCGACCGGCGGGCAGGCATTCGAGAAAGTGCGTGGCCGGCTGGCCTGGCCGGTCGCCGGCAAACTGGGCGCTAAGTTCGGGCAGGCGCGGGGCGGCGGTCTCAAATGGAACGGCGTCCTGATCGAGGCCCGCCGCGGTTCGGAAGTCCGCGCGCTTTATGATGGCCGTGTCGCCTATGCGGACTGGCTGCCCGGCATGGGGCTCCTCCTCATCATCGACCATGGCGGCTACATGAGCCTGTACGCGCACAACGAACAGCTTTTCAAGGCCGCCGGCGACCGGGTGGAGGGCGGCGAAGTCATCTCCACGGTCGGGGACAGCGGCGGGCGGTCCAATCCAAGGCTTTACCTTGAAATACGCCGCGGCGCCAGGCCGGTGGACCCGGTGCCATGGTTTCGCCGGCCAACCCCCTAGAACCGGTCTGCCAGTCCTACAAACTGCGCGTTACGTCAAAGACGGCACCCCCCGGCATCGGCGACGCTGCTTTACAAGGCCGGCAATGCGCCGGCGGGAGTTATTGGACCCACGTGGCAACGCCTGTCATCGACCTGCCGGTGCATCTTGCGAGCACCCGGCCGAATCTTGATCCGTACGGGCAACTGTTGCGGATGCTGATGCCGCGCGCGCTCGGGATCGGTTTCTACGATGCCGCGGGCGTGCCGCTATGGATCGCCGACGGCTACGACGGCCCCGATCCGTCGCCGCTGGTGCAGGAAGCGCTCGCCGATGTGCCGCCCGCCACCACCGCCCGCATCGACGGTTTCGTCCAGGACCACCAGGGCTCACCCGCCTATCTCTTCCGGCTGCGCAACAGCGAAGGCGATGTCATCGCGGTCGCGGCGCTGCTGACCCGCGATGCCGAGAATCGACCCTATTCGTTCGTGCAGTCGCTGGTGCAGCCCGCGCTGGAATGCCTGCAGCGTGAACTCGAGGCGCGCGAGAGCGTTGGTTTCCTGACGCGCGACCTGCGCTCGCGCGACGAGGACCTCGATTTGCTGCTGCGCCTCGCGCCGGACGACCCGGACAATCCGCTGCAGGGCGATGAGCTCGGCTCGCTGGTGCAGACCTGCGTGGATCACCTGGGCTGCATGCTGGGCGCACTGGTCGTGCCCGAGCGCAACATCGCGATCTGCAAGGCGCCGCTCGGCGAGAAGCCGAAGGTCGAGATCCTGACCAAGATCCACCGCCATCTGCTCAACTGGTCGCAGCTGCAGCGGCGCAATCTCGTCATCAACAAGATCAAGGTCCGGCCGATCGAGCTGCCGCCGTACAAGATCCTGTGCACACCCGTGCGCCACGCCTCCGGCCGCGTGGTCGGGTTCCTGGCGATGTTCCGCAAGGAAGACGAGCCGGACTTCACGCCGCGCACCGAGCGCCTGATCGAGCTCCTGTCCCGCAAGACGACCGCGACGCTGCAGAACAACTTCGACGCGCTGACGGCGCTCCTGACGCGTTCCGCGTTCGAAACGCAGGTGCGGGCGCTGCTCGCCGGCCGCCACGAGGAGGCGCACGACTGCGTGGTCTACATGGACCTCGACCGCATGCATGTCGTCAACGACAACTTCGGCATGCACGTCGGCGACGAGCTGATCGGCAAAGTCGCCGAGGTGCTGCGCAAGAAACCGCGCCCGGGGGCGCTCGCCTCCCGCATCGCGGGCGACCGCTTCGCCGTGTTCCTGCCGGACTGCACGCTTGAATTCGCGCAGCAGATCGCCGACATGATCCGGCGCCAGTGCTCCGAACTGACCTATGCGCGCGGCGACGGCACCGTGCAGGTATCGATGAGCGCGGGCGTCGCCGAGTTGCCCGACTCCGACAGCCCGCTCGCGCACGGCCTCGCGAACGCCGAGCTCGCCTGCAAGGCGGCGAAGGACCGCGGCCGCAACCGCGTCGAGCTGTTCCAGGATGCCGACCAGAGCATCATGCGCCGGCATACCGACGTGCTGATCGTCCAGCAGCTGCATGCCGCGCTTGCGGAGGACCGCTTCGTGCTGTTCGCGCAGCCCATCCTGCCGCTCGGCATCGATCGTTCGCCGCCGCGTTTCGAGATGCTGCTGCGCATGGTGTCCGAGGAGGGCGACCTGCTGCCGCCGGACAAGTTCCTGTCGGCCGCGGAGCGATACCAGCTCCTGCCGGCGATCGATCGCTGGGTGGTGAAGAACGCGCTCAAGTCGCTGTCGGCGCACGCGGGCGCGCTCGCCGGCCGCGGCATGCAGTTCTCGATCAATATCTCGGGGCCGTCGATCGCTGACGAGGATTTCCTCGAATTCATGGAATCTCACATCAAGGATTCCGGATTGCCGCCGGAGTCGCTCTGCTTCGAGCTGACGGAGACCGCGGCGGTCTCGAACCTGACGCGCGCGGACCGGCTGATGCAGCGCCTGCGCGTGCTGGGATGCAGTTTCGCGCTCGACGATTTCGGCACGGGCCTGAGTTCGCTCGTATACCTGAAGTCGCTGCCGGTCTCGATACTCAAGATCGACGGCGCCTTCGTCCGCGACGCCAGCGCTAACCAGCGGACCGAAGCGATGGTGCGCGCGATCGCCCAGCTCGCCCACACGATGGGCATGGAAACCGTGGCCGAATTCGTCGAAACCGACGAACTGCGGACGCGCATGGCGAGCCTCGGCGTCGATTTCGGCCAGGGCTTCGCCATCGGCCGCCCGGTCCCGCTGCCGGAAGTGCTGGGGGACCTCGCCCTGTACGAGGCGATGGCCGCGCAGGAGCCCCCCGCGGCCTGAGCGGGCGGGAAGGTGCCGTGCCCCCGCGGGCACGGGTACCATGACCCCATGAAGTATCCGAGACGCACGCTGCTCGCCGTCCTGTCGGGCTGCCTCGGCGGCGTGCTGCTTGCGGCGGGCGCGTTCTGGTATTCGGGCAATGCCCGCCAGGCCGCGGACCTCCCCGCAGGGGACGCGCGGCTCCTCGCCGAGGTCATCGGCCGTATCCGCGAAGATTACGTGGACGGCACGGATCGCCACGAACTGATGACCAAGGCGATCCGCGGCATGGTCGGGGAACTCGACCCGCATTCGTCATTCATGAACGCCGACGAGTTCGAGGACCTGCGCATCGCGACCGAGGGCAACTATTCGGGCATCGGCGTGGAGGTGGCGCTCGAGTCCGGCGTCATCGTCGTCATCGCGCCGATCGACGGATCGCCGGCAGCACGCGCCGGCATCCGCCCGGGCGACGCGATCGTCGGCATCGAGGGCCGCGCGGTGGACGACATGCCGCTGGTCGAGGCGATCGCCGAGATCCGCGGCGAGCCCGGCACCGTGATCAATCTGACGCTCGCGCGCGAAGCCACCAGGCCTTTCGATCTCGCGGTCGAGCGCGCGATCGTGTCGGTGCATTCAGTGCGCTTCGAACTGCTCGAGCCGGGCTACGGATACCTGCGCATTTCGCAATTCAGCGAGACCACCGGTCCGGACAACGTCAGTGCGTTGAACGCGCTGCAGAAGATCGCAGGCGGAAGGCTGCGCGGCCTGGTGCTGGACCTGCGCAACAACCCGGGCGGCGTGCTGGACGCGGCGGTCGAGGTCGCGGACGCCTTCCTCGACGCCGGGATCATCGTCACCGCCGAAGGCCGCTCGAAGGAATCGCAGTTCCGCATGGATGCCGCGTCCGGCGACCTGACGCACGGAGCGCCCATCGTCGTGCTGGTCAACGAAGGATCCGCGTCCGCCTCCGAGATTGTCGCCGGCGCGTTGCGCGACAATGGCCGCGCCAAGCTGATCGGGCGCCGTACATTCGGCAAGGGCTCGGTACAGACCGTCATGCCGCTGTCCGACGGCCAGGCGCTCAAGCTCACGACGTCGCGTTACTTCACGCCGTCCGGCGTCTCGATCCACGAGCGCGGCATCGAACCGGACGTCGTGCTGCCCGAACCGCAGGGCATCGTGCTGGGCGGCGACGGTCCGGTCGTTGCGCGCGACGCCGAGATCCGGGCGGCCGTCGCCTGGCTCAAGACCGGCAACGCGGCGCTCGCCGTCGCGCAGGCCGCGCCGGACCGGCGCTGACCTGCATGAAGCGCGTCCTGGTGCCGCTGGCGGAAGGCTTCGAGGAACTCGAAGCCGTCACGATCATCGACGTGCTGCGCCGCGCCGGCCTCGATGTCGTTGTCGCATCGCTCGGCGACAGCCCGGTGGCCGGTTCCCACGGAATCCGGATCGCGGCGGATACCCCGCTCGGGGCGCTTGCCGAGCAGCAGTTCGACATGATCGCGCTCCCGGGCGGCATGCCCGGCGCGGAACACCTGAAGAAGGACGCGCGCATCGCGGAGTTGGTCAATCGGCTGCACGGCCAGGGCAAGCCGGTCGCCGCGATCTGCGCGGCGCCGATGGTGCTCGCGGCCGCCGGCGTGCTCGACGGGCGACGCGCGACCAGTTATCCGGGATTCCTGGAGGACGCGAAGCGGACCACGGTCGTCGATGAACCGGTCGTCAGCGACGACGGCGTCATCACCTCGCGCGGACCCGGCACCGCACTCGACTTCGCGCTGGCGCTGGTCGCGGAACTCGCGGGCCCGGACGTTCGCAACGAGGTCGAAGCCGCCCTGCAGCGCGACAAGGCAACTGCATGACGGTAACGCCGGAGGAACCCGGCAGTGCGCACCCGCTGCCGGACACACGCCGCGAGGCAGCTGCCCGCGACGAGCATGCGAGCATCGTCCGGAGCCTCATTCACGTCGACTGGCTGGTCCTGCTCATCGTCGCCTTTTATTCGCTGGCGCCGCAGGTCGCGCCGACATCGCCGCGCTGGCTTTATGCGGCGATGGCGGCGTACACGCTGTTCCTGCTCGCGTTCCGGTTGCGCTCCTTTCCCGTAACGAACGCGCGGGCGCGCATCGCACTCGGCGCCGCGGTCATGGTCGCGTTCATCACGGTGGTCGCGATGCAGACCGGCGGTTCGACCGGGCCGATGGCGAATCTGTATCTGCTGCCGATCGTGCTGGTCGCGATGACTCTGGGTGCGCGCGGCGCACTGGTCGTCGTCGCGGCGGTCGCGTTCGCCTGGCTTTCGGTCGTCATCGACGAAGGGCCGCTACCGCCGGCCGGCGAGCTGTTCGCGCGCCTGTTCGGCGAGCTCGGACCGTATGCGCTGGTTGCTTATCTCACGCAGGCGCTGGCCGGCTCGATCATGACGGCGCGCCGGCGCATCGAGGAGATGGCGGAACGCGACGGGCTGACCGGCATGCTGAACCTCAGGACCTTCAAGGCCACCCTGCATCGCGAGCATCAATTGCGCGTGCGTGGCGCGCCCGGCGGATACGCGATCCTGCTGGTGGACGTGGACCGGTTGAAGGAACTGAACGACGAGCATGGCCACCAGGCCGGCAACCGCGCGATCACGACCGTCGCCGGCGCCATCCAGCGGGCAATCCGCACGAGCGACATGGCGGCCCGCTACGGCGGCGATGAGTTCGTCGTGTTTCTTCCGGGTGCGACGACCGAAGTGGGGGAAATCGTCGCCCAGCGCATCCGCAACAATGTATACAAGAGCCTGTTTTCCGTGGGCGAGCGCCTGCAGCGCATGACGGTCAGCGTCGGTACCGCAAGCTACCCGCGGGACGGCGCGCAGCAGGATGATATCGTCGCGGCTGCGGGCCAACGCGCGCGCCGCGACCGGGAACTGCGCAAGACCGCTGCCGGGCCGGCTGACGAATCCGGGAAGCACGACGGGACGGGTTCCGCTTCCTGAGCCCATGCGACGACAGGCGCCAGGATACCTGCAGGGTTTCGAGACCCCCGCGAGTGCGGCGGCCCTCTGGCGCGCGCTGACGGATCCGGCGATGCTGGCGCTGTGGTATGCCGACGAAGCATCCGTCGAGCCGCGCGCCGGCGGGCGTTATTTCGTCGTATCGCGGCTTTTCGGCAAGCGTGAAGCGCACATCGAGCGCTTCGAGCCGCATTCGCGCCTGCAACTGATGTTCGATCCCAACCCGGCGTGGCCGCCGCTGCCGGACGGGGCGCTGCTGGAGGATTTCATCATCGTCGAACGCAAAGGACAGAGAATGCTGCGCGTAATGGGTTCCGGAATTCCCGGTGAAGAGGAATGGGAGCCGACGCTGGTGCGCCTGCGCACGGCATGGGCGCTGGCCTTCGCGCAGTTGCAGATGCGCCTGCGCGACGGTTCGATCGCAGAGTCGCCGGCATGAGGCGCATCCTCACGGTGCTGGCCGGGTGTGCGGCCGCGCTTTCCGCGCAGGCTGCGGCGCTCGTGCTGTCGGGCGGCACAGTCATCGATGGTTACGGCAATCCTCCGATCGCGAACGGCGTGGTCGTCATCGACGGGGACCGAATTCTGGCGGTCGGCGGCCAGGACGGGATTGCCGTGCCGGAAGGTGCCGAGGTCATTTCCACCGAGGGCATGACGGTACTGCCAGGATTGTGGGACATGCAGGTGCAGCTCATGCGGCTGGGCCATGGCAGCCAGGCGCGCTGGAACGAAACCTATGGTCCGCTCGCGGAGCGCGTCGTGATGCCGATCGCGGCGCGCCAGCTGCTGCAGGCCGGCGTCACGAGCGCGCGGGATGTAGCGGCGCCGCTCGACGCGGCGATCAACGTCCGTGGCCGCATCCGCGACCACCTGGTCGCAGGACCGACGCTTTACGTATCAGGCCCGGTGCTGCGCAAGCTCGCGCCAGCGAACACGGAGGCCTGGCAATGGGTCGTGAGCGGCGCCGCGGATGCGACCGCCAGGGTGCAGCGGCTTGCTGCCGCAGGCGTCGATTACCTGCTGCTCGCGGATGTCGAGTTGTGGACCGCGGAGGAACTGTCGGCCGCGGTATCCGAGGCACGCCTGCGCGGACTCCCGGTGCACGCCTATGCGGAACGGCCGGCCGACGTCGAGCGCGGTGTCGCACTGCAGTTCGACGGATTTCTCGGCTCGGCCCTGGGGATCACGGGCTTTCCGGACAATGTCATCCTCGCATTGCAACAACGGCTGATGTCCGGCGCGACCCGACCGCTCGCCTGGTCGCCCGGCATCTCGGCGCGGCTCAACTTCGAGTCGCTGCGCGGCACTGCCGAGCCGCTCGACGATCCAGTCACGGTCGAGGCGCTGCCACCGCTGGTGGCGGCCGACATCCTGGGATCCCTGCGGAATCTCGATGGCGTGGACGGCTTCGACCCGCCGGCCATCCAGGCGCAGTCCACCTGCGCAAAGCTCGGCCAGCTGCAGGAGGCAAAACTGACGCTGCTCGTGGGCTCGGATGCCGGCGCGCCCGGCCACCTGCACTCGCGCGCGACCTGGCAGGAGATCGATTTCTGGGTGCGGGAGTGCGGCGTGCCGGCGCTGCGCGCGATCCAGGCGGCGACGCACGACGCGGCGACGGCGATGGGCGCCGGGCACGAATCCGGTACGCTCGCGCCGGGCAAGATCGCGGACGTGATCGCTGTCCGCGGGGATGTGCTGCGCAATCCCGCACTGCTGCAATCGGTCGATATCGTCATCCAGCGCGGGCGGCGTATCCGCTGAATCGGCATAATGCGCCCATGAGATTCATCCTGCGGACCCTGATCGCGGCGCTCGGCCTCTGGCTCGCCACCGAGCTGGTCGACGGCATCGAAGTCAGGAGCGCGACGACGCTGATCCTCGCGGCGCTGCTGCTCGGCATCGTCAATGCGATCATCAAGCCGATCGCCGTCCTGCTGACGTTGCCGTTCACGCTGCTGACCCTGGGGTTGTTCCTGCTCGTCGTGAATGCGGCGATGCTCGGCCTAGTCGCGGCTTTCCTGCCCGGCATGGGCATCGGCAGCTTCTGGGCTGCGTTCTGGGCCGCGATCATCGTCAGTATCGTGAGCTGGATCGGCAACGCGATGTTCCAGCAGACCAAACGCAGCGGCTAGCGCTCGACGGTCCGCCACAGCCAGACGCCGATCAGCAATCGCGCCAGCGGCTGGACCGCCGGATAGATCCATGGCGCGATCGCCGCCGGCAGCACGGGGCCGCCCAGTTCACCCGAAATCCCTGCGGCGGTCAGCGCCGCCGCGGCGAGAAAGCACACGCCGATGACACGGTCAAAGCCGGAACGGCGGATCAGCGCCCATCCATAGAGCAGGTCGCCGATCAGGAATCCGATCAGCAACAGCAGGAACATCGAATCCCAGATCGCGTCATAGGTGGCGACCTGCACCGCAAGAATTTCGCGCACCGCCGTTTCGGCCGACCCGTAGGCGTCCGCCCAGCGCCGGTAGGCGACCAGCGTCAGCGCCTGCTGCGCCGCCTCGGTGAATGCCCACAGCAGGAAGCCGAGAAATCCCGCGGCCGCAGCGGCCGGCGCGGTCCTGCGGAGCGCGGCCGCGGCACCGAGCGCGGCGGTCAGCACAAGGAAGGGATGCAGCAGGTACAGCCACGCACGCAGCTCGGCGAGCGGATGATCCGCGAGCGCCAGCCGATGTTCGAAAGATTCCGCCGGTCCGTAGAAACGCGGCAGGAAAATCAGCGCGAGCGTCGTGATGACCGACAGCATCGAAGCGACGGCTGCGGCGCGGTAGAACGATTTCGGGAAAGTCGCCATTTCTGCTAGCGTAGCAGCCCCCTGCTCACGATAACGACCACACAATGAGCGTCCAGTTTCGCCTCACCGTGATGAACTTCATGCAGTTCTTCGTCTGGGGGGCGTGGCTCATCTCGCTCGGCGCATACCTGATCGTGACGCTCGGGTTCAGTGGCGGCCAGGTCGGCAGCATCTACGCGACCATGGGCATCGCCTCGCTCTTCATGCCGGGCCTGATGGGCATCGTCGCGGACCGCTGGCTCAACGCGGAACGGCTGTACGGCGTGCTGCACCTGATCGGGGCGGTGCTGCTGCTGTGGGCCTCGACGGTCACCGACTTCGACACGCTCTACGTGATCATGCTGCTGAACGCGATGGTCTACATGCCGACGATCGCGCTGAACAACGCCATTTCGTACAAGGTGCTCGAGCAGGGTGGCCTCGACGTCATCCAGAAATTTCCCCCGATCCGCGTCTGGGGCACGATCGGATTCATCGTCGCCATGTGGATGGTGGATCTCGCCGGGTGGACCAAGAACGCGCTGCAGCTCTATATCAGCGCGGGCGCCGCGGTGTTCCTCGGCATCTACGGCTTCACGCTGCCGAAATGCCCGCCGGCGCGCGACCTCGCGAAAACGAGCCTGGTCTCCGCGCTCGGGCTCGATGCGTTCGTGCTGTTCAGGCAGACGCAGATGCTGGTGTTCTTCATTTTCGCGATGCTGCTGGGCGCGGCGCTGCAGATCACGAATGCCTTCGGCGGCGCCTTCCTCGCCGACTTCAACACGGTCTATCCGGATGCGTTCGGCGTGCGGCACCCCAACCTGCTGATGTCCATCTCGCAGATCTCGGAGACGCTCTTCATCCTGACGATACCGTTTTTCCTGAAGCGCTTCGGCATCAAGTGGGTGATGCTGATCAGCATCTTCGCCTGGGTGCTGCGCTTCGGCCTGTTCGCGGTCGGCGATCCGGGCGCGGGCCTGTGGATGCTCGTGCTGTCGATGATCATCTATGGCATGGCATTCGATTTCTTCAACATCTCGGGATCGCTGTACGTCGATCGCGAGGCGAACCAGACCATCCGTGCCAGCGCGCAGGGCCTGTTCATGATCATGACGAACGGCCTTGGCGCCTTCATCGGCAGCATGGCGGCCGGCATGGTCGTGGATTACTACACGGTGGACGGCGTCAAGGACTGGCAGAGCATCTGGTTCGCGTTCGCGGGCTACGCGCTGGTGCTCGGCATCGCCTTCCCGTTCCTGTTCCGGTACCAGCACCGCAACTAAGAGGGGTCGCATGGGGAAAGGGGTCGCATCCCCTTGCCCCCAGGGTTGCAGTGTCGAACCATCGTATCAGCAAGGGGATGCGACCCCTTTCAGACCTTCTCGGCGACGATCTCCAGCACCATCGGCGTGACCATGAGCGTCGCCGGGTCGGCTTCCGCCTCGGCCCATTCCCGCCGCATCGATTCCGCCCAGTCCGCCTCGATGTTGCCGAGGGCGGTCTGCTGCTCGAGGTGCAGCTTCACGAAAGACGCGGGCCACTGCCACATCTCGTCCTCCGGCCGGATGCAGAAGACGCGCGCAATGCGGTCGCGGATGGCGAACCCGCGCGACTCCAGCAGCCGCATCACCGACACGGCGATATCCGGTTCGCCGCCCGCGGCGCGCCATCCCTTCACCACCTGCCGGGCGAACTCCCGCTGGCGCGGCCGGGGCGGCACATGGCTGAAGGATGCGTACTGGACGTATTCATGAAAGATCGCAATGCCGCCGGGCCGGATCGCCGCCGCGATCCTGTCGAGCAGCAGCGACGGCGAGGAAACGAAGCAGGCGACCCAGCGGCACCAGCTGGCGTCGTAGTCCGCGCCCGGCAGGGCATCGGTCATCAGGTCGATTTCGTGCCAGTTGACGTGCGCGTAGCCGCGCGAGGTCATGAGGCGCCGGCCCGCTTCGACGAAGCGCGCCGAGCGTTCCACCGCGGTCACGGAACCCGCGGGACCGACGATCTCAGCCAGGTCGGCGGTCGCGAACCCCGGCCCGGCGCCGACATCGAGTACGCGCGAGCCTGCCGTGATGCCGGCGCGTTGCCAGCACGCAAGCATGGTCGGCCGCCAGACGCGATGTTGAAGCCCCAGGCGCGAGAGCTCCTCGTCGTGCGTGCCGAGAAAATAATCGCGCTCAGTCGCCATTGTCGGTTTCGGGATCGCAGGCCTTGCCGGCCCGCGGATTTCCCTATTCCGCGAGCGTCTCGCCGGAGCCGCCGAGTTCCTTCGGCACGTCTTTCAGCTTCGGCAGGCCATCGTGGATGTGGAGCACGGTCTCCGCATAGAAGACGTGCAGTCCCGGCTCGAATGCGAGCTTCGGCAGGATCGCAGCGTAGACATCCGTCAGGCCCATGCCCGGATGTTCGGCCAGCACGTGGCCGCCGCAGGTCTTGCACCATTTCCGGTGGCTGTTCGGCGTCCTCGCGAAACTGCCGAGCTTGTCCGCGCCCTTCGTGATCCGGACCGCGTCGGGCTTCCAGAGCGAGAACGCATTGACCGGTCCCGCCGACCAGTGCCGGCAGGAGTCGCAATGGCAATAGCCCATCGCGGCCGGCTCACCCGTCACCGTCACTTCCACGTCGCCGCAGAAACACCGGCCCGTCATGGTCTGTGCCGTCATGTACGCTCCTCAGCCGCCCGCGCGCAGCGCCGTGCCGTGGGCGAGATAGTGATTGATCCGGTCTTCCCATTCACGCATGAACTGGACGTAATACTCGGCGGTGAAGCTGGCGAGGAAGACATCGCCCTGTGGCCCGAGGCTCGTGTGGCTGTAGGTGACCTCCGCTTCACAGCCGGCGGCGGCATCGCGCACCTGCACCGTCAGTTTGCACGCGGTCACGTCCGGCGTGATTTTTATCATCTCGACGAAACCGCGCCCGGGCTCGTGGCTCGTGATGTACCACACGGCGTCGTGCGGTTCCGCGTCGGTAACGAATACGCAGTCCGGCTCCGCGACCCCGCAGCTGCTGAACACGACGAGCGGATGCCAGCCCTCGATCCAGTCCGCTTCGCGGACCGGGCACAGCAACGGAAATACGCTGGCCGATGGCCGGCAGAGGTTCTGCGTGTATGTATGCGTGACCCGGTGGGGCTGGCGGATGTTCATGGGTGCCTGTCTCTCATGGCGTCTGTTCCGGATTGCCGGCGCTGACGAGCGCCAGCAGTTCGGGGAAATCGACCGGCTTGACCAGATGGTGGTCGAATCCGGCTGCCCGGGATTTCTCGCGGTCGGCTTCCTGCCCCCAGCCGGTCAGCGCGATGATGATTATTGCCTGCGCCCATGAACGTTCGCGCAGCCGTCGGCAGATGTCGTAGCCGCTCATTCCCGGCAGGCCAATGTCCAGCAGGATGACGTGCGGGCGGAATCCCGCGGCGGCTTCTATGGCCGCAATTCCCTCATGGGCGACCGCGGTTTCGTGTCCCGCGATCTGGAACAGGACGGCCAGCGACGCGGCCGTATCCAGATTGTCGTCGACGAGCAGGACGCGGCGGCTTTCCGCCACGGGCGGCGGGATCGCGGAACCGGCTTCCTCGGCGAGCGAAGGCTGGGACGCCAGCGGCAGGCGCACGACGAACTCGCTGCCCTGGCCCTGCCCGGCGCTGTGGGCGGAAATCGAACCGCCGTGAAGCTCCACGAGCCGCTTCGCCAGCGTCAGGCCGATGCCGAGTCCGCCGCGCGCCCAGGCCGGACCATGATCGATCTGCGTGAACATATCGAACACGCTGTCGAGCTGGTCGGACGCGATGCCTATCCCTGAGTCGCCGATGCTGACGGCGATGTCGCCATCGCGGTGCTCCGCGACGCAGCTGATCCGGCCGCCCTGATCGGTGTACTTCGAGGCATTGTTCAGGATGTTGCCGAACACCTGCGACAGGCGTACCGGATCGGCATCGACATAGACGGGCGTTGCCGGCACGGCAAGATCCACATGCTGGCCGCGCTCCTCGGTCAATGGGCGGCAGGTTTCGATGCAGCTGCCAAGCAGGGCCCGCAGTTCGGTCGGTTCGCGGCGGATCTCGAGGCGGTCGCGGGAGATGCGGCTCACGTCGATGAGGTCGTCGACCAGCCGCGCGAGATGGCTCAACTGCCGGTCCATGATGGTGCGGGCGCGCGCGAACAGCTGCTCGTCGCGATCCGCCCGCTTCATCAGTTCGAGCGAGTTGCGCAGCGGCGCGAGCGGCCCGCGGAGTTCGTGCGCCAGGATGGCCAGGAACTCGTTCTTGCGCCGGTTCGCATTGCGCAGCGTTTCGGCGACCAGTTTCTGCTCCTGCAGAATAACCTTCGCGCTTTCGCGATCGGAGGCTTCATGACGCGCCAGCGCCAGCAACGCCCACCACAACAACGCGACGCTCATCATGGCGATGCTGAGAATCAGCAGCGCCTTGCCGGTGCCGGCATCGTAGTAGCCCAAGGCTTCGCCGCGGGTGCGCAGCAGGCCGACCAGCGGGGGCAACAGCACGAGCGCGGGAACGATGCGTCGTGCCAGCGCACCGGCGCCGGAATCCGACAACAGCAGGCGCAGCGGTTCACGGTCGGGGACGGCCATGACGAGCCCGATCGCCAGTGCCATCAGCATCAGGGCCGTCTGCAGCGCGATCGCGGTGAGCCAAGGCAGCGTGTACAAGGGTTTGGCGTCGAACAGGTGGCCGATGAGGGAGAACATGGCGATCACACACACGGCAATGCCCAGCATCGGCACGAAGCGGCGCGCACGCGACGCGGTATCCGGCCGCAAGCCCAGCAGCAGGAATGCGGTGCCGAGCAACGCGAACGACGTTGATGCCGGAGGGCCCATGCGCCCGGGCGACATCGTCGTGTTATGGCCCCAGTCCCGGCCAAAGGTGAGCTGATGATTGAAGCCGAGGTCGACCCCCAGGATGTACTGCGAAAGCGTCAGCGCGCCGACCGCGGCAATGACGGCGCCCAGGATCGCCACCAGCTGGCGCGGCCCGCTTTGCAGCAGGACCAGGGCGATGCCCGCGAGGACGATGAGGAAGCTCGGATTCGGCTGGATGGAAACGCCGCCGTCGAACCAGTCGGTGAGCCGGGGCACGTCGAAAGCCCAGCCGCAGAACGAGATCGTGCCGCCCAGCAGCGTGGCGATGCCCAGCAGCGTGCGCGCACGGATCAGGGAATGCCGGTTACGGACGATGGCTTCGGCTGTCATTCCTGCGCGATTGTACCGGTCGCATGGCGCACAAAAGCAAGCCGGTGACGCAAACCGGTCAGTCCGCTGCATACTCACCCGCCATACTCGACGGCGCGCCATCGCCCGGTGCAGCAGGAGAGCGACCATGGACGAACAGGCACAGCCGACCCGGGGCCGGCGTCCCAATGCACGCGAGGCCAAACGCGTCGCGCGCGCCGCCCAGGCCGGGCAGTCGATTCCCTACATCACCCGCAGGATTCCGTTTTACGAAGTGCTCGGCGAAGAAGGCCTCGCCCTGATCGAAAGCAACGCCGATACGATCCTCGAGGAGATCGGCATCGAGTTCCGCGAGGACCCGGAAGCGCTCGCGATCTGGAAGTCTGCCGGCGCGGATGTCCAGGGCGAGCGCGTGCGCATGCCCCGCGGCATGTGCCGGGCGCTGATCCAGGCGACCGCGCCGCGCGAATTCACGCAGCTCGCCCGCAATCCCGCGCGCAACGTGGCGATCGGCGGGTCGAACACCGTGTTCGCGCCCGCCTACGGGTCGCCCTTCATCCACAACCTCGACGAAGGACGGCGTTACGCGCGCATCGAGGACTTCCGCAACTTCGTGAAGCTCGCCTACCTCGCCAAGTCGCTGCACCACTCCGGCGGCACCATCTGCGAACCCGTGGACCTGCCGGTCAACAAGCGTCATTTCGACATGGTCTACAGCCATATCAAGTACAGCGACAAGGCGTTCATGGGATCGGTGACGCACCCGGAGCGCGCGACGGACACGGTGGAGATGGCGAAGCTCCTGTTCGGCGACGGCTACCTGGATGCGGCGACCGGGCGGCCGCACACCGTGATCGTGAGCCTGATAAACGTCAACTCGCCGATGACCTACGACGCGACGATGCTCGGGGCGCTCAAGGTGTACGCGCGCGCGAACCAGGCCTGCATCGTGACGCCGTTCATCCTGGCGGGCGCGATGTCGCCCGTCACCGTTGCCGGCACGGCCACCCAGACACTGGCGGAAGCATTGGCAGGCATGGCGTTCATTCAGTTGCTGAATCCGGGCGCGCCGATGGTGCTCGGCAGCTTCGCCTCATCCCTGTCGATGCAATCCGGCGCGCCGACATTCGGAACGCCCGAACCTGCGCTCGTGCTCTACATCATGGCGCATCTCGCACGCAGGCTCGGTGTCCCGTTCCGTTCCGGCGGCAGCCTGTGCGCGTCGAAGCTTCCGGATGCGCAGGCCGCCTTCGAATCCGCGCAGACGCTGCTCCCCACCTGCCTTGCCGGCGTCAATTTCGTGCTGCACGTGGCGGGCTGGCTCGAGGGCGGGCTCGCCATGGGCTACGAGAAGTTCATCATGGACGTGGACCAGGCCGGGATGATGCACACGCTGCTCGCGGGCGTGGACCTGTCGGAGAACGGCCAGGCCCTCGATGCGATCCGTGAGGTCGGGCCGGGCAAGCACTTCCTCGGCTGCGCGCACACGCTTGCGAACTTCGAGACGGCCTTCTACCGCTCGCCACTCGCCGACAACAACAGCTTCGAACAATGGGAAGCGGAAGGCCGGAAAGACCTGGCGACGCGCGCGAACGAGCAATGGAAAAAGCAGCTCGCGGAATATGTCGCGCCACCGCTCGACCCGGCCATCGACGAGGCGCTCGTCGATTACATGAACCGGCGCAAGGCGTCGTTCCCGGATTCGAACGTCTGAAAAAAGAAGGGGCGCCTTTCGGCGCCCCTGCGATCGTCGGCGGCGCGTGCCGCGTCAGAACTCCTGCGTGAACTTGATGCCGATGGTCCGCGGCCGCGCACGCAGGCCGTAGATCTGCGAACCGCAGGTCCCTGTCGCGCACTGCGAGATCAGGTAGAGCGGGGCGTCCTCGTCGGTCGCGTTCTTCAGGAACAGCTCGATGGCGTACGTGTCCTTGCGGACGCCGAAGCTCAGGTCGAGGAAGGTATTCGAAGGCATGTCGCCCCTGACCGCGGCATCGGCGACGTTCAGGTCCGAGGTACGGCCACCTTCGTAGGTCAACGCGCCCTGGAAGTGCGACTCGAAGGCGCCCATTGGCATCTCGTAGCGGGCGACCAGGTTGCCCTTGAAATCGGCCGTGATGGGCAGTTCCGTCCCTGCCGGCGCCCAGGGCGAGCCGTCGTCGTTGCACCCCGGGCAGTACTCGTCCTGTAACTCGGTATCGTAGTACGCGAGACCCGCGGCCAGCCGCAGGCGATCGGTTGCGAGCCAGTCCAGCTGCGCCTCCACGCCCTGCACCTCGGCCGTCGGGCCGTTCTGCACCTGCGTAATGCCGTTCGCGCCCTGGAAGGCGACCTGGAAATCCTCCCAGTCCTCGAAGAATGCGGCGCCATTGAACTGGAGGCGGTCGCCGAGCAGCCGCGTCTTCCAGCCGAGCTCGTAGTTGGTCAGGAAATCCGAGGTGTAGTCGCCGGCGAATGGATTCCGGTTGATGCCGCCGGGGCGGTAACCCTCGGACCAGGTGGCGTAATACATCGTGGCGTCGGTCGGACGCCAGCTCAGGTTGACGCGGCCGATGTGGTCGCTCTCCTTGATGCGCTTGTCGACGTTCTGGCAGGGCGCCGAGCCGAAGTCCTCCTGCGTGAAACAGTTGGCCTCGCCGTTGCCCGACCAGCCGGCGATGTCGGTGAAACCCTGGCCGAAGCCGAAGAAGCCCTTGACCGACACTTCGGGCTCGAAGTAGCGCGCACCGAGTGTCAGTTCGAACTGATCGGTCAGGTCGAAGCTGATCTCGCCGAAGATGGCCTGGTCACGGTCCGTCCGCTCCATGTCGTTGAGGTAGACGATGCCCGGGTACTGGTTCCCGCCCGGTTCATCGCTGTTCATCAACATCACGTCCGCGAGGCCCTCGATCAGGCCGAAGGGCTGGACGAAGTCGTGGAACTGCTTCTGCCAGAAGAAGCCGAGGAGACCGCGCACGCGGCGGTCCTGCGGCGTGCTGATCCTGAGCTCGTGGCTGGTCTTTTCGTACTCGTCGTTGTTGACGTACTTCGCCACCGGATTGAGCCGGTTCCCGTCGTTGTCGACGAATAACCCCGCGAAGTAACCCGTCGTATAGGCCGTGTCGTACCAGTATGCGTAATCGGCATAGTCCCAGGAGGCGTCCACTTCGCGCTCGAGGTAATTACCGGAGTAGAGCACGTCAAGGTTGCCGATCCGGCCCTCGATCGTAAGTCCCGCCTGGTACCAGTCGTCGTACGAATATTCGGGCACGAAATGAGTCACCGCATCGTTGCCCGGCGTGAAATCGCTGAGATCGTCGCCCCAGACGCCTTTCTGGTCCGTGCTCTGGATCTGCAGCTGCGGCATCACCGTCCAGTTGTCACCCAGATTGACGCGTAACGCGGCGCGCGCGCCGTACGTGTCGAGCGTGTTGTAGTTGTCCTTCGCGAACTCCGAATTGTCGGCGACGATGTCGTCCGTGGGGTCGTCGAGGACGCCCGGGTAGAGCCGCGTGCCCTGGATATTGTCGATCCACCCCGCTTCGGACGCATACCAGCCCACCAGCCGGATGGCCGCCTGCTCCCCGATCGGGAGGTTCACGAATCCTTCGGCGACGTAGCCGGTGTCATCGCTGTCGACGAAGCTGCCTTCCAGCGAATAGCCGGCGTCAAAGCCCGAGGGATCCGGCTTGTTGGTGATGATGCGGATCGTGCCGGCCTGCGAGCTCGCGCCGTACAGCGTGCCCTGCGGCCCGGCGAGCGCCTCGACGCGCGCGATGTCGTACAGGTGGATCTCAAGACTGCCCTGGACCGTCGTGATCGGCTGCTCGTCCAGGTACATGCCGACGCTCGGCTGCGAGGTCGTCGCCTGGCCATCGCCGCCGGTGGCAATGCCGCGCATGTAGACGAGATTGAAGCCGCCGCCGCCGGCCGCGGCGCCGCCACCGACGCTCGGCGCCGAGGTCACGGTGGGCAGCATCCGGACGTAGTCCGAGAAACTCTGGACGTTGAGCTTCTCCAGTGCCTCGGTATTGAGCGCCTCCATGCTGATCGGCACGTCCTGCAGGTTTTCGGTGCGCTTTTGCGCGGTCACGATGACCTCGCCGAGCGTGGTCGTGTCCTGCGCCAGGAGCGCCGGACTCGCAAGCGCCAGCATGACCGCGGCCGCTACCGGTGTCCGCGACAGGCCGAGCGGCCGACAACTCTTCGTACGGAAGGTCTGCATGAAAGGTTCCCCCTGCCCAGTGGTGATTGAGACTACGCCGGAAGGCATTTCGCCGTAAAGTGCAGAATTTTCTTGTTGCAATGCAGCAACAACCTCAGAACTTCGCGACGGCCGGGGAAGCGTCCAGTACCGGGCCAAGCGCCGACTTCAAGGGGTCGAGCCAGGCCTCGTACTGCCGCCATTGCTCCAGACCCTCACGGTAGATCGGTTGCCGGACCTGTTCGGAGCTCGCCGTGCGCACCGGCCGCTCGTTTTCGAAGAATCGCAGGCAGGCCGGCTCGAACGGCAGGCCGCAATAGTCGAGCAGGCGACGCACCTCGGCCTCCGTGTCTTCGACCATGCGCTCATAGAACACGCGATGGATCCGCCCCGGCAGGACCACGTCGTAGTGCGCCATGAGCTCCACGTAATCGCGATAGAAGCGGCCCATGTCGGTGAGGTCGTAGCTGAAACGCTGGCCGCGCGCATAGTGCTGCTTGAAGTTCGAGAAGCAGCAGGCGAGCGGATGCCGGCGCGCGTCGATGATCTTCGCGTTCGGCAGCAGCAGGTGAATCAATCCGAGGTGCAGGAAATTGTTCGGCATCTTGTCGATGAAGAGCGGACGCGCGGTCTTGCGGTGAATGCGCGTGCGCTCGAGATAACGTTCGCCCATCGTGCCGATCGCCGCCGCGTCGAGGGTCGCCAGCACGTCGGCATAGGCGCCGATCTCCTCGGACTCGGCCTGGCCGCGCAGTTCCTTCGCGATCGCGATGATCTCGGGCAGCTCGGTCGTGCCTTCCACGGCCGAATGGCTGGACAGGATCTGCTCGAGCAGGGTCGAGCCTGCGCGCGGCATGCCGACGATGAAGACCGGGTCCGGGGCCGGGCAGCCTGCACCCGTGCGCCCGGCGAAGAACTCGTGCGTGAACAGCGCCTTCAGGCGCGCGACGCGCCGGGCATTCAGGTCTGCATCGTGCGGATTGCGGGCGCGGTGCAGCGCATTCCCTTGCGCATAGTGTTCGAACGAGCCGGCAGGTTCGCCCGCGTCCTCGAGCGCCTTGCCGAGCGCGAAGTGCAGGTGCACGCGGTTCACTTCCTCGAGCGCGGGGTCCGCGAGCTTCGCCCGCATCGCGGCAAGGTCCGTCTCGTGGAACCGGAAGGTCTTGAGGTTTGCGAGGCTCCAGTACGATTCTCCGAAGGCCGGATCGAGGGCGAGGCTCCTGCGGTACGCCGCGATGCAGTCGGACTGGCGGCCCTCGGTCTTCAGTACGTGCCCATAGCTCAGCCAGACCTTGGCGTTGCCCGGATACTCTTTCAGCAATTCCGCGTAAATCCGGCTCGAGCGCTCGTAGTCGCCGACGCGGCTCAGGATCACGGCACAGAGATTGCGATAGCTCGGATTCTGCGGATCCGCGGCGAGCAGGCGTTCGATTTCGGCCAGGGCCAGCTCGGAATCATTGTGGCGGTGCAGCAGCACGGCCAGCATGTAGCGCGCGGGCGCGAATCCCGGCGCGAGTTCGAGGCATCGCTCGAGCAGCCGGATGGCGTCGTCGGGCCGGCCGCAGCGCAGCGCGACCTCGGCCAGCATGCGGATCGCGGGAACGTCGGTCGGCCCGTCGTTCAGGTGGGCCTTCAGCAGCCGTTCCGCAGCGGGAATGTCGTTGCGCGCCATCGCGACCGCCGCCTGCTGCAACCGCGGATTGCGGGTCGAGGCCTGGATATGCCGGGCAAATGCCGCGTCGCCTTGTTCCGCGTCGCCGATGGCGAGCAGGTGATCCGCGAGATGCCGCCATGCGTCCGGGTGCTGCGGTTTCAGCTCCACCGTCCGGCGCAATGCCCGGATGGCCTCGTCGCCGCGGCCGGCCGCGGCGAGTGCAAGGCCCTGCTCGTAGTGCGCGGCGGCCCAGCCGCCCTGCGCCTGCAGCAGCGGCCCGAGCAATTCCAGTGCGGCCCCGGCATCGCCGGAGCGGCGGCGCGCACTCGCCAGCAACAACAGGGCGGGCGGGTGTTCGGGGACCACAGTCAAGATCTCGAGCGCCTGCTGAGCGGCCAGCGCCGGTTGCGTCTCGAGCAGGCGCGCCGCATGCGCCATCGCGACGCCGAGTGTCCCCTGCGGTTCGGAAGGCGAGTTCATGTCCGCGTCCCCGAAGCCGCTTTACTCAGCCGCGCGATGCCCTCGTGGATTTCGGGTACCGAGTAATGCGCGAAACTGAGGCGCAGGCCGTTCCTGAGGCCGCCAGCCGTCGAGCAGGCAGTCCCGGGCAGGAAGCCGGTGCCGGCCGCGCGCGCCGCCTCCTGCAAAATGGCGGCATCGACGCCGGCCGGCAGATCGAGCCAGAAAAAATAGCCGCCCAGCGGCTTTTGCCAGGTCGCGATGCCGCCGAAGTGAGTCTGTAACGCGTCGTCCATGGCCTGCGCCCTTGCGGCGTAGCTCGAGCGCAGCCGGGCGAGATTGGAGGCCAACTCGCCGTTCTCGAGCAACTGCCGGACGATGTGCGAGGTGAAATGGTTGAAGTTGCCGCCACTCACCAGCGCGCCGCTGGCCAGCAGGACGCGCATCAACGCCTCATCGGTGTGGATCCAGCCGAGCCGCAGGCCGGGTGCGACGATCTTCGAGAAAGACCCGAGCGACAGTACGGCGCCATCCTTTGCCAGCGCGCCGAAGGAAGGCGGTGGCGGCGTGCCATGGTGCAGCAGCTGGTAAACCTCATCGGCCAGGATGACGAAGTCCTGTTTGCGGCTGAGCTCGACCAGCCGTTCGCGGCGCTCCTGCCCGAGCGTCTGACCGGTCGGGTTATGGAAGCTCGGGATCGTGTACAGGAGTTTCGGCCGGTGGCGCGCGAGCTCGCGTTCGCAGCGATCGAGGTCCATGCCCTGGCCGTCCAGCGGAATGCCGACGATGTTCAGTCCATGGTCGCGAAAAATCGGAAACGCGTAGGGATAACTGGGTTCCTCGACGAATACCGTGTCGCCGGGCTGCGTCAGCCGCCCGCAGACGAAGTCGAGTGCCTGGGAGATTCCACCGGTGAGCATCAGGTCGTCGGGAGCGGCGGCGGAATCGCCGGTGGCGTTCAGGAACGCCGCGAGCGCGGCGCGGAAGCGCGGGTCGCCCTGGCGTTGGCCGTAGTTCAGCTCGAACGGCTGGGCGTGGGCGAAGAAACCCTCGCAGGCGCCGCGCAGCAGGGCGAGCGGGAGCAGGTCCGCGGATGGCTGACCGACACTGAAGTTGATCGTGCCCCGCTCGGGCGCGCCGTCAAAAGTCACGGCCGCGCTCATGCCGCGCCCTCCACCGGCGCCACCAGGCGAAACACTGCTTCGGGCCGGTCTTCCATGAAGGCACGGATATTCTGCGCCGAAATCCGGCGCAGGTCGGCCATCGACGATTCGGAATGGAACGCCACGTGCGGCGTCAGCAGCACGTCGCGGCGGCCGACCAGCGGATGTTGCCGCAGGTCCGGCGAATCCTGCGCCAGCACATCGAGCGCCGCGCCCGCGACCAGCCCCCGGTCGAGTGCATCGACGAGGTCGGGCTCGACGATGAGCGCTCCGCGGGCGACATTGAGAAGCAGGGGCTTGCGCAGCATCCGGCTAAACACCTCGCGGTTCAGCAGGCCGCGATTATCGGCTGTCAGGTTGCAGTGCAGGCTGATGACGTCCGACTGCGCGAGCAGGACCTCGAAGCTCGCCAGCCGCGCACCATGAAGGCTGGCCGTCGCCTCGTCCACCCGCGGATCGCATGCGACGACGCGAAGCCCGAAGCCGAGCGCGCGGCGACAGACCGCCTGGCCGATGCGCCCGAACCCGACCAGGCCCAGGGTCTGGCCGGCGAGGCGGCGCACGCCCCCGATCTCGTTCCAGCGCCAGTCACGGTCCCTCTGCACCTGGCGGTCGTACGCGAGCAGCTGGCGATTGAGCGCGAGCAGCAGCGCGAGCGTGTGGTCCGCGACCTCGTCCGTGCAGTATTCGCCGATACAGCTCACGCGGATGCCGCGCTCCGCCGCCGCAGCGACGTCCACGCAGTCCCAGCCGGTGGCGGCGATCGAGATGATTCGGCAGCGCGCAAGTTCCTGCAGCACGGCGCGGCCGAATGGAACGTAGTCAGTCAGGATCGCGTCGGCTTCGCGGCAGGCGGCGGCCAGCGCGCGCGGCTCGCCGCGCCAGGTGAAGCACTCGATGCGCGCTCCGGCGGGCAGATGCGCGCGCTCGACGGAGAGATCCCTGCCCGCCGCCTCGGGCATTTCGGCAAACACGATGGTCAGCGGCGACGCGCTCAGGCGGCGGCTCCGGCAACGCGACGTGCCCGGCCGACGCTCAGCATCAGGAGCACCGCCACGGAAACCGCAAGGCCCGGCCATAACGGATCCACGGCGAAGACGCCGCCCAGGCCGGCATCCGCCGCGATGCGCCAGCCGATCACGGCCGCGAGCGATGCGGTGATGCTCCAGAACGCGGCGTTCGCCTGAACGCGATCCCAGTAGATCGCCGCGATCGTCGGCAGGAACAGGCCGGCGGAGTTGATCGTGAATCCGAGCTGCAGGATGTCGATGATGTCCCGCATCTTCCAGGCCAGCAGCATCGCGAGCAGGCCCGCGACCAGCGACGCCAGCGCACCGAGGCGCAGCATGGCGCGCGGCCCGATGTCCGGCTGGAGGTAACGCTGATGGATGTCGCGCGTGTAGTTTGCCGATGCCGTCAGGATGCAGATATCGGCGGTCGACATGATGGCCGACAGGATGGCGATGACCATCAGGCCTTTCAGGCCGATGGGAAAGCTGTCGATCACGAAGGTCGTGAGGATGCCGCTGCTGCCGGCCAGTTCCGGGTACAGCACGGCGCAGGCGAGGCCGAGCCACGTCGCCGCCACCGCGAGCGGCAGGATCAGCAATACCGCTGCCAGCGTGCCCCTGCGCGCGGTCGACGGATCGCGCGCGGCGAAGCAGCGGGAAAAGCTGTCCATGCCGACGAAGAATGCGAGCACCATCGAGACCACGAGCGCGGTGATCTTGCCCCAGCCCTGGGCGCCGAGATCGTAGAACGATGCCGGCAGCGCGGCCTGCATATCGCCCCAGCTGCCGGCCGCCGAGATCGCGACGGGGATGCCGACCACCACGACCCCGAGCAGCAGCAGCGCGACCTGCACCCGGTCGGTATAGGTGACGGCGAGGTAACCGCCGGTCGCGGTGTAGAGGATCACGATCGCGCCGGCCAGCAGCAGCGCGACGTCGTAATCCCAGCCGAGCAGCACCTGCAGGATCGCGGCCGCCGCCGCGAGCTGGCCGGCCGAGTACGCCGTGAACGCGAGCACGGTGGTGGCGGTCGCCACGATCCGGGTGCGGCTGTCGTAATGCTGCTCGATGAAGTCCGGATAGGTGAGGTGCTGATGGCGGTCGCCGAGCTGTTTCACGCGCTTGGCCAGGAGCAGGCCAAAGAGCAGCAGGCCGATCGCCTGTGCGAGGACGTACCAGATGCCGGTGATGCCGAACTCATACACCCGTGCCGACGTGCCGACCACGGCGGCGCCGCCAATCCAGGCCGCGATCCACAGGCAGGCAATCGTGAGAGGCCCCAGGCGTCGGCCCGCGACGAAATAATCCTCGACGTTCTTCTGGCGATGCCTGGCGTAGAAACCGAGGCTCACCATCAGCGCGAGATAGGCGAACAGGATGGTGGTGTCCAGGGTGCCCATCAGCTGGCCGTCCCCCGGCGACCGCGCCGGCCGCGTGTTGCGCCCTGCGCCGCCGATTGCTTCGCGGCCGGCAGCTCGACGAGCTTGCGCAGCTCGGGATACGCGGCGCTCTTGTGCGGAATCGCCATGGCGTCGATGAAATGCGCCTGGAACCCAGGCTCGATCGCGGTCTCGATCTTCTCGACGCGCCGCACCAGGTCCTCTACGCCTGCGCGCGCCGTCGCATCGAGCAGCGCGATTCGGGCGCCGGCGCCGGCGGCGTTGCCGACCGATACGACGCGGTCAAGCGCACAATCGGGAATCATGCCGAGCACCATTGCGTACTTCGGGTCGATATGGCTGCCGAAGGCGCCGGCCAGTCCGATGCGATCGATCCGCTCGATGCGCAGATGGTCCATCAGCAGGCGGATGCCGGCATGCAGCGCGGCCTTGGCCAGCTGGATCGCGCGCACGTCATTCTGCGTGATCTGCAGGGTGACTTCGCCGCGGTGCAGGAGGTACGAGAAAGTGCGGTCATCGGCGATGATGCGATCGCTGCGTTCGGCCAGGCGCCCGTCGATGACGCCATCCTGGTTGATGATGCCGGCCAGGTACATGCCGGCGATGACCTCGATGATGCCTGAGCCGCAGACGCCGGTGACGCCGCTCGTGGCCGTTGCCTGCGCGAAAGCCGGATCGTCGGACCAGAGATCGCTGCCGATCACCTGGTAACGCGGCTCGAGCGTCACGGGATCGATGCGCACGCGCTCGATCGCGCCGGGTGCCGCGCGCTGGCCGCAGCTGATCTGCGCGCCCTCGAAGGCCGGTCCGGTCGGGCTCGAGCAGGCGAGCAGGCGGTCGCGGTTGCCGAGCACGATCTCCGCATTGGTGCCGACGTCCACCAGCAGCGTGATCTCCGGCCGCAGATCCGGTCGCTCCGCGAGGATCATGCCGGCCGCGTCGGCGCCGACATGGCCGGCGATGCACGGCAGGATGTAGATGCGCGCGTCGGGATGCACGGCGATCCCGAGCGACGCGGCGCGCAGCGTCAGCGAATGATCGACCGCGAGCGGAAATGGCGCGCCGCCGAGTTCCGTCGGATCGATGCCGAGCACCAGGTGATGCATGATCGGGTTGCCGACCAGCGCGAGCTCGAGAATATCCTCGGGCTCGATGCCGGCCGCGCGCGCGAGCTCGCGGGCGAGCTCGCTCAGGGCGTCCTGAATCACGGCGGTCATCTGCAATGCGCCGCCCGGATTCATCATGGCGAAGGAAACGCGGCTCATCAGGTCTTCGCCGAAGCGGATCTGCGGGTTCATCCGGCCTGCGGCCGCGACCAGTTCGCCGGTCTCGAGATTGCAGAGATGCGCGGCGACCGTCGTCGAGCCGACATCGACCGCCATGCCGAAGGCCTTGTCGTGGAAACCGGGCCACACGGCAATGATCTGCTTCCCGTCGTGGACCGCGACCGTCACCCGCCACTGGGCCTTGCGCAGCGCCTGCTGCAGGTCGCGGAGCACGGCAAGGTCGCAGGCGAGTCCTTTGAGCTCCCATTCGCGCTCGAGCGCATTCATCAGCCGGCGCAGGTCGCCGGACGGATCCTGCATGTCCGGTTCCTGCACTTCCACGTAGTGCAGGCGAACCACCGGATTCAGCCGGATCTCGCGCGCGTCTGCGTCTTTGCGCACGACCTGGCGGTGCACCTGGCTGCTGGACGGGACGTCGACGACCACATCGTTGCGCAGGAGCGTCGAACAGGAAAGCCGGTGGCCGGCCGGCAACCCGCGGCGGCCGGCATAGCGCAGTTCGATCTCCCCGACCGCCGAAACGCTGTCTGCGCCGGACCGGATACCGTGCTTTGCGAACTCGCCCCCGGCGATCACGACCTGGCAACGGCCGCAGATGCCGCGCCCGCCGCAGACGGAATCGACGTCGACGCCGAGCGCGCGGGCCGCCTGCAGGAGCGGCGTTCCTACCGGGAAGCGGCCGCGCTTGCCGGAAGGCATGAAGACGACGAGTCGGTTGCTGTCGGTCATGAGATTCCGTCCACGCGCGCGGCCTGATACACGCGCAGTCCGCTACGCCCGCGGCCTGCGGCCACCCTCGCGCCGCCCGCGCCCCGGCTGGCCTTCGGCCCCGGGCGGCGGCGCCTCGCGAAAGCGCCGGATCCAGCGCGCACAGTCCGGATCGTGGCCCATCATGACGTCCGCGCCCATGCAGGCGCGGACCGTCTCCACGTGCAGCGGATTGGTGATCGCCGACGTCAGTCCGGATGCGATGGCCATGGTCAGGAACGCGCTGTTGATGCCGTCGCGATTCGGCAGGCCGAAGCTGATGTTCGAGGCGCCGCAGGTCGTGTTGACCTTCAGCTCGTCGTGCAGGCGCCGCACGAGGCGCATCACCTGTACCCCGCCCCGGTTGATCGCACCGATCGGCATCACCAGCGGATCGACCACGACGTCGGATGCCGGGATGCCGTGGTCCATGGCGCGCTCGACGATCCGCTTCGCGACGGCAAAGCGCACGTCCGGATCCTCCGAGATGCCCGTCTCGTCGTTCGAGATCGCGACGACCGCGGCGCCGTATTTCCTTATCAACGGCAACACCTGTTCCAGCCGTTCCTCCTCGCCCGTGACCGAATTGACCAGCGCCTTGCCCTGGTAGACCGAGAGCCCGGCTTCGAGCGCCGCAACGATGGAGGAATCGATCGACAGCGGCAGGTCGGTGATCGACTGCACGAGCTGGATGGCTTTCGCCAGGATCGCCGGCTCGTCGGCCAGCGGGATGCCGGCATTGACGTCCAGCATATGCGCGCCCGCTTCGACTTGCGCGCGCGCATCCGCCTCGACGCGGCTGAAATCGCCCGCGGCCATCTCGGCTGCGAGCAGCTTGCGGCCGGTCGGGTTGATGCGCTCGCCGATGATGACGAAGGGGCGCTCGAAGCCGATCACGACTTCCCGGGTGGCGGAACTGACGACGGTATCGGTCATGAGGTTGCCTGCGCTGCTGACTGGACGACATCCCGCGATGGATACCAGGGAATCCGTCCCGCGAGCACCTGCGAACGATCGATGACCTCGGCGACGGATTCCTCCTGCCGGTATGCCATGACATGGACGCCATGCACGCCGCGAATCTCGCGGATCTCCTGGATCAGCTCGACGCACAGATCGCGGCCCGCACGGGCCGGGTCCTCTGCACCCGCGAGCCGCCGGATCACGACGTCCGGAATGTGCAGGCCCGGCACATGCGTGCGCATCCACTCCGCGGCCTTCGCGGAACGCAGCGGCCCGACGCCGACCAGCAGGAAGACACTGTCGATGAGCCCGAGATCCTCGAGCGCCGACATGAACTGGCGCAGCCGCGGAATATCGAAGCAGTACTGGGTCTGGACGAACTGCGCGCCGGCCGCGATCTTCTTCGCGAGCCGTGGCGCGCGCCAGTCCATTGGTTCGGCGAAGGGATTGGCCGCGGCGCCGAGGAACACGCGCGGCGCCAAGCTGATCTTGCGGCCGCTTTCGAAGTGATGATCGTCGCGCAGCGTGCGCGCGATGCCGAGCAGCGACACGCTGTCGAGGTCGAATACCCCCCGCGCCTGCGGATGATCGCCGGCCTGCACGCCGTCGCCGGTGATGCACAGCAGATTGCAGACGCCCATGGCCGCGGCGCCGAGGATGTCGCCCTGGATCGCGATGCGGTTGCGGTCGCGACAGGAGATCTGCATGACCGGCGCGTAACCGATGCGCGTCAGCAAGGCGCACACGCTGAGGCTCGACATGTGGCAGTTGGCGCCGCTGCCGTCGGTCGCATTGATGGCGTCCGCGTAGCCGTCGAATACACGCGCACGGCGATAGACCTCATCCGGATCCGCAGAATCCGGCGGCGCGAGTTCCGCCGTCACGGCAAAGCGTCCCGCGCGCAGCACCCGCTCGAAGCGCCCGGGAGAGAAGTGTCCCGGCAGGATCGGCAGCGGGTAACCCGGCACCGGTTCGTCGTCGAATCTCACGCGCGGTCTCCGGTCTGTTCGCGCACGACGCGCAACCACGAGGAACTGCCCTGCAGGCGCTGGTCAACCGCGGGTTGGACGGCGCGCATCGCCTCGATGCCTCCGGGTATGCGCTGACTGCCTTCCCAGGCCAGCACCCAGACGCATTTCATTTCGGGAATCACTTCACAGTGGCCGTTCGCCCGCACGCCGCCGCAGGGACCATTGCGCAGGTTCTTCGGGCAGTTCATCGGGCAGGACATGCCGGTCGAGCCCAGCACGCATTGTCCGCACATCCGGCAATCGAACAGAAAGCCCTTGACCGTGCGCTCGACGGCGGCGGCCGGCCGTTCGAGCCGGCGGTGGCCGATGGCGCGCCAGAGCGGCGCCAGGCGGACCAGTGCGGATTCGAGCCGCTGGTAAATGCGATTGAGTCCGCGCGCATGACGCACCGACCATTGACGCATGGAGTACATCGGGGGAACTCAGCCGGCCGGCTGCGGCGCGCTAGCCGTTCCGGTTTCATCGACGCCTTTCGCGCGAATCAGGCGCTCGAGGTCGGCGTCGCTGTACCGGGCTTCGATGCGCTCCGCTTCCGCGGCGGCTTCGCGCTCGATGTCGTCGCTGCACGGAGTCGCGGCGCTACGCCGCCATTCCGCAAGGTAGGCATCGGAACTCCCTTTGCCGGCGCGCATCGCAGCGCGGTCCACCGCTTCCTGGAAACGGGCGGATAATTTGACCTTGGCGGTATCGCGGCCGCGCCGGACCACCACTTGCGCGGGAATGTCGCGCCAGTGAATCAGTGTCAGGCTCGCCATTGCACTGTCCGCGGGCGGGCGGCGAATGCTGTCAGGCCCTGTTCCAGGCCACCGTAACCGGTGGACTCGAGCCGGTATTCGAGTCCAAGCCGCACCGCAATTGCGCGCGCCTGCGTGTCCGATTCCGCTTGCGGCGCCTGGGCGAGGTACGCGAGCCGCCGGTAGTTTCCGAAGTAGACCGGCAGCAATTCCGGGTGGCGGTCGATGCCGAGCGCCCGGATCACCAGTCGCTCGAAGTGACGCAGCAGGAAATCGGTCAGATAGAAGGTCCCGGGCTCGGCGTCGGCAAGCGCAGCGAACACGGTGGGTGTCGCGTAGAACTCGTAGCAGTGCGCGCCCGCGATGCGCTCCACGCCTTCTTCGCGGAGCACCGCATCGAGCGCGCCCCGCGTGCCGCACTCGCCGTAGGCGACGAAGATGTCGGCGTAATCCCTGCGGTGCCTGTGAATCTGCTCGCGCACGGCGCCCGCAATGCGCTCCGGGCGGTTGTGCAGTTCGGGCGGCAGGCAGACGACGTCGACATGCCTCCAGCCATTGGCCCGGCGCAGCGCGGCGATCTCCCGCGCGAGCGCGCCGCAGGCGATGATCAGCTGTCTGGCCGGTGTGCCCATGGCCGCCGCAATCACTTCAGTTCGCCCGCGCCGCCGTGCGGCGCGCAGCGATGAGTTTCTTCGCGGTTTCGACCGCGACCGCCGCGTCGCGGCAATAGGCATCGGCGCCCACGGCCATGCCGAATTCCTCGTTGAGTGGCGCGCCGCCGACCAGCACGATGTATTTGTCGCGCAGGTTCTTCTCCTTCAGCGTGTCGATCACGACTTTCATATAGGGCATCGTCGTCGTCAGTAGCGCCGACATGCCGAGGAAGTCGGGCTGGTGCTGCTCGAGCGCGGCCAGGTACTTCTCGACCGCATTGTTGATGCCGATGTCGATGACCTCGAAACCCGCGCCTTCGAGCATCATCGAGACGAGATTCTTGCCGATGTCGTGGATGTCGCCCTTGACGGTGCCGATCACGATCTTGCCGATCGGCTCGACCCCGGTCTCGGCAAGCAGTGGCCGCAGGATCTCCATACCGCCCTTCATGGCGTTCGCGGCGAGCAGCACCTCCGGCACGAACAGGATGCCGTCGCGGAAGTCGATGCCCACGATGCGCATGCCCTCGACCAGCCCCTCATTAAGCACGCGTTCCGGCGCCCAGCCGCGCTCGAGAAAGATGTGGGTGGCTTCCTCGACCTCGGCTTTCATGCCGTTATAAAGGTCGTCATGGACCTGTTCGGCCAGCTCCGTGTCATCGAGCGTCCGCAGGTCGAATTCGCCCTCCGCAGCGTCAGCCATTCGGGCCCTCTCCGGTCGTGTCCGAGCGCTGATGGTATGCGGGGGACCGCGCGCCCACTGGCCGCTTCGCGACAAGGATATGTCTGCCCGCGACAAGGGACCGAGAAAGGGGTCGCATCCCTTTCAAAGGGGACGCAACCCTTTTGCGGGAAGAAGCCGGTTCAATCGGCAGAGCATGAAAAGGGTTGCGTCCCCTTTGAAAGGGATGCGACCCCTTTGAAGACCCCCCCTTTTAACGGACCCGGCGTTCCGCGCTCGGCGGGTGGCCGAACTGGTTGCGGTAGCAGCGCGAGAAATGGGGCGGGGACTTGAAGCCGCAGGAGGTGGTGACGTCCATGATCGGCATTGCGGTCTGCAGCAGCAGTTCCCGCGCCCGGCGCAGCCGCATCTCGAGGTAATAGCGCTTCGGCACGCAGTCGAGGTGGCGCTTGAACAGCCGCTCGATCTGCCGCCGCGACAACCCGGTCGTGCGCGCAATCCGGTCCAGCGACAGCGGTTTCTCGATGTGCTCTTCCATCAGCTCGGCGACCTTGATCATGCTGCGATGCGACGCGCCGATCTGCGCACGCAGGGGAACGTACTGGCGGTCCTGGTCGCTGCGCACCCGCTCGATCACGAACTGCTCGGACACGAGTTGGGAGATCCGCAGGCCGTGCTTCAGCTGGATCAGGTTCAGCATCAGGTCAAGGGGAGCCGTGCCGCCCGAACAGGTGTAGCGGTCGCGATCGATGCTGAAAAGCTGGTTGTTGATCTGCACGCGCGGGAATTCCTCGCGGAGCGCCGGCAGGTTCTCCCAGTGGATCGTGGCGCGGTAATTGTCGAGCAGGCCCGCGCGCGCCAGCGCATAGCCGCCGGTGCACAGGCCGCCGAGCGCGATGCGCCGCTCCGCGAGACGGCGAAGCGCAGTGAGGAGCGGAGCCGACACCGCGTCGCGGACATTGATCCCGCCGCAGACGAACAGGATGTCCACCTTGCCGAGCTTGTCGAGCGCGATGGTGGGCGCGATGTCGAGGCCGCTGCTCGCCATCACCGGGCGACCGTCGAGGCTGACGATCGACCATTCATAGACGGCCTGGCCGACTACCCGGTTCGCCATGCGCAGCGGCTCGACCGCGTTCGATACCGCGATCAGCGAGTAATTCGGCAGGGTCAGGAAGGCGTACCGGGACCTGGGCAGGGTAGCGGGCGGATCGACGCCGTCGGCGTGCTCGCGCATGGTGATTCAGTATGCCATCGGCGCTGCCGCGGATGTCTGATTCCGACATAAAGCCGTCGCTTTTGGGGCTGCCGTTCGCGCGCCAGCGGCTACACTGCCGGGGGCGGAATCAGGGGGCTGGGGCTGATGAAAACGCATGCGCGGGCGGTGGTGATCGGCGGCGGCGTGGTCGGCGTCAGCACCCTGTATCACCTGGCGCACAAGGGCTGGTCGGATGTCGTGCTGCTGGAGCGCGCGGAGCTGACTGCGGGCTCCACCTGGCACGCCGCGGGACTGCTGCCGCTCTTCAATATGAGTTACACGGTCGGCCAGCTGCACAAGTATTCGGTCGATCTCTACAAGCGGCTGCAGGCCGAAACCGGCCAGGACGTCAGCTTCCACGTGACCGGCAACCTGCGGCTCGCGACCTGCCGCGAGCGCATGGACGAATACCAGAAATATTGCGGCACGGCGAATACGATCGGCGTGCCGTTCCAGGTCATCGGCCCGCGCGAGGTCAAAGAGATCTGGCCGCTGGTCGAACTCGGCGGTGACGCCGAAACGCCGGCGATCGTCGGCGCTCTCTATCATCCGGACGACGGGCACATCGCGCCCGCTGACTTGACGATGGCGCTGCGCAAGGGCGCCCGCGCGCTCGGCGCGGAGATTCGCGAGCAGACCGAAGTCACCGCGGCGTCACGCACGCGCTCCGGCGAATGGCTGCTGAAAACAGGCAAGGGGGACCTCGTCGCCGAGCACGTCGTCTGCGCGACCGGCAACTATGCGCGCCAGACCGGGAAATTGTTCGGGATCAACGTGCCCGCCATCCCGGTCGAGCACCAGTACATCGTCTACGATCAGTCGCCGGAACTGAAACAGTATCGCCAGGCGGGCGGGCGCGAGCTCGCGGTGCTGCGCGAGTCGGACAAGTCGTATTACCTGCGTGAAGAACGTCTCGGCTGGATCCTCGGGCCTTATGAGGCGGGCGCGCCGGCGCGCTTCGCCGACGGCGTGCCGGACTGGTTCGGCAAGAGTCTGTTCGAGGGCGACATCGAACGGCTGCTGCCGCATGTCGAGGCGGCGCAACGGCGCGTGCCGGCGCTCGCGAACTGCGGCATCAAGGACGTTGTCAACGGGCCGATCTCCTATACGCCGGACGGCAGCCCGATGGTCGGGCCCGCCTGGGGCGTGCGCAATCTCTGGCTCAACGAAGGGCACAGTTTCGGTATCACCGCGGCCGGAGGCGCGGGATGGCAGCTCGCGGAGTGGATCGTCGAGGGTGAGCCCGGCATCGACATGCTGGCGGTCGAACCGCGCCGCTTCGGGCCGTACACCAGCAAGCGCTACGTGGTGCAGAAGAACGAGGAGACTTACCGCAACGTCTTCGTCATCCATTTCCCGGACGAGGAGCGGCCGGACGCCAGGCCTGCCAAAACGAGCCCTGTCTACGACAAACTGAAGCGCATGGGCGCCGTGTTCGGCCAGCGCTATGGCTGGGAACGCGCCAACTGGTTCGCGCCGTCGGGCGTCAAGCCCGCGGACGAGTGGAGTTTCCGCCGCTCCAATTATTTCGAGCACGTCGGCGCCGAGTGCCGGCGCATCCGGGAGCAGGTGGGCGTCATCGACCTGACACCCTTCACGAAGCACGAGGTGTCCGGACCGGGCGCCGAAGCCTGGCTCGATAATCTCGTCGCCAACAAGGTGCCGGCGAAGATCGGACGCATGGCGCTCAGTCATGCGCTGACCCGGCGCGGCGGCATCCGCTCCGAGTTCACCATCACGAAGCTCGGCGACCTGCACTTCTACCTGGTCAGCGCGGGCGCCGCGGAACGTTACGATACGGATTACCTGCAGAGGATGCTGCCGGCCGACGGCTCGGTGACTCTTCGCAACATCACGACCGCTCGCGGCTGCTTCGTGCTGGCCGGGCCGCGATCGCGCGAGGTGCTGGCGAAACTGACCGATCTCGCGCTCGACAACGCGGCGTTTCCCTGGCTCAGCGCGCAGACGGGCGAAGTGGGGCTGGCGACGGATGTCCATCTGCTGCGCGTGAATTTCGTCGGCGCGCTCGGCTGGGAGCTGCATTTCCCGATCGAGTACGCACATCACCTGTTCGACGCCCTGTTCGCGGCGGGTGAGGAACACGGCATCGGCATGGCCGGCATGCGCGCGATGGAATCGCTGCGCCTGGAGAAGTCCTACCGGATGTGGGGCCTCGACCTGACGCCCGATTACACGCCCTTCGAGGCCGGCCTCGATCGCTTCGTGCGCATGGGCAAGGGCGAGTTCATCGGCAGGGAGGCGTTGCAGCAGCAGCTCGACACCGGCGTGCCGAACCGCTTCGTGACCGTGGAATGCCACGATGTCGGGGATGCCGACCCGCTCGGCAACGAGCCGCTGTTCGACGAACGCGGAGCGATGATCGGCCGCGCGACCTCCGGCTACTACGGACACGTGCTGGGCAAAAGCCTCGCGATCGGTTATGTGCAGGCGCCTTTTGCCGCGGTCGGCACGCGCCTGCAGATCGAAATTCTGGGCGCAAGAAAATCGGCGACCGTGCTGGTCGACTCGCCTTACGACCCGGAGAACCGGGGCCTCAAAGCCTGAGGTTTGGTTGACGTGAAGCGGCAATCCTGGTCCGGACTCAGCCTTTTATGGCGCAGCCTGGGCCGGCATCGCGGCTGGCAGGAGCAATGGCGGCGGGCGAAACCGAAGGCGTCTTATGACGCCGTCATCGTCGGCGGGGGCGGCCATGGGCTCGGCACCGCGTATTACCTCGCCGCCGAGCATGGGCTCACGAACATCGCGGTGGTCGAGAAGGGCTGGATCGGCGGCGGTAACACCGGCCGCAACACGACGATCATCCGGTCGAACTACCTGTTCGACGAAAGCGCGCGGCTTTATGACCACGCCGTCCGGATGTGGGAACACCTCTCGCAGGACCTGAACTACAACGTCATGTTCTCTCCGCGCGGCGTGATGATGCTCGCGCATACGGTGCATGACGTGCAGGTGCTGAAGCGCCATGTGCACGCCAACCGCTGCAACGGCGTGGACAACGAGTGGCTGACGCCCGCGGAAGCCAAGGCCTTCTGTCCCCCGCTCAACGTCGAAGCGAACATCCGCTATCCGGTGCTGGGCGCCGCGTTGCAGCGGCGCGGCGGCACGGCGCGCCACGACGCCGTCGCCTGGGGTTACGCGCGGGCGGCCGACTCTCTCGGCGTCGACATCATCGAGAACTGCGAGGTCACCGGCATCCGCCGCGGCGCGAATGGCGGCGTCGAGGCACTCGACACCACGCGCGGCCTGATCCGCACGCCCCGGGTCGGCGTCGTCGCGGCGGGAAACTCCAGCGTCGTGATGGGGCTCGCGGGCGTCGCGCTGCCGCTCGAGAGCTTTCCGCTGCAGGCGCTGGTGTCGGAGCCGGTCAAGGCGGTCTTCCCCTGCGTCGTGATGTCGAACAGCATCCACGCCTATATCAGCCAGTCGGACAAGGGCGAGCTCGTGATCGGTGCGGGCACCGACGCCTACACTTCTTATACGCAGCGTGGCGCGCTGCACGTCAACATGCATACGCTGGAGGCGGTCTGCGAGCTGTTCCCGGCATTCCGACGGCTGCGGATGCTGCGCAACTGGGGCGGCATCGTGGACGTGACGCCGGACCGCTCGCCGATCATCGGCAAGACGCCGGTGCCGGGACTGTACGTGAACTGCGGCTGGGGCACGGGCGGATTCAAGGCGACGCCGGGGTCCGCGCACCTCTTTGCCTGGACTATCGCGCATGGCGAGCCGCATCCGATCAATGCCCCGTTCACGCTCGAGCGATTCCGCGATGGCGCACTGATCGACGAAGCGGCGGCCGCGGCGGTCGCCCACTGAGCGCGCGATGTTGCTGATCGACTGTCCCTGGTGCGGCAAGCGGCCCGAAGTCGAGTTCGCTTATGGTGGGCAGGCGCACCTCGCGCGTCCGCCGGCGCCCGCAGAGCAGTCCGACCAGCAGTGGGCAGACTATTTATATGTGCGCAGCAACGCGCGCGGCCTGCACGCGGAGCGTTGGCGCCACCTGCACGGCTGCGGCCGGTTCTTCAATGCGCTCCGCGACACGACTACCGATCACTTTTCGGCCACCTACAAGATCGGTGAGCGGCCATGAGCGCATTCCGCACGGCGAGCGGCGGCCGCGTGGACCGGGCCCGGCGCCTGCGCTTCACTTTTGACGGCCGGGACTACGAAGGGCTGGCGGGCGACACGCTCGCCTCCGCGCTGCTCGCGAATGGCGTGCACTTGGTCGCGCGGTCGTTCAAATACCACCGGCCGCGCGGCATTCTCACGGCGGGTGCTGAGGAACCCAGTGCCCTGGTGACGGTGCGTCGCGATGCGGCGCGCTGCACGCCGAATCTGCGCGCGACGCAGGTGGAGCTCTACGACGGTCTCTGCGCTGAATCCCAGAACCGCTGGCCGAACCTGCGTTTTGACCTGGGTCGCGCCAACGACCGGTTGTCTGCGCTTTTCCCGGCCGGGTTCTATTACAAGACCTTCATGTGGCCGCGTGCCGCCTGGGCTGCACTGTATGAACCGCTGATCCGCAGGGCTGCAGGTCTCGGACGCGCGCCGTCATTGCCTGATCCGGACCGGTACGCCACTCGTCACGCGCATTGCGATGTGCTGGTTGTCGGGGCAGGGCCCGCGGGTATTGCCGCGACACTCACCGCTCTGGATGCCGGCGCGCGCGTGATCCTCTGCGACGAACAGCCGGAGCCGGGCGGGACGCTGCTGACCGGCACGACAACACGCATTGACGGACTCGCTGCCGCCGCCTGGCTCGAACGCGCGCTCGCCACGATCGCGGCGCATCCTCGTGCGCGGTTGCTGCCGCGCACGACCGCCTTCGGTTACTTCGCGCACAACTCGATCGGGCTCAACCAACGCCTGACCGATCACCTCGCGGAGCCGCCCGCCGGGCCGGCACGCGAACGGCTGTGGCAGGTGCGCGCGCGCGAGGTGGTGCTCGCGGCCGGCGCGATCGAGCAGCCTCTGGTGTTTCCGGGCAATGACCGGCCGGGAATCATGCTGGCCGGCGCTGCGCAGACTTATCTCCGGCGCTACGGCGTTCGTGTGGGGTCTCGGGCGGTTGTCGTCACGGCGACGGACAGCGCCTGGCGGGCGGCGCTCGACCTGCACGCCGCCGGTGTGCAGATGGCCGCGATCGCGGATCTGCGCGCAGTCAGCGAAGAAAGCCTGGCGCAGGCGGCGCGCGATGCCGGGATCGAATTACTGTGCTCCGCGTCAGTGCTCGGGACCCGCGGTAATCTGCGTGTCAGCGGCATCGAGCTCGCGTATGTCGACGGGCAGGGCCGGGCGCAGCGGCGGGTTCTGCGCTGCGACCTGGTATTGATGTCAGGGGGATTCACGCCGAGCGTGCACCTGTTCTCCCAGTCGCGCGGCAAGTTGCTATGGAATGAAGCGGCGAAAGTCTTCCTGCCGTTGTCATCGGCCGAGCGCGAACGCTCGGCCGGCACTTGCCGCGGCGTCACGGGACTCACGGCGGCGCTCGCAGACGGCGCTGCCGCCGGCGCGAAAGCGAGTGGTCATGACGCCGTAGCGACTCGCTTCGAAGTCACGGGAGACGACGCCGGCGATGCGCCGGCGGCTGTGTGGACGGCGCCAGCCGGCACGGGATCCAAAGCCTTCGTGGACTGGCAGAATGACGTGACCGCCAGTGACCTCGCGCTCGCCGCGCGCGAAGGCTTCCGCTCGATCGAGCACGTGAAGCGCTATACCACGGTCGGCATGGCCACCGACCAGGGCAAGACCTCCAATCTCAATGCGCTCGGCATCGTCGCCGGTGAACTCGGCAAGCCGATCCCGGAGATCGGCCATACGACTTTCCGCATGCCCTACACGCCGGTCACCTTCGGCAGTTTCGCCGGCATCGCCCGTGGCGACCTGTTCGATCCGGTGCGCAGGA
The DNA here is from genome assembly GCA_040902065.1 of Steroidobacteraceae bacterium. GTDB lineage: Bacteria > Pseudomonadota > Gammaproteobacteria > Steroidobacterales > Steroidobacteraceae > SCUD01. The sequence goes on along the minus strand of JBBDXX010000019.1, from coordinate 167,346 downwards.
CGCCGATCCACGATTGCGCCACGTCGCTGAATGCCGTGTTCGAGGACGTCGGCCTGTGGAAACGGGCGCGCTACTTCCCGCGGCCGGGGGAAGACATGCAGGCCGCGGTCGCGCGCGAATGCCTGGCCGTGCGCACCGTCTGCGGAATTTTCGACGCCTCCACGCTCGGCAAGATCGCCGTCGTCGGTCCCGATGCCGCGGAGTTCCTGAATCGCCTCTACATCAACGACTGGACGAAGCTTGCGCCCGGACGCGCGCGCTACGGCATCCTGCTGCGCGACGATGGCTTCATCTACGACGACGGCGTCATCGCGCGTATCGCGGCGGATCGCTTTCACGTGACGACGACGACCGGCGGCGCGGCGCGCGTGCTCAACTTGATGGAGGACTATCGCCAGACGGAGTGGCCGGAACTCGCCGTGTGGCTGACATCCACGACCGAGCAGTGGGCGGTCATCGCCGTGCAGGGGCCGCGTGCGCGGCAGGTCCTGCAACCACTCGTCGCGGGCGTCGATATTTCATCGGGCGCGCTGCCGCACATGGGCGTGGGCCACGGCAGCATCTGCGGCGTGCCGATGATGCTGTTCCGCGTCAGCTTCTCCGGCGAACTCGGCTATGAGATCAACGTGCCGGCAGAGCAGGGACGCGCCGTCTGGGATGCTGTTTACGCCGCGGGCGCAGCTCTCGGCATCACGCCCTATGGCACCGAGACCATGCACGTGCTGCGCGCGGAGAAAGGCTACGTGATCGTCGGCCAGGATACCGATGGCACGGTGACGCCCGACGATGCGGGCTTCGGCTGGGCCATCGGCCGGAACAAGGCCGATTTCATCGGCAAGCGCTCGTTGGCGCGCGCGGCGATGAAGATGCCGCAGCGCAGGCAATTGGTCGGCCTGAAGACGGTCGATCCAGCAACGGTACTGGAAGAGGGTGCGCAGCTCGTCGATTCGCCTGGTCAGGAACCGCCAATGAAGCTGCTGGGCCATGTCACGTCTTCGTATTTCAGTGCCGCGCTCGGCCATTCGATCGCGCTTGCGATGGTGGCGGGGGGCCGCGCGCGGATGGGCCAGGCGCTTTTCGTGCCGATGCCGGGGGGCGACGTCGAGGTGCAGCTGACTTCCCCCGTGTTCTACGACCCGGAAGGCGCACGACTTCATGGCTGAGTTCACGCTGCTGCCGCCGGCGACGCGTTTCATCTTCCAGGGAGGTGAAGTCGCGCGCAGAACGGTGGGCGACGCATTCAGGCTACCGTTGTCCGAAATCGCCTGCCGCGCCCGGGCGGCGGCAGGCCGCGCGGCATTGTGGCTCGGGCCGGATGAACACCTGCTCATCGCACCCCAGGACGACAGGCAAACGATTGCCGCCGAGCTCGAAAGCGCGCTCGCGGGCATAGCTCATTCGCTGGTGGACGTCAGCCAGCGGCAGCTCGCATGGCAGATACGCGGCGCTGATGCCAGCGCGATCCTGAACAGCGGCTGTCCGCTCGATCTCGATGCGGCGGAGTTTCCGCCGGGGATGTGCACGCGCACCTTGCTCGGCAAAGCCGAAATCGTTCTTTGGCGAAAAGCGGCCGAAGAGTACCATCTGGAGGTCTGGCGCTCGTTCTCGGATTACCTCCTGGAATGGTTGCGCGAGACCGGCGACTCCGAATCATCGTCTTAATCGCTCGGGGGAAAAATCATGCGACGCATTCAGGCGACTGATGTCCGTACTGCCGTCCATTGGGTTCTCTGCACGGGGCTGGTCGGTACGGGATTGCCGGCACTGGCAGGCCAGTCGGAGCCGACGCCCTTCGGCGAAGTCGTCGTGACGGCGCAGAAGCGCGAACAGAACGTACAGGACGTCGGCATCGCGGTGACGCCGCTCGGCGAGCAGACGCTGCAGAATCTGAACATCACGACCGCAACCGATATCGTGCGCGCCGTGCCCAGCCTCAAGATGAATGCCTACTCGTCGTCGCAGGTGGTCTTCAATATCCGCGGCGTCTCGCAGAATGACTACGGCGACCAGCAGGAGCCGCCGGTCGCGGTATACCAGGACGACAGCTATTCGAGCTCGATCAACCTTGCGAGCTTCCCGATATTCGACCTCGCGCGCATCGAGACGCTGCGCGGCCCTCAGGGCACGCTGTTCGGCCGCAATGCCACCGGCGGCGCGATCCAGTTCATCTCGCGCAAGCCGACCCGGGAATTCGAAGGCTACACCGACCTGACGGTCGGGTCGTTCAACCAGGTGATCGTGAATGGCGCCGTGTCCGGCCCATTCAGCGAAGCGGTGCAGGGCCGGCTCGCCTTCATCTACAACAAGGACGACGGCTGGATGGAGTCCATCATCCCCGGCGTCGAAGACCGCGGCGGCAACGATCACTATGCGGTGCGCGGCACGCTCGCCTTCCAGCCGAGCGAGGCGACCGACGCCAACCTGATCCTGCGTTACATGAAAGCGGACGGGGAGACCCAGGCCGGCTTGTACTCGCACGAGCCGGCCTGCCCGAACGACCAGTTCCAGGGCGAGTTCACGCCTGCGGACTTCGCCTGCCCGTTCTGGGGCACGGGTCCGGGCGAGAGCGGCACCGGTTTCCGCGAGGACAGCATCATCCCGAGCCGCGGCGGGGATCCGTTCAAGACCGCGGAGACCGAGCCTTCGTTCGTCGACCGCGAGATCGCCGGCGCGACGCTGCGGGTCGATTCGGAGATCGGCGAATGGGGCTTCGTCTCGATCACGGATTTCCAGAGTTCGGAGAAGTTCTACACCGAAGGCGGCGATTCCTCGCCGGATGAGGGCGTGTTCTTCTTCCAGGGCAGCGACCTCGATCAGGTGTCGCAGGAATTCCGCCTGTCGCGCACCTTCGGCGCCCATGAGTTCGTTGCCGGCGTGTACGGCATGCAAGTGGACGGCGACTACATCGGCAAGTTCGCCGATCCGTTCTACGGCTACGATCCGGACGTCGCATTCGCGCAGAAGACGACGTCCTACGCCGTCTTCGCGCAGAATGAATGGAGCTTCGCCGAGCGCTGGAAGCTGATCACGGGCCTGCGCTGGTGGCACGACACGCGCGAAGGCGCGTATTTCGGCAGCGCGCCGGCAGTGCCCGGCCTGACGCCGGCCGTCACCATCATCTTCAACCAGAACGAGATTTTCCCCGGCGGCAGTTCCATCACACCCGGTGATGCGAAGACCTCGTTCGACGACCTCGCCGGACGGCTGGAGCTCGATTACCGGGTCAGTGACGATGTCCTGGTGTACGGCAGCTTCAATCGCGGCAGCAAGAGCGGCGGCTACACGTTCTCGACCGGCACGCCGTATTCGCCGAACGAAGCCGCCTTCCTTGAAGGCATTCCGTTCGAGCCGGAAACGCTCGACGCTTTTGAAGTCGGCATGAAATCCACCATCGGCGGCAACACGACGCTCAACCTCACCGCGTTCTATTACGACTACCAGGACTACCAGGCCTTCGCCCAGGTAGGACCCGTGCAGTCGGTCATCAACCTCGATGCGGAGGCGACCGGCCTCGAGGTTGAACTCAACTCGCGTCCGACGGAGAGACTCACGCTCCAGTTCGGTGCGTCGTTCATGGACAGCAAGGTGAAGGACATCATGCTGCCCGACCTCGCGACCGTCGTGGACCATGACCTGCCGCAGGCGCCGAGCTTCTCGGGCAATGCGCTCGCGCGCTACGAGTTCCCGCTCGCCGGTGGCGTCGCATCGTTGCAGGGCGACGTGCTGTATTCCGACGGCTTCTGCTTCACGGTACTGTGCGCACCGGTCGAGGAAGAAAGTTCGTACTACGTCGCCAATGCGCGCATCGGCATTGCGGCGCAGGACGGCCGCTGGGAAGTGGCGGCCTTCGTCAACAACCTGACGGAAGAGGAATACCGCGTATACGCGTTCGACAGCTCGCTGTTCTCGGGCGTGGTCGCCGGCGTGTACGCCAAGCCGCGCACCTACGGATTGATTGCGACGTACCGGTTCGGAGCGGGATACGACTGACGCGGTGGGGGGCGGGTCACCTTGAGGACCAGCCGAGCCGGCGCGGCATACCGCGCGCGTAGACGACGGGCCCCTACGGGAGCGGTATCACCGCACCGAGGCCTGCCTCGTCGAAACGATCCTTGAAGCGCTCCAGAAACACCGAGAACCCGAGTTCGCTCGTGCAGTGCGCGGGCGCAACCCGATCCACTCCGAGTCCGTCGTGGAGCAGCGATGCCACGCGCCGCACCTCTGGTTCCGGCGTCAGCACCAGATGAAAGCCGCCCATGACCATGTACAGGTCAGGCTCGATCGCGGCGGCTGCCGCGAGAATATTCTCCACGCCGGGATGCGAGCAGCCGACGATCACTGCGAGGCCTTTCGGGGTCCGCACGGCCAGCGAGAGCTCATTCATTTCCAGTGCGCCCGGCTTCTGCGATCGGGTCGTGAGGACGTGGAAACCGGGAAGGATCTCCGTATTCTTTGCGACGCTCGCGAACGTTGCCCGCTCCCAAGGCGTTCCAGTCTGCCACCGCTCCGGCTGTTTGCCGCCGTAGTACTGCAGGTTGCGCGGCAGACCCGGAGCGCGGGTCAGGAATCCCGGTGGGGGAACGCTCCTGAAGAATGCTCCTTCCTGCGGCGCATAGATTCCGACGCTCGGGTTCACCTCGAGCAGGTGCTTGATGCCGCTCGTGTGGTCCCCGTGGCGGTGTGAGATGACCACGGCATCGAGCCGACTTAGGTCGATGCCAAGTTGCCTGACGTTGTGCCCGAAGATCGCGGCGTCGGTGCCCGTGTCGAAGAGAATGCGCTTTCCGCCGTACTCGATCAGTGCCGCAAACCCCGAGTCCTGCTGGAGACCTGACGGCGCTCCGAATGCATCATAGAGACTGGTGATGCGCCGCGGCTCGTCCGCGATTGCGCGCCTGCGTCGTTCTACGGGATTGTCTCCGTATGGACAAGCTCCGCCAGGTCCGAGTACTGATGGCGCAGATTCAGTCGTCCATCCCGGTCCGTGTCAACTTCTGCAGTTATCAGCTTGCCGAGTTCAAAGTATTCGATGCGGGCTGGCGACGAAGACTCGGGAAGAAAGTACTCGATCCGGGTCAAGACACCATGCTTGAAGTAGAACCTCAGGTCGATCCATGAATCTCCGTTGGTATCCGCCTCGCTGTAACGGATGCTCCCATCACGGTACTGTGAATGCGACTCAAACGTACCATCGAAGTCGTCGTCATTCTCGCCAGAGTCCACACGCCCATGCGCGTCGTAGTGAATGATCAGATCTTTCTTTCCATCGAAGTTTCGATCTGCTTCGCTCCTGAGAAGCGCCCCGCCTGGTGAGTATGTCCAATGCTCGTCAAGCCTGCCGTCGTCGTTATAGTCTGACCCTTGGACGGAAACCGGAGCCCTGAAGAAAAGATAGGAACCGGTCACGCCGAGGACCAATCCCACCAGTGCGGCGACAAAGCCTCTGGATGCGCGGGCTGTCGGCGCGGGAACCGGATCGGGGCCAGCGGTCGACTCCCACTCGTCTACAACCACTCGCGCCGATTCGTAATCCTCATCGTCGACCACGAGACGAACGAATCCCGCAGCCGGCAGCTCTCCCACGCCTCCCTGCAACTGTGCTCCGTCCAGCCGTGACGTAATCCCTCGTTGCTTCAGAAGATCCTGAAGCATGTGTCCTTCAAGGGCATTGGATGGCTCGAACACCGTTCTCATGGAGCCACTTGCGTCACGGTTCCACACCCGTCATTCGCCAGTGCCGCACCCATGCGCTCATGGATCAGATTGATCGCCTTCAGTGGCCTGACCATGACCTTGAACTCGACAATCTTCCCGCCCGCGTCCCACCGGATGATATCGACGCCGTTCACCACGACGCCGTCAAACTCGGTCTCGAATTCGAGCATTGCATCCAATGGCCCGACAATCTCACGAACGTAGCGGAAAGTCGGGTTGAAGAAGACCTTGAACGCTGCCGACAGATAAGCCTTCACAATCGCCCTGCCCCGCTGTGGCGCGTACACGACCGGCGAGACGAACACTGCGTTCTCGCCCAGTAGATCATCCAGGCCCGCGGGATTCTGCGAGCGAACCAGGCCATGCCAAACCTCGATGGGATGTCTGTTCATGACTTCAGCACGATCAGGCCACTCCGCTAGCGCCGCTTCCAAAGCAACTGATACTCGAGTTCCTCATCAGATCCAGAGCGTTCATGCTCGATGTTGAATGTGGCATTCGCGGGAACGAAGAGCCGTTCACCGCCGACCTGGATGACAAAAGACTCGCCGGCCTGAATGGTATCTGCCAAGCGGCGCAGCTTCGCAGCAAATTGGGCCCGTGAGTAGGTTCGCGTTAGATCTCGTTTGTGCATAGGTTTTTCACAGTAAGTTGGGATTGAGTCGCCGGAACGAAGCGGCTGCGGCAACAGTGCGGCACCAGCCCGAGACCTGCGGCCAATGCCAGCCGCGGAAAGTCAGCCACTCCGATTCATGGTTTTGACCGCTTGGTGTACCAGTCTGCGTACGGTGTGTTTTTGACCGGATACCGATTGAAGTCCTTCGCGCCGTCGGTCCACCAGGCAGGACCGCGTTCGCCCAAGGCGACTTTGGCCGCGTTTGAAGCTCCGGGGCAAAGCCTGGATTGGCAGCTCGCCACAGACGGCCATGGACGACAACGTAGCGACAATCAGGAGTCATGAGAGGCTTCAAGTAGGCTCAACGACTGCTGCATCGCAGAGTTCCAGACCGTACCGGACATACAGTACCTTCACGCAGCGGCCATCGCCTCGAGCTCAAGCTTCCACTTGGGATCCAACAATCTGCAGCAGATGACGGTCGAGGCTGGTCGATGCTCGCCGAGGTGCTTGACTCTCATGCGAACGTTCGCTTGATCGAGGCTGGGATCGGCCAGATAGGTTCGCAAGGAGATCAGGTTTTCGACCGTCATGTCTGCGCTGGCGAGGATGGCCTTCAAGTGCGCCCAGATCAGTTCCGCCTGGTCTTCAAATGAGTCTGGCAGCGTGGTGCCATCGGAGTGGTAGCCGTTCAACCCACTGACAATCAAGATGCGTGAGTTTCCTCCCACCTCAATAGCATGGCTGTACGATCTGTATGGCGGGAAGACCGTCGGCGGATTGTGCTGAACGATGAGCATTGTTTGCGATCTCTGATGACGGCGAGTTGGCCGCGGCTAGTTCGGTCTACCGCCCGCGAGTCCTGCAAGGGGCGTGACGACAAGCGACGACCGCTGCATCGCATTGTTAGGTGGCGCGTTCAACGAATACTGTCTCGGCAGCTACCGCTTCAAAGCACAAATTCACTGTGCGTCCGACTCCCCGCGTGCGATGCACGGTCCCGGCGGGAACTACCACACTCTGCCACGGCCCAAGCTTCAAAGTACGGCCGTCGGTCAGCTCGATCTCGAAGTTGCCTTCCATGACCAGAAAGAGTTCATCGGAGCGAGGATGTTGGTGCCACGGATAGTCTCCGGTGAGTACCCCCAGACGCAGACAACTTGTGTTGACCTGGCTGATGACCTGGTTTCGGTACGCGTCGGTCACCACAGCCGCTTCACTGGCGAGATCTACCACCTCGAGCGGTGGAAAGCGCACGGGCTCACTGGCGTAAGCTTCCGCAGACGGGATTGGATGCGTCACTGGCAACCTCGCTTGTACGCTCACGGACCGCTCCAACGCATAGTTAGGCCACGTTGTCGCCTTGACTGGCCATCTTTGCTGTGGCTGCGGCTGCTCGCGAACGATTACGTCGAAGAACGATTATCGCCATCAGGAGCGTGCCAATAACCGCCCCAACGACACCTGCAAGGAACCAACGCCAACCGGGCGCTGGTGGATTCGTCAGGAAGCGATGGATGCCATATGGAACTCCAACTAGCACCAGCCAGGGTACAGGGTGAATTACGGTAAAGATGCGAGCCCACACTCGACCAGTCGACGGCAACGGCGCATCGATTGGATTGTGTCGCCAACCGCTCAGTAGCAACGTGACCCAATGGGTAATGATGCTAAGGACCAGCGAACCAGTAAGAAGACCTGGAAGCAACGCAATAAATGCCGGCAAGCCATACATCGATGTGGCCTAACGTTCGCGTTGAGCGGGCTGCGCGAGGCCCATGATAAGCGCCGCGGGCGCGACAATCGTCCCCGCGCCCGCGGCGCGCCCCTGCCAAGGTGTCACGGACCGCTCCAACGCATAGTTAGGCCGCACATCCGCCAACGCGGCAACATAGCGCTGTTTAGTCCAAGAACTTCCAGGTGTTGGCGCCATCGAACCTCCGGATCCGAGTTGAATCAATCACGGATGGGTCAAAGTTTCGGAAGTTAATGCCCATCCTGCTTCTAGCGCGACTAATAGGTTGCCAGTGCGTCACACAACCGCAGTTAGCGCATCTACAGAGCCGAAGGTACTTGTCGCCCCAAGAGTAACGGGCCACCGCACCTCTGCGGGCAACGATCTTCACCTTGCTTCGATCGTAGTATCCCCAGAGGCCCCCTTGGCGACGACAGATTGAACAGTTGCAGCTGGTGAGGCTCCGCGGCTTGCGTGGCACTTGGATTTGCACTGCCCCACAGTGACATGAACCCGTGAGCATCACACTGTCCTATTGTGCGGCCTAACGCCCGCGATCAACGGCGGCGCGCGCTCGGCGCGTCGCTTGCTGAAGGCAACCTATGGATGCCGCTTGCGGTTCTTGCAAGCGGCGTGCCGACGAGCGACGACCGCTGCATCGCTTAGTTAGACGGCGTGCGTTAGCGAGCCCTGAAGTTGAATCAATGATTGTTACTTTGCTGAGCACTCGCGTTCGATGCCTTCCAGATTTGATAAGTGGGCGAGATCGTCGGCGTCCTTCACCGGTCGAAACCATCCCTCAGTCGATATGCAGGAGTAGTCAACGGCGACCCGTGGCGCCCATATCCATGTAAAGTCGCGGCCCTGAATTAGTGGTGTCAGATACAGTAGTCCCATATGGTCGATGGACTTCCCCATGCGCAGTGGCCCGGCGTCGAGTGGGAACAAATTCAGCTGAATCGCTAATCCGGCGACGATCTCCTTTGCGCCGCGATCGTCAGCTGCGATGTAAGTCGCGGTTGGTTCACCGTATTTCAACGGATCTTCGATGGCTTGCGCGGCGGTAAACGCTGTTTTTACGATTCGAGCACCCGGAGCCCATTTTTGAACGAGTTCAGAAGTTGACGAATTGTCAGACAACTCCAGGTAGCCATCTGCTGCCTGTCGATAAGCCGTCGATATATCGATTAGAATTTTTCCCCGGAGGTTGCCGATACTTCTAACGATCTCTTCCATTGGCGCCCATGGCACCGCGAGAATGACGATATCACCCTGTTGCGCCGCGTTTCTTTGAGTCGTCGCAGTTGCGCCATGGCCGGTTGCTTCTACTAGGCTCGTTACCGTATCGCGCGACGGATCGCGACTTCCGTACACGATCCGATGGCCAGCGGCCGCAAATTTCTTACCTAGCGCGCTGCCCATGTCACCCGTGCCAATTACCGCGATCGTGTATGTCTCGGCGGCAAAGCTGTCAGGTACGAAAAGCGGAGACGTGATCAGCAAAAGTAATGCGCCAATACTTCTTATGAAGCATTTGCAGGACAGTAGAAAAGTCTGCCAAACAAGTTCGCTGCGTTTGGGCTTTTGGGAGCGCATTGCAACCTCGAAGGAAGTCTTAGGCACGGTTGTGGCTCTTCTCGAGTAGTTCGACTTTCGCTGGTTGTTCGAATAGCAACAGCGTCGCGTTGACAGGTGCTGCGGTTGTGCTTGTGCACGCCTGCTCGGGATCTGCGCGAAGGACGCCTTGGGAGTCAGTAGCTCGTATGAAGATGGCAAAATCCTCCTAACGCCGTCTAACGTCCGCGATCAGCGGCGGCGCACGGTCGGCGCGCCGCTTGCCAAGCCAACAATCTGAACCCGCCCTGCAGTTCTTGCAAGCGGCGTGACGACGCGAGCCGACCGCTGCATCGCATAGTTAGACATCGAATGCTGGTCATTGAATCTCCGCCGGGGATGGCCCCTTCCAGACGATCTTGCCACGCATAATCTTGCGCTTCGCGTAATGCTTTCGATCATTCTTACTGAAATGAACACCGTAGTGATTTGGGAAAGGCTTTACCTCGACGTCCCTCGCTCCCGCGCCCTCACAGTAGGAACGAATCCGTCTGGCATTAAGCGGGTCTAGCACCGTAGCCAGAATGGAGGGCAGGAACATGAGCAGGACCAGGCAAGCGCCGACCCAGGCGAGTTTCCAATATCCGGGTATCACAATGAGTCCGGCGCCAAATGCCGCGAACCCAATGATGAGGTATGCGTAAATCATTCGATGTCTAACGCCCAGGTTCAGGGGCGGCCCTGCGCACCGAAGGCGCGGCAGGGACGTCCCCTGGAACCTGTTGTTGGGCGACGATGCTACCGCCAGTGCTAACTGAACGTACCTCACGCCAAAGCCAGACGGCCACGCCGGCGATTGCAGTGCCAACCGGAAAGGCAATGGCGTGCCCCAGGACGAATAGCCAGAACATAAGCTTTGCAAATACATTGGGTCCGGTGAGCCCTTTGTATGCGCCGTAACAGAATAAAACCCATAAAGCGGAAAACGGAAAGAATATGGGCAAGAAAGCAGCCCATAAGCTCTTAGAAGAGTACGCGGCTCCGTAAAGGGCGGCACCTCCAATGCTTATGATCCCCAAAACGGCGTCAAGGTAAAACAGGTACTTAGCCAGCCGCAGGGGATTCTTCATGAACGCCAACTAGATCCCAACGGTGGCAGGAGAAGGCAACTCTGGCTAAGCACGTGACTTCGTCGCCCAACGCTCGCGATCAGCGGCGGCGCGCAGTCGGCGCGCCACTTGCTGACCGAAACCTGTGGGAGCCACTTGCAGTTGTTGCAAGCGGCGTGACGACGCGCGACGACCGCTGCATCGCATAGTTAGGCGTCTTGTCAGGCGGCCACGCGAGAAACCCGCAAATCCTTGCGGCGCTTCTCCGCGTGCCACAGGTCGTACTGAGTCTGCTGATTCATCCAGCTCTCCGAGCTGGTGCCAAAGGCGATCGAAAGCCGCACGGCCATCTCCGGGCTGATGCCCGCACGGCCATTCAGCAAAGCAGACAACGTCTTGCGGCTCACACCCAAAGCACTGGCCGCATCCGTGACCGAAAGATCCAGCGGCTCGAGGCAGAGCTTGCGAATGATCTCGCCGGGGTGGGGAGGGTTATGCATCCTCATCAGTGATAGTCCTCATAGTCGACGTCCACCGCATCCTTGCCTTCAAACCGAAAAGTGACCCGCCAATTGGCTCGCACCGTGACCGACCAGGTGCCGCTGCGACCGCCCTTCAGTGGATGAAGCTTCAATCCCGGCAGACCCATGTCGCCCGGTGCAGTGGCGACGTTGAGCGTCGCCAAGATCAACTTCAGCGGTTCCGCGTGGGCCGCCTGGATCCCGGCCTTGGACCCCGTGGCAAAGAACTTGGCCAAGCCCTTGTGCCGGAATGTGCGGATCACGGGACGTGAGTGTAACGCATAACGTTACGGGTTACAAGACAGACGCCTAACGTCCGCGATCAGCGGCGGCGCGCGCTCGGCGCGCCGCTTGCTGACGGTGTCCTGGCCGCGCCGGTTCCTGTCCCTGCAAGCGGCGTGCCGACGCGCGACGACCGCTGCATCGCATAGTTAGGCGTCAAGAGTGCGACCCGGTACTGCTTGCCTTTCAACCCGGCATGCCTGCTACTTGTTTGCAGCAGCATCCTCCGCAGGCGCTGGATGTAAATCGAACGCTCCATTGCTTTCGACAAAGAACACACACTCAGAGGCAGAATCGCAACTCGTCGTGTGCCAGTACCCGCCACCTGGTTGCATCAAGTAGGAGCCCGGGCCCAATCGAAATTCCGCCTTGCCCTTGGCGCCCTGAATATAGGTTCCGGACACGATTATGAGCTTCATGTCATGGGTATGAGCATGGAGCGGAGCAGAGAACCCGGCGGGCAGCAGGAAAAATGCGCCGAATGGCCCACTGCGATGGTCGCCCCACAAATCTGCAATTTTCGCGCCCGGAGCTCCGGTGGGATCCAGGTCGTGCCACTTCAAGTCCGCGGCCGAAATTGGAATAGGCGACAGTACACTCGTCTTTTCAGCACCACCCGCACGGTGCGTCAGCACCACTCCAATCGAAAAGCACAATACGGAAACCAAGTGTCCAATAAGCTTCATGCGCATCGTAATCTCCCCCCGATTCTCCAATTCCCTTGACGCAGGTATGACACTGTTCCTCTTGACGCCTAACGTCCGCGTTGAGCGGGCCGCGCGATGCGCGTCCAGCGCGCCGCAGGCGCGACAATAGTCCGCGCGCCTGCGGCGCCCACCCGCCAACCTTTCACGGACCGCTCCAACGCATAGTTAGGTGGCATCTCCCTCAGGGTCCAAATTGGCTCTGGCACACAATTGGCGATAGAGCGCGACATTGGATTCGCCACAGAGCATGGCAACAAACATCGCATTCGAGAGTTCCGGCTGAGGGTGCACACGATGAATCGTCGCCTTGACGCAAACGTCGACACGGAAGTCCAACTCTGCGCGGCGCGTGGTGTGGAGGGCGGCCCATTCGGAATAGTCGACCGTGCCCAGCACCAGCTTGGTGCAGTTGTCAACAACACGGGAGCGCACGTCGGACAGGGGGCCACCTTCCTTGACCCAATCATCGAGCAGGTGCCAGTAGGTGGCCTGAGTTTGCGCATCGATCGGGCCGTCCGAACTCGCGCCAGAAGTAGCGAGCCAAACCGAAACTGCGATCCAAGCTAAGCGCATGTGTCGAGCTCGCGAAATGCCACCTAACGTCCGCGTTGAGCGGGCCGCGCGAGGCTATTCCAGCGCGCCGCGAGTGTAAAATCTCTCTGCACGCGAGCGGCGCGCCACCCGCAACCTTTCACGGACCGCTCCAACGCATAGTTAGATTGCCGAGCTCAAGTTGATTGTATGTCAGTACTGACATATACTGCATTCCGTGGCTTCAGCTGACAAGCCGCTGGTTTGGCTGCATGGGGAGATTAGAACTCCGCCGTTCGGCACGGCCGCCAGGATTGATGCAGGGATGTTGCTTAGAAGGCTGCAGCGTGGCGAGTCGTTGGGAATGCCCCATTCGCGGCCCATGCCTGGAGTCGGAAGGCGATGCCACGAATTGCGTATCGGGGATTCCACAGCGAAATGGAGAATTGTCTATCGCACGGACGGAGATGCGATCGTGATTGGGGCGGTATTCGCCAAGAAGACGCGTTCCACGCCGAAAGATGTAATTGCGACCTGCCAAAGGCGTTTTCGGGGGTATGACGATGCGTGCAAGTAAGAGAGCTAAGCTTGCGAGTCGCGGCTGGAAAGTAGGTGACGCCAAGGAGTTCTTGGATCTGTCGGCGGAGGAGGCGGCGCTGATTGAATTGCGCCTCAAGCTGGCGGAAGGGCTCAAAGCCCGTCGGAAGCGCAAGCGCCTGACACAACATGATCTGGCCGCGGCCGTGCAGTCTAGCCAGTCACGAGTCGCCAAGATGGAGTCCGGTGACCCCACGGTCTCCATTGATTTGCTGATGCGATCACTCATCGCCCTCGGCGCCTCCCGACGTGACCTCGCCCGAATCATAGCGCCGAGCTGACTCGGCAATCTAACGTCCGCGATCAGCGGCGGCGCGCAGTCGGCGCGTCGCTTGCTGACCGAAATCTCTGGGACCCGCTCGCAGTTCCTGCAAGCGGCGTGACGACGCGCGACGACCGCTGCATCGCATAGTTAGACGTCGCTCGCTACGCGCGCTTCTTGTGCTTGGCAATGAGCTGGCGAACCTCGGGGACGAGCTCGGCAGGAACGGACATGACCGTACCGCCCATGGCAGCCTCATCTTCGGCCACAGCCTCGTCCTCGGACTGGGACTCGTAATGGGTTACGACGCCCTTGACGCGCTTCTCGTCCCAGCCAGGAGGAAACCGGTTCTTGCTCATGGGCCTAGTTTGCGCCTACGCCGCCGATAGGCCAATGCAGGCTTGCCACGGAGTTCGTAAGCCGTGATGACGAATACACTTTTAGGCTCCGGGTCTGGGACATAAATCACCCGCAGCAGGCGTCCTGCTAGGGTCCGGCCGGTGGCAACTCGAGACCCATCGTTCCCGGCGCGATCCTCGCCAGGGTGGGTCAGGACCTCCTCAACCTCTGAATTTGCGACATCATGGTTGTAGATGTGCGGCTGGTCCGTCTCGGGATCGATGTAGAAACGGACCTTCACGGCGTCTCTTTGATCGAGTGACGTCTAACGTCCGCGTTGAGCGGGCCGCGCGAGGCCGAACCAGCGCGCCGCGAGCGTAAAATCTCTCTGTGCGCGAGCGGCGCGCCACCCGCAATCCGTCACGGACCGCTCCAACGCATAGTTAGGCAGCAGTCCCTGAATCGTTTTCATCGACAACATCTCCGAGGAAGGCGGCAATCAACTGTAACCCCTCACGCTGATAGTAGGCAGCAGCGTTCTCACCCTCCTTGAGCATTCTTAAGTCGCCGGCGTTACACAATTGTTCACGTAGGGCCGACTTCATGGCGCCAGCTACTTCATCGCCAAAGAAGCTTTTGAACACCTTAAAGGTGACGGCAACTTGGTGATCATTCCTCTTGATGCGGTACTTCTTGGCGTAGAAGCAGACAAAGCCATGGAGAAGGAGGAGGGGCGCTGCGGACGTCAACCTGCGGATTCCTTTAGCTGTGTTCGGACGGGCAATCAGCAACTTGCGAATTTGGGGGCGTAGCGCTGCCTCTGCTGCTGTCGCCGCGTCATCGTAGTCAGAAAGTTTGGGGTTAGATCCGAAGAACCACATTGCGCAATGATTCCGAATGCTGCCTAACGTCCGCGTTGAGCGGGCCGCGCGCGGCGTGGCCAGCGCGCCGCAGGCGCGATAATAGTCCGCGCGCCTGCGGCGCGCTCGCTCAACGCTTTCACGGTCCGCTCCAACGCATAGTTAGACAACCTAGCGGTAAACATCCTTGCGGTCGCCAACTTTGAAAACAGTGACCTCGCGACGATGATCATCGACGAGGTAAACGACGCGATAATTCCCTTGGCGAATTCTGAAGCGATCGGCATAGCCCGCCAGTTTTTCGCAGCCGCGCGGTCGAGGGTCGTCTGCCAGTGCCTGGATACGCTCGACTATGCGCCTTCTGTCTGACTTGGATCCCAGCCGGTCGAGCTCGCGGCCAGCCGAAGCCTTGATCAGCAGCCTATAGGCGGCCACGGCGCTTCATACCCCTGACGAAGCTCTCGAAAGGGGTAGCGCGCTCCTGGCGGCGCTCGTCAAATGCTTCGAGATCTTCCGCATCCTCAGCGAGTGCGGCTTTAACCGCATCGTTGACCATGTCCGATACGGAGCGATCGTTGGCTGCCGCCCGTAGCCGCAGGGCCCGGTGTACATCGGCCTCGAAGTAGACGGTTGCTCGCTTTGGTGTAGCCATGACGGGCAGTATGACGCTATGACGTCATGACGTCAAACGCGCTCGACTAGGTTGTCTAACTACAATTGGATTTGAAAAGTCATATCTAGTAATACCGCGAATCCCGTTAAATATCACGTGGCGGTGACATAAGCACTTGACTAGCTTGGACCCAGTCCAGGCTTTACTGACTGATCACCCACCGCCACGGATGGCCACCCCATTTAACCTGCTGGACAAAGCCCGGAACCGGATGCGTGCTCGCCACATGAGCTTCCGGACCGAGAAAACCTACCTGCACTGGATCCGGCGCTTCATCCGCTTCCACGGCGGCCAGCGTCCTGGCGACATGGGCGGCGAGGAGGTCGAGGCGTTCCTGACTGCTCTTGCGGTGCAAAGGAGAGTTTCCGCCTCCACGCAGAACCAGGCGCTGGCGGCGCTGCTCTTCCTGTACCGGGAGGTGCTGGAGCAAGACCTCCCATGGCTCGCGAACATGGTCCACGCCAAGCGCCCGCAACGCCTGCCGGTCGTGTTGACGCGCCACGAGGTACAGCAGGTGCTCGCCCAGCTGAGCGGCACGGAATGGCTGATCGCCGCGATGCTGTATGGCGGCGGCATGCGGGTGCTCGAATGTCTTCAGTTGCGGGTCAAGGACATGGATCTGGCGCGACGGGAACTGCTGCTGCGCGACGCAAAAGGACAGAAAGACCGCGTGACCATTCTGCCGGATGTGCTGGTGCCGCACCTGCACGATCACCTCGCACGCGCACGCGTTCTGTTCGACGCCGACCGCGCCGCCTGTCGGCCGGGGGTATCGGTGCCGTTCGCGCTGCATCGCAAGTACCCGCGGGCGGATGTCTCATGGGCCTGGCAGTGGGTGTTTCCCGCGAAGACGTTCTGCATTGATCCGTACTCGAAGGCATGGATCCGCTTCCACCAGCACCCGCAGAACATCCAGCGCGCGGTGAAGCTTGCCGTGCGTGCGACCGGCATCGTGAAGCCCGCGAGCTGTCACACGCTACGCCATTGCTTTGCGACGCATCTGCTGGAAGACGGCTACGACATTCGCACCGTGCAGGAATTGCTTGGCCACTCGGACGTCAAGACGACGATGATCTACACGCACGTGCTGAACCGCGGCGGTCGCGGGGTCAGGAGTCCGCTCGACGGCAGGCGGAATTCAATCGAATAGCGATACGATCGCGTCCGCGAACCGGTCCGGGGCTGCCGGGTCCATGCGCAGATACAGCGCGGGCTCGACGAGTTCCAGTTCCATGACGCGGAACTCGTCTCCGTGTCGCACCAGGTCTGCCCGTGCGTAAAGGAGCTTCATGCCGATCGCCGCGATCGCGGCGTTTCCGGCCGCGAGCAGCGCAGGCTCCGGCGCAATGGAACGGATCTCGCTGCCGTGTTCTTCCTGCACCCGGAAGTCGCCGCGCTTCGGCACCTTCAGGATGCCGTGGCTGAAATCGCCGTTGAAATACAGCAGGGAAAATTCGCCTTCGCTCACGATGGCCGGTTCGAAGGGCTGCATCATGAGCGCGCGGTCGGCGTAATACGCTTCGATCTCCGCGGCGTGGGATTTGACGCTGGCGCGATCGAGCCGCCACGCACCCTGCGCATTGCCGCTCATGACGGGCTTGATGACCGCTTCCACGCGCTGTGTTGCTTCGAATAGCACGCCCAGCTCGCCGGGGAGCAATCCGTCGCGCCAGACTGTCGGCACCACCGGCACGCCGCGCGCCGCAAGGTTGCGCAGATAAGTCTTCTGCATGTTCCAGCGCACGATCTCGAGCGGGTTCTCCAGCCGCGCTCCGCTCGCCTCGATGGTGGCGAGTGTCGCCAGAAAGGCATGCGCATCATGCTGGTAGTCCCAGGTCGAGCGTATTGCGACCAGGTCATACCGGCTCCAGTCCATGTCTGGCCGGTTCCAGGGAACCATCTCGACCTTCCAGCCGCGCCGCGCGAGCGGAGCATGCGCGAGGTCATCGTCGATGACGAAGCCGGCCGGATCGTGCAACGTCAGGAAGGCGACACGGCGCATGCTCAGAACCGCGCGGTCCAGAGGAATGTCGCGCAGCCAAAGGTCTCCCTCACGCGCTGCCTTGCGGGTAGATCAGTAGCTGCGTACAACGGTACAGCGCGATGGTCTTGCCGGTCTGGCGGTGCGTCACGACCGCATCCCAGAGCTGGGTCGTGCGCCCGAGATGCGTGGCATTCGCGACGCAGTCGATCGTGCCTTCGCGCGCCGTGCCGAGGAAGTTCGAGCGAGGCCTGCATTTCGCCGGGCGCGGTCTTTGTGATGACGACGCCGAGATGGCCGGCAAGGGTGTCCTTGCCGCGCTCGTTGAGTTGCTCGAGCGTAATCAAGAGATTCCCCCGCGGACGACGACGACGGGCCGCACCATGCCGTACTGGGCGGCGAGCTCGGCCGGATGCGCGGCGTTCCAGATCACGAGGTCGGCGCGCTTGCCGGCTTCGATGGTGCCGCGGTCATCTCCGAGTCCGAGCGCGAGCGCCGCATTGCGAGTCACGCCGAGCAGGGCTTCCTCGGGTGTCAGCTGGAACAGCGTGCAACCGAGCACCAGGTTCAGCAGCAGCGAAGCAATCGGCGCGCTGCCGGGGTTCAGGTCGCTCGCGATCGCGATGGGTACGCGATTCACGCGCAGCAGTTCTACGGGTGGCAGTTTTGTCTCCCGCAGATAACAGAATGCACCCGGCAGCAGCACCGCGACGGTGTGCGCCCGCGCCATGGCGAGCACGCCTTCCTTGTCGGCGTGTTCCAGGTGATCGGCGGACAGCGCCTTGAACCTGGCGGCGAGCGCCGCGCCGTTCTGGTTCGAGAGCTGCTCGGCATGCAGCTTGACCGCGAGTCCCAGTTCCTGTGCGCGCGTAAACACGCGCTCGACCTGCGCGGGGGAGAAGCCGATGTTCTCGCAGAACGCATCGACCGCATCGACCAGCCCCGCCTCGGCAGCCGCCGGCAGGATCGCGTCGCAGACACATTCAATATAGTCGTCGCTGCGCCCCGCGTACTCCGGAGGCAGGGCATGAGCGGCAAGCAGCGTCGTGCGCACGGTGATCGGCAACTGTTCGCCGATCCTGCGCGCGACGCGCAGCATTTTGAGTTCGTTCTCGACGTCGAGCCCGTAGCCCGACTTGATCTCGATCGTCGTCACGCCCTCGGCCGCGAGCCGCGCCGCGCGGGCGAGCGCGAGCGTCAGCAGCTCGTTCTCGCTCGTGGCGCGCGTGGCCGCGACGGTGGAGGCGATGCCCCCGCCAGCGCGGGCGATCTGCTCGTAGCTGACGCCGGTCAGGCGTTGCTCGAATTCCCTGTGACGCGAGCCCGCCCAGACCAGGTGCGTGTGGCAGTCGATGAGCCCGGGCGTGACCAGCGCGCCGCGTGCATCGGTGACGGCGACGCGTTCCAGGAGTTGGTCAGGCAACAGGTGGCCTTTGCCGGTCCAGGCGATGCGATCTCCGGCAAGCGCGATCGCAGCCCCCGGAATCAGGCCATACGGTTCGCCCGGCACGCAGCTTGCGAGAGTCGCATTCCGGATTACCCGGGTCCAGCTGTGGGTTTCGATCGCGGTCACGCGCGGAGTTTACCGGAGGCTCCCGGCGCCGCGTTATGCTGCATGCCTGTCGCATTGCTGCCGGAGCGCTTGTGCCGGAATCCCCGATTTCCACTGCCTTCATTGCCGAACTGCCGAAGACCGACCTGCACGTGCATCTGGACGGATCGCTGCGGATTCCGACGCTGATCGAGCTGGCCCGCGAGCATCGGGTGGAGCTGCCGAGCTATACGGAGGGCGGCCTGCGGGAGACCGTATATAAGGAGCGTTACACCAGCCTGGGCGACTACCTGAAAGGCTTCCAGTACACGGTCGCCGTCATGCAGGACGCGGAATCGCTGGAGCGCATCGCGTCGGAACTCGCCGAGGACAACCAGGCCGAAGGCGTGCGCTATCTGGAAGTGCGCTTTGCGCCGCAGCTTCATGTGCGGCCCGGGCTCGACGCCGTCGAGGTGATCGCGGCCGTGGACCGCGGCCTGCGCCGCGCGCGCGACGCCTACAATCGCCGCGCCGATATCGTGGCCGGCCGCGAGCCACCGTTCGAGTACGGCATCATCTGTTGTGCGCTGCGGATGTTCACGGCGGGGTTCAGCAGCTATTACGGCACACTCTTTGCCGCGCATCCGTTCACGCGTCCAAAGGACCTGTACGCGATGGCCTCGCTCGACCTCGCGCGCGCGGCCGTCATCGCGCGCGACACGCTGGACCTGCAGGTCGTCGGCTTCGACCTCGCCGGCGAGGAATCGGGTTACCCGGCGAGCGCGCACAAGGAAGCTTTCGCGCACGCGCATCGGAACTTCCTGAAGCGCACGGTGCACGCGGGCGAAGCCTACGGGCCCGAATCCATCTTCCAGGCGATCACCGACCTGCATGCGGATCGCATCGGCCACGGCACCTACCTGCTGGAGGCCGACCAGATCCGCGACCCCGAGATCGAGAACCGCGAGCTGTACGTGGACAAGCTCGGCAATTACATCGCGGACCGGCGCATCACGCTCGAGGTCTGCCTGACCAGCAATCTGCAGACCAACCCGGACCTGAAGTGGCTGGACCAGCACACATTCCGGAAATTGCGCGAAAAGCGCGTATCCACCACGCTCTGCACCGACAATCGGCTCATGAGCAACACGACCGTGACTAACGAGCTCGCGCTCGCGGTCAAGCACCTCGGCCTCGACCGCCACGACCTGAAGTCCATCGTCATCTACGGTTTTAAACGCAGCTTCTATCCGGGCAGTTATCTCAGCAAGCGCCAGTACGTGCGCCAGATCATTGATCACTACGACGCCATCGAGAAGAAGTACGCCGCGTGAGCGATCACTGGCAATCGTCGCTCGATCGCTGGCTCGCGGCGGGGCTGCTCGACACCGCGGCGGCAGAGCGTATCCGAGGCTGGGAAGAGGTCCATGGCGGCCCGGTAAAGCGCGGGCGCCTGACGCTGATCGTATTCGCATTCGGTGGCCTGCTGCTGACGGCCGGCATCCTGCTGTTCGTCGCTTCGCACTGGGACACCCTGTCGCCTGGCGCGCGCTTCGGCGTCGTGCTCGCAATGGTCGCGGTGCTGCATGCCGGCGGTGCAGTCGCGAGTCGCACCAGCGGGGCGCTTGCGGCGACGCTGCACGCGGTCGGCACCGGCGCGGTCGGCGCTGGCATCTATCTGTCGGGCCAGATCTTCCACATGGCCGAGCACTGGCCGGGCGCGCTGATGCTCTGGTCGATCGGTGCGGCAGTCGGCGTCTGGCTGCTCCGGCAATGGCCTCAGGTGCTGTGGCTCGCTGTGCTGGCGCCCGCCTGGCTCTGGGGCGAGTGGATTGAGGCGCAGCCGCCGCTTACGGCCTGGCGCGGCATGGCGCCGGCGACCGTCGGCATCTTCCTGCTTGCTTGTGTTTATCTCGCCGCACCGCCACCGGGTTCCGCGGTGCGCTGGCGGCGCGCTCTCGCCTGGCTCGGTGCGGTCGCGCTGATTCCGGCCGCGGTCGCCGCAGCGTTCGCGCATGGCCCCGACTACGGCCTGTTCGACCGGGCCCGCGTCCAGACCGGCGCGGGCACTTTGACCTTTGCATGGGTTCTCGCCGTCGCGGTACCGCTCGCGCTCGGCTGGTGGCTGCGCGGCCGCGAGGCGGTGTGGCTTCTCGTGGCGCTTGGCTGGGCGCTTGTCGTCACGCAGATGGGGCCGCGGACCGATGCGGGTGATCTGGCGATGTATGCGTTGTTGGCGATCGGCGCTTCCGGCATCGTGCTCTGGGGCGTGCGCGACCAGCAGCGGCTCGCGATCAACGTCGGCGTGCTCGGGTTCGCGCTCGTCGTGCTCGCGTTCTATTTCTCGAGCGTCTTCGATCGGCTCGGCCGGGCAGTCGGGCTCATCGGCATCGGCGTGCTGTTCATCGGCGGCGGCTGGCTGCTCGAACGCGCGCGCCGCCGCCTGATCACCCGCATGCAGCAGTCGGTTCCATGAACACGCTCAGCAAGGGCTTCATCGTCGGCGCGGTGCAGGTGCTGCTGCTCGCGAGCGTGGGTGGCAAGTTCCTCTATGACCGCGCGAACTATCCGCGGCTGTGGGTCGAGACCGCGCCCTACGATCCGTATCTGCCGATCCGCGGCCGCTACGTGAGCATCGCGCTGGTCGTCCCCGCCGCCGGTGTGCAGCGCGCCGAGGCGCCGGAGAACGGTCCCGCAATGTTCAACGCGCGGCTCGAAGTTCGCGGCGACCGGTTGTTTGCGGTGGAGGATCCACAAGGCAGGCACTTCGTGACGAGCGGTCGCTGCCCTGACAGGAGCTGCTGGCAGCTCGCGACGCCGGTAGCCTACTTCATTCCGGAACATGGGCCGGATCCATCGCGCCGCCCGGAAGGCGAGACGCTCTGGGTCGAGGTCACGCTGCCGCCGACCGGCGCGCCGCGGCCGCTGCGGCTCGGCGTCAAGCACGCGGGTGATGCGAAGGTGACGCCACTCGGTTCCTGACGCGATGAGCGGCGGAGATGCGGCATGAAGTGTTTGGTTTGCATTCTCATCCTGGTTCTGGGGAGCGCCCCGGACCAGACGCCAAAGGCGTTCTTTCGAGAATTTCAGGAACTCACGCAGGGATTGCAAGGCGAAGACTGCCGCGGCTCGATTGCTGAATCGCTCGCGGCCGCGGAATCACCCCACTTCAACGTGACGGTCTCGCGCCCGGGCCAGCTAGAGTTCCTTGCGGCGCTGACGCGCTGCGCCATGGACCACGATGAGAACGAGGCCAGATTCCGTTCCGCTGACCTGTGGGTGGCCCGTGCACCCGAAACACGCTGGCCGCAGGTCATCCGGATGTACCTCGGCGTTCGCTTCGAGCGGCCGGACGCCAGCCTGGACGCCTTGCATGCGCTCGTCGCGGTGGCTCCTGAAGCAATTCGGGAGATCGAGCTGCGTTTCATGGGCGAGCTGATCCGCGCGGCGCGCGAGGCGGACGAAACCGGCGACCAGGAACTCGCCGTGTATGAGTCGCTCCTTCGCGTCGGTTATGTGCCGGCGCCGCCGTACTTCGACGATTTCCTGCGCATGGGACACGGCCGCCTGTTGCTCGAGCGGAGTCGCCCGGATGCGGCTTGGGAGCGCCTGGCGCCGGTCGTCGACGTCGAGTCGCTCGTCGCCATGCGCATCGAGCAACTGTTCGACCCGCTGCGGGAGCATGCCGGATTCGCTGCGCACGGCGATCTGCGCGCCGCGGCCGAGCGCGATGTCGCGCGCTCAGGCGCTGCAGTGGAGGCGAATCCGGGGCTGATGGAAGCGGTATACCTCTACGTAAGGGTGCTGGACGTGGCGCAGCGCGACGAACAGGCGCTTGCATTGCTGGATGCCACACTGACGAAGCACGCTGAGGATCCGGCGGCATACGAGGATGCCGAGGAGTTTGCGAACTGGCTGGACGACTCCCGTGGCCAACTGCTCTACAGCGTCGGCCGATTCGACGAAGGCCGCGCATACATGCGCGCGGCGGCGCTGATGAAGGAGCACGGTGACGTCAACGTCAGCAACATCCTCAATTACGCCAATCACGTGCTGAGCGAGGGCATGGCAGAGGACGCACTCAAGTTGCTGCCGCAGGTCGGCGAGCCGTCGCCTTATGGCCGGGGCGTGCTGGAATCGATACGCGCCTGCGCGGCAGCGCTGATCGGCGACGAGCCGCAGCGCGCCGCAAGCCTCGAATACCTGCAGGCGCACGGCCGCGACAATCCCTCGGCGCTCGCGCGCGCCTATCTGTGTTCGAACGACCTCGATGGCACAGCCGCCTGGATGATCAGCCGGCTCTCGGACCGCGAATTGCAGAGCGAGGCCTTGCTGGCGCTGCAGGGAATGCCGGCATCCGCGGCGGATGCCTTGCCGGTACGCAAGCTTCTGCTCGAGCGCATGGCGGCGCTGCGCGCACGGCCGGACGTGCGCGCGGCGGCGGAAGCCATCGGCAGTATCGAAGACCTGCCCGTCAGTATCCACCGCGGTTATTGAAACCGCAGTTGCCGGCGGCTATTGCCGGCGTGCGCGGCGCATGGACAATAACGTCGCACCCGCGAGCAGGGCGAGGAAGCCCGCACCGCCGGCGCCGCCGCCCCCGCTGTAGCGCGGCGAATGCGTCACCCGCACGCTCTGGTCGGTGCGGATACGCTCCTTGAATACGTTCAGTTCCTTGTCCAGGTTGACCGTCATGTCGGCCATCGCCTGCTCGAAACCCCTGCGTTGCGATGCCCGCAGGTCCCGATCGAGATCGACCAGCGTCGAACTACTTTTGGTCTCGCTGACGCCGGGCGCGCGGAACAGCAGTTTCTTCGTGGCGACGTCGAACACGGCCGTGTCCACGAACGTCTGCACGTCGTTCTTGTTGCCCTTGACGACGTAGGCGCCGACGATCGTCCAGTAGAGGAACGACGAGGTCCTCTCGGCCGTGTGCGCAACCTGGTCGTAGGAGACCAGCGCGATGACGTCGAGGTCGTAGAGGCGGGCAGTCTGTTCGAGGGCGGCGAAACCGCGCCCCGTGCGCAAATAGGCTTCGGGTATGACCGCAATCTCGTCGATGTAGTCTCGCCCGGTGAAGCTTGCCTTCACCTTCTCGAGCATCTGCATGCGTTCCGCTTCGTTCAGTGCCTGGTCGCGCCCGCCGCTGGCGGACACGAAGGCGAGGCCGACCTTGAGCGGCAGTTCCAGGTTCGGCACTTTGACTGCCTGTCCCGGCGGCTGCTCGCCGCCCGGGTAGAGAAAGTCCACGAGACTGCTGGAGACGCCTTCGCGCTTGGACGAGCCGAACAGGCCCGCGCAGGCGGTCAGCGAAACGGCCAGGAACAGGACGACGAGGCGTTTCATGGAGCGCTCCTTGCCGCGATGGACTCGCGGCACAACCGCCAGTGCTCGTCGGGCATTATGCGCCGCCCCGCGCTATCCTCGCGAATCGTGAATGCCAAGCCGAAACCCGTCTCATCCGGTCCGCGCTCGGTGCGCGCGCCGCGCGGCAACACGCTGAATTGCCTGAGCTGGCTGACCGAGGCGCCGTACCGGATGATCCAGAACAACCTGGATCCGGAGGTTGCCGAACATCCGGACCGGCTCGTCGTCTACGGCGGCATCGGCAAGGCGGCGCGGAACTGGGAGGCGTTCGACACGATCCTGGCGGTGTTGCGCCGGCTGAAAGACGATGAGTCGCTGCTGGTGCAATCCGGCAAGCCGGTCGGCGTGTTCCAGACGCATCCGGATGCGCCGCGTGTGCTGATCGCGAATTCCAATCTGGTGCCGCATTGGGCGACCTGGGAGCATTTCCACGAGCTCGATCGCAGGGGCCTGATGATGTACGGTCAGATGACGGCCGGCTCCTGGATCTACATCGGCTCGCAGGGCATCGTGCAGGGCACCTACGAAACCTTCGGCGCCTGTGCGCGCGAGCACTTCGGCGGCGATGCCGCGGGGCGCTGGATCCTGACGGCAGGGCTCGGCGGCATGGGCGGCGCGCAGCCGCTGGCCGCGACCATGGCGGGATTCTCGATGCTCGCGGTCGAGTGCGATGAATCGCGCATCGATTTTCGCCTGCGTACCGGTTACGTGGATCGCAAGGCGACGGCGCTCGATGAGGCGCTCGCCATCATGGACGAGTCGCGCCGCGCGAAGCGCCCGCTATCGGTCGGTCTGCTCGGCAACGCGGCCGACGTCTATCCCGAACTCGCGCGCCGCGGTGTGGTTCCGGATGCGGTGACCGACCAGACTTCGGCGCATGATCCGCGCAACGGCTACCTGCCACGCGGCTGGACGATGCCGCAGGCGGCCGAGGCGCGGCACAGCGATCCGGCGCGTGTCGAGCGCGAGGCGCGCGCCTCGATGAAGATCCACGTGCAGGCGATGCTGGATCTGAAGTCGCAGGGCGCGGTCGTCTTCGACTACGGCAACAACATCCGCCAGGTCGCGCTCGAGGAAGGCCTGAAAAACGCGTTCGATTTTCCGGGCTTCGTGCCGGCCTACATCCGGCCGCTCTTTTGCGAGGGCATCGGTCCATTCCGCTGGGTCGCGCTGTCCGGGGATCCGGAGGATATCTACCGCACCGATGCGAAAGTGAAGGAACTGATTCCCGACAATGCGCATCTGCACCGCTGGCTGGACCTGGCGCGCGAGCGCATCAAGTTCCAGGGGCTGCCGGCGCGCATCTGCTGGGTCGGATTGAAGGATCGCGCGCGGCTAGGGCTCGCCTTCAACGAGATGGTTGCGACGGGCGAGCTGTCGGCGCCGGTCGTGATCGGCCGCGATCACCTCGACTCCGGCTCGGTCGCGAGCCCTAATCGCGAGACGGAAGCGATGAAGGATGGCTCCGACGCCGTCTCGGACTGGGCCTTCCTGAATGCGCTGCTGTCGACCGCGGGTGGTGCCACCTGGGTCTCGATCCACCACGGCGGTGGTGTCGGCATGGGCTTCTCGCAGCACGCCGGCCTCGTGATCGTCTGCGACGGCACGCCGGCTGCAGCCGCGCGCATCGCGCGAGTGTTGCGCAACGATCCGGGGACTGGCGTCATGCGCCATGCCGATGCCGGTTACGAACTTGCGGTCGCCTGCGCGCGCCAGCAGGGCCTCGATCTGCCGTCACTCTAGTTGATGGTTCCTGCGCCGATGTTCCATTCGACGGCGGTAGACGAAATCCGGCCGTCTGCCCCCACCACGAAGTATTCGTACCGGATGGCGCGGAATACCATCGCGATCTCGTCGACGGGCATCGTCCTCGAAGTCGAGGCCACCTGGTATTGCTTGAGGAAGACACGGTCGAGGCGCATGCGGTAAATCGGCTTTCCGTCGCTCGCCACGTGATCGATCGTGACCTGGCCCGCGCTGTTGCCGCTGGCAATCCGGCGCATCAGCGCTATCGACCAGGGGCCGCTTGGCAGCTGCACCGTGAGCCCGATCGGAACGCCCAGGCCCACGTTGATGTCCTCGGTGCCATTGCGAGCTGGAAATGTGCCATTCGATCCCACCGTCCATTCGACGCTGGTGACGCGCAGCCACCCCTTGTGGCTGGGGTCCGTCGAGTCGCCGGTGAAGCCCGGCACCAGAAGAAAGGTGTCGGCCAGGGCGAGCGGGGAAAAAACCACGATGTTGATCGCCGCGATGCAGTACTTCAGGAATCGATGAGTCTTGGTCATGTTCTTCGAGGCCTCAGAAGGCTGGCGGCGTCGAGGTTCCCAAGGGGATGTTCCAGTCGACGAAAGTCGTGATGAGCCGGCCGTCGGGGCCCGTCGCGAAGTACTCGAGCTTGACGGTCTTGAACACGCCTTTGAGGTGATCCTGCGGCAGTGGAGTGGCTGGCAGCGACGCGAGGCGATATTCCGTCACGAAGAAACCTTCGATCGTCATGCGATAAAGCGGCCGCCCGTCGCTGGACATCGCGTCGAAGACGACCTTGGGTATCGCCTTGCCCTGCGTGATCAGGCGCACGAAGAATTGCGACCAGAAGCCGGTCGGCAGGACGAGCTGCAATTCTTGGGGATTGGATTTGCCGACCGAGGCGCCGCCGCCCTGGGTCCACGACGACTGGGCCACTGTATTCCAGTCGAGACTCGACACGCGAATCCACTTCTCGTGGCCTTTCGCCGTGGAATCGCCCGCTTGGTGGTTTGGGATGAGCATGAAAATATCCGCGGCCTGCGCGGCCAACGGCAGCGCGAGCAGTCCGAGCGTGACGATCCAGGTTTTCACGACGCGTTGAATCATGGTCGGGCTTCCTCAGGGTGAATTGGTCTTGAAATTCCAGCTTCCCTTGCCGGCGGCGGCGACCTTCTTCTGCGAGTTGTAGTCAAAATTTTCCCAGGCGAGGCGGCCGCACCGGATCTTGAGTTGAACTTGCGCAAAGTCATCTGCATCCGCGCTGACGCCGGATGACCGTATAATCGGGTCCTCGCAGGCCAGGCGCTCCATGATCAGCGTGGCGGTGCCCTCGGCCACGCTGACGTGATCCAGGGCGATGCGTTTGAGGGGCACGCCACTCGCGCTGAGCTGAATCAGGGCTGCGGTGCCGGCGCTTGATCGCAGCGCAACGATAAGGCTATGCGGCTCGGCGACCTTGGCGCGGTCGATGCTCCAGGAGGCGTTATCTACGATGAACCAACCTACGTAATTGGGCATTTTCGACGGGCCGGTCACGCCTTCCACGAGCATGAACATTGCCGCCTGCGAAACCCCCGGAAACAGAGCCAGCAGACCCGCCCACATCCAACCACGACGCCTCATGATGTTCACCTCAGGGTAAGTTGGGCATCATTGGCAGCTTCAACGAGCGGGCAGGGCGGATTGGTTCACCCATGGGCAAGCTGACCTTGAAGCCGGGCGGCATCCCGCTCGCCGACCTTCGCCGGATATCGCGCGGCAATGACCCGGTCGAACTCGCGGGGGGCTGGCGTGAGGCGGTCGAACGCTCGCTCGCCGCCGTCAAGAAGCGCCTGGCGGGCGGCGAGTCGCTCTACGGCATCAATACGGGTTTCGGCAAGCTCGCCAAGACCCGGATCTCGGACGAGGACCTGGCGAAACTCCAGCTTTACCTGGTGCGCTCGCATGCGGCGGGCGTCGGGGAACTACTGCCGGATTCGGCCGTGCGGCTCGTGCTCGTCCTGAAGGCGGCGAGTCTGGCGCGCGGTTTTTCAGGCGTCCGGCCGGTCGTTGTCGAGCAGCTCCTCGCCTTTGCGAACACGAACCTGCTGCCGCTCGTGCCGGGACAGGGTTCGGTCGGCGCCTCCGGAGACCTCGCGCCGCTCGCGCACCTGTCGCTCGCGCTCATCGGCGAGGGACGCGTGCGCGTGAACGGCGTCGAACAGGATGCCGCGGCGGCATTGAAAACCGCGCGGCTGGAGCCGCTGGTGCTCGGGCCGAAGGAAGGCCTGGCGCTCCTGAACGGCACGCAGGTGTCCACGGCGCTTGCGCTCGAAGCGCTGTTCGCGGCGGAAGACCTGCTGCTCGGCTCGATCCTGACCGGCGCCATGGCGGTCGATGCGGCGCTCGGCAGCCGCGTGCCCTTCGATGCGCGGATCCACGAGGCGCGCGGTCAACCGGCGCAGTCCGCCGTCGCCGCCGAGTTCCGCGCGGTGCTCGGCGAGAGCGACATCGGCCGTTCGCACGAGCATTGCGACCGCGTGCAGGATTCCTACTCGCTGCGCTGCCAGCCGCAGGTCGCCGGCGCCTGCCTGCAACAGATCCTCGACGCCGCGCGCGTGCTCGGCATCGAGGCAAACGGCGTTTCCGACAATCCGCTTGTGTTCGGCGCCGACGGCGAGGTGCTCTCCGGCGGCAACTTCCACGCGGAGCCTGTCGCCTTTGCCGCCGACAACCTCGCGCTGGTGATTGCCGAAATCGGCGCGCTGGCCGAGCGGCGGATCGCGATGCTGATCGACGAGAGCCTGAGCCAGCTGCCGGCCTTCCTGGTGCGCGAAGGCGGACTCAACTCCGGCTTCATGATCGCGCAGGTGACCGCCGCCGCGCTCGCCTCCGAGAACAAGTCGCTCGCGCATCCGGCGTCAGTGGACAGCCTGCCGACCTCCGCGAATCAGGAGGATCACGTCAGCATGGCAACCTTCGCCGCTCGTCGTCTCGGCCCGATGGCGGAGAACACGCGCGGCATCCTGGCGATCGAACTGCTCGCCGCTGCCCAGGGCATCGATTTCCGCCGTCCGCTCGCTTCGAGCTCGACGCTCGAACGCGCCCACGCGCTGCTGCGAGCCAAAGTCTCCTTCTACGATCACGATCGCCACTTCGCCCCGGACATTCAGGCGGCGAAAACAGTCGTCTCGTCGGACGATTTCCTGTCTCTCGTCCCAACCGGGCTCTGCGCGAGCCGCTGATCACCCGGCGCGCGGGATCCGGCGGGGTTTCTCGCTCGCAAACTCCGCCGGAACATACGAGTTTGCTCGCGAGAACCCCGCCACCTCGCGCGCCGGGTGTGCTGCGGCTTCCGAAGGCCTACTGCAGCGTGGGCGGGTGATCGGCGATCCTAACCATCGCGCGCGCGACCCGGGCCCGGCCGCTGGGGTGATCGAAGAAGAGTATTTCCTCGAGCGGTGACGGATCAAGTTTGCGGTAGGCCCCGAGTCGAATCGACACACTGGCGAAACCGTGTGGCTCGCGCGCGGCTTCGAGTCCGAATGTGTCGGCCTGATGCTCGGCTGTACGGACGATCGTGTTCGTGAGCGGCGTCAGCAGCAGCATGACGACGCTGAACGTCGCAAAGGCGAGCGGCAGCCCGGCGGGATCCGCGATGTCGCGGACGCCGAAGCGCTCGCCAAAACGGCGCTGCAGCGAACCGAATGCGCGATTGACTGCCCAATAGCCGAAGCCAAGCACCATTGCGAACGCGAACGTGAGCGACCAGGCGTGATGCAGCCGGTAATGCCCCATCTCGTGCGCCATGACTGCGCGGATCTCGGGCAGCGATGTCCCATTCAGCAAGTTGTCGTTGAGCGCGATGCGGGTGGTGCCGGCGATGCCCGCTACGTTCGCGCTGATGCGCCTGGTCTGCCGCGAGGCGTCGTACCACCAGACGTCGTGCGTCGGAATGCGAGCCTCGTCCGCGAGCGCCAGGATCGAATCGCGAATCTCGCCTTCCGGCAGCGGGTGATAATCGTTGAACAGCGGCGCGACGAATACCGGGTTAACCAGGATTATGAACAGTATGAAGAGCGCGGTCAGGCCGGTCGCCCAGTACACCCATCGCTCGCGCACGCGTCGCACCAGTGCATAGATCCCCGCGATGCCAAGCGGCACGATCGCGAGCGCGAGGCCGAGCGCGATCGGCCACTCGACGAGAAACGCGGGCAGCGACTGGTTTGACATCGCATAGGCATGCTCTAGGAAATATCCCGTGTACAGCGTCCACGGCAGCATCAGGAGCGAGAGCACGGACCAGAAGCCTAGGGCATACAGCCAGCTTTGCAGGAAGGGGCGCTGCGTCCTGCGTTCCGTGGCGTCGCGGAGCCGGGCGGAGAAGCGCGTGGCGAGCAGCAGCCACAGCACCGCGACCGCGATGACGACGCTCCAGAGTGCGATCCAGTAGCCGCCTTCGAAATAAGCGTCCGATGACGCGCGCTCGGCCGCGGGAAAGGTTTCGAGATAGGCCTGCGTCGCCTGCGCCGGATCGAAATCCCGACCCCACTCGGCTTCAGGCGGCAGGATCAGCCGCGCTGGCAGTTTCGTGGCCATTTCTTTCTCCCCCGAACGTCACGCTATAGTCGCAGGGAATGAACCGGGTTGGATTCATCGGCTGGCGCGGCATGGTCGGCTCCGTGCTGCTCTCGCGCATGCGCGCGGAGGGCGACTTCGCGCACATCGATCCGGTGTTTTTTTCGACCTCGATGGCCGGCACGCCGGCGCCCGTGACCGGCCAGCCGGTAGCGCGCGTGTTCGATGCCCATGACGCCGCCGAGCTTGCACGCTGCGACATCCTGATCTCCTGCCAGGGCGGAGACTACACCGAATCGGTGCATCCGAAACTGCGCGCCCACGGCTGGGCCGGCCACTGGATCGACGCCGCCTCGGCACTGCGGCTGAAGGACGAGTCGGTGATCGTTCTCGATCCGGTCAATCGGCCGGCCATCGACGCGGCGCTCGCGGCGGGCGGCCGCGACTGGATCGGCGGCAACTGCACGGTCAGCCTGATGCTGATGGCATTCGGCGGCCTGTTCCGCGCAGGGCTCGTCGAATGGATGACCTCGATGACCTACCAGGCGGCCTCCGGCGCCGGCGCGAAGCCGATGCGCGAGCTGCTGCAGCAGATGGGCGCTTTGCATGCCTCGGCGCGTCATCTGCTCGACGATCCGGCGAGCGCGATCCTCGAAATCGACCGGCGTTCGTCCGCGGCCTTCACGGACGGCGGCATGCCGGTCGCGGTGATCGGGCAGCCGCTCGCAGGCAGCTTGCTGCCCTGGATCGATCGCGATCTCGGCAATGGCCAGAGCCGCGAGGAATGGAAAATGGGCGCGGAGGGCAACAAGATCCTTGGATTCGCCGCGACGCCGGTGCCGATCGACGGTCTCTGCGTGCGCATTGGCGCGATGCGCTGTCACAGCCAGGCGGTCACGATCCGGCTGAAGCGGGCGACGCCGGTCGCGGAGATCGAACGCCTGCTGGGCGCGGCGCATCCCTGGATGCGCATGGTGCCGAACGAGCGCGAGGCGACGCTGGCCTGCCTGACGCCGGCGGCCGTGAGCGGCAAGCTCGACATCGCTATCGGCCGCATCCGTCATCTCGACATGGGCGAGGACTACGTCACTGCTTTCACGGTCGGCGACCAGCTCCTGTGGGGCGCCGCAGAGCCGCTCCGGCGCATGCTGCGTTTGCTGATCGGGCGCTGACTTCCGGCCATGACAGCGGGCGCGAGCGACGGCGGACGGTTCAGCCGGCTGATGGCCCATCCGGGCTTCGTGCGCTTCCTGTCGGCGCGGCTCGCGGTGTCGATCGCCGTGCAGATGCAGACCGTCGCGGTCGGCTGGCAGATCTACGCGATCACGCGCGATCCGCTGGATCTCGGCCTGATCGGCCTGTCGCAGTTCCTGCCGTTCGTGCTGCTGGTGCTGCCGGCGGGCCATGTCGCGGACCGGCGCAATCGCGCGCGCATCCTGTCGTTCTGTTACGCGCTCGAATTGCTGTGCGCGCTGCTGCTGCTTGCGTTCACGCTGTCCGGGCTCGCGGTCGCCTGGCCGGTGTTCGCGGTGATGGTGATCTTCGGCATCGCGCGCGCGTTCTCGATGCCGGCCGGCCAGGCGCTGCTGCCGAACCTCGTGCCGCCGGAGTTGTTCCCGCGGGCGGTCGCCGTGAATTCGAGCACCTGGCAGGTCTCGACCATCGCCGGTCCCGCGATCGGCGGGCTCGTGTACCTGCTCGGTCCGCATGTGGTGTATGCCAGCGTCGCGACCTTGCTGGCCGCCGCGATCGTGCTGATGGTCGGGCTGCGCGCCCCGCCACCCGCGGCGACGACCGAGCCGGATAGCTGGCACACGCTGCTCGAGGGCCTGCGCTTCGTCTGGCAGCGGAAGATCATCCTGGGCGCCGTGTCGCTCGACCTGTTTGCCGTGCTGTTCGGCGGCGCGACTGCGCTTTTGCCCGCGTATGCGAGCGACATCCTGCACATCGGCCCGGACGGGCTCGGATGGCTGCGCGCCGCGCCGGGCGTCGGCGCCGCGCTCGTGGCATTCGCGATTGCCTGGAGTCCGATCCGCAGGCACGTCGGCACGGCGATGTTCGCCGGCGTCGCGGTCTTCGGCGTCGCGACCGTCGTGTTCGGCCTGTCGGAAAATTTCATGCTGTCGCTGGTCGCGCTGATCGTGCTGGGCGGCGCGGACATGGTGAGCGTCTACATTCGTCACATGCTGGTGCAGCTCGAGACGCCGGACGCGATCCGCGGGCGGGTCAGCGCCGTCAACGCGGTTTTCATCGGCGCGTCGAACGAGCTCGGCGAGTTCGAGTCCGGTGTGACGGCCGCGTGGTGGGGGCTCCGGCCGGCGGTGGTCGTCGGCGGCGTGGCGAGCGTCGCGATCGCCGGTCTCTGGATGCGGCTCTTCCCGGCTCTTCGCCACATGAAGGAGCTCCCCGCCCGGGTCGTTTCCGCGTCTTGACCCGTGCCGTTCGTACCTGTATATCCGTACAGGTATGCGCACGGGTCAGTACAAGGGACGCGGGGCGATTTCGAACCGGGCCGGGCGATTCGAATCGCTCGCCGTCGAGGCGGTGGACGACGGCTGGGGTATCGCGGACGAACCCTTGCCGCCGCTTGCGACCACCGTACTGCCGGAGCCGCCGCAAAGCGTCATCACCCGCAACAACTCACCGGACATCCCGTTCGACCAGTCGATCAATCCGTACCGCGGATGCGAGCATGGCTGCGTCTACTGCCTATCGGGCGAGACTCCGATCCTCATGAGTGACGGTCGTTTAAGGGCCCTGGCAGAAGTCGCCATCGGTGACGAGATCTACGGGACGGAGAAACAGGGTCACTACCGCCGCTATGTTCGTACTCGAGTCATTGATCATTGGAGGACGTGCAAGCCAGCCTATCGCATACGACTTGCCGACAACACGCAGTTGATCGCAAGCGGCGATCACCGATTCCTGACTGAACGTGGCTGGAAGTTCGTTACCGGAAGCGAGGCAAGTCAGCGGCCGCATCTCACGTTAAACAACACGCTGATGGGCTTCGGCTCGATTTCCGCGTTGCCGCAGAGTGGGCATACGAGCGACTACCGGCGTGGTTACCTGTGTGGGCTCATCCGGGGTGACGGTCTCCTAGGCGAATACCACGACTACCGTCCCGGGCGCGCCAACTCGCGACAGAACCGGTTCCGACTGGTTCTGGTGGATACGGAAGCGCTTGAGCGCGCTGCGGTGTATCTTTCCGCATTCGGCGTGGGAACCGATCGGTTCCTGTTCCAGGCGGCGACCTCGATTCGGCGGGGTGTGGAGGCCATTCGCACCAGCGCGAGGGCATCAGTCGCCGCAATCCGCAGGCTGATCGAGTGGCCGGAACGCCCGGAAGGCGAATGGATGCGCGGCTACGTCGGCGGCATCTTCGATGCGGAAGGGTCGTTCAGCAATGGCACGATCCGGATCGCGAACACGGACCGTCGAATCATCGAGGTCTTGACGGACGGGCTGCACAGTCTTCGTTTCGACCCGATTGTCGAAACGGCGAGGCGAGGTTCGCCCAAGCCCGTGCACTACGTTCGCGTGCGCGGCGGACTGCGGGAGCATCTGCGCTTTTTCAGCGAATTCGACCCGTCGATCGAGCGCAAGCGCAATGTCGAAGCTCAGGCGGTGAAGTCTGCGGCTCGAC
This sequence comes from Steroidobacteraceae bacterium, assembly GCA_040902065.1. Lineage (GTDB taxonomy): Bacteria > Pseudomonadota > Gammaproteobacteria > Steroidobacterales > Steroidobacteraceae > SCUD01. The sequence goes on along the minus strand of JBBDXX010000019.1, from coordinate 133,014 downwards.
TTGAAATCGTCGAAATCGAACCGCTGGGTCGGAACTGCGAGCTTTTCGATATCACGACCGGTACCGGCGACTTCGTCGCCAATGGCGTCATCAGCCATAACTGCTACGCTCGGCCGAGCCACGCGTATCTGAACCTCTCGCCCGGGCTCGACTTCGAAACCCGGCTGTTCTTCAAGAAGGACGCGGCGGCGCATCTCCGGGTCGAACTGAACCGCCGGGGTTATGTCTGCAGCCCGATCAACCTGGGCGCCAACACCGACCCGTACCAGCCGGTGGAAAAGCGCCTCGGGATCACCCGTTCCCTGCTCGAAGTGATGGTTGAAAGCCACCACCCGGTCACGATCGTGACCAAATCCGCGCTGGTCGTGCGCGATATCGACCTGCTCTTGCCCCTCGCCGCGGAACATCTGGTCCGGGTCTTTGTCAGTGTGACTACGCTCGATGACGAATTGAAACGCCGCATGGAGCCGCGTGCGGCATCGCCGGCGGCCCGGCTGGCCGCCATCTCGAAGCTGGCGGCGGCGGGAATCCCGGTGGGACTGATGTTCGCCCCGGTCGTGCCGGCCATCAACGATCACGAACTCGAGCGCGTCGTGGCGGCTTCGGCTTCGGCCGGTGCGACCACGGCGGGCTATGTGCTGTTGCGCCTGCCCGGAGAAGTCAGGGACCTGTTCTATGAATGGCTCGATACGCACTACCCGGACCGCGCCAATCGCGTCAGAAGCCGCATTCATGAACTGCGTGGCGGCCGCGACAACGATCCGCGCTTCGGGCACCGCATGCGGGGCCACGGGCCCTGGGCCGAGCTGCTGCGCCGGCGATTTGACGAAAGCTGCCGTCGCGCGGGCCTCGGCAAGCACCGGGGCAATCCGCTCTCGATCGCTTTTTTCCGCCCGCCAAGCCGGAACCCAGGTCAGATGGAACTGTGGTAGTCGCGGCGTATACTCGAATCGAAAATCCATCGCACGACAGGGAGCCGCCGCATGACGCGCCAGAACCTTCGGTCGATGCGTCAGGCGGGCGCCGGCGCTGCCACGCTGCTGCTGATCACCGGCTGCATGACTGCGCGGCTCGAGGAAGACCGCAATAGCGCGACCAACATCGAGGCGCACGAAGCCGTCGTGCTGCTCGCGAAACCGCACGTCGAAGGCATCACGGCCGAAGACGACTTCATGGATTGTGTCGGCGACAAGATGAGCAAGACGACCGGCATCCAGGTCGTCGCGAACGACGCATTCGTTGATTCGATGTTTCCATGGCTCGAGCCTTCGACTGCGCCGCAGCGGCCGGAAGGCGTGACCAAGCTTCTCGCGCGCGACGTCGTTGCGGATCGCATGGCGGAAAGCGGCGTGCGGTATCTGATCTGGGTCGATGGCGCGACGCGCCAGATCGACAGCGGCGGCAGCCTGACCTGCACGCTCGGTCCAGGCGGCGGGGGCTGCATCGGCTTTGGCTGGTGGGAGAAGGAATCCGACTACCAGGCGGTCGTCTGGGACATCAATACGGCGAAGACCGCTGGTTCGGTTTCGACCAATGTGACCGGCACGTCTGCGCTCGTCGGTGTCGTATTGCCGCTGCCCTTCATCGCGCGGGTGCAGGGCACGGCCTGCGATCGCCTGGCGACGCAGCTGGGTTCGTTCCTGCGCGGCGACGATCCTTCGGTCGTTCGCGAAGGCGGCTGATGGCAGAACCCGCCCAAACACGGTGAACCATCGGTTCGGGCGGCTTTCCAAGATTCCAGGACGGGGTCCCTTTGCCGGTCCCGCGCGTGCGCGGTTCCGGTCGGGAGAACGAGTATGAATTCCAGATTATTGTTACCTGCCATTGCGACCGCCGCGGCGCTCAGCCTGCTGGCGGGCTGCATGACCCAGAATTCGGCCTCGCGGCCGGAATCGCCGACCAGCGCGCCGAGTGGCGGCGAATCTTCCGGCGGATCTTCCGGCGGGTCATCGGGCGGGGGCTCATCCGGTGGTGGCGGGTCTTCGGGTGGCGGCGGTTCGACCGGCGGCGGATCTGCCGGTGGCGGCAGCTCATCGGGTGGCGGCGATTCCGGCGGCGGATCGACTTCCGAGTTTCCGAGCGACGGTTCCGGCAGCGGCACGCCTGCACCCATTCCCATGCCCGGTGAGGAGGGTGGCTCGAGTGGCGGCTCTACCGATGGCCAGGGCGGCAGCGCCGGCGGCGGCGCGCAGTCCGATAGCCAGGGATCGAGCGGCGGCGCCGGCCCGACCGGTACCACCCCGGACGGCAGGCCCTGCATCAGCAAGGACGACGTTGACGGCGACGATGTCACCGATGAAGCCGGCACCGACGTGGAGGTCTGCATCGAGGCCGGCAAGCTGCCGGGTGGAATGCCGGGAATGCCCGGGATGCCGGGAGTGCCTGGCACCGGCACCGGAACGCCGGGATCAGGCGAGCCGGGCACGTCGGGAACTGGAACGCCCGGTGGCGGTGAGCCGGGCGCTGCGGGCACGGGCACCTCGAGCGGCAGCGGACTTCCGGGCTCGAACGGCCCCAGCGGTGGCGCGCCGGCAGCCGGTACACCGGGCGGTGGCGAACCGGCCGGCGGGGCGACGGCCGGCGGATCTGCCGGCAGCGTCGGCAGCGCGGGTAGTCCGCAAGGCGGCGCGCCCGGCGGCGCCGGAACCGAGGGCGCGGGTGCAGGCCCCGCCGGGCCGGGCAGCGGCAACCGCGGCGCGGAGATCGGCCGGCGTCTGGACGAAACATTCGGTTCGTTTGACGAGGCGGTGCGCACGGCGCAGGCGGCGATCGCCAAGGAACGCGAGGCGGCGGGTGCAACGGGCACCGGCGAGCCAGGCGATGGCGAGGGCAGCGCCGAAGACGGAGAATCCGGAGAGGGTGGCAATACCAGCGGCGATGGTCCCAAGGCGCCGGGTGGCCTCGAATCGACCAGCAAGGGCAATACCGGTACCGGCACGGCGGATGGTGGCGATTCCGAACCCGCCGAGCAGGGTGGCGTGGGCGGTGGCGGCGCGGGCGGCCGGGGCCCCTCTTCGATACCTGCGGATATCCCGGACGGTCAGGATGACGACATCGTCGCGCGGCAGATCCGCGAGGCGGCCATGACGGAGACGGACCCGGAATTGCGCGCAGCGCTCTGGGAGGAATACCGTCGTTACAAGAAGGGGCGCTGAAGGGCGCTCCGCGGGGAACCGTGGGCATGAATCGACCGAACATTCTGTGGCTGGTTGGGGCGCTGGCGCTGGTCGCCTCCGGCTGCGTAAAGGAAACCCGGCCGCTGCCGATCCTGCAGGCGACGCAGGCGACGACCGAGATTCCGGCCGAGCAGTTGCTCGACGTCGGCGTGCACATCTTCGATCCGGGCATACCGAAGGAAGTCGAGGAAGACCCGGATCTCGCGGACAAGGAGCGCATCTATCCCGAGATCCGCCGCGCCGAGGCGCGCTACTTCGCGATGCAGCTGCGCGACACGCTGGAAGACACCGGCCACTGGGGCACGGCGCGCGTGGTGCCGACCTCGGTCGATTCCTTCGACGTCACGGTGGACGGCATCATCGTCGAATCGAACGGCGCCTACCTGAAGCTCGAAGTAACCGTGCGGGATGCGACCGGAAAGGTCTGGTACGCCGATCGCGAGTATGAAGGCACGGCCGATACGCGCGCGTACAAGGACGGCTATACCTCCGGGCGCGACCCGTTCGAGAACGTCTACGTCGCGATTGCGGACGATCTGCTCGCCGCGCGGGCCGAGCGCTCGGGCGCGGATCTCTCGAACATTCGTCGCGTCAGCGAGCTGCGCTTCGCCGCGGACTTCGCTCCGGTCGCCTTCAGCCAGTACCTCCAGAAGCATCCGAAGTCTGGTGAGTACAAGGTGCTGCGCCTGCCGGCAGACGACGACGTACTGCTGCAACGCATCAAGCAGATCCGCGAGCGCGATTACGGGATGATCGACACGGTCAGCGAGAATTACGCGGCCTTCAGCGAGCGCCTCGAGGAACCCTACACCGGCTGGCGCCGTTACACTTATGACGAGATCATCGCGGAAGAGAAACTGAAAGCGCAGGCGCGCAACCGCATGATCCTGGGCGCCGCCGCGGTCGCCGCGGCCGTGCTGATCCCCGACAGTTGCGCGAGCGGCAGCAACTGCTCGCGTGTCGCCGACATGGCGCGTTATGGCGGCGTCGCGGGCGGCGTGGCCGCGGTCGTCAGCGGTTACCGCAAGCGCGAAGAGGCGAAGATCCACACCGAGTCGCTGAAGGAAATCTCCGGCTCGTTCCAGGTCGAGGCCGCGCCGCTCGTCGTCGACGTCGAGGGCCGCACGCTGCGCCTGACAGGCACCGCGGAAGAGCAATATGCCGAATGGCGCCGCCTGCTGCACGAGCTCTACCGGGAAGAGACCGGACTCATCCCGACGGCCCCCACCGCGGACACGACTGCGCCCACGAAGCAGACAAGCGGCGCGGGTTGAGCCTCTATGGTCGAACTGACACCCGGGCTCGAACTCGGTGCCCGGTTCGTATTGATGCGCCGCCTGGGCCGCGGCGGCACCGCCGAGGTCTGGCTCGCGGATGACCGCGAGCGCGGCGAACACGTCGCGCTCAAAATCCTCGACGACGAAGACGGCTCCGTAAAGGGGACGCAACCCTTTGGCGATGCCGCGGTAAAGGGTTGCGTCCCCTTTACGCCCTTTACGCCAAAGGGATGCGATCCCTCTTGGTTCGTGCCCGTACACGAAGTGCTGCAATTCGACAGCCGCGTGTTCATCGTCATGGGATACATGCCGGGCGGCGATCTCGGCCAGTTCCGCGGGCGCTCTTTCGAAAGCTGGAGTCGCCACGCGGACGAGGTCGCGGCCGCGCTCGAGGCGCTGCACGCGCAGGGGCTCGTGCACCGCGACCTCAAGTGCAGCAACGTCCTGCTTGACGCCGGGGGCCGCGCGCGGCTGTCCGATTTCGCGCTCGCGACGGAAACCGGCGCGCGCGTTCCGGCGGGTGGCTCGCCCTACAACGCGAGCCCGCAGCAGCTGCGCGGCGAAGCCGCCCAGCCCGCCGACGACCTCTATGCCTTCGGCGCGCTGCTCTACGAACTGATCGCCGGCCATCCGCCTTATTACCCCGAAATCACCCGCGACCTCGTATTGCACGAGCCGGTGCCGCCGCTGGTGCCGCGCGGCGTCGTTCCGGTCGGCGTTCGCGAGCTGGCGCTGCGCCTGCTCGCGAAGTCGCCGCGCGAACGCCCGGCGAGCGCCGCCGACGTGCGAACGCGCCTCGCGGCGGCCGCCACTGGCGAGGGCGGCATCATGGAGCCGCTCGCGCATGCGCTGCCGGATCCGGCGCGCGCCGCACCTCGCAGCCGCCGCCTGATTCCAGTTGCAATCGCCGCCGCCGCGCTCATCGCGATCGCTGCCGTCATCTGGTTGCCGCAGCGCTTCTCCGGGGAAAACAACGGCATCGCGGCCGACGCGCGTGCGCAGGCCGAACGCCAGAGCCAGGCGCGACAGGCGCGCGAGCAGACCGAAGCGGAGCGCATCGCCGCGCGCGCGGACGCCGAGGCCGCACGAACGGCCTTCGAGACCGCATTCAAGGCTCTGGATGCGCGCGCTGCAGCGCGCTGGGCTACGGCCGTATTCGCCGAGGCCCGCGACGCGGGCGCCCAGGCCGCCGATCGCTACGCTGCCGAGAGATACCCGGAAGCGGCGGCCGGCTGGAAGAGCGGCTCCGAAAAACTGGCGGCGCTCGAGCAGCAGTTGCCGGCGTCGCTGAAGGAAACGCTGCAGCGTGGGCAGGCAGCGCTCGCCGCCGGAAAAACCGCACCCGCGCGCGATGCTTTCGAACTCGCGCTCGCGATCGACGCGGCGAACGCGGACGCGAAAGCCGGTATCGCGCGTGCCGCGAAACGGGACCAGGCATTCGCCATCGTCGACGCGGCGGTCGCCGACGAAAGCACCGGCCGCCTCGCCGCCGCGGAAGAAGGATTCCGCCGTGCGCTCGCACTCGATCCTGACGTGAAGAGCGCAGAGGACGGCCTCGCGCGGCTCGCCGCGCGCCGTTCGGGCGAAGCCTATGCGGCGGCGATGTCGCGCGGATTTGCCGATCTCGCGCAGGGCCGCAACGATGCGGCCCGCCGCGAATTCCAGTCCGCTCTCGCGCTCCGCCCGGGCTCGGTGGAAGCGCGCGAAGCGATCGCCTCGCTCGACCAGGGCCAGAAGGCGGCGGCGCTGCGCATGCTGGAGGCCCGCGCACGCAGTGCCGAGGCCGAGGAACGCTGGGACGAGTCCCTGAAAGCGTGGCGGGAAGCCGCCGGACTCGAATCCTCACTAGAATCGGCCCGGGAAGGCATCGAGCGGACAGCGCCGCGAGCGGAACTGCAACGCCGCATCGAGGCTCTGAACAGGGAACCGCAGCGCCTGTGGGACCCGGCCGGACGCGCGGATGCGCGTAACCTGCTGGCAACCGCGGCCGCGGCCGGAAATCCGCGGCAACGGCTGGCGGCGGCGGCGCGCGAACTGGAACGGCTGGCCGCGGCCGCGGAAACGCCGGTCAAGCTGCGGTTGCGGTCGGATGGCGTCACGCAGGTCGCGATCTACCGCGTCGGCCAGTACGGGAGGTTTTCCGAGCGCGATGTGGAATTGCTGCCCGGGAAGTACACGGTAGTGGGCACTCGAAACGGATTTCGCGATGTGCGGCGGGAAGTCGTGCTGCCGCCGGGCGCTGCGGCACCGGTGGTGGTGGTGCGTTGCGAGGAACCGATTTGAAGGAACTGTGGCTCGACGATCCGCTCGGTGAACGGCCGCTCGCGCCGTCCGAACTGCCGCTCACGGTCGGCGGTCCCGGCGCGGCTGTCGTGATTCCCGGCTGCCGCCCCGGCGAACTGCGCGCGCGCGTCGCGGTCGATGCCGGCGGTCTCGCGATCACATCCGAGCCCGGCGCAGGCAAGGCCGCGCTCGACGGCGTCGCGATCTCGCTCGAGAATCGGGGCGGGCGCCCGACCATTGTCGTGCGTCATGGCGGCGTCGCGAACGTCACGCGGCCGCCGCAGTTCGAAGGCCGCGCGGGCGGCGCCGCGGAGGCGGGCGACGACCGGCTGCCCATCGAGATCGTCGATTACGAGCCGCGCAGCCGGGCAGCGATCCGCAAACCCGTCGAACGGCACTGGGGCAAGCCGCTGGTGTGGGCCGCGGTCGCGGCGGTTATCGTCGTGTTCGGATTCCTGCTGACCGCCACCTCGGTCGAAGTCACGACGAGTGCCGGCGTGACGCCGGAGGAAGTCGATTTCGACGGCACGGCCTTCGACTTCGGATTCCGCGGGCGCTACCTGGTGCCGCCGGGCGCCTATCAGCTCGCGGTTGCGGCCGAGGGCTTTGCGTCGGCGGTCCTGCCGGTCACCGTTGGCAACGAGTCGGGCCAGCGCATCGTGGTCGCCCTCGAGCGCCTGCCGGGCCGTGTCGCGATCGACACCGGCGGCGTTGCCGGAACGCTGTCGGTGGACGGCGTGCCGAAAGGCGTGCTGCCAGGTACATTCGAACTGCCGGCCGGCACGCGCGAGCTCACCATCGCGGCGCCGCGCCACGCCGAGCAGCAGATCCGCTTCGATGTTGCAGGCGCCGGCGAGGTCCAACCGCTCGCGGTCACGCTCGCGCCGCTGTTCGCAAAGCTGACGGTGACGAGCATCCCGGAAGGCGCGACCGTCTGGGCGGACGACCAGGAGCTCGGGCGGACGCCGCTCGAGACCGAACTCGACGCCGGCCGCTACACGCTCGCGCTGCTGCATCCGGAATTTCGCCGCTTCGAGGGTCCGCTGACGGTCAATGCCGGCGAGCCCCAGGTGGTCGGCCCCATCGAGCTCGGCATGCCGGATGGCCGGCTCGTCGTGTCGAGCCGTCCGGCCGGAGCCGATGTCAGCATCGGCGGCAGTTATCGCGGCCGCACGCCGCTCTCGATCGGCGTACCGCCCGGCATGCCGCAGGAAGTATTGCTGACGCTGGCGGGTCATGCACCGGCGTCCGAGACCGTGAACATCGAGAGCCGCGCCGAGCGGCGCCTCGCATTCGACCTGACGCCGGTGCTCGGAGAAATCCGCGTGCGCGGCGAGCCCGCCGATGCACTGCTCTACGTGGACGGCGCGTCGCGCGGGCCGGCGAACAACCAGACGCTGTCGCTGCCGGCGGCGCCGCACGTCATTGAAGTCCGCAAGCCCGGGCTCGAGAGCTACCGTGCGACGGTCACGCCGCGCGAAGGCCAGCCGCAGCTCATCGAGTACACGCTGCGCACCGCGGGCGAAGCGCGCACCGCGGCGATGCCCGCGCGTCGCAGCACCGGCCTCGGCCAGGAAATGGTGCTGGTCAAGGGCGGGCGCTTCACGATGGGCAGCGCGCGCCGCGAGCCAGGGCGCCGCTCGAACGAAACCGAGCGCGTGGTCGTGCTGCAGCGTCCGTTCTACCTGTCGCGTTTCCAGGTGACGAATCGCGAGTTCCGCGAGTTCCGTGCGGAGCACCTGTCCGGTATCTTCAAGGACGAATCGCTCGACCTCGACCGCCAGCCGGTCGCGCGCGTCACCTGGCAGGATGCCGCGGCATTCTGCAACTGGCTGTCGAAGCGCGACGGCCTGCCGGAAGCCTATGCCCAGCGTGGCGGCCGGTTCGAGCTGGTCGATCCCGTTAATACGGGCTACCGGCTGCCGACCGAGGCCGAGTGGGAATTCGCGGCGCGTTTCGATGGCAGCCAGGCGACCCGCAAGTATCCCTGGGGCGATGGCCTTCCCGTGCCGGCGCGCTCGGGCAATTGGGGCGACGCCACCGCGATCTACCTCACGCCGGTGACAATATCCGGTTACGAAGACGGCTATCGGGTGGCCGCGCCGGTCGGCAGCTATCCGGCCAACCCACTCGGGATCCACGATCTCGGCGGCAACGTGCTCGAGTGGACGACCGACCGCTATTCCATCTATGTCGTCGGCCCCGAGCACGTCTCGACGGATCCGGTCGGTCCGCGCGCCGGCAACAACTACGTCATCCGCGGTGCCGGCTGGCTCACCGGCAAGATTCCGGAACTACGCACGGCCTCGCGCGATTCAGGTAATGCCGCGCGCCCGGATCTTGGTTTCCGGATCGCGCGTTATGCGGAGTGACGCCATGCGCAGACTGATTATTGTCGCAGCGCTGCTTGCCGTCGCATCCGCGGCGGCCATCGAGCCGCCGAAAACCGACGCGCCGCCGCGTTCCGACGCGACCCCGCCGACGGCGCCTGCGCCCGGCGACCCGGCGCCCATGGAACCCGGCGCCGCGGAACCGGCACCGCCGCCGGAACCGGGGACGGATCCGGAAGCGGAAGCGGCGGAGGATGAGGAAACCCTGCCGCCATTGCCGGCGGATGCCGCGCCCGCCGGGCCGCCGCCCGCGCGATTCAATCCGACCGAGAAAGTCCGCGCGGACTTTCCGGTTTCGTTCCCGATCGATATCTGAGGGGCCCCATGAAGACCCGTTATCCGAAAGAATTCCTGTTCAGCCTCGGCGCGCTGCTCGCGGCGGTGATCGTGGTCCAGACCGTCTGGGCGACCTGGGTGCGGCCGAACGCGCAGGCGGTGCTGGCCGTCCAGACGGAAAGCATGAGCAAGGATCCCAACTACGTTCCGGAACGCTCGCTGTTCGTGATCATGAAGGACTGGGAGCAGGAGAGCTGCGTGATCCTGATGATCTGGGCGCTCGCGATGATCGGCTACAAGGCCATCGCGACCCAGCGTGAGCGGGAACAGCTCGACCAGGATCCGGTGCGCGTGCCGGAAGGCATGCGCATCCTGCCGGAAGACACGCGCGAGTACGTGCGTCAGCTCGAGTCGCTGCCGGGCCCGCAGCAGCAGTCATTGATCGTGCGCGCGGCCAAGGCGGCGCTCGCGCGCTTCGGCGCGACGCGCAACGTCCAGGACGTGTCCGAAGCGGGCCACGCGGTCTGCGCGGCGGAGGCCGAACGCCTCGATTCGGAACTGTCGATGATCCGTTACATCGCCTGGGCGATCCCGGCGATCGGCTTCATCGGCACGGTGCGCGGCATCGGCAACGCCCTCGCGGAGGCGCACAAGGCGGTAACGGGCGACATTTCGGGCGTCACCGAAGGCCTGGGCGTCGCGTTCAATTCCACGCTGGTCGCGCTGATGCTGTCGCTGCTGCTGATGTTCCTGCTGCACAACCTGCAGCTCGCGCAGGAGCGTTTCGTGCTCGACGCTGAGACCTATCTCGACAACCGCGTGCTGCGGAACCTGCAGGTGCGCTGACGGTGGCCACCATCGGCATCGAAGTGGTGGACGCTGCGCTTATCGCCGTGCGGGACAGCGCGGCCGCCGCGCCTAGCCCGGGCGTCGCGCTGCTGGACCCGGCCGGTTTGCTGGTGGGCACGCCGGCCGTGGCCGCCGCGCGCCTGCAGCCGGTGCTCACCAGCGACCGCTTCTGGTCGGATCTCTCGACCGAATCGCTCGCGGGCAGCAATCCGCCGCTGTCGCATGCCGATCTCGCGCACGCGCATTTGTCGTCATTGTGGAAGGAGATTGCCGAGGAGGGCGATTCCGTGGTGTTTGCGGTGCCGGGTTCGATGCGTCTGCACCAGGTCGGGCTCCTGCTCGGCATCGCACGTCGCGTCGGCATACCGGTCGCGGGCGTCGTCGATGCGGCGGTCGCCGCCTGCGCAGACCTGCCGGCGCGCGTCTCGGTGAAGCATCTCGACGTGCAGTTGCACCAGGCGGTGCTGACCGAGATGCAGGGTGCGACGGTATTACGCCGCCGGCGCATCGAGATCGCACCGCGCGCCGGATTGAAGGCGATATACACGGCCTGGGCCCAGCTCGTCAGTGAGGCGATGGTGCGGCGCACGCGCTTCGATCCGCTGCACCAGGCGGCGACCGAGCAGCAGCTCTATGAGCGCCTTCCCGGATGGCTGGCCGCGATGTCGGACCGGGAGTCGGTGGACGTCGCAATCGACACGGATGCGGGCTCCTTCGCTGCGCCGCTGCGCCGCGAACAGTTCACGCTGGCGGCCGAAGCCTGGTACGCCCAGCTGGCGGAACTCGTGCACGCGGGCCACCGCGCGGATGAAGTCACGACGCTCGCGCTGTCCGCGCGCGCGGCGCGCCTGCCCGCGCTCGGCGGGCGTCTCGCGTCGCTGCCGGGGCTCGAGCAGATCGTGTTGCCGGAGTATGCGGCCGCCGCCGCGGCAGCGGCCCGCGCCGTAGAGATCGGACCGGCTGAGCCACCGGCGCTCGCAGCCGCGCTTTCGCGCAGCCACCCCGCGGCGAGCGGTGGCCGCCGCTCCGGATCCGCCACGCGCGCGACCCACGTGATCCTGGACGGGCGGGCGCATGCGATCGACGAGCAGCCGCTGGTGATCGGTTTCGGAGTGGGCGCCGGCCGGCGCATCGAACTCGGCGGCGCGGGGGCCGGCATCTCGCGCTCGCACTGCACGCTGGTCCGCAGCAATGGCCAGGTCGTCGTGCGCGATCACAGTCGCTACGGCACCTTCGTGAATGGCGAACGGGTGGACGGCGAGCTGCCGCTCGGTGCCGGGGACCGTCTGCGCGTCGGCTCGCCGGGCATCGTGCTCGAGCTGGTCGCGGTCGGGTAGGGCATCGCGATGGGCCAGCGCAAGACGCAGACCTTCAGCATGTCCTTCCTGGACGTGATTTCCTGCGGTTTCGGCGCCGTCGTCCTGTTCTACACCATCATCAGCGCCCAGGCCGGGCTCTATCGCATCAAGGAAAGCGCGGACCTGTCGGCGGAGTCGCGGAAGCTTGAGCAGGAAGTGCTGGACGGCTACAAACATCTCGCGGAACTGCGCAACGCCCTGGAGTCGACCGAGGACCGCACGGTGCGCGCCGCAGGTCTTTCGCGCGAGATGCTCGACAAGCTGAAGCTGACGGAGGAGGAGCTCGCGCGCTTCGAGCACGACACGCTCGCGCGCCGGGAGAGCCTCGAGCGCCTGAAGGCCGACCTGAAGTCGCTGGAAGAGAGCACGCAGCGGCTGAAGGAGCGGGCGCCGCCGGAAGCCGGCGAAAGCCGAGCGCGCGTGGATGACCAGGAACAGCTGGTGACATTGCGCGTGGACGGCCGACACGTGCTGGTGCTGGTAGACGCCTCGGCGAGCATGCTGGACGAAACGCTCGTCAACATCATCCGCCTGCGCAACATGCCCTCGGAGCGGCGCATCGCCTCGGCCAAGTGGCAGCAGGCGGTCAATACGGTCGACTGGATCGCGTCGCGGCTGCCGGATACCACGCAGTTCCAGCTTTATGCATTCGACACCGCGCCGCGCGCCCTGGTCGAAGGCAGCGCGGGCCGCTGGCTCAGCGTCAAGGACGCCGGCCAGATCGAGCAGGCGCTGCAGTCGTTGCGCGCCACCGCGCCGACCGGCGGCTCGAGCCTGCAGAACGCGTTTGCCGTCATCCGGACGCTGCAGCCGGCCCCCGACAACGTCATCCTGGTCACGGACGGCCTGCCGACCCAGGGCGACAAGCCGCCGCTGATGCGCACGCTCGTGACGATGGAGCAGCGCGAGGAGCTGATGAAGGAGGCCGTCCGGTCGCTGCCCGGCTCGCCGCCGCCCATCAGCATCGTGCTGTTGCCGATGGAAGGCGACCCGGCGGCGCCGATCTACTTCTGGCGTCTCGCGCGCTCGACCGGCGGCGGCTTCCTGAGCCCGGCGAAGGACTGGCCATGAAGCGCCGCACGCGCCGCGACACCGAGACTTTCAGCATGTCGTTCCTCGACTGCATCTGCTGCGGCTTCGGCGCGATCATCCTGCTGCTCGTGCTGAACGAGTTCGGCGAGCCGATCCAGCTCGAGCAGGCGAAAGTGGACCTCGATGCGCAGATCAAGACCATGGAGCGCGAGATTTTCGACATCCGCGGCATGGCGCTGGTGCTCGAACGCGAACTGCGCGCCCGCATCGAACAGCTGTCCGAGGAACAGCGGCGCCTGGCGCGGCTGCGCGGCGACCTGTCCTCGATCGAGGGCAAACACCAGGCGAGTACCGGCGAAGAGGATGCGCTGAAGAAACTGACCGAGACGCTCGCCAATGCCCGCCGTGCACTGATCAACGAGACGCGCCAGCTGCAGACCGAGGGCCGGCGCCAGGTCTACAACCAGCCGGTCGCCGGGGTGCCGATCGACAGCGAGTACGTGATCTTCATCGTCGACACCTCGGGTTCGATGCAGACGCAGAACTGGCGTTACGCCGAGCGGAAGATGGAAGAGGTGCTGAACATCTACCCGAAGCTCAAGGGCATCCAGGTCATGGACGACGAGGGCGGATACATGTTCACGGAATACCGCGGCAAGTGGATCCCGGACTCGCCGGCCAGGCGCAAGGCGATCCTCGACCGGTTCCGCCGCTGGCAGGCGTTCTCGAACTCGAGCCCGGCCGAGGGCATCATCGCCGCGGTCCGCACCTTCTGGGCCCGCGACCGTCCGATCAGCATCTACGTATTCGGTGACGAGTTCACCGGCCCGTCGATCCAGGAAGTGGTCGACACCGTGGACCGCATCAACCGCGCGACCGGCTCGAGCGAACGGCTGGTGCGCATCCACTCGCTCGGATTCCCGATTCCCGGCCAGTATCCCCAGCACACGAGCATGCGCTACGCGACCCTGATGCGCATACTGTCTGCCAGGAACGGCGGCGTGTTCGTCGGCCTTCCGGAAGGCCAGTCCGCAGCCATGCGACGGAGCAACTGATGAAATTTCACGTCAACTGCCCGGTATTCGCCGGAACCCTCGTCGTGCTGCTGCTTTCCGGCTGCACCGCGACCAAGCTGACGACTCAGGCGCAGCTGCCGCCGCCGCTGATCGACAAGCTGCCGGTTCGTGTCGGTGTTCATTACTCGAAGGAGTTCGCTGAGTACGTGCACAAGGAGACGCGCAGTCAGATCGACTATGAGGTGACGCTCGGCCCCGCGCACGTGACGAATCTCAACTGGCTGCTGGGCGCGATGTTTGCCGAGCTCGTGGAGGTCGAGGATCCCACGTCGATCGCGGACATCCGCCCGCCCTTGCTGTTCGTGCTGGAGCCGAAGTTCGAGGAATTCTCGTTCCTGACTCCGAAGGACGTCGCGGGCGAAGCCTTCGTCGTGACGATCCGCTATCTGTTGACGCTCTATGATGGCAGCGGCGGCCGCGTCGATTCGTTCACCTACACCGGGTACGGACGCGAGAAAGCGCGCACGCTCGCGAGCAAGGAACCGCTCGCGATCGCGACGCAGCGCGCGATGCGCGATGCCGGCGCCAAGGTCGCGGTCGAGCTGACGGATCAGGACGCGGTGCGGTTGCTGCTGCGCAACCCGGCGAATCCCATGCCGGGCACGCCCTCGGTGCTGATATCGCCGGTGTCCGACACGTCGCCTGCCGTCGCGCCGCCGCCGGCAACTGCACCGGCGCCGTCGTCACCCCCCTGAGGCGGAAGCCGAGACGGAGGGTGAGGAAGGCGGCTGGTGCTGCTCGTACCAGTCGCTGGTGAACTGGACGTCTTCGGTCGCGACCGCCTTGCCGTCCACAAAGCGCGGGCTGTAGATCGCCTTCGACAGCGCGCGGCGCGATTGCGACAGCTGGCCGTCTTCCATGTCGGTCGTCACCACCTGGATGCCCGTGGTGTTGCCGGTATCCGTGACCGCGAAGCTGAAGACCGTCGAGCGGACGACCACTTCGCCGGTCACGTTGCCGACGCCGCGCTTCGACGAGAGCGGCGCCCGGTAGAAAATCATGCGCGGCGCGATGAGCGGATTGCCCTTGCCCGTGAACCCGTGGGTCGAGTACAGCGTTGATGCTTCGGCATAGAGCGGCAGCGCCTGGTGCGACCGCGAAGTCGCCTGGTACCAGTCGGCGAGCTCGGTGAGCGCCTCCGCGAACAGCTCCTTCGGCGGGTCCTCGGCGGCGCGCAGGATCTCGACCGCCTGTTCGGCTGACTTCAGCCCGGCGCGGTCGGCCTCGGGCGCCGGCACGCGCGACGTACGGTACATGCGCCCGACCAGCTGGCCGCTGATGGGATCCCGCACCGGGATGTCGTCGTCCAGCGAGTCCGGATCCATCGTGTACTGCATGCGATGCGTGCGGCAGATCGCGATCATCGCGCGCACTGCGGCGACATTGTAGCCCCCGCTTTCCTGCAGGGCGACGTTGCGCGCGCGCAGGTACAGCCCGCGCGCTGCCGGGAATTCCTGCAGCGACTCGTAGAACTCGGCCAGCCGCAGCACGGCTGGCAGCGTGCGCGCGTCCGCATAGCCGTAGTTCTGCTCGAGGACCTTGATCGCATACATGCGCTCGCGCTCGACACCGCCGTAATCGTTGATCGCGTAACGGCTGTCGGCGGCCTGCTCGATCAGCGGCAACTGTTCCAGGTTGAAAAGGCCTTCGGCGCGGCGGCTGACCGCCAGCGCGCGCGCGAACAGCTCCGCGGCCAGCGCATGCTGGTCGAGCGCCGAGTACACGGCGCCGAGGCCCGCGAGCGGCACGATCAGGCGGCGTGAGGAGATGCCATGGGTCGATTCCAGCAGCTCGAGCGATTTGTGGTAGCTCGCCTCGGCTGCGGCGTAATCGCTGAGCTTCAGCTGCGTGGCGCCCAGGTTGTTGTAGGCGATCGGCAGCTCGTGATCGCGGTCCGGATCCACCTCGGACAGTTCGACGATGCGCTTCGCGTAAGGCAATGCTTCCTCGAAGCGTGCGGTTTCGTACAGTGCCCGGAACTGGTCGTAGGCCTCCATGCGCGGGTCGAGTGGTGGGCTGCTTTCCGGTTCGCCCGGGGCGCCGCTTGGGGCAACACCAGCCGCTCCGGAAGCGGCAGTGGGCGCTGAAGCGGCCTGCTCCGGCGGTGTCGGGGTGCTTGTGGCGGGCGCTGGTGGAACGGCTGCGGGCAAGACTTCGGCGACGGCCGCCCCGAACGGGGCCGCGACGGCGGACAACAGCAGGACGGCGAGCCCCCGGATCATGCTGAAACGATAGACCATCGTTCCCGGGTCATGTTCCGTCCGGCGGGCGAAATCGCTCACCGCCAGCCATGGCCGCGTTCGAACACCGCGATGAGCCCGCCGGCAACGAGCGCGAGCAGCGGGTCGGTAATCTCGGCGCGATGCCCCGGCAACCAGGTTTGCAGCACTTCCACCGAGAAAATGAGCCCGGCGCCGACCGCCGTGGCGGCGAGCACCGGCAGGCCGCTGCGCACCAGCAGCCAGACCAGCGCCCCGCCGTGAAAGCAGCGCAGGAACATGTCGGTGAGGTTGGTCGCGCGATAGTGGGCCAGCGATTCGGCGAAGGGCACGAAGGCGAAGCGGTCCTGCTCGACCTGGAAGTCGAAGGGCATGAGTCCCTGGATCGCGATCAGCGCGACGAGAGCGGCGGCGACCAGGCTGATCGCGCGCTCCGTTGGCAGCTGCGACAGCGGATACCAGAGCGCGAATGCGGCCGCCATGCCCGCGATCTCGCCGGCCTCCAGCGTCAACCCGGCAAACAGTACGCGGCCCGCGAGCACGATGGCCATCGCGCCGAGCGCGAGCGCAGCCCGGCGCCCTGGCGCGAGTCGCTCGCAGACCGGCATCAGCACGAGCCAGGCGAGCGCATGCGGCAGGATCTCGCCGAGCGACCACCAGCCCTGGCCTGCGAGGGGCGCGAATGCCGAATTCCATTTGCCCGGATCCATTACCGGCGCAAATGGCGCAAGCCGGTAGCAGATCCATGACAGCAGCAATGCCGTCGCGAGCGGATGACGCAGGAATCCCGCGAACGGGGAGGTGTGCATGCGCCGATGCGTCGCCGCGACGGCGAGCGCGATCCACGCGCCGGCGAAAGCGCCGATCGAGTTGTAGAGGACATCGGACAGGCTCGTGACGCGCCGCGTTTCGTAGAGCTGGGCGAATTCGATCGTGAACGACAGCGATGCGGCGGCAATCGTCGCCACGATCGCCGCGACCAGCCCGCCGAGCCGACCGGCAAGCAGCCAGGTCAGGCAGGCGCCCAGCGGCAGGTAGAGCAGCACGTTCGCGGCGGTGTCGCTGCGCGTAGTGCGCGCGAATGACATCGTCGCCAGCAACTCGAGGGGAGCCGAACTCCTGACGCCGGCAAAGCCGAAGGGGTACAGCGAGCCGTAGACGATCAGGAAGGCGATGACCGCCAGCAGCCAGAAAGCAATGCGCCGGCTGCCGTCACTCACGCCTGGCGCCGAAGGTCGTGCCGAAAAAATCGCCGGGCAGCCATTGCGGACGTTCGTCGGCATCGGCAACCGCGCGTGCGAGCCGGGCGAGAAGCTGTGCGTTCTTCGCGAGCGACGGCCAGTGGATAGGCAGCGCCACGGTGTCGCTCGGCATGTGATAGTGATTCAGGCGGAACTGCCGCTGCAGCGCCTTGGCGTCCACCGCCGGATCCGCGGACAGGGCGCCGGGCCGCACGACGATCGCCGGAATACCGGCCCGGATGAAGGGATACTGGTCGCTGCGCACGAACGCGACTTCCTCGGGCGTCGGATCCGGCACCTCGACCAGTCCTTCAGCAGCGAGCGCCGCGCGTGCCGTGACTCCGAGCGTCGAATGCGGCTCACCCAGCAGGATCATGCCGGTGACGGGGAACAGCGCCTCCGGCATGTCGGTATTGAGATTGGCGACGATTCCTGCGCGCGGCACGGTCGGGTGCGCGGCGAAGTAATAAGCCCCGAGCAGCCCGCGCTCTTCCGCGGTAAGGGCGACGAACAGGATCGAGCGCCGCGGCCGTACCGTCGAGCTGGCGAGCGCGCGCGCGGCCTCGAGCACGATCGCGATGCCGGCGGCATTGTCCAGCGCGCCGTTGTAGATATCGTCGCCGTCGACAGCTGCGCCGCGACCCAGGTGATCGAGGTGCGCGGTCAGCACGACGTATTCGCCGGCAAGCGCGGGATCGCTTCCGCGCAGCAGCCCGACGACATTCCCGCTCTGCAGCCGCTCGAGCCGGTTCGCGAGCGCCATCGAGATTTCCCCCGGCAATTCGAAGGAACTGAAACGGGCTTCGCGCGCTGCGGCAAAGACCTCGTCCGCGCTCGCGGTCGCGCCGGCGAAGAGCCTGGGCGCCGCTGCGGCGCTGACGGAAGCTGACCCGAGGATCTCCGGATAGGCATCGACCGGCATGCCCGCGGCATCGGTGAGCCGCATACGCGGGTTCCACGAGAGTTGCCTGGACCGCGTCCACGGCGAGCGAGTCTCTTCCTCCGGCGTGTCCACGGTGACCATGCCGACGGCACCGCGCGCGACCAGGCCCTCGATTTTCGAGCGCGAAGAGTAATGCGCGCGCTGGCTGCTGGGGAATTTCGCGGGCGCGCCGGACAGGACGACAGCGATGCGGCCCTCGAGGTCGATGCCGGCGAAATCGTCGTGACCGAGCTCCGGCGCGTGAATCCCATAGCCCACGAAGGTCGCGGGCGCCGACACGCGGCTCTCGGACTGGCTGAAGTAAAAGCCGCCGATGAAATCGTCGAGCGGCGTCAGGTGTTGTTGGCCGTCGGGTCCGCGAATCGTGAGGGACGAGGCCGCATGATTTCGAGTCGCCTGGATGAGCGGCACGCTCTGCATCCAGCCCCCGTTGTCGCCCGCGGGTTCGAGGCCGGTCGCCCGCATCCGGCTCGCGACATAGTGCGCCGCCAGATCGTAGCCGCGCGTGCCGGCGGCGCGGCCTTCGAGCAGGTCGTGGGAGAGGTACTCGACATGGGCACGGATCGCCTCGGGCGGAATAGCGGGCGGGGATTCCGCGAATGCAATGACGGTGGCCATCCCCAGGCAGGCAAACACGGTCCGGCGGCGCATCGGCAAATCCCCCACATCGGAACTTCCGAGTGTACCGGGATGGGCCTGCTTATCCGAGATTGACGGCGCGCTTGAGTGCCAGGACCTCTTCGGCGCGCAGCGCCCGGAAGTGACCAGCCGGCAGCCGGCCGAGCTGGAGGCTGCCAAGCGCGACGCGCTCGAGGCTCTTGACCTTGAGTCCGACGCGGGCGAACAGGCGCCGGATCTCCCGGTTCTGTCCTTCGCGCAGCGTCACCGATACCAGCGACAGGTCGCCGCGCCGGCGATTCCGCAACCGCTTCAGCACGCGCAGCTTTTCGAGTCGCGCGCGTTTCGCGCCGCCCTCTGGCGAGCTCCGGTCGGCGAGGTACAGTCCGCGCCCGAGCTGGGCGAGCGCTTCCGCCGACAGGTCGCCCAGCACGGAGACGTGATATTCCTTGGCGACGCCGCGGCTCGGGTGCGCCAGACGATGCGCGAATTCGCCGTCATTCGTGAGCAGCACGAGGCCCGTCGAATCCGCGTCCAGCCGGCCCACCGGGTAGACGCGCTCGCCCGCAGGCACCGCTGCCTGCACCATGGCGACGACATTCGGGCGGCCGCCGGGGTCACGCGCCGTCGAGATCACGCCGCGCGGCTTGTTCAGCATCAGGTACAGCCGTCCGCTTTGACGACCGGGCCCGAGCCGGCGCATGTCCACGACGCTGCCATCGAGCTCGACCAGGTCGCGCGCGGGCTCGACCAGACAGGGGAGTTCGAGCACGAGCCGGCCATTGACGCGCACGCGCCCGGCCCGGATCGCGTATTCGCAATCGCGCCGCGAAGCGACGCCGGCATCCGCAAGCGCTTTTTCCAGTCGTTCGCCAGTCGGGGGTCCGACCGGATCTTGCCGCCGGGTCTCTGGCTGGCGATCGGGAAACCGGGGATCACGCACGGAGATTTCTCATCACGGCTTGGGGATACTGAAACAGCTGCAGCGCCACGGCCAGTGAGCCGGCCCGGCCGCCGCCAGTCCTTTCGTCCCGAGGCACCCCAGTCTGCCGGTTCGAACGGTTGCTGCCGGCAGCCGGTACCGACGGCGACAGTCTCCCGCCGCCGGCCTGAACCGCTACTGAACTGGAAAATCAGCCGACTTTGGTGCCGGGCTTCTGCACCCAGACCTTGCACCAGCCGGCGGCCGCGACGGTCTTGCCCGGGAAAATGTTGCAGGGACCCTCGGCGGCTCCCGGCTTGCCCGTGTACTGGATGCAGTTCGCGCACGTCTGACCGGGCTTGTAGTTCGGATTCGCCTTCGCGTCGACTTTCTTCGCATCGACGACGTAGGCGAGTGACTTCGCGGTCGGATCGGATTCCGACAGCGGTTCCGCCGCATGCGCGCTGCGTGCGATGAGGGTCGCGGCGGGCACGGCGGCGAAGCCGGCGATCGCGCCCTGCAGCAATCGGCGTCTCGAGAATTTCTGATCGGTCATCGGCGGCTCCTGGATGATTGGGGTGCCGGGAAAGGACGTCATTCTCTCAATTCCATCTGGTACCTGCTTCAAATGAGAACGATTCGCAACCTGCGACGCGGGCCGCTGCGGTCTGCTGTTAGACTTTCGACGGGCCTGTAGCTCAGCGGTTAGAGCAGGGGACTCATCTTTGGCAAAAAGGTGCCCCGATGCCGGAAGACATCGGGTGGACGGGACGAATTCAGGGAAACCTTCCAGCGCGAAAGCGGCTGATGGCAATCCTGAGCCAAGCCGGCGGTACACCGCCGGACGGTGCAGAGACTACCTGAGGGCTTCAGTGCCCTTGATGACAGGCGAGAGCGTCCCGCACCCAAACGGTGGCCGCGCGCCGCGGGTGAAGAGATAGTCCGCGCCCGCCGGAAACGGCGGGAGCACGTGAATCCCTTGGTCCTGGGTTCGAATCCCAGCGGGCCCACCATCCTTCCGGCACCCGCATTCCGCGTGGCGCGGCCGCAACGATTGCCCCGGACTTGCGGTAATTACATATTGCAGAGACACTCTTGCGTACAACAGGCCCGCGAAACGGGCAGCAATCGGGAGCTCGACATGAACAGAATCATCCGGCCGCGACCCACGTCCCTGGTGGCCGCCGCAGTGGCGCTTGCCATCGCGCACAGCGCGAGCGCGCAGACGGTGCTCGGCGAAGTCACGGTAACGGCGCGCAAGCGCGCTGAATCCCTGCAAGACGTCCCATTCGCCATCAGCGCGCGCACCGAAGAAGCGATGCGCAATGCCGGCATCACGAACATCGAGGACGTCTCGCGCAATGTCGCGGGCCTCACGGTGCAGAACCTCGGCCCCGGCCAGAGCCAGGTCGGCATGCGCGGCATTTCCGCCGGCAAGATCGACCGCGACCTCGCGGGCGTGAAGGAACAGGTCGGCGTGTACTTTGACGAGTCGGTGATTTCGCTGTCGCTGTTCACGCCCGATCTCGAGCTCTATGACCTCAATCGCGTCGAAGTGCTGCGCGGTCCGCAGGGCACGCTGTTCGGCTCCGGCTCGCTCGCCGGTACGGTGCGCTACATCAGCAACCAGCCCGACATGATCGACGACTACGGCAGCGTGGAAGCCGGCTTCAACTCCGTTGATGGCGGCGGCACAGGTGGCAACCTGCGCGGCATGATGAACATGACGATCGGCGACAACGCGGCCATGCGTGTCGTCGGCTACTACAACCAGCTTCCTGGCTACATCGACGCGATCCAGCCGGGTGGCTCGATCGATTCCGATGTGAACGACGGTACGCGCCAGGGCGCGCGCCTGGCGTTCGCCTTCCAGCCAACCGAGAACATCACGGTCACCCCGCGCGTGATGTACCAGGAAGTCGACATGGACGGCTTCAACCGCATGGATGAATGGAACATCCTGGCGAACCCGTTTACGACAACTGAAACGCCGGTCGTGATCGGCGAGCGCCAGCAGTACACGCAGCTGCAGGAGAAGTTCACCGATGACTTCCTGCTAGCGGACCTCAACATGGAATTCGACCTCGGCGCCGTGGTGCTGACGTCGATCAGCTCGTTCACGGATCGCGACATTCTCGTCGTCCGCGACGCCTCGCAACTCACCGGCAGCGTGACCTTCGATCTCGGCGGAACGGGCAGCCAGGTTCGGTTCAATTCGCCGTTGAATGACGCGACCACGGTCGAGGTGTTCACGCAGGAACTGCGCCTCGCCTCCGACACCGATGGCCGCCTGCAGTGGGTGGTCGGCGGCTTTTACAGCGACATCTCGCGCGACTACAGCCAGACGCTGCCGACGCCGGGATATGACGCCCTGATGGAATCGCTGCTCTGCCCGGGTGGCGTCGGTCCCTGCGGCGTGTCGAGCCCGGAGCTCGGCGCGCCGGTGGATAATCCGTTCTTCTCGCAGATCCCGTACGACTTCAAGCAGATGGCGTTCTTCGCCGAGGCCACCCTCGAGCTGTCAGACCGGCTCTCGGTCACAGCGGGCGGCCGTTATTACGACTACGACGAAGACCGTGACCTGTACTTCGCTGGCCTGTTCGCAGACTCGGATGGCGGACCGGACGAACCGACCAATGGACCCGGTTCGACCAGCGACGACGGTTTCCTGCCGCGCGTGCTGCTGTCCTACAAGGCCAGCGACGACGTGCAATTGAACGCCCAGGCAGCGAAGGGCTTCCGCCTCGGCGGAATCAACGATCCGCTGAACCTCGGCCTGTGCCAGCCGGAAGACGTTGAGAATTACGGTGGCCGCCCGAGCTTCGCCAGCGAAGAACTCTGGAACTATGAACTTGGAGCCAAGATCGGCTTCGCAGATGGCCGCGCCCAGTTCAACGTCGCTGTGTTCCGCGCCGACATCGACGACCTCCAGGTGCCAGCGCTCGCCGGAACCTGTTCGTCGCGTATCGCGATCAATGTGCCCGAGGCGCACTCGACCGGCATCGAAATGGAACTTTCGGCGCAGCCGACCGACCGCTTCGACTTCGGCATTTCGGCGACGTACATCAGCGCCGAAGTCGACACCACCGTCACCGCGCTGTCTGGCGGCGTGCCCGTCGTCCTGTCGGGCATCGAAGAGGGCAATCGGCTGCCGTCGGTGCCCGAGTTCCAGATGGCGGCGAACGCGACCTACACCTGGCCGATGACGGCGATGATCGACGGATTCATTACCGGCAGCTACCAGCACGTCGGCAGCCGCTTCACGCAGATGGGCGATCAGGCCGATGGTTTCGGCACGTTCAACATCCGGACCTACGGTGACCCGACCATCTCGTCATTTACCTTCGATCCGCTGTTGCCTTCCTATGACATCGGCAATCTTCGCTTCGGCGTGCGCGGCGATGACTGGGAAGCCGCCGTTTACGTCAATAACGTGGGTGACGAAACCGCAAGGCTGGCGCTCGACCAGGAACGCGGACGCGTCGCGCGCGTTGGTTTCCTGACGAACCAGCCGCGCACGATCGGCCTGACCTTCCGCAAGGACTTCGGCGGCGAAGAACCGGCGCCCGCGCCGAGACAGGTTGCGGCGCCGCCACCGCCACCACCGCCACCACCACCACCACCACCTCCGCCCCCGCCGCCGCCCCCGCCTCCGGGTGATGCAGACAAGGACGGCGTGACCGACGACAAGGACCGCTGCCCGGATACGGCGGCAGGCATCCAGGTCGACGAGATCGGCTGCTTCCGCGAATTCACGCTGCGCGGTGTGCAGTTTGAAACGGAATCGTCGGCACTGAGCGCCAGTGCTCGCTCGGAACTCGACAAGGTCGTCGCCGCATTCAAGCGGCTGCCGTCGGATGTCGCCACCGCGGTCAGGGTCGGCGTCGAAGGCCATACGGACAGCACCGGGTCGGATGCCTACAACCAGGCTCTGTCGCAACGTCGTGCCGATGCGGTGGGCGGGTATCTGGTCGAGTCCGGCGTGCCGGCGTCGATCGTGAACGCCACCGGCAAGGGCGAGGGGAGTCCGGCCGACAGCAATGACACGGAAGAAGGTCGTGCCAACAACCGGCGCGTGGTGATCCGGGCCATACGCTGAGGCACGGTGGCTGACAGCAGGGCCGGCTCCGCCCGAGCCGGCCTTTTTTCGTATCCGCTGCGGGCAAGTGCTTGGTTTGCGCGCTGCAAAACCGCCTAATGCCCGCCGGATGCAGGCATTTTTCGCGCTTTTTGCGCGTCGCGTCACGGCCGCCCAGGCCCCGGAATGTCATCCGCCGGGTACTATCCTGACCTGGCAATGACGAATCCGGCACCCATCCCTGCGGCCACCAGCAACTACGCGGACTGCCTCGAAGCGATCCGCGACCGGCTCGCCGCGCGTGAAAGCCGCCTGTTCGGCATCGCGGTGCTGGTCGTGTATGTCCACCAGGTTGAGCAGCTGTTTGCGAGCGCAGGGGCCGCCAATGCCACGCGCATGCTCGACGAGCTGCGCAACCGTCTGTCCCAGGTGAACCGACCCGGCGATTACTTCGCCCGGCTCGGCGATCGCAAGTTCGTCTATGTCCTGTCGAACCTGCGCAACGAGGGCCATGCGCTCCTGACCGCCAACAAGATTCACCGCACCGGCTCGGAATTGCTCACGGCCGGCGGCCAGCACGCCAATGTGCGCCTCTCGATCGGCATGGCCATGTTCCCGGCGCATGCGCGCACTTCCGAGCAGCTGATGCAATGCGCTGAGATCGCACTGCTCGAAGCCTGGAAGTCGTCGCAGACGACTGTCGTTTACACGGCGCGGCAGGCGGAGCAGCTGGCCGCGGGCTGGAACCTCGAGACGCAGCTTGCCAATGCACTCGAGCACGGCGAACTCATGCTGAACTACCAGCCCAAGCTGGCCCTCGCGGACATGAGCATCGCCGGTGCCGAGGCGCTGATGCGCTGGAACCGCGCGGACTCCGGCAACGTGCCGCCGGATATTTTCATCGACGTCGCCGAGATGACCGGGCAGATCGATCCGCTGACCCGGTTCGCATTCCAGC
Source organism: Steroidobacteraceae bacterium (assembly GCA_040902065.1). Taxonomy (GTDB): domain Bacteria; phylum Pseudomonadota; class Gammaproteobacteria; order Steroidobacterales; family Steroidobacteraceae; genus SCUD01. Next base: position 108,318 of record JBBDXX010000019.1, on the reverse strand, counting down.
GCGCGATGCGCCAGATGAACGAGTGGCCGAAATCGCTCGGATCGCTCGGTGTCGCGGTCAACGTGACGCCGTCGATCATCCGCAACCGCGAGCTCGTGGACGTGATCACGAACGCCGCCAGCGCCAGTTCGATCGAGCTTTCCCGACTTACCGTCGAGGTGACCGAGAATGCGCTGATGGTGGACCGTGAGCTCAGCCACAATGTGCTGACGGAGCTGCGCAGTCTCGGCGTGCGCGTATCCATCGACGACTTCGGCACCGGCTATTCGTCGCTGGCGTACCTGAGAGAAATCCCTGCGGATGAGTTGAAGATCGACAAGTCTTTCGTGATGAACATGCTGGCGAGCAAACCTGACCGGAAAGTCGTCGAGCAGATCGTCGCGCTCGGGCACGCATTCGGCCTCGTTGTGGTCGCGGAAGGCGTCGAGAGCGAGACGGTGTCCGGGGAGCTCGCCGCGATGGGCTGCGACTTCGCGCAGGGCTTCCACTATGCGAAGCCGCTGCCGCCCGATGCCATGCCCCGCTGGGCCGGGGAGTGGCGCGCCGCCCGCAAGAGCTGAGGTCCAGTCCGTCCGGGCAGGCGAGTTCCCGCTCCGCTAGACTTGCGGCGGTGAAAAAGACCGCTCAATTCCGCCAGTTGCTCGCGAGCCGCGAGCTCGAGTTCCTGCTCGAGGCCCATAACGGCATCAGCGCGCGCATCGCCGAGGAGGCCGGATTCAAGGCGATCTGGGCCGGCGGGCTGTGCCTCTCCGCGCAGTACGGCGTGCGCGACAACAACGAGGCGAGCTGGACCCAAGTGCTCGAGATGCTCGAGTTCATGGCGGACGCGACCCGCGTGCCGATCCTGCTCGACGGCGACACCGGCTACGGCAACTTCAACAACGTGCGCCGCCTGGTGCGCAAGCTCGAACAGCGCGGCATTGCCGCGGTCTGTATCGAGGACAAGCTGTTTCCGAAGACCAACAGCTTCATCGATGGCGACAAGCAGCAGCTCTCCGACATCGACGAGTTCTGCAGCCGCATCAAGGCCGGCAAGGATGCGCAGGGTGACGACGAATTCGCGATCATCACCCGCATCGAGAGTTTCATCGCCGGGTGGGGGCTCGACGAGGCGCTGCGCCGCGCCGAGGCTTACCATGCCGCGGGCTCCGACGGCATCCTGATCCACAGCGCGCTGTCGCGGCCGACCGAGGTGCTGGCGTTCCAGAAGGAATGGGCCGGGCGCTCGCCGGTCGTGATCGTGCCGACGAAATATCATTCGACCCCGACCGACGTGTTCCGCGAGGCCGGGTTTTCGCTGGCGATCTGGGCCAATCACCTGCTGCGATCCGCGGTGACGGCGATGCAGGAGACGGCCGCGACCATCGCGCGCGACCAGAACCTGCGCTCGGTGGAAGACCGCATCGCGCCGGTCAGGGAACTGTTCCGGCTGCAGGGCGCGTCCGAACTGCAGGCGGCCGAGGAACGCTACCTGCCGAGGAAGCAGGTGCGTTTGCGCGCGCTGATCCTCGCCGCTTCGCGCGGCGCCGAGCTCGGCGAGCTGACCGAGCAGCGGCCGAAGACCATGGTCAAGGTGCGCGGCCGGCCGTTGCTGTCGCACATCGTCTCCGCCTATAACGCGGCCGGTATCAAGCGCATCGCCGTGGTGCGCGGCTATCGCGCGGAAGCGGTCGACCTGCCGTCGCTGGCTTATGTGGACAACCCCGATTACGCGGACACGGGCGAGCTGGTGTCGCTGGCGGCGGGACTCGCCGCGGATGCCGATGATGCGATGGATCTCTTCGTTTCCTATGGCGACGTGATCTTCAACCACTACATCCTGGGCGCACTCGCCGAGGCGGCGGACGAGTTCGTGATTGCGGTGGACACCGACTGGCGCGAAACCGCTAATCGCGGCCGTGCCGCGGACTACGTGCGCTGTTCGCAGCCGCACTCCCGGCGCAATTTCTACCAGCAGGTGTACCTCGATGCGGCCGCGGAGGATCTGCCGGAGGATCGCATCCACGGCGAGTGGATGGGGTTCCTGAAGGTCGCCGCGGCGGCGCTGCCGAAGTTCCGCGCGGCGGTCGCGGGGCTCGCGGCCGCGCCCGCCAACCGGCAGGCCAGGATGCTGGCCGTGCTCTCGGAACTGATGCGTTCAGGCTCCCGCGTGCGCGTCATCTACACGACCGGGCACTGGCTCGACGTGGACAGCCTGGACGACCTGCTGGCGGCAAGCGAGTTCGGATGATCCAGGCCACCGAGTTCATTGCCGCCGCCCAGGCGCGGGGTTTCGGCCTCTATACGGGCGTGCCGTGCTCCTATCTGACGCCATTCATCAATCACGCGATCGGTTCGGCGGAGCTGCGCTATGTCGGCGCGGCAAACGAAGGGGATGCGGTCGCGATCGCGGCCGGAAGCGCCATTGGCAGCCTCCCGGCCGTCGCAATGTTCCAGAATTCCGGTCTCGGCAATGCCGTGAGCCCGCTGACTTCGCTGACTCACACCTTCCGCATTCCGGTGCTGCTGATCGTCACCTGGCGCGGCCAGCCGGGCGGCGCTGCCGATGAGCCGCAGCACGCGCTGATGGGCGCGATTACGCCGGCCATCCTCGAGCAGATGCAGATTCCCTGGGCGCTGTTTCCGTCGGAAGCCGGCGCGATCGAGCCCGCGCTCGACCTCGCGCTTGCGCACTTCGCGAAAGAGAGCCGTCCGTTCGCGCTCGTCATGCAGAAGAACAGCGTCGCGGAAAGCGCGTGCGCGTACGGTCCGGCATTTTCGATACCCGCGGCCGTGGCGCCGGTAGCGCGCCCCAGGGCGAATCACACGCGCCGCGACATGCTGGTTGCGGTGCAGGCCGCCACGGGCGAGCGCGACGTCCTGATCGCAACTACGGGCTACACCGGGCGCGAGCTGTTTGCGCTCGGCGACCGCGCGAACCAGTTGTACATGGTGGGCTCGATGGGCTGCGCGATCTCGCTTGCACTCGGGCTCGCGATCGCGCGCCCCGCTCATCGCGTGATTGCGATCGACGGCGACGGCGCGGCATTGATGCGGCTGGGCGCGATGACGACGGCAGGATTCGAAAAACCGCCCAATCTGCTGCACGTCCTGCTCGACAACGGCCAGCACGAATCGACCGGCGGACAGGCGACCGTTTCGCCCGGCGTGGATTTCTGCGGACTCGCCGCGGCCGCAGGCTATCCAGCGGTCGCCGCGACCGCCGATCCTGCCATGCTCGGGGCGATGATCGCAAAACGCAACGCGGGGCTGGCCTTCATTCACGCGCCGATCCTGCCCGGCGTGCCCGCGGGGCTGCCGCGTCCCACGATGACGCCGGCGGCAGTGGCGGCGCGCCTGCGCACGGCGCTCATGGCCTGACATGGTCGAACGCGCGATCCTGCTGAATCCCGGTCCCGTCACGCTGTCGCCGCGCGTGCGCGCGGCGCTGGGCCGCGGCGACTGGTGCCATCGCGAGCCGGAGTTCGCGCAACTGATGCAGGACATCAACGCGCGACTCGCCGCCGTCTATCCGGCGCTCGCCGGATTCACCGCGGCAACCATCGCCGCTTCCGGCACCGGTGCGGTCGAAGCGATGCTCGCAAGCTTCGCACCGGCGGACAGCGCGACGCTGGTGGTCGCGAACGGAGTCTATGGCGAGCGCATGGCGCGCATGCTGAAGGCCCAGGGCAAGCCGCATTGCGTGCTGGAGCACGACTGGGTGCAGGCCATCGATCCGGCAGGCATCGCGAAAGCGCTGGAACAGCCCGGCAAGATCACGCATCTCGCGGTCGTGCACCTCGAGACGACGACCGGACGGCTGAACGACCTAGATATGATCGGCGGTCTCTGTCGTGAGCGCGGCGTGACGCTGCTCGTCGATGCGGTCAGCAGTTTCGGCGCTGAACGCATCGAGGGCGCGGCCTGGAATCTGGGCGCGCTCGCGGCCACTGCGAACAAGGCCCTGCACGGGGCGCCGGGGCTGTCGTTCGTGCTGGCCTCCGCTGCGTTGTGGAATCGGCAACCCGTGCCTGCGGCCAGCCTGTACCTGGAATTGCATGCCTATCATGCCGGCCAGCATGACCGGGGCTATTCGCCGTTCACGCTGCCGGTGCAGATTGCGTTCGCATTGCAGGAGGCGCTGGTCGAGCATGCTGAGCAGGGCGGCGCCCCGGCGCGGCTCTCGACTTACCGGTTGCGCGCCGATCGCGTGCGGGCGGCGCTGCTCGCGGGCGGCGTCACGCCGCTGCTGGAAGACGGCGCAGGCTCGCCGGTGCTCGCATCCTGGCGCCTGCCCGCAGGCTGCAGCTACGAATCACTGCACAATGCGCTGAAAGCATTGGGGTACGTCATCTACGCCGGCCAGGGCAGCCTGGGGCCGCGGATTTTCCGGATCGCGCACATGGGCGACATCCGCCCGGAGGAACTCGACACGCTCTGCGAAGCGCTGACCCGCCTGGGCCGGAAGCGGGGATGAGCAGCGTGCGGGTCGCGGCAATCCTGGCTGCCGGCCTCGGCACGCGCCTCGCCGGCGAGATCACGGGCCGACCGAAGGGCCTGCTGCGGATCGGCGAGCGGCCAATCGTCGAGGAATCGATCACGAGTCTGCGCGAGGCCGGCATCGACGACATCGTGATCGTCACTGGCCATCTCGCGGAACAGTACGAATCACTCGCGAAACGCATGGCAGGCGTGGTGCGTACCGTGCACAACGCGCGCTTCGCCAGTTCCGGCAGCATGTATTCGCTGTACCAGGCGCGCAATCTGCTGCACTGCCCGTTCCTGCTGCTGGAATCCGACCTGGTCTACGAGCCGCGTGCCCTCGTGACGCTGCTCGAAGGCGACGACGAGGACGCCATACTCGTGTCCGGGCCGACCGGCGCGGGCGACGAGGTCCATGTCGCGACCCGCGACGGCCGGCTGGTCGGCATGTCAAAGCGCCGCGCCGGGCTTTCCGGGGCGATCGCGGGCGAGCTGGTCGGGATCACGCGCGTATCGGCGGGGCTGTTCGCAGTGATGTGCCGGCTGGCCGCCGCCGTATTCGAGCGGACGCTGATGTTCGATTACGAAACTGATTGCCTGGTCCAGGCCGCGCGCGAGTGGCGCATCGCCTGTCCGGTCGTGCCTGATCTCGTCTGGGGCGAGATCGACGATGCCGCCCAGCTCGCCCGCGTGCGTGACCGGGTCTACCCGGAACTGCAGCGCCGCCGCGCCGCGGTTGCACGGTCGCGGCAATGACGGTATACAGCGGCCATCATGCAGGAAACCCGACTACTGGCCCTGATCGTGCTGCTGTCGCTCGCGCCGGCGGCACAGGCATACCTTGACCCGAGCACCGGCAGCCTGATCCTCTCGGCGATCGTCGGCCTGATCGCGACCATCGGGCTCGCGGTCAAGACCTGGTGGTACCGGATCAAGTCGCTGTTTCGCAGGAATTCCGCGTCCACGGAAGGCGACACCACGCAGTCCCTGCGGGATTGAGCTTCTTCCGCGAATGGCGCGCGTACCGGGCGTTCCGCGCGCTGCCGCGCGCCGCGCGGCGCATCGTGTTCCTCGCCGAAAGCCATCAGGACTGGCATCACTTCAAGCCGGTGCTCGATCACCTGACCGGGGCACTCGGCGAGGAGGTCCTGTATGTCTGCGCCGAGCCCTCGGACCCGGCAATGCAGCAGGACCCGCAGCGCATCCGCGCGTTCTGCGTGGGCAAGGGCTTGCCGCGCATCTGGTTCTGCCAGTTCGTCGAGGCGGATGTCGTCGTCACGCAGATTCTCGATCTCGGCAATCTCGAGCTGAAGCGCTCGGTGCATCCGGTGCACTACGTCTTCATGGCGCACTCGCTGACCAGCGCGCACATGGCCGATCGCGCGGATTCCTACGACCACTACGACACGATCCTGTGCTGCGGCCCGCACTTCGCGCGCGAGGTCAGGAAGCGCGAGGAGATGCACGGACTGCCGGCGAAGCGGTTGATCCCGCACGGTTATGGCCGGTTGGACGAACTGGTCGCGAACCGCCGCGATCCGCCCCCGATTGCGGACGATGCCGACATCCACGTTCTGCTGGCGCCGTCCTGGGGGCCGCAGTCTATCCTGCCGGTCTGCGGCATGGAGATCGCGGACGCGATGCTCGCGGCCGGATTCCGCCTGACGTTGCGTCCTCATTTCCAGACGCGCTGGAAGATGCCGCAGGTCATCGACCGGATCGTCGAGCGTTATCGCGGCAATCCGCGCTTCGCGCTGGTCGAGGAGATGGCCGAGCGCGACTCGCTGCTCGATTCGCACGTCATGATCAGCGACTGGTCGGGCGCCGGGCAGGACTACGGCATGGGACTCGAGAAACCCGTCATCTACGTGGACCTCCCGTTCAAGGCGCGCAATGACGCCTGGCAGGCGCTCGGCATCGAGCCTTTCGAGTCCTGGGTCCGGGACCAGCTGGGCGCGCTGATCCAGCCCGCCGAACTCGGGCGCCTGCCCGCGCTGGTCCGCGAACTCGTGCTGGATCCTGGCCGCTTTCGCGCCAATGTCGCAAGGCTTCGCGAGGACTGGGTCTATAACGTCGGCCGCAGCGGCGTCGCCGGCGCCGAGGCGATCGCCGCGATCGCGCGGGAGCTCAGGCCGTGACGCGGCGACCGATCTGGCGCTGGCTCGGCTGGTTCATCGCAGCGAATGCCGGGCTCTGTTTCCTGATCGGCCTGCGTTACCTGCTGGTTTATCATTGGCCCGATTCCGCCGCCGGCATCGTCTATCCGCCGATCGCGATGCTCGGCAACTTCGTGCTGGTCACGGCGTTCTTCGTGCTGGTGCCCTGCGCCCCGCTGCTTGTCATGGGTCCGTTGCGCCGCAGCGTCATGACAGTAGCCGTGATCGTGGCGGCGCTGATACTCGCCCTCCTGGTGCTCGACGCCAATGTGTACGCGGAGCGACACATTCACCTGAGCCTGCTGGTCGCCGTCCTGTTCGAGCCGGCGACGTGGATGGCAGGCGCGCTTGTGCTGGTGGTCGCACTGCTGTTCGAGGCGGTGTTCGCGGGCATGCTGTGGCGCTGGCTCGCCACGCGTCCGCGCCGCGGCGGGCGCGGGATCGCGATGGCGCTCGCCGCCTGCTGGGCGCTGAGCCAGGGCATGCACATCTGGGCGGATGCGGTCGGATATAACGCGATCACGCGCTTCACGCAGGCGCTACCGCTTTATTACCCGCAGACCGCGAAGCGCGCGCTCGCGAGTCTCGGAGTGGTGGACCCGGAGCGGGTGCGCCAGGCGCGCCTGATGCGCAGGGCGACGCAGGAGGAAGACGGCGAACTGCAATATCCGCTTGCGCCGTTGCAATGCGAAGCGGCGACACAGCCGCCGAACGTGCTCTGGATCGTCATTGACGGGCTGCGGCCCGACGCGCCCGACGCGGCGTTGACGCCCGCACTCGTCGCGTTCCGCGAGCAGAGCCAGGTCTTCGAAGATCACTGGAGCGCCGGCAATTCCTCGCGCATGGGCGCCTTCGCCATGTTCTACGGTCTGCCAAGCACCTACTTCCAGTCGTTTTATGCCGCAGAAAAGCCGCCGGTGCTGATGGACCAGTTCCGGCGCGCGGGCTATGCCCTGTTCGCGGCGGACGCGGTCGGTTTCGGCAGTCCGACGCAAATGGACCGCACGGTGTTCGCTGGGGTCCCGGAGCTGCGCTCGGGCGCCGGTCTCGGCCGCGTCGACGGGAACCGCAAGGCGACGCAGGAATTCGTGCAATGGCTCGGCGACCGGCCGGAAGACCAGCCGTTCTTCGCGATGCTCTGGTACAACCATTCGGATCTGGACATCGGCGAGGCGGGCCCCGCGCTCGCGCCCGACGGACGCTATGCGGCCAATCCGCAGGCCGCGGCGAGCTGGCTGCGTTATCGTCGCGGCCTCGCGGTCATCGACGGCGAAGTCGCCAATGCGCTGGGGGCGCTCGATCGCACCGGCGGCGGCGCCGAGACGCTGGTCCTCGTCATGGGCGATCATGGCTTCGAGTTCGACGATCTCGGACTCGGTTACTATGGCCACGCGAGCAACTACGCGCGTTACCAGCTGCAGACGCCGCTCTGGATGCGCTGGCCCGGACGTGCGCCACGCCGCCATACGCATCGCAGCTCACATCTCGACCTGCCGGCGACGCTGCTGCAGGAACTGTTCGGTTGCCGGAATCCGCCGGCCGATTACGGCATGGGGCATAACCTCTTCGCAGGCCGGTCCTGGGAGTGGATGATTGCCGGCAGCTACCATTCCTATGCGATCGTCGAGCCCGACCGCATCCTGGTCGTAACGCCCGGTGGGCTCGCGGAAGTACTCGATTCCCGTTATCGCCTGATCGGAGACGCGTCGCTCGATGCCCGGCTGATCGCGCAGGCGCTCGACGCGATGCGGCGCTTTTACCGATGAGATTGATCGTGCTGATGCTCGCGTTTGCCGCCGCCGATGCCACGGCGGAATCGCTGGTCCTGGCCGGCGAGCGGCAGCGTATCGATATCGGCCTGCAAGGCGGACTGCCGGTTGCCTGGCAGGGCTGCGCCCCGGATTGCGCCGTCGGCGATCCCTTCGTGCTGCTCAGCGAGGCGCCGCAGGGCGGCCGGTTGCGCTGGGTCGTGCCTGGCGATGCAGCGCGGACGGATGCGATCAACGCGCTTCGATACAGTTACGAGTTGCGCGACGCGGACGGCCGCTGGATCGCCGTGCTGACATCGGCGACCGCGTTCGATGGCAGAGTACTGAAGCAGCAGTACGCGCTCGATCAGCGCGGGCGGATGCTGTCGATGTCGCTGCAGTTGCCGCCGGGCGCGCAGCTGGAGTTCACCGGCGGGGGCGTACTGGTACCAGAGGAGTACCCGGGATTTGGCGGCCTGTACAGCAACGCGCGAGCGGTAGCCGTCGGTGCGGACGGGCAGGAGACGCTGGCCGAGGAAGGCGAGGAGCCGATTATCGGCCGCGCGCTGGCCGCCGCGGACTGGGCGGGACTGCGTGGCCGGTTCTGGACCGTGATGTTCCGGAGCGACGCGCCGCTGCTCGTCGATGCGTTGGAAACCAGGCCGGACCAACCGCAGCTTCGCCTCGGCGCGGCCGACAGTGCGCGTGCTGACCTGGAATTGACGGCCTATGCCGGGCCGGTGGCGCGCGATGACCTGGCCGCGGCCGCGCCGCAACTCGAAGGCATGCTGTACGCCGTGCTGTGGAATCCGCTGCGCTGGCTTAGCTTCGGCCTGCAATGGATGCTCGACCGCTGGCAGGATCTCGTCGGAAGGGCGTGGCTCGCAATCCTGTTGCTGTCGCTGTCGGTCAAGCTGCTGATGGCGCCGCTGATCACGATCGCCGAGCGCTGGCAGGCCGACGTGAACCGCACAAAGAGCCTGCTCGAGCCGGAACTGGTGGCGATCCGCCGCGGGTACAAAGGCGAGGAGGCCCACAACCGCACGCTGGCGGTGTACCGCAGTCACGGCATCAGCCACTTCTATAGCTTCAAGAGCCTGGCGGGATTCATGATCCAGATCCCGGTGTTCATCGCGGCCTTTGACATGCTGGGCGAGAACTTCCGGCTGGCCGGCGAACCGTTCCTCTGGATCGACGATCTCGCGTCGCCGGACCACTTCGCAGCGTTGCCATTCGTGTTGCCGTTCTTCGGCGGCCACCTGAACCTGCTGCCCATTGTGATGACGTTGTTCACGGTGCTGGCCGCGCGGCTGCAGGAGGAGCCGTCGCTCGCGCCCGGGCTACGTCAGGGGGAGCGCCTGCGCCTGTACGCGATGGCCGGCGTCTTCTTCGTACTGCTCTACACGTTCCCTGCGGCGATGGTGCTCTACTGGACGGCCAACAACTTCTGGCACCTGCTGCGCGTCCTTCTCTCCGGATTCAAGGCTGCTGGGGCGCGAAACTCCCGGGAATCGGAGCCCCGGCCTCGGCATTGAACTGGCGGTAGTCGAGTCCGAGATACTGGAGCATCGTTGCGGCGACGTTGCTGATCGTCAATCCGGGCTGGTTCCGGACTTCGCCCAGCGCCGGCGTGTCGGGACCGATGATCGCAAGCCAGGTGTCCTGGCTGCCTTCGATCCCGACGTCATGCTCGGCCCAGTCCGCCGGTGTGCGGCCGCGGCCATGATCGGTCGTGATGACGAGCGTCGTGCGGCCGCGGTACCGGTCGTTCGACTGGAGCGTCTGCCAGAGTTCGCCGATCAATCCGTCCACCAGATGCAGGTAATCGAGCAGCCGGTCGTAGCGGCGCGCGTGCGACCAGTCGTCGGACTGCCCGAGGCCGATCCAGAGCAGGCGCGGCTCGTGGCGCTTCAGGTAGCCGAGCGCCATGTGGAACGTCAGCGCATCGTTGCTGCCTTCCTCCCACAGCTCCATGACCTGGCGCCGCAGCCTGCCGAGCAGGTCGATTTCCGGCGTGCTGAGCTCCGGCGGAAACAGGTCGTAGGCGCCATTCATGAAGAACGTGCCGTCCTTCTTCGAGGCCGCGTACTTGAAGCCGTCCCAGCAGCCGATCTGCGCGACGTCGGTCGGTTTCAGCGCGAGGCGCCGGTGAGCGTAGTCGAGCACGGTCTCGTGCGGATAACGGACGAAGTCGTTGCTCTTGATCTCCGGTTGCGGCTCGCCGGTCAGGATTTCCGAGTAACCCGGATACGAGAACCACTGGTCGTTCCGCACCGTCATGCGGCTGCCGAGCGCGGGGTTGCCGAGCACCATGCCGTTCGGCGCGAGCGCCTTCCAGAAGAATGGCATCAGCGCCTCGCGGCGCTCGGTGGGCGTGTCCCGCCAGAACCGCTTGCGCGTCACCTCGGGGTCATAGATGCCGGATTCCGTTTCCGGCGCGTTCGCGATCACCGGATCCATGCCGGCGAACAGTTCCTGGATGCGCACGCCGTCGAGGGTGACCAGGACGATGTTCCGGTCAGTCGTGTCGGCTGAAGCGCAGGCCGCGGCCAGGCAGCAGACTAGCCCGACCGTCACCGCGAAGGATGGCCCGGTCCGGCTGGCGGTGGCGGACGCGCGATTCATCCTGGTTCAGTTGATGCCGCTGACGACGATCGTGTAGAGAAGATCGGGGCGCGCATCGCCACGCCAGTCGACGACATGCACATAGAACGTGGTCGCGCCGGCGACCTGGACCTGCAGGAAGGAATCGAGCAGCACGCCCGCATCCTCGTCGTCATCGACGCAGGGCGAGTTGAAGTCCGGGTCGACACAGGTATTGAGCGTCACCCCGCCGGCATCGACGATTTCGATGACGGAATCCATCGGACTGCCGTTCGACTGGGCATTGATATCGATGGTCACGGTGGACGCGGCTGTCGTCGCGATGCGATAAAAATCCTCGTCGGGATCGAATACCGTGCTCGGGTCGCCGCTCGGGCTGATCGAAGCCGCGAAACTGCCATTGGTCAGCGTCGTGGCGGTTCCGATCGAGTCGTTACGCCCGACGGCGGTCGCGCTGATCGCGATGCTGAGCGCCTGCGTATCGTTCTGCTGGGGCGTGCCGGAATCGACCACGGTCACGGTAAAGTTCACGGTACCGGCAGGCCCAGTGGGCGTGCCGGTGAGCGCTCCCGTGCCGGCGGTCAAAGTGAGGCCTGCCGGCAGCGCGCCGGTCGTCACCGTGAATGTGCGGGCACCGGTGCCGCCGGTTGCGGCGATCGTCTGGCTGTACGCCGTGCCGATGACGCCTGCCTGCAGCGTCGTCGTCGTGATCGCGAGCGTGGGCGGCGGTGGCGTTCCGCCGCCGTTATCGCCATTGCCGCCACCGCCGCCGCCGCAGGCGGCGATGACGGCCGACGACAGCAGCAGGCCGGCAACCCGGATCCAGCGGTGCAGGCTGTGCGTCACGGGCCCTCGAACGGGTCGAAGCGGGGCGGCGTGCCGATCAGCGTGACGTCGTTGCCCGCGGCCGTATTGCCGGCGCCCACGGCGACCGGACCGCTCGGCGGAGGCGCGCTGCCCGGCATCGGGATGCGTATCGGGCCGCCGACGCTCGACCCGTCGATGAACTCCTCGTTGATCGTTTCGACCTCGATCGTGTAGTTGCCGGCGGGCACCGGAATTTCGAACAATCCGATGTCGTCGGGCGACTGCGTGCCAAAGGGCGAAGCGTCGGGATCCGTGATCGGATTGCCGTGGAAAGCGCGGAACCGGTAACCGGAGACGTTGGAAACCGCGGTCGTCCGATCCTCGCTGGCGCCGGTATTCACGCGGCGCGCGATGACATTGACCAGCTGCGCCTGGCTGTCGCCGTCGGAGAAATACACATGCCCGGTGATCGTGCCGTGCGTCGTCGCAAACGATGCGGCCGGATAAAGCCGCGAGATCCAGGCGATGTCATCGGCCGACGGCGAGATCTGGGACTCGTCCACCAGGAACGGGAACATGGTCGGCAGGCCGGTCAGATCCGGCGAATTCGTATTGCATCCATTCAGGCAGTTCACATTGACCTGCGAATGGTCGAGTCCGGCGAAATGACCGATCTCGTGCACGAAGGCCGCATCGAATTGCGCGTCCGTCAGGTCGGCGTCGAACAGCCCGTTCATCACGACGATGCCGGACAGGATCTGCGACGCGCTGATCGTGCAGGGGCCGGCAAAGCCGATGACCGACGTCGTGTCGAAGCCCAGTTCGTCCAGGATGGATCCATCGGCGTCGTAGATGACGGGATTCTGGCCGGAGCTCGTGCAGTTGTTGTTTACCGCGTCGTACTCGTCAATCGTGCTGACATCACCGTCGCTGAACGCGCCGGTCGAATTGATGAACCCCGCGCGATTGAAGCTGATGTTCGCGGTCGTCACCGATTGCCAGACATTGAACATGGCGATGACGCGCGCCCGCGCTTCCGCCTCGCCGGTCTCCGTGCTCAATGGGCCATTGTCGGTGCGGTACGGGATCGGCGCTGCCGTGCTCCAGACGAAGGGCAGGCCATTGCTGCGAACGAACAGGGGTCCGCCCGCAGCCGCCGTGCCGGCCGTGCAGAGCAGCACCGTCGCCAGCACCCCCGACACCAGGCTACGCAGTGGGGTGGCCGGCATCTCAGCGATTCTCCACGGCGAGTTCGCGGATCAGGCGCGTCAGTTCGGCCACCGCGATCGGACCGCGCTGATGCGTCTCGGCGAGGCGTACCGAGGCCGGCGAGAGCAGGGCGCCTTCCTTGGCGGCTTCCGCCGCGAGACCGTCGAACAGGCGGAAATTGCCGTGGCCATTCGCCGCGACTTCGCGACCATCGGCATCCCGCTTTATGCGGAAACGCCCCTGGTCGTGGCCGGCGGGACTTGACAGTCCGGCAGCGCTCGGCTCGATCATCATCAGCAGCAGATCCTGGCCCTTGCGGTAGCCGGCCGCATTGAATCGATCGCGAATGTCCCAGATGTACTGGCGAAACGTATAAGTCGTGCGGGGTTCGCCTTTCAGCATTTCACGCACCCACATCGTGACGACGACCGTATGCAGCGACGGGAATTCCGGATGCGTTTCGACCTGCGCGCTCGCGACATTGCCGCGGAAGATGACCGCGGCGCGATCCGTGAGCTGATCGAGATTGCGCGGCACGGTCAGCGCGCCCTGCGCTGACGCGGGAGCCGTCACGACCAGAACTGTGGCGAGCAGCAAATACCGGTGCAGGTCTTCGCGCACGATGGGCCGGAGCATGGCACCTCATCCGCGGGGAGGGCAAGACAAAACGAAGAATCGACGGGCATGATCGAGAATGAGTCAAACCGGCATACCCGGCGCGGAATCGGGTTCGTGTGACGTTCTGGGCAGTGTCGCGCCTCGTGGCGTCCCGGCGTCCGGCATGGCGGCGCTGGCCACCGGCTATACTGCGGCCGGATGAATGTATTCGTCCTCAATACCGGCCGCAGCGGATCGAAAACCTTTGCGCGCGCCTGCTCGCACATCACCAACTTCACGAGCGCGCATGAATCGCGCAGCGGCTTGCTCGGCGAGGCGCACTTCGACTATCCGGACTGTCACATCGAGTCGGACAACCGGCTGGCCTGGCTGCTCGGGCGCCTCGATCGTCGCTTTGGCGACCGGGCTTTCTATGTGCACCTGACGCGCGACATCGGGCCAGTCGCAACGAGCTGGGCACGCCGCTCGCACACCGGCATCATGAATGCCTACCGCTACGCGATCCTCTGGCATTGCTCGAAGGACGCGACGGCCTGCGAGGTCGCAGCCGACTATTGCGACACGGTGGATGCGAACATCCGGCTGTTCCTGAAGGACAAGACTAACTGGATGCCGTTCCGGCTCGAGGAAGGGCGCGAACGCTTTCCGGAGTTCTGGCGCCGAATCGGCGCCGAAGGCGATCTCGCGGCCGCGCTCGCCGAGTTTGACGTCCGCCACAATGCGGCCTAGGACCGGCGTCCGGCGCGTCCGCCGAATCGGCTGAAGCACATCGGGCACAAGCTCTACCGCATCGGCCGCAAGCTGCCGGTGTTCCTGCGCAACGCCTGAACCAACGGAAACGGAGCGACATGATGAAGTGGGCTGGACGGATCCGGATCGCGGCGGCGTCGAGGATGTGCGCTTCGTCATGAAGGACGGCGTGTTCCACCGCCCGCCGGAATCCGCCGGGCGCTAGCGGCGTGTCCGTCGGCGCGGCAGCGGCAACGCCCGGGCAATCCGCGCCATCGCACGTGATCGGCGCTTCGGCGCTCGGCACGCTGTTCGAGTGGTATGACTTTTTCCTGTACGGCTCGCTCGCGAGCTTCATCGCCGCGCATTTTTTCTCGGCGGTGGACGCGACCACGGGATTCATCTTCGCGCTGGCCACCTTCGCCGTCGGTTTCATCGTGCGGCCGCTCGGTGCCTTGCTGTTCGGCCGCATCGGCGACCTGACCGGGCGCAAGAACACGTTTCTGGCAACGCTGACGCTGATGGGTGTCGCCACCGTGCTGGTCGGCCTGCTTCCGGGCTACGAGTCGATCGGCATCGCGGCGCCGGTCACGCTCGTGATACTGCGGATTCTTCAGGGGCTTGCGATCGGCGGCGAGTTCGGCGGCGCCATCGTTTACGTGGCCGAGCATGCGCCCGCGCACCGGCGCGGCCTGCATACGAGCTGGATTCCGGCGACGGCAATCGGCGGGTTCCTGCTCTCGCTGGTCGTGATCATGGCGACGCGCTCGGCGATGACGCCGGACAGCTTCTCCGCCTGGGGCTGGCGCGTGCCGTTCCTGGCTTCGATCGTCCTGCTCGGAATCTCGCTCTGGATACGCCTGCGCCTGCACGAAAGTCCGGTGTTCCGGCGGATGAAGGAATCGCGCTCGCTGTCCCGGGCGCCGTTGCGCGAGCTGTTCCTGCAGTGGCGCAACGTCCGCTATCTGCTGGTCGGCACCTTCGGCTGCGTCGCCGGGCAGGCCGTCCTGTTCTATGCCAGCACGTTCTATGCGTTCTTCTTCATCGAGCGCATTGCGCGCGTGGATGGCGCCACAGTGACGCTGCTCGCCGGTTGCGCGCTGATGCTTGGGGCGCCGCTGATCCTGCTGTCGGGCTGGCTCTCGGATCGCATCGGCCGCCGGCCGGTCCTGCTCGGGGGCCTGCTGCTTGCCGTGCTGGGCTATTTTCCGCTGTTCGAGGCATTGCTGACGGCGGCCAATCCCGCACTCGCCCGGGCCCAGCAGGAATCACCGGTCGTCGTTCATGCCGCGCGTGACGATTGTTCGCTGCAGTTCGACCCGCTTGGCAACCGGCGCTACGACGCGCGCTCCTGCGACATCGTCAAGTCGCTGCTCGCACGCTCGGGCGTCGGCCACGCGACGGTGCTGGCCGCGCCCGGGCCGGCACGCCTCGACATCGGCGGCGAGTCGATCATCGCCCCGGATCCATCAGCGCTTTCGGGCGATGAGCTCGCGAGCGCCGTCGCAGCGTTCCAGTCCGCCGCGCAGCAGGCGCTCACCGCTGCCGGTTACCGTGCGCAGGCGGATCCCGCGGACATCGACCGGCTGCGCGTGATCGGGATCCTCGTGCTGCTGCTGTGCATTGCCGCCCTGGCCACCGGTTCGTACGGTGCGCTCCTGGTCGAAATGTTCCCGGCGCGCATCCGCTATTCCGCGGTGTCGTTCCCGCAGAACTTCGGCAATGGCTGGTTCGGCGGCTTGCTGCCGGCGGTCGCCTTCACGATCGTCGCGGCCACCGGCGACGTGTTCGCCGGCCTCTGGTATCCGGTGGGCGTGGCCGCGCTCTGTTTCGTCGTCGGCGCGTTCGGCCTGCCGGAAACGCGTGGCCGCCCGGTCGAGTGAATCGCGAAGGCAGGCATGACCGCCAGCGCGGCGCGACCGATCATGCGGCGACCGGTGGCGCGACTTGAACCTGATTGCGGCCGGCGGCGTCGAGGCGCTCGATCAGGGAGCGGCGGTTGAGCACGCCGGTCAGCGAAGCAGAGATTCGTAAACCGCAATGTGCTTGTCGATGACAGTCTGCAGTTCATGGTGATCCCGCACGTATTGATAACCGGCCTGGCCGCGCGAGCGCCATTTGTCGTTCTCCAGTAACCTCGCAAGACCGCGTTCGAAGTCACCGAACTCGGCGTGATACCCAAAACGCGTCGCGATATCATCCGGGTTGACTTGACTTAGGATCGCACATTGGTTGGCCAGTGCCTCCAGCATCGATGTCGGCATTCCCTCTCGGGCGGCCGTGTTCACCAGGATCCAGCTTTTGCTCAGGACTTCAGTCAGCCGAGGCGACCGGAACTGGTCGACGAATCCTGTCAGCTGCAGGTTGGCCACATGCGAGTAACGGCGCCTGAGCCCGGTCTCCCAGGCTGAATCTCGCGATTGGCCGATTGCAATGAACTTGACGTGCGGGAAGCTCTTGGCAAGTTCGAAGAACAGCTCCGGCCGCTTGCGCCGGTCCCAACGGCCGACAAAGCAGACTGTGGGAGTTCCTGACTTTGTAACGCTGGCGTTAAGAACCACCGGCGTCGGCAGCGTATCCAGCGGTTGGTGAAAACCGTACTTCTTCTGTAACTTTTCATTCAGAAAGTTGGCAGCGGAGTACTGCCGGTTAAGTCGTCGGATAGCCGGGCGCACGAACAGCAGGTCCTCGTAAAGCCAGTTCATGGCAACCTGCAACTTGCTATGCGACGGATTCTGCAACTCAATTTGCCAGTCCTCGAACAGCTTGGGATCGCGGAACGTGGCGATGTGCCGCCGTTCAGGCATGGCTCGCTGAGCCAGAAATGTTCCGAAGGACGGGTGCTGGGAGTGATAGATGGCAGCGTCGCAATCCCGAAACAGTCGCAACATTCGCAACGGGTGGTAGTTAGGAAACCCGAGCACGGTCATGCCATCGAGATGCTCCACCTCCTTCTGTCCCTGCCGTTGGGGCACCACAGCGAAGACTTCGATGCCGCGCCGCACGAGTTCTCTTCCAATCACACGGGTTGCGCGGCCGAAACCGCCATACTTGCCCCAGGCAAAGATCTCGACGCAAATGAAACAAATTCTCATGGGTGGCGCGACAGCCGCGTCGGCCGCAGAAATTGCACGAGTTCAATGACCCCGCCCACCGTAGCGGTGAACAACGTACGGGCGAGGATCAGGAACGAATACGCCAGTGCGGCAGGCGGCGGGATTCCGTAAGCCTGCAACATGAAAATCAGCGCTCCCTCGCGGACACCAAGACCCATTATCGAGATCGGTAATGCCATGATGAAAAGTATGTAGGTGCGGATCCAGCCAATGTTGCTGAGCGAGAGATCCACTGGCACTGCCAGAGCGAGCAGATGGAACGATGCGATCCCCAGGAAGTGATAAATAGCGAACACGGTAGTCATAGTCAGGATTCTGGGCACGGGCAAACCCTGAAAATCCGACGCCGCGCTCAGGCCTTTTGCCAGCTTGAGGCGTATGAATACGGGGATGTAGGTCTGTCGTCCGAGCAGCGACGTCAGCATTTGTGCCTGCCGCCGGCGGAAAAACAGCAGATAGACACCGCACAGACCGAGCATTGCGGTTCCCAGGATGGCCCCGTTGAGCATGTTCTGGCGCGCCTGAGGATCCAGTGCCCAGCAAACCAGTCCTGTAACGGCCAGGACCAGAGTGTTCATCAATCTTCCGAAGGCAATGGCTGCCAGAGCTTGCGCCGGTTTCTTGTCCTGCTGACTGAATTTGTACCAGCGAACCGCACCACCAACGATCGCGCCGGGCAAGAGAAGGCCATAGAAGGCCGTCGCGAAGGTGACCGCAAATATTTGACCGACGCCCAGGGTCAAGCCCTGCTGATCGGTCAGCACCTTGGTTTGCGTTGCCGCCAGATACACCATGCATGGCGTGAGAGCGAGGGCCGCCAGGAACGGCCACGGACTCACATCCCGCAGAATTGAAGTCAGCTGGCTGACCGGAACGCTTGAAAAAATGAAACTCAGCAACCCTGCGGATATCAGCAGTTTGAGTATCAACCCGATCGGCTTCGGCACCGTACTTTATTCCACCGGATTCCCGCAGACGCCGTCGAAAACCCGCTGATATTGCAACGCCACCCGGGGCCAGTCGAACAGTTCCTCGGCACGATGCCGGGCCCGCCTGCCGAGATACTCGCATAGCGCGTCGTCGGCGATGAGTTCACGGAGACTCCGGGCAATGGCGGCTGAATCGCCGGCGCCGACCAGCAGCGCACTGTCGCCGACCACTTCGGCGCAACCGGTCCTGTCGGTGGTAATAATCGCCATCCCGGCGGTCATCGCCTCCAGCAATACGATGGGGAAATTTTCCGCTTCCGATGGAAATACGAATATCCGTGAGGTTTCGTACAGTTCCTTGAGCTGTGCCGACGAATTATCCAGTGTCCCCCAGAACCGGGCTGCAACGGCCATTTCCCTGGCCAGATCCTGCATCGGCTCCCGGAATGGCCCGTCGCCGACTATGTTGACTTCGAAGTCGGTCCGGACCTCGGCCAAGGCACGCAGAAGGTATTGAACACCCTTGCGCGGAAACATCCGGGTCACCATCAGGATGCGGTCCTGCTTGACGACATGCGGACTGAATTTCCGACAGTCAATGCCGTTCGGAATCAACGTGACGCGCGCCTTAGCATTGGCTTGCTCAATCAAGGACTGCAATGCCCGGCTGGGGCAAACGATGCATTCGGCCTGCGATGTGATTCCCAACCACACGGGTCGCAGCAACTTGTGGAGAAGCGCGAAACGGTCCGGATTATAGTTCGGCACATCGGATCCATGGGCCGTAAGGACATATTTCAGTCCGGTCGCCTTCTTGAGCAGATACGCCACCACACCGTCCGGAAAAATGAAGTGGGTGTGATTCAGCTCGTACTTTTTCGCCTTTGCGGTCCTGACGGCATGAAGCGTCGCAGCGATGACATATGGAATCATTTCAATTGCGGAGCACATGTGGGGTCGCATGCGGAATCGGCCAATCCGGCGTACCTGTACGCCTTCTTTCGATTCGATCGCCGGCAGATCCCCGTAGCCCATCGTGACCAGATCGACGCGTGTGCCGGTGGCGACGAGCGCGCGGGTCAGGCCGCAGACGACGCCCGACCCGCCGCCGCCGAGCGGGGGAAACTCGTATGACAGACAGAGGATCGCCGATGCCTTCACTTGGACCTCAGCGCCGATAGGGGTGTGACTTCAGCATCGGACGAATGGACTCCGTTGTGCTGGCGACCATGGCCATGTCCTGGACCGATATGGGCGGTGAGTTCAGGGTGCCGAGAACGTCGTTCAGCTGCGCCAAATTGACTGCTCGCGGGACGACCACCTGGATCGCATCAAATTGCTGCACGAACTTGATGGCGGCTTGCCCGATTGTCCGCTTTTCATTGGCCAGAAAGCTGAAGCGCCGAGCCGCCTTCTGGCGCAATTCAGCTTCCGAGGCATCCTCGACGTACGTTTCCGCCATGATGTCGCTGTATTCGCTGGTCAGGTGACCTTGGCCGCGCGGGTTGCGCGCAATCACCCCGCAGTTCATGCGTTTTGCCAGCGGCAGGATTTCCGGGATCGCGGCCTGGTCCAGCAAGCTGATGGTGATCTGAATTGCCGAAACGCCGGGGATTCCCAACGCGACGCGCGCGTCCTTGATACCGTCGCAGCACACGCCGTAGTAGCGGATCTTGCCCTTGGATTGCAACTTCGCCAGTTCGGTCAAGCATTCTCCGCGCTGTAACTCCGCAAGCGGAGGCTTGTGCAGCATGAGGAGGTCGAGATAATCCGTGCGAAGTCGACGCAGGCAGTTGTCGGTCGCTCGCTCGAGATAGGCAGGGCTCAGATCGTGGCGGCGTTGCGCGGCACGGATGTGATCAATCCGCAGCTTCTGACGGCGGAGAGCCCAGCGAAATGGTCGCAACAACGGCCGCGCACGCAGCGCAATCTTGGCCGCGGCGGAATAGGTAGTCCCCACTTTGGTGGACAGGATAATGGCGTTTCTCCTGCCACGGAATGCCTTTCCGATCAGTGACTCACTCAGGCCGAGGCCATAGTGATCTGCGGTATCGAAAAAATTGATGCCGGCCTCTGCAGCCCGATGCAGAACTCTGATCGCTTCCCGATCATTGCGGTAGTACAGACCGCCACCCAAGGACTGACAACCCAGCCCGATTTCCGAAATGACGAGTTCCGTTCTGCCAAGACAGCGGCGATCCATCGATTGACCTCACGTCGTGATGGCTCTGATTCTGTGGAACTCTGCGTCGGTGAACGGCGGCGAGAGCAGCGAACCCAGATTCTCATGCAGCTCCGCAACCGTGCTGGCCCGGGGCAGGGTTACCGTCACTCCGGGCAGTTGCCGGACGAATGCTATGGCGGCCTGGGCCAGTGATCGGCCAGGACCGTTCAGGAATCCAAGTTCCCGCGCCTGCCTAACCCGCTCGCCATACTGATCCTCATAGGCCGAAGCATCTCCCATGATGTCGTCATGACGGTCAGTCAATAATCCGATCGCCCGCGGGTGTCGGGCAATGATTGCGATGCCTCGATCCCGTGCCTGTGGCAGCACTAAACTGATGCCGTCCTGCTCCAGGAGGTTGATGGCCAGCTGCACGGACGCGTTGCCAACGTGCCTGAGTGCGGTGACCGCATCTTCCATCCTGGCGCACGCGATGCCGTAATGCCGGATCTTGCCCTGTGCTTTCAGTGCTTCCAGGGTTTCATAAAAATCTCCACGTTGCAGCTGCTCGGTGTCTGGTTTGTATAGCTGAAATAGATCGATATAGTCAGTCTGCAGGCGAAGCAGACTTCGTTCGACCGCACGTGTCAGATACGCCGATGAAAAATCGTAACGCCCGGTTGCGGCCCTGATCCGGTGCAGTTTTCTTTTCATCGGTCTCAAGAGGCGGCTGACCGGTCTGGCAACTCCGCGAAGGCGGAGCGCCAAGGTGCCAAGTGCCGTGTAATGAAATCCTGCTTTGGTCGTGATCACCACGCGGCCCCTGCTTCCCTTGAATGCACGACCGAGCAACTGTTCGGATCTGCCCAGGCTGTGATGATCGGACACATCGAAAAAATTGATTCCCGAGTCAATGGCGCGGTGTAACAGCCGAATGGATTCGCGATCATTCCGGTAATACAAGCCTCCGCCGAGCGATTGGCATCCCAGCCCCAGCTCGGAAACCGTGAGGTCTGACTGCCCGAATCGTCTAAGTTGCATTGGAAGCCGGCTGCGGGTGCGCGCGCGCGAGCGACGGCGCTGTTCGCTCGAACAATTCCAGAATGACGCGGCCCTCGAGCTCGTTCGGGATATTCTGCCCCAGGCAATAAAGCCAGGTCGGCATCAGATCGATGATCCGCGCGCCGGCCACCGACACGCCGCGACCAATGCCCGGACCATTTGCCACCAGCACGCCTTCCAGCCGATGCCCGCCGCTGGTCGGCCAGTTCATGTACTCGCGCCAGCGGGGCACGAAGATGGATTCCTTGTCGCGGTCGCTCTCGGTCGGCATATATGCATTGTCGCGCCACGCGATGACCAAATCGGGAGCCCACTCGACCATCGCGCCTTGATACAACTCCTCGGCTCGAAAGACACGCTCCACCGCTTTCTTCCCGGTGGCCGGGTCAACGAGTGTTTCGAGACGGTCGATGAGCGCGGTTCTCACCGACTCATATTCCTCGCCAGGCTCGACGATTCCGAGGGGATCCCGGCCTTTGAGATTGATGAACAGGTCGCCTTCCTTGCCGCGGCAAAAAGCCCGTGTCCTGGACCAATCGATATCCGACTCCGCCAGGTACGATTGAACCCATGCCTTCAGTCGTGGCAAGCGGTGATTGATATTGAAGTACCAGGACTTGGGGAACCACTTCTGCAACGAGCCCTGCACACGGGTCCTTAGCATTGAAACGATGCTTCTGGAAGCTGCGGTTGACGCACTCTTCTTGCAGGTCTGGAATCCTTCCTTTCTGAGTATCGTATTGACCTGCACGCCTGACTGGAGCGGGCCGGCGCCGCAATCGGAAATGACAAAGACGCAAGTTTCTGGCCCAGCGGTACTCACAAGGCGCCCGATGGCCGTATCCAGCGTCCTGTATGCCGTGCAAACGACATCACGATACGGATTCGTCGCGGATTCAGATTCCATATCAGCCCAGAAATAGTGCTGAGCGACGGCGGAAGCGCTGTAAAAGATCATCGCGAATTCCCAATGCTTCTCGGTCAGCAAGTACTCCATCACATCGGTCTGTTTTTCGACGTCTTGTGGTATAAGCGTCAGATAGTCGCTTTTCTGCCGTCCTCCGGGAAAAATGTCCTTGAGGCGATAACGACCGAACTTGCCGACAATTTCGTCGTAGATCCCTTCGGGACTGGCAATGGAAGGGTGAGCTCCCGGCGCATCCTCGCCGGATATCATGAAACCATTGATTTTCTGTGGCGGGTAGGTGAATGGGACATTGAGGATGCCGCAGCGCAGGCCGCGTTCACCCAACAACGACCACACGGTCGGAACCTGCAAGTCCGCGCCGTGGATTTCGCGAAACCGGCCGTCAGGACCGCGTTGCCAAAAATCAAAAGCGCCGTGATGACCTGGGGAGCGTCCGGTCACGATGGTGCCCCACATCTGCGGTGTGATGGGCGGGATCTGCGAGCGCAGCCGGCCCGATGCACCGCTTTCGATGAGTCGGCGCAGGTTGGGAAGATATCCCTCGGCCGCCCACGGCAACATCAAGTCCAGCGTGGCTTCGCTCAAAGCGATAACCAGGACGCGCGGTGGCCGTACTTGATTCATCGGTCGGCTAATACCTGTTGTTCCGGGCCTGAAAAGTATAGGTCATGTCAGGCTGCGGGCCCGCACGACATAATCTGTCGGGCCGCATGATTCATCGGGGATCCTCCCGAGCGCCCGCGAAAATTGTATCGATGCGCAGCATGTCGGGGGCATTCAGCGCCGGTGCGGAATCGGCGCCGAGGTTTTCGCGCAGCTCGGTCCCGGAAACCGCCCCGACCAGCGCGACGGCTACCTCCGGTTGTTGTAGCACGAAACACAGCGCGGCCTGTGCCAGCGTGCGGTCGGGGCGGACAAGACAGCGATACTTGTCGCGTTGTGCGCGCCAGGCGCGTAGCGTTTGGACGCTGAGATGCGAGCTTTGATCCGCCATGACGTGACCCTCGGCATCGGTCAATATCCCTTGCGCCAGCACCGAGCGCGCGATCAGGCCGATGCCCAGCCGGCTCGATGCCTGGAGAAATCCGCGGCGCGCGGCCTGGTCGAGAAGACTCAAGGGGAATTGAACCGTATCGGGAGTCCACATCTTGAAAATGCCGCGGGCGTCGTCCACGTGATTGACGGAAATGCCGACGCAGCGCGCCTTACCTTCGCTCTTGAGACGCTTGAGGAACTCGAACGCCTCCGATAATCCCGCCGCTTCCGGCACCGGATTGTAAAGCTGGTACACGTCGATGTAATCAGTGCCCAGCCGACGCAGGCTGGCTTCGATTGCCTCTCGCAGATTGGACGTGTCGTAAACGTAATGCTTGTGACTGTCCCGCTGCAGGTTCAACCACCGGCGCGCCGGCTTGAGGACCAAACGGAATGGCCGCAAGACTGGGCGCGCCGCGAGCCCGAGACGACCCATCCTTGTGAAGCGTGCACCGCCCTTGGTCGCGATTACGATGTCGGAACGCCTGTTGCGCAGCACCTCGCCAATCAGGGTCTCGCTGCGGCCCATGGCGTAATTGTCCGACGTGTCGATAAAATTGATGCCGCGATCGATGCCTTCCAGCAGTAACTCGCGCGCGGCGCGATCGTCCCGATGGAAAACGCCGCCGGCGAACGCGGAGCCGCCAATGCCGAGGCGCGAGACGCGAATGCCCGACTTGCCGAGAGTGCGGTATTTCAACTCTCAGACTCCTGGTGTTTGTTCCGCACGCGCATCCGCTGTTCCGTGGTGTCGTTCCCGCAGAACTTCGGCAATGGCTGGTTCGGCGGCTTGCTGCCCGCGGTCGCCTTCACGATCGTCGCGGCCACCGGCAACGTGTTCGCCGGCCTCTGGTATCCGGTGGGCGTGGCCGCGCTCTGTTTCGTCGTCGGCGCGTTCGGCCTGCCGGAAACGCGTGGCCGCCCGGTCGAGTAGCGCGCGCGGGCCGGCGATGCCGACGGCGCGGCACGGTCACTCATGCTCCGACCGATGGCGCGACCTGTACCTGGTTGCGGCCGGCATTCTTGGCGACGTAAACGGCGGCGTCGGCGCGGGCGACCAGGTGTTCGCCCCAGACGCCGAGCGTATCGCTGGTCGCGACCCCGATGCTGCAAGTCAGGCTGATCGACGGGCCGAAACCCTCGACCTCGAGTTCCGCCACGCGCAGGCGGATGCGTTGCGCGATCGCGTGCGCCGCGGCCGCATCGGCGCTGCTCAAGATGACGACGAACTCCTCGCCGCCATAGCGGCCGATCACGTCGGATTGCCGCAACTCCGACTGAATCGGCGTGATCACCGCCTTCAGGCAGGCATCGCCGGCAAGATGCCCGCGCGTGTCGTTGATGACCTTGAAATGGTCGAGATCGATGAACAGCAGCGCGATCGGCAGACCGCGCGCCTGGGCACGACGGCAGGCAGCATCGAGCCGCTCGATCAGCGAGCGCCGGTTCAGCACGCCGGTCAAGGGATCGGTCTGTGCGCGCCGCTCGGCGTCCGACAGCGCGAGTCGCTGCTCGCGCAGCCGGTCGGCGACGCCGAGCGCAACCAGGATGGCCGCGGCGACCATCGACAAAGGCAGCCCGTAGTGCACCAGCGGTTCTGCGTTGCCGACCAGGAAGCTGGCCGCGGTCGCGATCGTGAAGATTTCGAGCAGGCCCCAGGCGAGCAGGAACCAGCCCGCCGCGCGGTTGCCGCGCCGCCAGGCCAGGAAGGCGACGACCAGCGTGAAGATCGCGACGCCGACGAAGATCAGGTTGCCGATCGGCGCGACCAGGCCGCCGGCGCCGACCAGATGCGCGAAATTCGCGAAGGCGAGCACGACGAAGACGATCGCGAGCCAGCCAAAGACGCGGTAGATGCGCGGCGAGTAGCGGCGCAGATCCGCGATTTCCCGCGCGAACAGGCAGGCCGCGGCGCCGGAGAGCGCCGCCGGCACATTCCAGGCATGCGCGTGGAACGCGCGCGTGAACGTGAATCCCGGCCAGTCGAAACCCTGGCCCGACAGGAAGGCGATGTAGAGCGCCTGCAGCGAGAACAGGGTCGCGTACAGGAGCAGCAGCCGTTCCTGCAGGACGAACCAGATCACGAGGGCGGCGAGCGCCATCGACATCAGCGCTCCGAAGGCGAGCGCGATCATGCGCGCATGCGCGGCGCCCTGCGCCAGTGCCTCGTTGAAGGTTGCGAGCTCGAAGTCGAGCGTCTCGGCGCCACGGCCTGCCGCTTCGATTCGCACGTACAGGAGCGCATCCGCCGCAAGCCCGTCGGGCAGCGCGTAAAGCACATGCTGTTCGCCGCGAAAGGCGGACAGGATGGCGGCTACCGGCAGCGGTCCGCTTTCATCGGCGTCCGGCAAGTAGACCTGCAGCGTCAGGTGGCGTCCCTGGCGGACGCTGAGCGCCGGCATGTTGTTCCCGGCCGCGATCCCTGCCGTCGTCCGCAGGCGCAACCAGAAAGCCGGCGCGCTCATGCGCGACTCGACGTAGTCATAGGGACCGAACCGGGCATCGAGCGAGCCGTTGGTGACGTCTGCCACATCCGCCATGTCATGGGCCGCGGGGAGTGCCGCGATTTCGAAGGCCCCGGCCGGCGATTCGGCGGAGGCCAGCACGTGAAATCCAAGCAGACAGGCGACGAGCAGATGACGCAAAGCAGACACCCTCCGAGCCAGTCGCAGAGTAACGTATTGGCGGGCTATTTCTGCGACTTCAGGACTTGAGGTGCGTTCCGCCTGACATAACGAAAGGCCCCTTGCGGGGCCCTTCATCCATCCGTGTTTCGGAGTCGTGCATCCAGCCAGACACACTGCTCGGGAACGTCAGCATAACTATTACGGACGTTGCGGATTCCGCGCCTCTTCAGCACGACTTGCGGCGCGCGACCGGCGATCCAGGTCGTAGCCCTGGAGGCCTTTGGCCGCCACTTTCCCGTGCTCCGCCAATGCGGCTTGCAGAGCCTGCTGGTGACGCGCCGAACGCGGCGGCCCGCGCAGTTTTGCCTCGAGTGCGGCCCGCGCCTCCGGGCGGCCGGAAAGCGCCAGGCCGAACGCCGCGCGCTCGGCGAGCAACTCATCGTCCGATTCGTCATCGTCCACCGTCGCATCCGCATCCGCATCCGCATCCGCATCCGCATCCGCATCGCGTCCGCGCAGCCCGCGCAGGCCCAGCTGCTTCCATGAGCCCGGTTCGAGTCCGTACTCCAGATACCGCAGCGCCTTGCCGTTGCCGCGGTTTGCCGCGTAGCCAAGGGACAGCACGGCATTGCCGCGGGCCCAACGCCGTTCGGCCGATACTTCGCCCGCACCGGGCTCGCGGATGAACTCGATGACGGCATCGACACCGTCCGGCTCGCCGATGACCGCGAGCACGGTTGCTGCATTGGACCACCTCGGCTCCCAACGCGGGTCCTTCAATATTGCGATCAGCACCGGAACGGCCGCGGCCCCGTAGGAAGCGGCTTGCGCGTAGGGCACGCCATGAACGAATGATTGCGCGACGAACTGCTCGACCGTCAGCGCCGGATCCACTTCCGCTTCGGACGGCAGAAAACCGGAGAAGAAGACGGTGACGAGGTTCTGGTAGGCATCTCGCTCCGTCGCATTGATGTCGCCGACCGTGTTGATGGTGGGATTCAGCAAGAGCGTCGCGCCGCTGCGGTGTTGCAGCCCCCGGGTATGGCCGAACTCGTGGGCCCACAGGACGTTCCGGCCCGCGCCGGTGCCGAACGGCACCAGGATCATGCAGCCTGACCGCGCGCAGCCGATGATCGAACTGCCGGTGCCGTCGCAGAACGAAATGCTGCTGGTCACGACGGCGAAGCCGGCGAGATTGCAGGCGGTATCCAGCTCCGCCTGGCTGCCGATGTCGAACAAACCGTTGCTGGGTTCGATGCGCACGATGCCGCTGCGATCGAGCCGCACATCCGCAAATACGTCGAGAGTGCCGCCATCGATGCGCAACAGGCTCTCGGCCCCGGCTAACGCTGCGTCGATCTGCACCGTCGTCATGAGCGGCGTGGTGCCCTCGCAAGCGAGCTCAAAGGAATCAATCAGCAGCCCCGACCGTCCGACGATGGCGCGCGCCGGTACGCTGCAGCGGCTGATGCCGAAGGCCGCACCGCCGCTGCCGCCAATCGCGGCCAGGTTCACGCGCGGCACCGTCGTATTGAACGTGCCATTGGAGCCGAGCCGCGTGCATTCGAGCACCAGGCGATCGATGACATTGCCTTCACGGCCGGAAAATCCACTGATCGCGAAGCCCGACTGGCAGAGCCGATTGGCGGCAAAACCACTGGGACCGCCTGCCGTTCCCGTGTTCGTCCGGGCCCCGGTCCAGCTCCCGGTTGCGGTGATCGCCGAGCAAACACCCTGGATCCGGTCCACCGAGAAGCCGGCAGCCGCATTCACGCCGACGAGCACCTGGCCTTCGCCGCAGCTCAGGTTGTAGGGCACCCCGCCCGTGCCGCCCTGGCGCACGGTCGAGTTGGCAGTCAGGCGTGAGACCTGGATGGCATGTACCACTTCCGCCGATGCCGTCGAGCCGGCGAGCGCTAGCGTCAGCAGCATTCCGCATAGCGCCGGTCCGTGGCGGAATCGATGGTGCAGCCCTTGCCCGGGCCGTCCAGACAGATTGATTTCAAGCATTGGCATCCCCCAGATGAGACTGTGTATTGACCCGAGCGCGCGAGGCTCAGGCTCCAAGAACGACTGGCGGGATGTTTGCGGTCTGACCGTCCGGGAATAAAGTCCCCTTGCGGGGCCTTTCGCTTCAATACTCGAACAGAGAGCGGCGATGGCGAGCCGCCGCCGCTCCTCAGTGCATGACTAGGAACACGGCGACAGCGGCAGCCGCAGCACCTCTCCGCCGGTCGCGGATGTGCCGAAATTGGTGATGTAGGCTGCGTCATCCGGCCCGAATGCGAAACCGCCCGGGAATGTCAGCCCGTCCAGCAGCACAGTGGGCGCGCCGCCCGGACACTGGCGCTTCAGGCGGCCGGCGCCGAGGCCGGGACTCGGCGGCGGAAACGGCGGCACCTGGCCGCTCGCGGTCTCGAGCACGTACAGCGCCCCGCCCGTATCAAACGCGAGATCGATGATGGCGGTAAAGCCGCCGGCATACGTTTCGATGCCCGAGCCGTCGCTCTCGATACGAAGCACCGATGCGCTGCCCTGGAAGAACGGGAAACCGGTGAGCAGCCCGACGTACAGCGCGCCATCCGGTCCTTCGGTCACGGAGATCGACACCGCGTCGCGAGGGAAGGGCACCAACAGCGGCGGTGGCAAGGCCAGGGTGCGGGTGCTGCCATTGGCCAACGCCACGATCAGCGCCTTGGCACCGGCGTCGGCGACGACGCGCCGGCCCGGCTGGGCGAGCAGGCCGTACGGGTTCGAATCAATCGGGCCGCCGGCCGGGTTGAGCGCGGCTTCGAGGGCGGAAACGTCAGCGACGACCTGGTATTGGCCGGATGGCGTCACGCGCAACAGGGTGCCGAAGCGGCGAAATGCGGGTGGCGCGGGCGGCGGCGGCTGAACTGGCGAAAGGATGCAGGGGCCGGGGCCGCCTCAACCATTCTCCGCGACATAGAGGGTCCCGTTGGGAGCGAAGGCAATTCCGCGGGGATTGATGAGCCCGGAAGCGACGGTGACATCGTCGCCGACATCGGCAATCGATGTCGAGCTCGTCAAGTTATTGCCGGGAGTTGACGTGAAGTCCTTTGAGCCCTGCTTCGAAGCGGCTGCGAAACTGGGCGCGAGGCACGTCCTCACGCAGGTCAACGATCCGGTATTCGATCGCACGGTCGGGACCTATGCGGCGCTTTGCGATCTGGCCGCGCCGTACCAACTGACCTGCGACATCGAGTTCATACCCTGCGGGCTCATGATCGATACCCTGCATTTCGTGCGCGCGGGCTGCCACCTGGAGGAGTTGCTCTAGTATCCGATTGAGTGGTTCCACTACATGCAGTTATGCGATGCGCCGTCAGCGTCGCCGGCATCGATCGACGGGTTGATCTATGCAGCCCGGGAAGAACGCCTGTTTCCCGGCGAATGCGACCTCGATCTGGTCGGCATACTCGATCATCTGCCGCGCCCGATCGTGATCGGCATGGAGATACCGACCGAGAAGCTGTCATTCACCGCGGGACCCGAGGCCAGGGCGAGGTCGCCCGCGAAGCCGCGCTTCGACTGTTCAAGGACAAGGGCTACCGCGGAGCTGGCGGACATTGTCCCGACGCGCGCCGATCCTGAACCGCGCGGCCCAGGCGCTCAATCCTGGATAAGGAAACTCCGGAGCTGCTCGCTGCGGCTCGGCGTGGACTTCTGAAGGAACTTGGGCGTCTCCGCAATGATCCAATCCGCCGTAACCTGGCGTAAAGGGAAATTGCGCGCATGCGGCTTGTCGGTGGATTCCGAAGGGGCATCGACGCATTGCTTTGGACACTGGCGGCGGCTGTACTGATGCCGGTAGCCCACGCCGTGCCGGCATTTGCCCGCAAGTACGAAGTGCCGTGTTCGGCCTGTCACGACGTCTATCCCAAGCTCAATCCATTTGGCCGGGCTTTCCGGGAGTCCGGATTTGTCTTTCCCGGCGAGCGGGTCGACTGGCAAAAGACGATTGCGAAGGTTCCGTTGTCGGCGCGCACCGAAGTCAATGTTACGGTGAGCGATGGCCGGCAGGACCAGTTCTTCCTTTTCAAGCCGATTCTCGCCGGCAATCTCGGCAACCGGGTCTCGTTCTGGGTTGATCGCAGCTTCGCTGCATTCCGCATGGAATCGCGCGACGTGGGCGATGGCGATCTCGACGACTTTGGCACCGACAATGCCTGGTTGCGCATCAACTTCTCGCCGGCCTTCTATATCAAGGGCGGCAAGTTCGAACTCGATCTGCCGTACTCGTCGAGGCGGAACCACAGCCTGTTTCCTCTCGAGCCCTGGGTCACGAGCCAGGGCGGGAACCCGACGGTTCTCGGACTGCCGCAGGAGGGGGTCGAGGCCGGAGGCAGTCATGCCGGCTGGCATTATTCGCTGGCGGCGGTCGAGGGCGTGAATGTCGCCAATGACGATTTCAACGGCGATACCTATGTGCGCATCGCCCGCGATGTCGGCGTGCATCGGGTCGGCGGGTTCTACTATGCGGGCCGCAACAAAATATCTGAGGTCGGCGGCGAAACTACCAACCGGTTCCGGCGCTATGGCTTCGATGCCGAAGCCCGAATCGGACGGCTGGACCTGCACGGCGTCTGGATGCGGGGCGCGGGTGATCGGCCGTTGACGGGCACCGGGCAGAATACGTTCAGCAGCGGATTCCTTCAAGCCGATCTCAGGTTGGGAGAGCCGTTCAACTGGGTCACCCGGATTGGCTTCACGGACTTCGAAGGCGATGCGCGCGGCGCGCTGACCCATTACTACGTGGGGCTGCAGTACTGGGCGATTGGACAGAGAGTCAGGCTGGCCGTCGAGCAGGGCTGGTTCGAAGGCGGACAGCCCGACACCTTCCAGTTCGCGTGCGCTGTCGCTTTCTGACCCGGACGATCCCTACAGCTGGGCGTCCAGATGCAATAGACGTGTCATCCAGGCCTGGAAGCGACGCCATGCGGATGCCTTGGGATCGGACGAGAAATCTTCCTTACCGTCGCTCCAGGCCATCGCGCCGTCCTTCAGCGTCACCTGCCAGGCGTGCTGACCCGTCGTCTGCACTTCGAAAATACTGTCGAGTTGGCCCGTGAGCACGGCATCGTCGACCAGGACGCCCTGCTCGCAATTGAGCCAGGTCGAACGCGGGTCGACATTGTAGCTACCGACAAAGAGCTTCCGTCCGTCGCTGGACAACGCTTTGGTGTGCAGGCTGGCGCCGGATGAGCCGAACAGACTTGAGCTGGTCGCGCTACCCCCCGGCTTCAACTCCCAGAGCTGCACGCCACCCTTGAGCAGGCGACGCCGGTAACGCGCATAGCCGCCGTGCACGGCCGCGACATCGTTGGCGACGAGCGAATTCGTCAGGACCCGCACCTGCTTGCCGAGGCCCGCAGCGCCGATCAGGGCCTCGGTAACGATCTGGCCGGGCACGAAGTACGGTGAGATGATATTGATCGACGATTCGGCGGCCAGGACCAATGGCAAAAGGGCCGAGCCCACCGGCGTGCGTCTGGCATCGCGCTTCGTCATCGTCACTTTTGCCGGATCGTCCGAAATGAAACGGTACTTTGCCGACCACTGCATTGGCCAATCGCCGGCAATCATCTTTTTCACGACCTCGTCAGCGCCGAGCGCCGCCGCGTAGCGGCTGTTTCCCGTTTCGCTCGTATAGTTCTCCAGACGATTTCGCAGCTTGCCAAGCGCCTCTTCGTGGACGCCATCGGCATCCAGAAACTCCATCGGATAGGCCGACGCGGAATTCCAGTACCTATCGAACCACGCCGAGGCATCACGCACTATCGGGCCGAGCATCGCAAAATCGAGATCGACGAAGTTCATTTCCTCGTTCGCGCCGAAATATTCGTCGCCGATATTGCGCCCGCCGACAAGTGCGATGCGGTTGTCGGCGATCCAGCTTTTGTTGTGCATGCGACGGTTGATGCGCTTGAAGCTCAGCGCACCTTCGCCCACCTGGCGCAAGGTGCCGCTGCGCGTCACCCACGGGTTGAACATCCGCACGTCGATCAGAGGATGCGCCGCCAGGGCGGCAAAGCCGTCGTTCTTCGCACGCGCGTCGAGATCGTCGAGCAGCAACCGCACCCGCACGCCGCGATCGGCCGACTCGAGCAGCTGCAGAGCGAGATAGATCCCGGTGAGGTCGGCCTGCCAGATGTAGGTCTGGACATCGAGACTGCGGGTCGCAAGGCGAGCGCTCTGCATGCGCGCGACGAAGGCTTCCGTGCCGCTGGTTACAAGTCGGAACGCGGATTCGCCGGGGTGCGCGCCTTCGGCTGCGGCAACGAGTTCATCCAGGGCGCCGCCTGCGGCGGGCGCGATCGCCGTCACTTCAGGCAACGCCGGGCGTGGTGGCAACTGCACGCAGCCGCCGGCCAGGAACACTGCCACAACGAGATAATGTCGCCAGTTTGTGGAGCCGCCCGCGTGTTCGCGTTTCATGCGTTGCCCTCGGCGGAAACGCGTCGTCAATCCTCGATCAGGAAGCTCCTGAGCTGCTCGCTGCGGCTCGGGTGCCTGAGCTTGCGCAGCGCCTTCGCCTCTATCTGCCGGATGCGCTCGCGGGTGACGTCGAACTGCTTGCCGACTTCCTCGAGCGTGTGATCCGTGGACAGGTCGATGCCGAAGCGCATGCGCAGCACCTTCGCCTCGCGTGGCGTCAGCTGCGAGAGCACGCCGTGCACGGTCTCGCGCAGCGACTCGACCGTCGCCGAGTCGAGCGGGCTCTCGGCCGCCGTATCCTCGATAAAGTCGCCGAGATGCGAATCCTCGTCGTCGCCGATCGGAGTTTCCATCGAGATCGGCTCTTTCGCGATCTTCAGTACCTTGCGGACCTTGTCCTCCGGCATCTCCATGCGCTCGGCCAGCTCGTCCGGCGTCGGCTCGCGGCCCATTTCCTGCAGCATCTGCCGCGAGATGCGGTTCAGCTTGTTGATGGTCTCGATCATGTGCACCGGGATGCGGATCGTGCGCGCCTGATCCGCGATCGAGCGGGTGATCGCCTGGCGGATCCACCAGGTCGCATAGGTCGAGAACTTGTAACCGCGACGGTATTCGAACTTGTCGACCGCCTTCATCAGGCCGATGTTGCCTTCCTGGATCAGGTCGAGGAACTGCAACCCGCGGTTCGTGTACTTCTTCGCGATCGAGATGACGAGACGCAGGTTGGCCTCGACCATTTCCTTCTTGGCGCGCCGCGCCATCGCCTCGCCGGTCGCGATGTCGCGATTGACCGCCTTCAGTTCCTGGATGGACCGGGTCAGGCGCTTTTCGAGCGCGCGCAGCGCCTGCTGGCGATGCACGACGTCCTCGCGCAGCCGGCCGAGCGCGGCCGAGTGCTTGCGCTTGGCGCGCACGTGCTTGTCGATCCAGCGGACGTTGGTCTCGTTCTTCGGAAACGTCGAGATGAAGTCCTTGCGCGGCATGCCCGCCTGGCGTACGCAGATCAGCATGATCTCGCGCTCGAGGCGGCGCACTTCGTCCACATGGCTGCGCAGGTGGTTGACCAGCTGGTCGAACATCTTCGGCGCGAGCTTCAGTTCCAGGAACTGCTCGGCGAGCCGCTTGCGGGCGCGCACGGTCTTCGGCTCGCGGGCGCTGCGCGCCGTCGCCAGGCCTTTCGCCACCTGGTTGTGCAGGCGCTGGATCGTCGCGAACCGACGGGCGGTCTCTTCCGGATCCGGGCCGGTGTCGATCGCTTCCTCTTCGTCGTCCGTCTTGTCGTCGTCGTCCTCTTCCTCTGCTTCCGGCTCCTTGCGGACCACGGTCTTCGGGTTGTGCGGCTGCGCGATCTCGTCCGGGGCGTTCGGATCGAGGAAGCCGACGATGATGTCGGTCAGACGACCTTGGCCAGCCTTGACCGGCTCGTACGCGCCCAGCAGGTAGTCGTAGGTCGGCGGGTAGTAGGCGAGGGCGGAACGCACCTGGTCGAGGCCCTCCTCAATGCGCTTGGCGATGCGGATTTCGCCTTCGCGCGTCAGTAGCTCGACCGTGCCCATCTCGCGCATGTACATGCGTACCGGGTCGGTGGTGCGGCCAAACTCGGAATCGGCGATCGCGAGCGCGGCGGCCGCTTCCTCGACCGCTTCTTCGTCGGGAGCGGACGCGTCTGTCAGCAGCAGCGCTTCGGCATCCGGTGCTTTCTCGTAGACCGTGATGCCCATGTCGTTGATCGTGTTGACGATGTCTTCGATCTGCTCCGGATCGACGATCTCCGGCGGCAGGTGGTCGTTGACTTCGGCATAGGTCAGGTAACCCTGTTCCTTGCCGCGCGCGATCAGGAGCTTCAGCTGCGACTGGCGGTCTTCAGGCATGACCGGAATTTTTTTCTCGCTCAAGCGGGGAATCCTCGGGAGGGCGGAGGGGAACGGCCGCAAAACAGCCGATTATTATACAGCCGTGACAGAGTCCGGATGAAACAAAAACTCCGGATTCAGCGCCCGGGTCGCGGGCCGCGGGCACTCAGAAGTCCTTGAAATTCCTTCTGTTCCTGCTCGGAAAGACGCCGGTCGCGGGCGAACTCTATGAGTTCATTGAGTCGTTTTTCGGGTCCTAGTTCCGCACCGAGGCGCTCCAGGAGCGTTGCCAGTTCCCGACCGGCGGCCCGCGCGTCGACGACCAGCGATTCTTCGCCCGCGAGCTCCGCGAGGCGGGCGCCTTCGGGCCGATCGCGCCAGCGCTCGACCAGCTGTGCGGTCGAGAGCGTCGGTTCCTTGCGCGCGGTTTCCAGAAGTTCGCGCAGCACCGGGAAGCCCTTGAGTTCCGCATCGAGCCAGCCGGGCACCGACGGCACCGCGCGGGCCGCGGCGGGGTGATGCAGCAGCAGCAGGATCGCCTGCGTCAGCATCGGGTGCCGTCCCGCCGAGCGCTTCGTCCTGCCGCTGCGCTGGGGCAACTGCGCGGGCGCGGTGCGGCCCCCGCGCGCCGGTTCCGCGCGCGCGCGCAGCAGCAGCTCCAGCCGGTTCGCGGGCATCTTCACTTCCTGCGCCAGCCTTTCCAGCAGCAACTCGCGGTAAACCCCCGCGGGTACGCGGGCGAGCAGCGGCCGCACCAGTTCCGCGAGCCGTGCGCGCCCGTCCACGCTCGACAGATCCGATTGCCGGGCGAGCTGGGTGACCAGGAATTCGGAGAGCGGCTGCGCGCCCGCGATGCGCGCCTCAAAGGCCTCCGCGCCTTCCTCGCCAACCAGCGTGTCGGGATCATGACCCTCGGGCAGGAACATGAACTTGAGCTGGCGTCCGTCGCGCGCGTGCTCGAGCGCGTTCTCCAGCGCGCGCCATGCCGCGGCGCGGCCGGCGCGGTCGCCGTCGAAGCAGAACACGAGCTCGCTGGTGACGCGGAACAGCCGGTTGAGATGCTCCGGTGTCGTTGCCGTGCCGAGCGTCGCGACCGAGTATGCGATGCCGGACTGCGCCAGGCGCACGACATCCACGTAGCCTTCGACCACCATCAGCCGTTCGATTTTGCGCAGCGCCTGCCGCGCCTCATACAGCCCGTACAGTTCGCGTCCCTTGTGGAACAGCGGCGTCTCCGGGGAATTGAGGTACTTCGGCTCGCCCTGGTCGATGATGCGGCCGCCAAAGGCGATGGGCCTGCCGCGTGCGTCGCGGATCGGAAACATGATCCGGTCGCGGAAGCGGTCGTAATAACCGGACTCTCCCTTGCCGCTGCGCTCGATCACGAGGCCGGCCTCGGCCAGCGCGCGCTCGCGCTCGGGCGAGCCGCCGAAGCGCTTCATCACGGAATCCCAGGCATCCGGCGCGAAGCCGACCGCGAACTTGACGCAGGTTTCAGGTGTGATGCCGCGCCCGGCGAGGTAGCTCCTGGCGCGCGGGGATTCGCGCAGGCTGTCGCGGTAGAACTGCGTGACCTGCGACATCAACTCATAGAGATCCTCGCCCGGCCGCGGACGCGCGGCGCGACCGTCATCCTCGCGCGGCACCTCGAGCCCGAGCCGCGACGCGAGCTCGTCCACCGCATCGGGAAACGGCAGCTTGTCGTGCTCCATCAGGAAACCGAGCGCGGTGCCGTGCGCCCCGCAGCCGAAGCAGTGGTAGAATTGCTTGTCCGGGCTCACCCAGAACGAGGGTGTTTTCTCCGCATGGAACGGGCAGCACGCTTTCCACTCGCGGCCGGCTTTCTTGAGCTGTACGCGGCTGCCGATGAGTTCGACGATGTCGGCGCGCGCGATCAGCTCGTCGATGAAGGCTTGCGGTATGCGGCCGGCCATGAAACAAGATACCTCAGGCCGGCAATGGCTGACCGGCGCTCCAGCCCGAATGGCGCAGCGCGTCGATCAGCGCGAGTCCCGAAGTGCGTCCCTCGCGCGTGTGCAAGGGCAGCACGATCACGTCGCCGGTCCGCGCCCAGCCGAGCGCGAGGCGCACGGCTGCTTCCTCGTCAGGCGCATCCGCGAGCGCGGCATCCCCCACGCCGGCCCTCGCGAGCGCGTTTTTCAGCAAGGCCGGCACTTCGCCCGCGCCACGCCCGCGCAGGTAACTGCCGAGCTCCTTGACGACGACGAGATCGGGCTTCGCCGCCGCGGCGGCGGCTGCCAGCCGGTCAATGTCAGCGTCCTCGCGGTTGCCGGCCTGCCCGAGCAGGATGGCCAGACGCCCGCGCTGGCGCAGGCGTTGCGCAAACCCCACGAGTCCGGCGAGCGCGTCCGGATTGTGCGCAAAGTCCACGATCAGGTTCAGGCCGCCGACTTCATAGCGCATCAACCGCCCGGGGTTGTCCGCCGAATCCTGGCCGAAGCGCCCGAACACGGCTGCGATGGTCGGTGGCGCGATGGCGAGGCCCGTCGCCGCGAGCGCGGCGGCCGCGAGGTTCGCTACGTTGAACAACGAATGACCGCCTGCGGCCAGCGGCATGGCCGCGACCGCACCGAGGTCGTGTTCGTTCCGCCCGTGATGCAGGCGGAGCCGTCCGCCGGCCACGCCGCAGGTGCTGCCGCCGTCGCGGCGGTGCGCGGTCAGCAGCACATGCCCGTCGTCGCGCGCGAACCACGCGAGCCGACGGCCCGCATCCGGCGCCTTGCGCACCAGCGTCGGGTCGTCCGCATTGACGACCAGCAGGCCATTGCGGTCGAGCGCACGGGCGACCGCCAGCTTGACCTCGGCGAGCGCCGCGAGGTCGTGGATGCCGTACTCGCCGAAATGGTCGGCGGCGATGCGGGTGATCACGGCGGTGTCGGCGTGCGCGACCGCGAGTCCGCGGCGCAGGATGCCGCCGCGCGCCGTTTCGAGCACGGCGGCGGCCACGCGACGATCGCGCAGCACCCGCCGCGCGCCCGCCGGGCCCGAATAATCGCCGCTGCCGATGGCCTGCCCATCGACGAACACGCCATCGGTGCAGCTATGGCCGGTGCGATAGCCGGCCGCGCGCAGGCATGCCGCCAGGAGGCGTACGACCGTCGTCTTGCCATTCGTTCCGGTCACGAGCGCGACCGGGATGCCGAAGAGGCCGTCGAAAGTATCGGCACCGGCATCCGGGAGATCGACGAGCGGCCAGCTGCGATGGCCGGTGCCCGCGCCGATCGTCAGTTCCTCGTCGTCGAGCAGCACCGGCAGTCCGCGTGCCTCCGCGGCAGCGAGGAGAGTCATGAGCCTGGGCTGGGCTTCGGCGGCGGCACGCCGCTGCAGCCGCAGGATGGCGCCGGCGTCTTCGAGCACCGGCGCTTCGCGTTCCTCCGGTTGCTCGGCGGCGAGCGCCGCGATGAGGGTCTCACGTCGCGCGGGATCGCGTTCCGCGATCGCAGCGGCCAGCGCCCACTCATTGACCTCAGTCGCGGTGAACAGCTGATCCGATGGCGCGGAGAACGCAAGTGACGAACCGGACGCATGCGCGACCGCCACCCTGGTGGCGGCCGGCCAGCCGAACGCGCGGCAGGCGAGGCGCACGCGCCGCTCCCAGCCCGCGAACACATCCGGATCCGATTCCGGTGATTCGAGCACAGCGCCGCTGCCGCCGAAAAACCGGTTATGGCCGGTCAGGCGGCGCGAATCGGCGAATGGCGCTGAGGCCTGCCCACTCAGTCGGACGCCTCGGGTGCGTAACGGATGCCGCGTTCATCGCGGATCAGCCCATCAAGCGACATCGGCACGAGGTTTTCGGCGGGCGCTTCAACGGCCGGCAGGGCCGCCACCGGTTCGGGTGCGCGCGGGACCGGCGCCGGCGCGCCTTCCGGACGGAAGCGGATGACCTGCTTCCATGAGCGCACCAGCGCATCCGCGAACACCAGCAGCAGGTCGCCGGGCTGTCCCATGCGCAGTGCCGCCTCGATCGCTTCCTGTTCGTCCGGGATCACGGAGATCGCGGACTGCGGCACGCCGGCGGCCAGCAGCTCCGCCGCCATGATGCGCGGCACCTCGTCGCCGGCGCGGTCGCGCAGGTTGTCGTCGCGCCGGCAGACGTAGTGATCGAAGCGGCCGGCGACCGCGCGCGCAATCGCTCGCAGATCCTCGTCGCGCCGGTCGCCGGGGCCGGCGAGCACGACGATGCGCCGGCCGGTGACCTCGAGCCGGCCCGCGAGGTCGGACAGCATCGAGACCGCGTGTGCGTTGTGCCCGTAATCGAACAGCACCTTGAACGGGTGCTCGTCGAAGATGTTCATGCGTCCGGGGGCCTGGTAGAAGGTCGTGTCGAAGGTGCGCAGTCCCTGGCGGATCGCGTCGAGCTTGACCCCCAGCGAGAATGCAATCGATGCGGCGAACATCGCGTTCTGTACGTTGTGCGTTGCGCGGCCCTCGAGCGTTGCCGGGATCAGGTGCGTCCAGACCAGCGGAATATGGCCGCCGCGGTCGTACAGCGTGATCATCTGGCCGTTGACGCCGGCCTCCAGCGCGCAGGCGCGCCCGCCCGCGCGGATGTGCTCGCGCACCAGCGTGTGCTGCGGGTTCAGGGTCACGTAGCAGAGGTGTTCGGCGTCGGTGTGCGCCGACATCCGCAGCACGAGTTCGTCGTCCGCGTTCAGCACCGCGCAGGCGGTTGCGACTTCGACGACGACGCGCTTGACCTCGGCGAGCTGCTCGAGGGTGTCGATGCCCTTGAGGCCCAGATGGTCGGCCTGCACGTTCAGCACCGCGCCGACATCGACCGCGGAGACGCCCATGCCCGCCCGCAGCAGTCCGCCGCGCGCGGTTTCGAGAACCGCTGCATCGATGTGCGGGTCGGACAGCACCATGCGTGCGGACACGGGGCCTGTCATGTCTCCGGAAACCGTTCTCTGGCCGTCGATATAGACGCCGTCGGTGGTCGTGAGCCCGGGCGTGAAGCCCGACATCTTCAGTATGTGCGCGAGCATGCGCGCCGTCGTGGTCTTGCCGTTGGTGCCGGTAATGGCGGCGATCGGCACGCGTGACGGCGCGCCCTGGGGGAACAGCATGTCGATGACCGGCCCCGCAGCGTCGCGCGGCGTCCCCTCGGAGGGCGCGACGTGCATGCGGAATCCCGGCGCGGCGTTGATCTCGCAGATGCCGCCGCCGATCTCGCGGTAGGAGAGGGTGATGTCCTTTGACAGGAAATCCACGCCGCCGACGTCGAGGCCGATGGCCCGGACCGCGCGCACGGCCATGTCGCGGTTGTCCGGGTGGATCACGTCGGTGACGTCGGTCGCGGTGCCGCCGGTCGACAGATTCGCCGTCGAGCGCAGGTAGACCACGCAGCCCGCCTCCGGTACCGAGGCGGCGGTGAGCGCCGCGCGCGCGAGCATCGCTTCCGCCTGGGTATCGATCTCGAGCCGCGTCAGCACTTTCTCGTGCCCGACGCCGCGGCGCGGATCCTGGTTCACGATTTCGACCAGTTCGGCGACCGTGTGCTCGCCGTCGCCGACCACGCGGCCGGGCGTGCGTCGCGTCGCGGCGATCAGCTCGCCGTTCACGACCAGCAGGCGGTGGTCGTCGCCTTCGAGGAAGGTCTCGACGATGACCGAGCGCGAATGTTCGCGCGCAATGGCTAAACCACGCGCAACCTCCGCGTCGTTCGTGAGGCGGATCGAGATGCCGCGCCCGTGGTTGCCATTGTAGGGTTTGGTCACGACCGGGTAGCCGAGCCGGTTCGCCGCACGCACCGCCTCGCGTTCGGTCTGGGCCAGTTCCTGGCGCGGCACCGGCAGTCCGAGCGCGCCGAGAATCCGGTTGGTCTCTTCCTTGTCGCTCGCGAGCTCGACCGAGATGTGCGGCGTGCGCCCGGTCACCGTGGCCTGGATGCGCTGCTGGTAGCGGCCATGGCCGAGCTGGATCAGTGACTGGTCATTCAGGCGCAGCCACGGGATACCGCGCTTTTCCGCGGCGTGCACCAGCGACGCGGTCGAGGGCCCGAGCGCGCGGCGCTGCGCATACTTGATATAGGCATCGCGCGCCTCCGGCCAGCCCCAGCCTTCGGGAACGCTGCCGTCAGGGCGGAGTTCTGCCGGCAGCAGCGAGCACAGCAACCGCAGCGCCAGTTCCCCTGCGGCAACGCCTTCCTCGCGCTCGGCGTATTCGTAGACGACCGAGTAGAGCCCGGGGCGATCGAGACTGCGCGTCTTGCCGAAGCTGACGTCCTCGCCGGCGACGTTCTGCAGTTCGAGCGCGACGTGTTCCAGCACGTGGCCGAGCCAGGTGCCTTCGTCCTCGTTCATGCGGCGGACGAATCCGCCCGCGGTCTGGTAAGAGCAGCCGTGCTCGGCCAGGCCGGGCAGAGCCTCGATCAGGCCGTCGACGAATCCGCGGCCCAGTTTTCCGGTCGGCCAGGCTTCGAGCGCGCCGAGATCGAGTTCGAGGCGGATGACGGGGAACCGCGCGAAATGCGAGGGCCCGACATAGACGGAACGGTCGAGTATGCGCATCGTGCCGCCGTCATTCCCGCACCGGCGCACGACCGCCGCTGGCGGCCAGGCGGGTGTGCAGGTTGAAAGTCGCGCCGGCGGTCAGCACGTGCACGACCAGACCGAGGATGCAGATCGG
The DNA here is from genome assembly GCA_040902065.1 of Steroidobacteraceae bacterium. Taxonomy (GTDB): domain Bacteria; phylum Pseudomonadota; class Gammaproteobacteria; order Steroidobacterales; family Steroidobacteraceae; genus SCUD01. Next base: position 67,162 of record JBBDXX010000019.1, on the reverse strand, counting down.
CTGACCTTCCAGCGCACTGTCCACTGACGAGAAGCTGACCTTCGATGCATCGACGACCGTCACGCCGCCGCTGCCCTCGACTTCGAGCGTCTCGTCCGCGCCGATGAACGCGGCGGTGTCCTCATCGAGACCGATGCCGACAGCGAACGGATTGTAGGCGAGCGCCGTGATCAGGCGCCCGAGCCGGTCGCGTTCGCGGAAATGCTGGTCGATGATGAAGCGGTTCGTCAGGCCGAGGCCCGGCGCGAGACGCACGCTGCCGGCGATCGCCGCCGAGCCGTCGTCGCCGAAGGCGATCATGTGCTCGGACAGGATGGAGGCGCCGGCGCTGGTGCCGCCGACGGTGACGCCCCGCGCGTTCTGCGTGCGAATCAGCTTCGCGACCGGCGTGCCGCCGAGCAGCGTCGTCAGCCGGAGCTGGTTGCCGCCGGTGAAGAAGATGCCGGAGGCCTCGTTCAGGCGCTGCAAACGTCCCGCTTCCTGGCAATCGCGGCGCGTGTCGAAGTCCATCACGTCGACGCGCCGGGCGCCGAGCTCGCGGAACAGTTTTTCGTAGCGCGGCCCGGTCTCGTGCGCGCGGCTGGCGGTCGGTATGACGACGATGTCCGCGTCATCGCCGCCGGACTCGCGCACGAAGCGCGCGAGGATACGCGGATCGTTTTCCTTGTTCTCGGCGCCGCCGATCGCGACGATCGAGCCGCGCACCCCGCCTTCCGGAACGCGGCTCGGGCTCATGATCAGCCGCCGAGGACAGACTTGATACGGGCCGACAGTGCGCCGATGTCCGTGCGGCCCTGGACTTTCGGCTTCAGCATGCCCATGACCTTGCCCATGTCCTTCATGGTGGCGGCGCCGGTTGCGGCGATCGCTTCGCGTATCATCGCGTCGAGCTCGGTATCATTCAGCTGGGCGGGCAGGTAACCCGAAAGGACGGCGATTTCCGCGGATTCCTTCGCAACCAGGTCGGCGCGCTGGCCGGCTTCGAATTGGACGACCGATTCGCGGCGCTGCTTGATCATCTTGTCGATGACCGCCAGCACCTGGGTGTCGTCGAGTTCGATGCGTTCGTCGACCTCGCGCTGCTGGATGCCGGCCTGGAGCATGCGGATGCAGGACAGGCGCTCCTTCTCCCCCGATCGCATCGCGGACTTCATGTCTTCCGTGATGCGGGCCTTCAGGCTCATCCCGGGATCAGCGTGCCACGCTGCGCGGTCCGCCGCCGTCGCGCGATGCGCGCTTCAGGTGCCGCTTGATCGCGGCGGCCTTCTTGCGTTTCCGTTCCTGGGTGGGCTTCTCGTAGAATTCCCGACGGCGCAGTTCGGTCAGCACGCCGGCCTTTTCGCAGGCGCGCTTGAAACGACGCAGGGCAGCGTCGAAATATTCGTTCTCGCGGATACGGACGCTCGGCATTCCAACCTCGCAAATGGGCACTGCGCCCCCGGAACCGCCCGGGGAAAGGGCCCGGAATTGTAGTGATGTACCCCCGGAAAATCAAAAGCCTGGCTCCATGAACGTCCTCGGCATCGAAACCTCCTGCGACGAGACCGCCGTCGCCGTCTATAGCGGCGACCGGGGCTTGCTCGCTAACCGGGTCTTCAGCCAGACCGCGCTGCATGCGCCGCATGGCGGCGTGGTGCCTGAACTCGCTTCCCGCGACCACATCGAGCGGCTGTTGCCGATGATCGAAGCGGCACTGGCTGATGCCGGATTACAGCCGCAAGTCATTGACGGGATTGCCTATACGGCGGGTCCCGGGCTCATCGGCGCGCTGCTCGTCGGCGCCACGGTCGCCCGCTCGCTGGGCTATGCCTGGGGCGTTCCCGTCATTGGCGTTCATCACCTGGAAGGCCATCTGCTGGCGCCGGCGCTCGAGCCGGGCGCGCCGGAATTCCCGTTCGTGGCCCTGCAGGTGTCGGGTGGGCACACCCTGCTGGTCGAGGTTGGCGGCATCGGCGATTACCGGGTGCTCGGGGAAACCCAGGACGATGCCGCGGGCGAAGCGTTCGACAAGACCGCGAAACTGCTGGGTCTCGGCTACCCCGGTGGAGCGGCGCTGGCGGCGCTGGCCGAGACGGGAACCGACGGCGTATTCGAGTTTCCGCGGCCGATGCTGGACCGGCCGGGGCTCGATTTCAGCTTCAGCGGACTGAAGACAGCGGTCGTCGTCGCGGTCCGCGGCCGCACGCAGGATGAGCGCATGCGCGCGGACGTCGCTCGCGGATTCGAATCCGCGATGATCGAAACACTGGTGACGAAATCCCTGCGCGCCCTGCACCAGACCGGGATCACCCGGCTGGTCGTCGCGGGTGGCGTTGGCGCCAATCGCAGGTTGCGCGAGGCGCTGGCGCGCGCGGTGACGGCGGCCGGCGGCAGCGCCTATTTCCCGCGCCCGGAGTTCTGCACCGACAATGCCGCGATGATCGCGCTCGCGGGCCACGCACGCCTCGTGGCGGGCGAGCACGAAGACCTGCCCGCGCGCGCGCGCGCGCGCTGGCCGCTCGACGAACTGCGCGCACCTGGCAAAGGGGTCGCATCCCTTTAAAGGGGACGCAACCCTTTGAGGTTGCGACGCGCGAGGACTGGGATTCTACTCGTCAAAGGGTTGCGTCCCCTTTAAAGGGATGCGACCCCTCTGGAGAAGCTTGTGGATCGTATCTTCCTGACCGCGCTCTCGGCCGAGGCCATCATCGGCATTTACGACTGGGAGCGCGAAGTCCGCCAGCGCATCGAAATTGACCTCGAAATGTGGGTGGACCTCTCGGTCGCCGCGAACAGCGATGCGATCGAGGACACGCTGAACTACAAATCCGTGGCGAAGCGCGTGCTCGCGTTCGTGCAGGAAAGCCGGTTCCGCCTGGTCGAAGCGCTCGCCGGCGAGATCGCGCGCATCGTGCTCGGGGAGTATCCGGTCGCGCGCGTGCGCGTGACCGTGCACAAGCCGGGCGCCATACGCGATTCCCGTGACGTCGGCGTAATCATCGAGCGCGGCCGCGACGCGTGAGTCCCGCCGTCGCCGACGCATACGTCGCTGCGGGCAGCAATGTCCGGCCCCGCGACAGCCTCCGGCGAGCGATCGCTGCGCTTGCCGCGGATTTCCCTCGCCTGACGGTATCCCGCGCCTGGTCGAATGCGGCGGTCGGGTTCCAGGGCGACGACTTCATCAACCTGGTCGTGAAGTTCCCGTCGGATCTGCCGGTCGCTGCGCTGCTCGAGCGGCTGAAAGCGATCGAACGGACCCAGGGCCGCGCAACCGGCGCGGCGAAATGGGGGCCACGCACGCTCGATCTCGATCTGCTGCTCTACGGTGACCTCACGGGCCGGCACGCGGGCGCGACGTTGCCGCATCCGGATATCGCGACGCGCGCCTGGGTGCTGGGGCCGCTCGCGGAACTCGCGCCCGATCTGGCGCTTCCGGCGTCCGGCAATCCGATCGGCGAGTTGTGGCGGCGCTTCGACCGTGGCGCGCATCCATTGCGCGAAACCACGCTCGATGGACCCGACGAATGACGGCCCTAGCGCCGCTCGCCGCCGGCGAGGCGGCCGCCGTCGACCGCGAGCACCTCGCCGGTGACATACGGCGCATCGGTGGCGAAGAAAAGCGCGGCCTTCGCGACATCCTCGGGCGTACCTGCCCGCTTCAAAGCCGTGCGCGCGATGATGCCGCGGCGCAGGTCCTCGTCCATCCCCTGTTCCGGCCACAGCACCGGGCCGGGCGCGATCGCATTGACGCGGATTTCCGGTCCGAGTTCGCGAGCGAGGGAGCGCGTCAGCATCACGAGTGCCGCCTTGGCTGCGCTGTATACGGCATGCCGCGCGAGCGGGCGCAGGCCATGGATGTCGGCGATATTGAGGATCAGCCCCTGGCGGCGGCGCAGTTCGGGCGCCGCGGCCTGAGCCAGGAACAGCGGCGCGCGCAGATTGGTGCCGATCAGATCCTCGAACTGCGCCGGCGTGATCTCGCCGACCGGCGTCGGATAGAACGTGGATGCATTATTGACCAGGCTGTCGAGCCGGCCGAAGGTACGAATCACGGCGTCCGGCAAGGATTGCCACAGGCCGGGGTCGGCGAGATCGCCGCGGAACACCGCGGCGGATTGCGGACGCGCGTCATTCATGCCGCTGACGAGCAGAGCCGCGTCGGTCGCAGAATGGCGGCAGTGCACGGCGACCGTCGCGCCGGCGGCGTGGAAAGCGCGGGCGATCGCGGCGCCGATGCGCCGGGCGGCGCCCGTGATCAGCACCACCTGGCCGGAGAGCGGCGTTGGGACTGCGGTATTCATGACCGGTGGCGACGATATCACGGGTCGGCGGGAGCGCCATGCTGATGCCGGGCGGCGCGCCGGAGCTGACGCGCGAAGAGGCGCTGCATGGCGAGCAGGTCGCGCGGCAGCTGCGCGATCTGATCAGCCGCGCGGGCGGCTGGATTCCGTTCTCGACCTTCATGCAGAGCGCGCTGTACCAACCGGGACTGGGCTACTACGCGACGGGCCGCGTGCAATTCGGTGCCGGGGGCGATTTCGTGACGGCCCCGGAACTGTCGCCGCTTTTTGCACGTTGCCTCGCGCATCAGTGCGCGGAGATCCTCGCGCGTACGGATGGCGACGTGGTCGAGTTCGGCGCCGGCAGCGGGCGCATGGCGCTCGACCTGCTGACGGCGCTCGCGGGACTGCAGGCATCGCCGCGGCGTTATCGGATCGTCGAGATCAGCGCGCCGTTGCGGGCGCGCCAGCAGGCGTTGTTCGCGGCGGCACCCGCAATGGCCGCGCGCGTGGAATGGCTTGGCGCACCGCCGGTGGAGCCCTGGCATGGCGTCGCAATCGCGAATGAGGTGGTGGACGCCTTGCCTGTGGACCGCTTCCGCATTGCGGGCGACGATTGCGAGGCGCTCGGGGTCGTGGTCAAGGGCGACGCATTCCAGTTCGATCCGCGGCCGGCCGATGCCAGGCTGGCCGAGGCCGTCGCCGATCTGCGCACCAGGCTGCCGGGCGGATTGCCGGAGGGCTACGTGTCTGAGTGGTGCCCGTCGCTTCCAGCCTGGATCGACGCGGCCGGCGCCTCGCTGGCGCGCGGCGTCTTCCTGATCGCGGATTACGGCCTGCCGCGCACTCATTATTATCACCCGTCGCGCGACGGCGGCACGCTCTGCGGCTTCTACCGCAACCGGCGCACGGAGAGCGTGCTCATCCGCCCCGGTTTGCAGGATCTCACCGCCTGGGTGGATTTTTCCGCGCTGTGCGATGCAGCCGTCGCCGCGGGCTTCACGGTCGCGGGATTCGCGACGCAGGCGCATGCACTTGCCGCGCTCGGGGTCGAGCGAGAGCTCGCGGCGCTGCAGCAGGAGTCCGGCGAGCGCGAGCGCTACCGGCTTGCGCAGTCCGTGCAGACGCTGATGCTGCCTGGCGAGATGGGCGAGCGCTTCAAGCTGCTCGCGCTCGGCCGCGGCGTCACCGGGCCGCTCACCGCATTCAGTTTCCGCGACCTTTCCCCGACCCTTTAGGATGCGGCATATGGAGTTCAATTGGATCCGATAGAAGCCATCGTGCTGGCGATCGTGCAGGGGCTGTCGGAGTTCCTGCCGATCTCGAGTTCAGGTCACCTGATCCTGGTGCCGCACTTCGCGGGATGGGAGGACCAGGGACTCGCGTTTGACGTCGCCGTGCACGTCGGCACATTGTTCGCGGTTGTCGTGTACTTCCGCCGCCAGCTCTTCGCGATGACTCGCGCGTGGTTCGGTTCGTTCCGCCGCGGCCCGCTTTCACCCGATGCACGCCTGGCCTGGTGCGTGCTGGTCGCCACAATCCCGGTCGGGCTGGCGGGCTTGATGTTCGCAGGCTGGATCGAGGACAACCTGCGCAATCCCGTGTTCGTCGCGTGCACCCTGTCGGGCTTCGGCCTGCTGATGTGGCTCGCCGACCATTTTGGCCGTCAGCAGCGCGATGAGTACACGATCGGCTGGCGCGATGCCTTGCTGATCGGCGCCGCGCAGGCGCTCTCGCTGATGCCCGGTACCTCGCGTTCCGGCGTCACGATGACGCTCGGACGTTCGCTCGGCCTGACGCGCGAGGCGGCCGCAAGATTCTCGTTTCTGCTGGCGGTACCGGGTATCGGCATGGCGGGTGCCTACGAGTTGCTGCAGTTGCTGCAGGATCCCGGGAATGACGCCGACTGGCTGCTGATGGGCCTGGGTGTCGTGGTATCCGCGGCGACCGGCTACCTCTGCATCCACTGGCTGCTGAAAGTGATCACGCGCATCGGCCTCGCGCCATTTGCGCTCTACCGTTTGGCGCTCGCCGCGCTGATCGTCTACCTGTTCGCCTGATCTGCGCGCTGGGCGCGCAGCGCTTCGAGCCGGCGGCGGCGCAACCGCTCGCCGATTTCCTCGCCGGCCAGGCCCTCGCGTTCCGCGGCCGTCAGCGTGACCGCGAGCGCCGCCTCCTGTGCGCGCAGCAGCCGCTCCGCCTGCGGATAGGGCCGATGGCGCAGGCCGCCGCGGCCGCGATAGTCGGCCTCGCAGGCGACCAGCAGTTCGCGGAAGCGCTGCGGGCGCCGGAACGCGTCGCAGGATTCGAGCAGCTTCAGGATCGTGCGCGGACGCAGTTCCCGGGCGCGGTGCGCGTGCCCATGCCATAACGACGCGAGCTCGGCAAGCTCGCGATAGTCCACGGGCACGCGCAGGCGCTCCGCGACCGCACGCACGAGCGGTATGCCGCGCTCCTCGTGGCCGATGTGGCGCGGCCAGACGGAGCGGGGTGTCGTGCCCTTGCCGAGATCGTGCATCAGCGTGGCGAAACGGATGCGCGGCTCCGGCGTCAGGTCGGCCGCGGCCTGCAGTACGAGTTCCATGTGCAAGCCGGTGTCGATCTCAGGATGCCACTGCGGCGGCTGCGGAACGCCATAGAGCGCCTCGAGCTCCGGCAGGATGCGCACGAGCGCGCCGCAGTCATGCAGCACGCGCAGCCACGCCTCCGGCGCCGCTTCGCCAAGCGCGCGGTCCATCTCCTGCCAGACCCGTTCCGGCACCAGCGCATCGACTTCGCCGGCTGCGGTCATCGCGCGCATGCGCAGAAGCGTCTCCGCCGCGACCGTGAAACCGAGCGGCTGGTAGCGGGCAAGGAAACGCGCGACGCGCAGGATGCGCACCGGGTCCTCGTTGAACGCTGCGGACACATGGCGCAAGGTCCGCGACTCGATATCGCGCATCCCGCCGCAGGGATCGATCAGCGTGCCGTCCGCGTCGCGCGCCATCGCATTGATGGTCAGGTCGCGCCGCTGCAGGTCTTCTTCCAGCGTGACGTCCGGTGAATAGCGCAGTTCAAAGCCGCGATAGCCCGGGCCGGTCTTGCGTTCGGTGCGCGCGAGCGCGTGTTCCTCGTGGGTTTCGGGGTGCAGGAACACCGGAAAGTCGCGCCCGACCGGGCGGAAGCCCGCGTCCAGCATTGCCCCGGGAGTCGCGCCGACCACGACCCAGTCGCGCTCGCCGACCGGCCGACCGAGCAGCTCGTCACGAACGGCGCCGCCGACCAGATAGACTTTCATCCGGCAATGGTACGCGATTCCCTCTCACGCCTGACCCGGCGGTTCGCGCTCACTCTCGCGTGCGCGGGCTTTTCCGGCTGCTATTACCTGCACGTTGCGGCCGGACAGCTCGAGATGAATCGCCGGCGCGCGCCCATCGAGGCAGTGATAGCCCGTCCGGAGACCGACGCGGCGCTGCGTCGCCGGCTCGACTACGCGAGCCGCGCACGCGACTTCGCAATGACGGAACTTGGTCTTCCGGACAATGGCAGCTACCGGACTTACGCCGATCTCGAGCGTCCGTATGCGACCTGGAACCTGTTCGCGGCGCCCGAGTTCTCGGTCAAGCCGCGCCGCTGGTGTTTTCCGATCGCCGGTTGCGTGGCCTATCGCGGCTACTTCGACGAGCAGCGGGCGGCGCGGGCTGCCGCCCGTCTCGCCCGGCGCGGCTTCGACGTTCACGTCGGCCCGGCGATCGCCTATTCGACGCTCGGGCACCTGCGCGATCCGGTGCTGAACACGATGCTCGCTTACGGCGATCGCGAGCTTGCCGCACTCATCATCCACGAACTTGCGCACCAGGCGGTGTACGCGTCCGGTGACAGCGACTTCAACGAGGCATTCGCGACAGTGGTCGAGATCGAAGGATTGCGGCGCTGGCTGGCCACCGGCTTCGGGGGCGGCACGATCGGGGATTTCCTCCGCGCGCGCCGCCGCCAGGAAGCGGTTGCCGACGCGATGATCGAGACCCGCGCGCGGCTCGACGCGCTCTATGCGGGTGCCGGCGACGAGGAGGGGATGCGCGCCGCGAAGCAAGCCGAGCTCGAGCGGCTGCGCGCCACGCTCGCTGCTGCCGGGCTCGCGCGGGCCGGCGTCCTCAATAACGCACGTCTCGTCGCGGCGGCGGCGTATCACCGCTGCGTGCCGGCGCTGACCGCCGAGCTCGAGCGGCTCGACAACGACCTCCCGGCATTCTATTCGGCGATGAAACCGCTCGAGCGGGATGCGAAGGCGCGCGGGCGCCTTTGCCCCCCAACCTGAACCCGGGCGCTAACCGGAATAGCGCGGCAGGATGGCGCTGAAGGGCTGCGGCCGGATGCCGAGGCGGGCGAACCCGTCGGCGCGGGCCACGCTGTCGACCAGCAGGGAGCGATAGTTATCGGTGGAGAACGGCTTGCCCGGGATGAAGTCGCAGAGCGCCGCCTGTGCGCGCGCGGCGAAATCCGGCAGTCCGATGATCGCGCGCCGGACTCCGAGCCGGTCGCGCACCATAGCGACGATCTCGCGCAGCGTCAGGATCTCCGGGCCCGCCAGTTCGTAGCACTCGCCGGCCGTCGCATCGTCCGCCAGTGCGCACATGAGTGCCGCCACCACATCCTCGATCCAGACCGGTGCGAAGCGCGCGCCGGGACGCGCGAGCGGGAACGCGAGCGGAATCGCCTTCAGCAGCCGGGCAAACCGGTTCGCGAAGTCGTCGCCCGGGCCGAAGATCACGGACGGCCGGAAAATCGTCCATTGCAGGTCGGCTCCGCATTCATCGCGGATGATCCGTTCGGCCCGGCCCTTGCTCCGCAGATAATGGCTCGGGCCATGGTCCGCGTCCGCATTGAGCGCGCTCATCTGCAGCAGCCGGGGCACGCGCTGGCGGCGGCAGGCTGCGACCAGCGTGCGCGCGAGCGCGACGTGGGCACGCTCGAAGCCGCTGCCGTCGCGACCGCGCTCGTTCAGGATGCCGATCAGGTTGACGACGGCATCCTGGCCCGCGCAAAGCATCGCCAGCCGGTCTTCGTCGTGAACGTCCGCCGCGACCACGGCGAGCGCTGGCAGCAAGCTGAGGTGCCGCGCGGCGACGGGATTGCGGGTCGGTGCGGTTATGAGCCAGCCCTGCCGGGCGAGCGCGGCGCAGAGCTGTGAGCCGACAAATCCGGAACCGCCGAGCACGCAGACAGATTGCCGGGCCATGGCCCGATTATACGGAGCCTGCCGCTTAACGGAGCCTGCCGCTTGACGCAGCCTGCCGCGGCGCGGCTCAGCGCAGCGGCAGCAGCAGCACCTGGTTGCCGCGGCGCAGCTGCAGCAGCAGCGACGTCTGGCCCTTGGCCGCTTCGCGCAGCTGCAGGAGGCTCGCGATACGCGCGCGGTTGACCGCGATGATGCGGTCCTCCGGCAGCAGACCCACCTGCGCAGCCGGACTGCCCGGCTGCACCGTGCGCACGCGCACGCCGCCGCCGGCGTCTTCGGTCGCCTCGACGAGCTCGGCGCCGGCGAGCGCCGGGTGGATCGCTGACGCGTCGGCGAGCTGCGCCGGTTCGCGCAGGACCGCCGTCAGCGTCATCGGCCGGCCTTCACGCAGCAGGCCGATCGCGACCGAATCGCCCACTTTCAGCAGGCCGATGGCATTGCGTAATTCCGCATTGGTGCGGATAGCCTGGCCGCGGACCGATGTGATCACGTCGCTGACCGCAATGCCCGCGCGAGCGGCCGCCGAGCCCTCGGCGACCTGGGTCACGAGCGCGCCCTGAGTGTTGTCGGCGAGCCCGAGGCTGCGGCGGAACTCGGGCGACAGGCTGATGGTGCTGACGCCGAGCTGGCCGCGGCTCACTTCGCCATGCTCGATGAGCTGCTCCATGATCGAGCGCACCATGTTCGAGGGAATCGCGAAGCCAATACCGATATTGCCGCCGCCCTGCGAGGACAGGATCACGGAATTGATGCCGACCAGCTCCCCGTCGAGGCTGACGAGCGCGCCGCCGGAGTTGCCCGGATTGATTGCGGCGTCGGTCTGGATGAAGTCCTCGAGATTATCCCGGTTGATGCCCGAACGACCGAGGGCGCTGACTATCCCTGAGGTCACCGTGTGTTGAAGGCCGAAAGGATTGCCGATGGCGATGACGAAATCGCCGACCTGCAGCCTCGCTGAATCGGCGAGGGCGATTTCCGCCGGCAGCTTGCCCTCGACGACCTTCAGAACGGCGACATCGGAGCGGTCGTCGGTGCCGACCACTTCGGCTTTCAGCTCGAGATCGTCGACCAGCGTGATCGTGATTTCGCTCGCGTTCTTGATCACATGGGCGTTGGTGACGATGAAGCCGCGTTCTGCATCGACGATGACGCCGGAGCCCGCGCTCCTGAATTCGCGTTCGCGCGGGGCCGCATCCGGCGGCAGACCGAAGAACCGGCGGAAGCCCGGATCGTCGAAAAACGGATTACGCGGCGCGGCCACGGTGCCGCGCACGCCGATGTTGACGACGGCGGGCGACACGCGCTTGATCACCGGCGCGAAGCTCGGATGGGCCGGCGCTTGTTGCGCGACAGAAGGGGCGGCGACGGCTAACGCAGCGACGGCTGCGGCGGCCGCGAATAGTCTGGTCATGTGAAGCAACCTCGTTGGTGCGCGAAGTCTGACCCGGCGCCGTTGCCACAAGTTCCAGTCGCGCAGATGGCTTATTTTCCGGTGTGCGAGCGCGCCCGTGCACAAACTGTGCGTATTTTGTGCGCTTTTTGTGACTACCAGATGTTGTATTGCGCGGATTTACCCGCAGGTCGGGCAGGGCATGCCCCGGCGGCCGGAAATCGCCTGAAGTCGCAATTATAACATATTGAAAAAACAGTAGTTTTTATGCGGGCTTTTTTACCTAAGGAAATCCTTGACACACCCGGCCCGCGAAAATAATTTACCTTCCCTGACACAAGATCTTGTGGTTGCCGGCCAGACAGGGTGGGAGGCCGGCAGAAGAGTCAGGGGGTTACTGAAATCGACTGCAGGCGGCGCGTCCGTGCGCCGGCCCGGCGGCGATTTCCCTGGAGACAGGTCGGTCGGCGGGTTTTAGGGGAGCGTCAGAGCGAAATGAGTACTGCGGTGAGGATCGAGCGCAAAGAAGTCGAAGAAATTCCCTTTCAGGAAGCGTCGCTCGACATCTGGGACCGGAAGTATCGGCTGACTGCCAAGGACGGCACGCCAATCGACGGAACGATGGACGACACCTGGCGGCGCGTTGCGCTGACGCTTGCCGACGTCGAGGACCCTGCAGTGCGCGAGCACTGGAACGAGCGTTTCCTGTGGGCGCTGCGCAAGGGCGCCATCCCGGCCGGCCGCATCCTGTCGAATGCCGGCGCGCTGGCGCACAAGCCTGCGACCTCCACGATCAACTGCACCGTCTCGGGCACCATCCGCGACTCGATGGACGACATCCTGAACAAGGTCCATGAGGCCGGCCTCACGCTGAAGGCCGGCTGCGGCATCGGCTACGAATTCTCCACGCTGCGTCCGCGCGGCGCTTATGTCGCGGGCGCCGGCGCGCACACTTCGGGCCCGCTGTCGTTCATGGACATCTATGACCGCATGTGCTTCACGGTTTCCTCCGCGGGCGGTCGCCGCGGCGCGCAGATGGGCACCTTCGACGTCGGCCACCCGGATGCAGTGGACTTCATCCGCGCCAAGCGCGAGAACGGCCGCCTGCGCCAGTTCAACCTCTCGCTGCTCGTGACCGACGAGTTCATCGAGGCCGTGCGTGGCGACCTGGACTGGAAGCTCGCATTTCCGTTGCCGGCGCGCGAATACAACCCGAACGAGCACGACCTGCACGATCCCGCCGCCTTCGTCTGGCGCGAGTGGCCGGAATCGGAGGGTTACGTGGCCAACGAGGACGGCCTCGTCGCCTGCCGAATCTACAAGATCCTGCCGGCGCGCCGGCTGTGGGACGTCATCATGGGCTCGACCTACGATTTCGCCGAGCCCGGCTTCGTGCTGATCGACCGCGTCAACGAGATGAACAACAACTGGTGGTGCGAGAACATCCGCGCGACCAATCCCTGCGGCGAGCAACCGCTGCCCCCGTACGGCTCCTGCCTGCTGGGCTCGGTGAACCTGACGCGCTTCGTGCGCCGGCCATTCACCGAAGAGGCGAGCTTCGACTGGGACGAATACCGCGAGGTGGTCCGCGTGTTCACGCGCATGCTCGACAACGTGGTCGAGATCAACGGCCTGCCGCTCGGGCGCCAGCGCGACGAGATCGTGCGCAAGCGTCGCCACGGCATGGGGTTCCTGGGCCTCGGTTCGACCATCACGATGCTCGGCATGAAGTACGGCTCGGCCGAGTCGATCGCCTTTACCGACAACGTCGCGCGCGAGATGGCGATCGCCGGCTGGGAAGCCGGTCTCGTGCTCGCGCGCGAGAAGGGTCCCGCGCCGATCATGAACGAGGAGTTCACGGTCACCCGAGCGATGCTGCGCAAGCGCCCGGAGATGGCGCGCGACGGCTGGAAAGTGGGCGATCGCGTGCCGGGGCGCCTGCTGCACGCGCGCTACAGCCGCTACATGCGCCGGCTCGCCGAGGTGGCGCCGGAACTCGTCAAGGAGCTCGAAACGGTCGGCAGCCGCTTCACCCACCATTCGTCGATCGCGCCGACCGGCACGATCGCGCTGTCGCTCGCGAACAATGCGTCCAATGGCATCGAGCCGTCGTTCGCGCACCACTATTTCAGGAACGTGATCCGCGAGGGCAAGAAGTCGAAGGAGCGCATCGACGTGTATTCCTTCGAGTTGCTGGCCTACCGCGAGCTGGTCAATCCGCGCGCGAGCGCGGGCTCGGCCAGTCCGGCCGAAACGCTGCCAGAGTATTTCGTCACGGCCGACAGCATCGGCCCGCGCGAGCACGTCGAGATCCAGGCGGCCGCGCAGAAGTGGGTCGATTCGTCGATCTCGAAGACCGCGAACGTGCCGACCGATTTTCCGTACGAGCAGTTCAAGGACATCTACCTGTACGCGCACGAGAAGGGCCTCAAGGGCTGTACGACGTTCCGCTTCAACCCGGAGGCATTCCAGGGCGTGCTGGTCAAGGAAGACGACCTCAAGAACACGACCTATGTGTTTACGCTGGAGGACGGCACGGAGATCGAAGCGCGCGGCGACGAGGAAATCGAGTACGACGGCGAGATTCACACCGCCGCCAATCTGTTTGACGCGCTCAAGGAAGGCTACTACGGGCGTTTCTGAGCGCCGGGCAAGAGAGGGAAGAGCATGAGCAGGCACAAGTTCGAAAAAAAGATCGTGAAGTATCGGGTACAGAAGCCCGAGGTCGCCGAGAAGGCGGAGGCCGAGAAACTGCTGCCCGTGCGCGAAGGCCGCGCCCGCAAGGACGGCGGGGGCAAGGTCGTCTGGATGCACGAGAAGCTCGAGCGTCCGGAAGTGCTGATCGGATCGACCTACAAGATCAAGACGCCGGTCTCCGATCACGCCATGTACCTGACGATCAACGACATCATGCTGAACGAGGGCACGGAGCACGAACACCGGCGGCCGTTCGAGATCTTCATCAACTCGAAGAACCTAGATCATTTCCAGTGGATCGTCGCGCTGACGCGCATCATCTCGGCGGTTTTCAGGAAGGGCGGCGACGTCGCGTTCCTGACCGAGGAGCTGAAGGCCGTATTCGATCCGCGCGGCGGCTACTGGCAGCCGGGCGGCAAGTTCATGCCGTCGATCGTCGCGGAGATCGGCTATGTGGTCGAGCGCCACCTGCAGACCATCGGCCTGATGCAGAAGCCCGGCATGGACGACTCCCAGCGGCTGATGGTCGAGGCGAAGCGCAAGGAATGGGAACTGCGCAACCGGCAGCAGGATGCGTTCGCGCAGTCGAGCTATCCGGAAGGCGCGCAGCTGTGCGTGAAGTGCAGCACCGCGGCCGTCGTGATGATGGACGGCTGCTCGACCTGCCTTGCCTGCGGCGAGTCGAAGTGCGGCTGACCGTGAGGCGCGAATTCAATCACGCGCCAGCCGGGTCCCCGCCCGGTGGCTCCTGACAACAGGACCCGCGCGTGACCTCCCAGGCGGCCTCCGGGCCGCCTTTTTTCCAAAGGGGTTCTCAAAGGGGTCGCATCCCTTCTCAAAGGGGTCGCATCCCTTTCCGCTGTGGGCTCGACTACCACTCGATGTCGAACTTGGAAAGGGATGCGACCCCTTTGAGAAGGGATGCGACCCCTTTGAGAACCCCTTTGAGAAAAGGGATGCGACCCCTCTTGTGGGCCGCGACGATGTTCGCGGCGGGCTGCGCAACCGAGCGCGCGTATGACGGCCCGCGGTTGCCGGCGGCCGGGCGCGCGGTCGTGCATGCCGACCCAGCGGTGTCTGCGGGCCTGCCGGTGCAATTGCGTCTGCGCCAGGTGGACGAACGCAGCATTCCGCTCGCGGCGAGTTCGGTCGAGCTGCGACCCGGCCCGCACCGGCTGCTGGTCGATTGCCGCGTGACGGAGAGCGGTACGACCGAACGCTTCATGCTCGATGTGGAGCTCGAGCCGGGCGGCAAGTACCGACTGGTCGCCGTCGCCTCGACGCGAAACTGTGAAGCGGTCGAACTGCGTGCGCACTGAGCGGCGAGGGCGCGCGCGGGACGCTATAATCCCGCGTGAGATGTACTTCAAGTCATTGATTCCCGTGGTGCTCGCGGCGCTGTTTGCAGCCGGCGCACGCGCCGACATGATCGCCGGCGCCTCGCCGGGCGGCCCGCTGCAGACCGCCGACCGCATCGTCGTGCGCAAGGCCGACCGCCGCATGGACCTGTATCGTCAGGGCGGCGTGATCGCGAGTTATCGCGTGTCGCTCGGCCTCGTGCCGAACGGCCACAAGCAGCGCGAAGGCGATTTCCGCACGCCGGAAGGCAGCTACCGCCTGACCCGGCGCAACGCGAGCAGCGATTTCTTCCTCGCGGTCCAGGTCTCGTATCCGGAGCCGGCCGATCTCGCGCTCGCGCGCAGGAGCGGCTGGTCGCCCGGCGGGCTCATCATGGTGCATGGCCTGCCGAACACGCCCAAATATCCGCGTGACCGCTACCTCAGCACCGACTGGACCGACGGCTGCATCGCCTTGTCCAATGAGGACATGCTCGACTTCTGGCTGCTGACGGGGCAGGGAACGCCGATCGAGATCCGGCCGTGACGGGCGCTCCCGGACTCGACCTGACGGCAGTCGTGCATGCGCGGGTGTCGCCGAAGGGCGTGCTCGACAACCTGTCGCAGCAGGAGGTCGACAAGCTGCTCGACCGCGGCCAGGGTGGTCTCTATCCGCTGTTCCGCCGCTGCGCGCTCGCGGTGCTGAACTCCGGCACGCTGATCGACGACGCGCGCGTCATCTTCGAGGCCTACAAGGACTTCGAACTGCGTATCGTGCGCGAGCCCTGGGGCATCAAGCTCGAAATGAGCCACGCACCGGCTTCCGCGTTCGTCGACGGCGACATGATCCGGGGCGTCAAGGAGCACCTGTTCGCGGTGCTGCGCGACATCGTCTACACGCACAACGAGATCGTCGCGCGCTTCGACCTGACCGATCCCGCGAGCGTCACCAACGCGATCTTCTGCATCCTGCGCAATGCCCGCGCGCTGGAATACCGCGGCCGGCCCGATCTCGTGGTCTGCTGGGGCGGACACTCGATCCCGCGCGAGGAATACGACTACACGAAGAAGGTCGGCTACGAACTCGGGCTGCGCGGTCTCTCGGTCTGCACGGGCTGCGGCCCCGGCGCGATGAAGGGCCCGATGAAGGGCGCGACCATCGGCCACTCGAAGCAGCGCATCCGCGACGGCCGCTATGTCGGCGTCACCGAGCCCGGCATCATCGCCGCGGAACCGCCGAATCCGATCGTCAACCAGCTCGTGATCATGCCGGACATCGAGAAGCGCCTCGAGGCGTTCGTGCGCATGTGCCACGGCATCATCGTGTTCCCAGGCGGCGCCGGCACGGCGGAGGAGATCCTCTACCTGCTCGGCATCCTGTTGGACCCGGCCAATGCCGGTCAGCCGCTGCCGCTCGTGTTCACGGGTCCGCGCGAGAGCGCGGGGTATTTCCGCCAGCTCGACCGCTTCATCGAACTGACGCTCGGTCCGGAGGCGCAGAAGCGCTATCGCATCATCGTCGACGATCCGCCGGAGGTCGCGCGCGAAATGCAGCGCGGCTTCGATCTCGTGCGGCGTTCGCGCCGCCGCGCCGGCGATGCCTACAACTACAACTGGCTGCTGCGCATCCCGCCGGCGTTCCAGCAGCCGTTCGTCGTGACCCACGAGACCATGGCCGGCCTCGAACTCTCCCTCGACCAGCCGGTGCACGAACGTGCGGCGAACCTGCGGCGCGCGTTCTCCGGCATCGTGGCCGGCAACGTGAAGGAGCACGGCATCAAGCTGATCGAGGAAAATGGCCCGTTTGAGATCCATGCCGACGCCGCTGTCGCCCGCCCGCTCGACGAATTATTGCGCGGTTTCGTCGCTGAGCGGCG
Organism: Steroidobacteraceae bacterium; assembly: GCA_040902065.1. Taxonomy (GTDB): domain Bacteria; phylum Pseudomonadota; class Gammaproteobacteria; order Steroidobacterales; family Steroidobacteraceae; genus SCUD01. Next base: position 50,384 of record JBBDXX010000019.1, on the reverse strand, counting down.
CATGAAGCTGGTCGGCGAATACCGCCCGAGCTACCGCATCGTCTGATTGTCGTGGAAGCGGGTTTTCCGGGCCGCGAGCTGTGATGCAGTTCCTGTTTAAAGCCTTGCCCGCCGCGTAACTTGCGTGGCATGAAGCCCGATCAAGTCTCCGTCACTTGAGTGACATCAAGCTGTCCGCCGCAGCCAACGACGGCCGCGCCGACCTTGGCGCGACCGATACCCTCCCGCGCCTGCCACGCCGCCCGGTGCCGGTAAGCCGCCATGGCGCGATCTCGCGCGAACTGACGAAGTACGCCAACTACAAGTCATGGGCCGAAAAAGTCCGCGGCGCCTTCGCCACGGATCCGGACGAGCCGCCGCGAACCAATGGTTCCGGCACGCCGCGCCGCTAGCGGATGCGATGGAAAGGCTGGCGCAGCTGATCGACGAGATCGAGGACCTGGTGGCCGTGCTGCGCCACCGGCTGGGCCTCTTCCCCACCGCCCGGAATTCCCGCCGCAGCTGATCGCGAGGGGTTCCGCCCCACGCTTGAAACCCGCCGTTCGTGCCACCATGGGGGCTTCCCGACCGAAGGAGCCGCCGATGGCAGATCAAGCCCCCGAAACCCGCGCATTCCAGGCGGAGGTCAGCCGCCTGCTGCGGCTGGTCATCCATTCGATGTACAGCCATCGCGAGATCTTTCTGCGCGAGCTGGTCTCGAATGCCTCGGATGCCTGCGACCGCCTGCGCTTCGCCGCGCTCTCGGACCCGGCGCTGGCGGCGGGCGCGAGTCCCGAGATCCGCATCGATTTCGACTCGAAGGCGCGCACGCTGACGGTCACCGATACCGGCATCGGCATGACCCGCGACGAGGCGGCCGAACATCTCGGTACGATCGCCAAGTCGGGCACCGCGGAGTTTTTCGCGCGCCTGACCGGCGATGCGCAGAAGGACAGTCAACTCATCGGGCAGTTCGGCGTCGGCTTTTACTCGGCCTTCATGGTCGCGGAACGCGTCGAAGTCCATTCCCGCCACGCGGCGGCGCCGGCGGATGCAGCGGTCGTCTGGCGCTCCGCCGGCGACGGCGAATTCACGCTCGAGACTGCCGCGCGCAAGGAACGCGGCACGACCGTTACGCTGCATCTCAAGGAGGATGCTGCCGAGTTCACCGATCCGTTCCGCGTGCGCGCGCTGATCCGCCGCTATTCCGATCACATTGCGTTTCCGGTGCTGCTTCGCCCAGACGGCGGGAAGGGGGAGTACGACCGGGTCAATCAGGCGCAGGCACTGTGGACGCGGCCCAGGCAGGAACTCTCGGACGCCGATTATCGCGAGTTCTACCGGCACGTCTCGCACGATGCCACCGATCCGCTGGCCTGGACCCACAACCAGGTGGAAGGACGGCGCGAGTACACGACACTTCTGTATCTGCCGGCCAGCCCGCCATTCGACCTTTATAACCGTACGGCGCCGCGCGGCCTGCGGCTGTACGTCAAGCGGGTGTTCATCCTGGACGACGCCGAGCAGTTCCTGCCCCTCTACCTGCGCTTCGTCAAGGGCGTCGTCGATGCCCCCGACCTGTCGCTCAACGTGTCGCGCGAACTGCTGCAGCAGGATCCGGAAGTGCAGGCGATCAGGAGCGCGATCACCCGCCGGGTGCTCGAACTGCTGGCGACGATCGCAAAGGACGAGCCGGACAAATACCGCGATTTCTGGGTGGCGTTCGGCAATGTGCTGAAGGAGGGGGTCATCGAGGATCCGGGCAATCGCGAGCGCATCCTGCCGCTTCTGCGCTTCGCCTCGACCGCAACGGAAGATCGGCTCTGCTCTGCCGCCGAGTACATCTCGCGCATGCCGGCGGGGCAGAAGGACATTTACTACCTGGCCGCCGACGATGCGGCGGTCGCGCGCGCAAGCCCGCAACTTGAGGGTCTGCGGGCCCGCGGCATCGAGGTGCTACTGTTGACGGAGCACATCGATCCCTGGCTGATTGCCCAGCTGGACGAAATCGACGGTCACCGGCTGACCGACGCAGCGGGCGGCGAACTGTCGTTCGACGGTTTGCCGGAGCTCGCGCAAGGCGCCGCAGCAGTCACCGAGATGCCGGAACTCTGCACGCGGGTCGCAGCAGCGCTCGGTGAGCGCGTCGCCGGCGTGCGCACGAGCCGGCGCCTTCAGGAGTCGGCCGCCTGCCTGGTGCGCGATGCGCAGGACCCGGGACCGCAGCTGCGCCGACTGCTCGAATCCGCCGGCCAGAAGCTGCCGCCGTCGAAGCCCTGGCTCGAGCTGAATCCCGGGCATCCGCTGATCGGACGGCTGACATCATTGCCGGAGGGCGACGAGTTCGCGTCGCTCGCCGCGCTCGTCGCCGACCAGGCGACGATTGCGGACGGCTCCGTGCCGCCGGATCCCGCCGCATTCCTGAAGCGGCTCAACGAGTGGTTGCTCAGGTAAAAGCTGTCGCATTAAAAGGGGACGCAACCCTTTGAAAGGGGTCGCATCCCCTTCGCAGGATTCGGCCGTGCTTCGAGCAGGTCCGGCAGGAAGGGGATGCGACCCCTTTCAAAGGGTTGCGTCCCCTTTTTGGTATGGTTGGCGGATGGCCGGGAAACCCACCGATGAAGAGCTGAGAGCGCGGCTGACGCCCGAGCAGTATTACGTCACGCAGCAGCAGGGCACGGAGCGCGCGTTCAGCGGGGAGCTCTACCGCAACGAGCAGGACGGTACGTACCTGTGCGTGGTCTGTGGCGAGCAGTTGTTCTCGTCCGGCGCCAAGTACGATTCCGGTTCCGGCTGGCCCTCGTTCTGGAAGGCGGTTGCCGCTGGCCGCGTCGAAGAGCGCAGCGATCGCGCCCACGGCATGATCCGCACGGAGGTCCGCTGCGCGAACTGCGGCGCACACCTCGGCCACGTGTTCGAGGACGGACCGCAGCCGACGGGTCAGCGTTTCTGCATCAATTCCGCCGCACTCGATTTCAAGCCGGAGGCCACCAAATGAGTCCACTGATCCGGGTACTGGCGGCGCTGGCGATGGTCGCATGGGCGCCCGCCATGATGGCCGATGATCCGCCGCCGCCAGCGCCACCCCCGCAGCCCGCGCCACCCGCGACACCGGCGTCACAGGCGGAAACGGTGCTGGTGACCGATCTCGTGGCTGGCATCGGCGATGAGGCATTGCCGGGGCACACCGTCGTCGTGCATTACACTGGCTGGCTGTTCGATCCCTCGGCGCGGGACCAGCGTGGCAGGCAGTTCGACAGCTCCCGCGACCGCAAGCAGCCGTTCTCGTTTCCACTCGGCGCGGCGCATGTCATCAAGGGCTGGGAACAGGGCGTACCCGGCATGAAAGTCGGCGGCCTGCGCCAGATCGTCATTCCGCCGTCACTCGGCTACGGCGCGCGCAATATCGCCGACGGCCTGATCCCCCCGCACTCGACGCTGCTGTTCGAGATTGAACTGCTTGCCGTCGAGACCGTGACCCTGACTCCGCAGGCGCAATGAGAGGTTGACCATGTCGCGATTTGCCACAACTGCTACGGCGCTTGCCGCGCTTGCCGCGCTTGCCGCGCTTGCCGCGCTTGCCTTCGCGGCCCATGCCGCCGCCGCGACGCTGATACACGCCGGCCGCCTGATCGACGGCGTGTCCGATGCGCCGCGCGAACGCGTGACGGTCGTGGTCGATGGAGACCGTATCCGCAGCATAGAGACAGGTTTTGTCGAGCCGGCCGCAGGCGATGTGGTCATCGATCTGACAAATGCCACCGCAATGCCCGGCCTCTTCGACATGCACGTGCACCTGACGTCCGAGCACAGCCGGCGAAGCGAGATCGACAGCATCAAGAAGGTAGAGGCCGACCGCGCCTACGACTCGGTGGTCTACGCGGAGCGCACTCTGCTCGCGGGCTTCACGACCGTGCGCAATCTCGGCGACCAGTTCGGCGTTTCAATTGCGCTCAAGCGCGCGATCGAGGAAGGCAAGGTCAGCGGACCCCGCATCTTCACTTCGGGCCGCTCGATCGGCACTCGGGGCGGCCATGCCGATGCGACCAACGCCTGGGGTTCCTACCTGTACAGCGACGACCCGCGGCTGAATACCGTCTGCAATGGAGCGGACAGCTGCCGCGAGGCGGTGCGCAAGCGTTATCAGGACGGCTCCGACTCGATCAAGATCACGGCGACCGGCGGCGTGCTGTCGATCGCCAAGTCCGGCACCGCGCCGCAGTTCACCGAGGAGGAACTGGCGGCCGTCATTTCGACCGCGCATGACTACGGCATGAAAGTCGCGGCCCACGCGCACGGCGCCGAAGGCATGAAGCGTGCCGTGCGCGCCGGCGTCGACTCGATCGAGCACGGCACCTTCATGGACGACGAAACCCTGCAGCTGATGAAGCAGCAGGGCACGCATTACGTCGCGACGATTTCCGCCGGCCGCTGGGTCTATGAGAAAGCGCAGGATCCCGGGTATTTCAATGCGCTGGTGCGCCCGAAAGCGCTCGAGGTCGGCCCGCAGATCCAGGCTACGTTTGCGCGGGCCTGGCAGGGCGGCGTCACGATCATGTTCGGCACCGACTGCGGCGTCTGCGAGCACGGCAGCAACGCCAAGGAATTCTTGTACATGACCGAGGCTGGCATGCCGGTCCTGGCCGCCATCCGTTCCGCGACGATCGTTCCCGCGAAATATCTCGGCGTCGACGACCGCCTCGGCAGCATCGAGGCCGGCAAGCTCGCGGACATCATCGCGGTGCCGGGCGACCCGCGCGACGACGTCCACGTTCTCGAGCGCGTCCAGTTTGTGATGAAAGACGGCGTCATCTACAAGCAGTGAAATCACGCGTGCGGCAGGCGGTCGTGCGCGCTGCGTGCGCGGGGCCCAGTCCCTCGCTCGCTCAGAAGAGAAGAACCGGAAAATTCGCTCGCTCGGGAGGTCCCCGCGCCTGCAGCGCGCAGGGCACGGCATGACATCGGCGGCACCCAGCGTTGAGAAAATCGTTATCCGAGGACCGGCCGGTCCCATTGAAGCGTTGATTGAACGACCGCCAGATGCACGCGATGGTGCCATCGCCATTTGCTGTCACCCCCACCCGCTGTATGGCGGTGCGATGCAGAACAAAGTCGTTCATACGCTGGCGCGCGCGGCGCAGGACCAGGGAGTCACGAGCCTGCGGTTCAATTTTCGAGGTGTCGGCGCGAGCGGAGGGACGTACGACAACGGCGTGGGCGAGAGCGAGGATGCGGCGTTCCTTTCCGACTGGTGCCGGACGGAGCTGGGCGCGAGGCGGCAGTGGTCGTTCGGATTCTCGTTCGGGAGTTTCGTCGCTTTCCGTCTGGCGACGGCGCGCGACGTGGAATTGCTGGTCACGGTCGCGCCGCCGGTGCAGCGCTTCGATTTTGCGATGCTGGCTGTGCCGCGCTGCCCCTGGCTGGTTATTCAGGGGGACCAGGACGAGCTGGTCGATCACGAGGCCGTGCGCGGCTGGACCGGGACCGTCGCGCCGGCACCCGAGGTGACGATCCTGGCGGGGGCGGAGCATTTTTTCCACGGGCGGCTGACCGATATGCGTTCGGTGCTTGGCGCCTGGCTGGCCGCGCGGACCGCGGAATTACCCTGAAAAAGGAACGGGGCGGCCGTGGCCGCCCCGTTCTTTACCAGAACTCGGGAACGCGATCGCTGGCTCAGCCAACCATCTCGTTGAGGTTCTTGAGGGCGCGGATACGCACCTTCCTGGAGGCCGGCTTGGCCTTGATCGTCATCTTCTCGCCCGTGAAGGGGTTTACGCCCTCGCGCTGCTTGGTGGCAGGCTTCCTCACGACGCGCATCTTGCAGACACCCGGCAGCGTGAAAACGCCAGCGCCCTTGAGCGCCTTCTTCATCTGTCCGGTGAGCGATTCGAGCACGGCACCGACCTGCTTCTTGCTGAGATCGGTTGCGCTGGCAACCGCCGATACGACTTGCGACTTCGTCGGAGCCGCGTTCTTCTTCGCCATTGAGATGTCTCCTGTGGGTTTGTCAGCGGCGGGACGATCCCGCCGAATCAATGTCGGCGCGCACCATACCACGGAAAATCACGCGGCATAAGTGGCCGACGTCGGTTTTATGCGGTTTTTTAAGGCTCGGCGCGCAGGTCAGCCATTCACTCGAGATGAAACTGCCGCGTCCATCGGGCCGCGATACGCGGCGAGTCGGCCGACACGCGCGCCCGTATCTCGATGGTCACGGGGACCCGATGACGCACCTCGACCGTCGCAAGATAAGTCGGGCCGCCGGCGTCATCGTGGCGCGCGAGCGTGAGTGTCTTGCGTTCACCGGTGAGTGCGATCGCCGTCGCCGACAGATCGCTCGCGACGAGGCGCGTCGAACCAGGAGCGCCCTGCGGCACGATCGTGATCGTCAGCAGAGCTAGATTGCGTCTCTGCACAATGCCGTAACTGCCTGCAATTCCAGCGGGCAGGTCCTGCGTGGGCGTCAGCGCGTAATGCAGGCGGGCGGCGCCGCCCGCGATGAATCCCGGGTCCGTGTAGGGAATCGCGGGAGGTGGAGGTGGAGGCGGTGGCGGGCTGCCGCAGGCCGCGCAGCAAGCCAGCAGGCAGAGCAGGCCGGCACGGGCGGGTGGCGCAAGCGGCGAACCGCGACGGTACGGCCATCCGGCCGGGAACCGGACCTGCGGCATTTGCGCATTCGATCCACGGTCCCGGAACACGTTCAGGTGATCAGCAGCCTGAGCGCCTGCAGGCCGACGATTGCCACGAGCGGCGAAAAGTCGATGCCGCCGACGGCCGGCAACGCGCGCCGGATCGGCGCAAGCAGCCATTCGCACAAAGCGGCCAGCAACCCGGTCGCGGGACTGCGCACGCCCGGCGCGATGAAGGACAACAGCGCGTAGATGAATATGAGGACCGTGAAGAGCTGCAGCGTTGCGACCGCGAGCGACAGCAGAGCCGCCACCAGCAGCTGGCCGAACGGAAAAACGACGCCCGTGCGCAGCCGGAACATGATGAGTACGGCCACGAATTGCACGGCGAGGACGGCCACAACCGAGGCCGTGTCCACCCGGCCGACCGGCGGCAGGACGCGCCGGAGGGGCATGACCAGCCAGTTCGTCAGCGCCAGGATGGCCTGCGCGAGCGGGTTGCGAAAATCGGCGTGCACCAGCGGCAGCAGGAACCGCAGCAGGAAGGCGTAGACCGCAAAGGTCAGCACCGAATCGACCAGGAAAATGAGTGCATCCATGCGCCGATTCTAGTGCACCCGGGGAAACGCGGCCTCAGCCGCGTTCGCCGAACAGCGCCGTGCCGATCCGCACGTGCGTCGCGCCTTCGGCGATGGCCGCGGCAAAGTCGCCGCTCATGCCCATGGACAGTGCATCGAGGCGATGACCGCCGGCATTCAGCCGATCGAGCAGTTCCCGCAGCGTGCGGAACCAGTGACGCTGGCGATCCACGTCGGCTTCTGCCGGCGGCAGAGACATCAGTCCCCGCAATGACAGGCGTGGCAGCTGTGCAACGGCGTCGGCCAGCGCCGGCAGCTCAGCCGGGCCGACGCCGGCCTTCGTCGGCTCGTCGCCGAGGCGAACCTGGATGCAGACGGCGAGCGGAGGCAGTTCCGCAGGCCGCTGTTCGGACAGCCTTTGGGCGATGCGCGCGCGATCGACGGTGTGCACCCAGTCGAACGTCTCCGCGACGAACCGGGTCTTGTTGCCCTGCAGCGCGCCGATGAAATGCCACTGCAGGCTGCGATCCGCCAGCAGGGCAGCGTGGGCCCGGGCTTCCTGCACGTAGTTCTCGCCCAGGGCCGTGAGGCCCGCGGCCACGGCGGCGACGACGCGCGCAGGCACTTGCGATTTCGCGACTCCGATCAGCGTGATCGATGCCGGATCCCGGCAGGCTGCATCGGCCGCGGTTGTGATGCTGTCCCGCACCAGGGCGAGCCTCGCTGCGGGATTCTGCGGAGCAGTTAACATATTGGTGTGCGGTGCTCGGGGATATACTGCCCCCGGCCACGATGAGCCGCATTTCGGCTCGCCGGGGCCATGCGCCACGCACCGTGCCAGGGAGTCCTGATGGCTGTCGACATCGCCCAACTCTTGGCCTTCGCCGTCAAGAACAACGCGTCGGACCTGCATCTGTCCGCCGGCGTGCCGCCCATGATCCGCGTGGACGGCGACGTCAAGCGCGTCAATATGCCGCCGCTGACGCACAAGGAAGTGCACAGCATGGTGTACGACATCATGAACGACAAGCAGCGGAAGGTTTACGAAGAGTTCTTCGAAACCGACTTCTCGTTCGAGATCCCGAACCTGGCCCGTTTCCGCGTCAACGCGTTCAACCAGAACCGCGGCGCCGGCGCCGTGTTCCGCAACATTCCGTCCCTGATCAAGACCCTCGACGAACTCAATGCGCCAAAGGTGTTCAAGGACCTGTGCATGCTGCCGCGCGGCCTCGTGCTGGTGACCGGGCCGACCGGCTCCGGCAAATCGACGACCCTCGCGGCGATGATCGACTACGTCAACGTCAACCGGCCAGAGCACGTCATCACGATCGAGGACCCGATCGAGTTCGTGCACGAATCGAAGCGCTGCCTGATCAACCAGCGCGAGGTGCACCGCGACACGCTGGGATTCAGCGAGGCGCTGCGCTCTGCGCTGCGCGAAGACCCCGACGTCGTGCTGGTCGGCGAAATGCGCGACCTCGAGACGATCCGACTCGCGCTGACCGCGGCGGAGACCGGCCACCTCGTGTTCGGCACGCTGCACACGAGTTCGGCGGCCAAGACCGTGGACCGCATCGTCGACGTGTTCCCAGCGGCCGAGAAGGAAATGGTCCGCTCGATGCTTTCCGAGTCGCTGCGAGCGGTGATTTCCCAGACGCTGCTGAAGCGCATGGGCGGCGGCCGCGTGGCCGCGCACGAGATCATGATCGCGACGCCGGCGATCCGTAACCTGATCCGCGAGAACAAGATCGCGCAGATGTACTCGTCGATCCAGACCGGCCAGGCGCAGGGCATGTTGACGCTCGACCAGTGCCTCACCGAAATGCTGGCCAAGGGTCTCGTGTCCAAGGAAGAAGCGCGTTACAAGGCATCCAACAAGGACGCGATGTAAGCGGCGCCGCAGGCGCCGATCGCAGGAGACAGGCAATGGATCGCGAACAGGCAATTAAACTGATGCAGGACCTCCTGCGGCGCATGGTCGACCGCAAGGGCTCGGACCTGTTCATTACCGCGGGTTTCCCGCCGGCGATCAAGATCGACGGCGAGGTGCGTCCGCAGACGGACAAGCAGCTGTCGCCGGAACAGAGCGCGGTGCTGGTACGCTCGATCATGAACGACCGCCAGACCCGGGAATTCGACGCCAACAAGGAGGCGAACTTCGCGATCGCCCCGCCCGGCATCGGGCGCTTCCGCGTCAGCGCGTTCGTGCAGCAGGGCTACACGGGCTGCGTCATTCGCCAGATCAACTCCACGATCCCGACGATCGAGGAACTCGAGTTGCCGCCGATTCTGAAGGACATCGTGATGTCCAAGCGCGGCCTCGTCATCGTGGTCGGCGCCACCGGCTCCGGCAAGTCGACGACGCTTGCCGCGATGGTCGGCTATCGCAATGAAAAGACGCGCGGCCACATCGTCACGATCGAGGACCCGGTCGAGTACGTGCACCAGCACCGCGGATGCGTCGTCACGCACCGCGAGGTCGGCGTGGACACCGAAAACTGGCACACGGCGCTGAAAAATACGCTGCGCCAGGCGCCCGACGTGATCATGATCGGCGAAATCCGCGATCGCGATACGATGGAATACGGCATCCAGTTCGCCGAGACGGGCCACCTCGTGCTGGCGACCCTGCACGCGAACAGCTCGAACCAGGCGCTCGACCGCATCATCAACTTCTTCCCCGAGGAGAAGCGCGAGCAGTTGCTGATGGACCTGTCGCTGAACATCCGCTCGATGGTGTCGCAGCGCCTGATCCCGCGCGAGAAGGCGGAAGGGCGCATCGCGGCGATGGAGATCCTGATCGGTACGCCGCTGGTCTCGGACCTGATCTTCCGCGGCGAAGTCACCAAGATCAAGGAAGTCATGGCGCGTTCGAACCGCCTTGGCATGAAGACCTTCGACCAGGCATTGTTCGATCTCTACGAGGCTGGCACCATCTCGTACGAGGAGGGCCTGCGCAACGCCGATTCGAAGAACGAACTGCGGCTCCGTATCAAGCTCGAGAGCAAGCGCGAGGACCGTCTGCAGGCAGAGGCGTCCAGCACACTGAGGATCGTCGATGAGTCCAACGACGGTAAAATCTACTAAGCCCGCCACCGACCATACGCTCGCGAGCGAGCCGGAGGAGGGGCGGTTCAGCATCAAGCCCCTCCTGAAGCTGATGGCCGAGAAGAAGGCGTCGGACCTCTTCTTCACGTCCAATTCGCCCGTCAAGATCAAGATCGAAGGGCTGATCTACCCGGTCAACAAGCAAGTGCTGAACGCGGAAACGGTCCGCGACATCGCCTACGGCCTGATGACCGCGGAGCAGCTCGAGCATTTCCAGAACGAGCTCGAAATTGACTTCGCGATTTCAGAGCCAGGCGTCGGCCGCTTCCGCGCCGCGCTGTTCCATCAGCGCGGCTATCCCGCGCTCGTGCTGCGCTACATCAGCGTGGACACGCCGCGGCTCGACCAGCTCGGGCTGCCCGACACGCTCGCGGACCTCGCGATGCTGAAGCGCGGGCTGGTCCTGATGGTCGGCGCGACCGGATCCGGCAAGTCGACCACGCTCGCGGCGATGATCAACCACCGCAATGAGCATTGCGCGGACCACATCCTGACGATCGAGGATCCGATCGAGTTCCTGCACCAGAATCGCAAGTCGATCGTCAATCAGCGCGAAGTCGGGCTCGACACGCGCTCGTTCGGGCGGGCGCTTCGTGCCGCGATGCGCGCCGCGCCGGACGTCATCCTGATCGGCGAGATCCGCGACCGCGAGACCATGGAGGCGGCGATCACGCTTGCGGGCACCGGGCATCTTTGCATCGCGACGCTGCACGCCAATAACAGCGCCGAGACGCTCGACCGCATCATCAACCTGTTCCCGCGCGACCAGCATTCGCAGATTTTCCTGGACCTGTCGCAGTACCTGCGCGCGATTGTCTCGCAGCGGCTGGTCCGCAGCCGCAACAATCGGCGCTGCGCGGCGGTCGAGGTGATGCTGAATACGCCGCACATCCAGGACCTGATCAAGAAAGGCGACGTCATCTCGGTCAAGGAAGCGATGCTGTCGTCGAATGAGCGCGGCATCCAGAACTACGACTCGGCATTGCTGCACCTCTACAAGGAGGGCCGCATCGATATCGAGGAAGCGTTGAACAACGCCGATTCGCGGACCAACCTCGAGGCGCGGATCAACTTCGGCTGAGCAGGGCGCGGAGCCGGGTGGGGGACATCAAAGGGGTCGCATCCCTTTTCCGGCCCGCATTTGCTGGCGGAAAAGGGATGCGACCCCTTTGATGTGTCCCCGATCTGATTCCGGCTCTCGAAATCCGGCGCATTACCGCGTGCGCTGCGGCGGGCGGGACCCGGCGAGCAAGCGAATTTTCCGGTTCTTCTGAGCGCGCGAGCCGGGGTCCCGCCCGTCCCGGCGCGCGCTGTCCTGTAGCTGGCTACGCGCGCCGGCTACTGGAGCGTGACGACCGTGGCCGCGTCGAAGACCGGGCCGTCGACGCAGACCCGCTTCATCGCCGGCCCCACCGGCGTCTCGACGAGCACGGTGCAGCCGGCGCAGCCGCCCACCGCGCAGGCCATGTTCTCCTCGAGCGATACCTGGCAGGGCAGCCTCTGGCGCCGGGCGAGCGCCGCGACCGCGACCAGCATCGGGTGCGGCCCGCAGGCCAGGATCTCGACCTCCGCGCGTTCCTTCGCCGCCAGTGTGTCGAGCCAGGTCTCGGCGAGCGCGGTGACGTAGCCGCGATAGCAGCCGGCGAACCCGGACACGCTCGCGAGCCGGCTCGGTATGCCGAGCTGTTCCATCAGCGGCATGGCGGCGGTGACCTCCGGCGGCAGGCCATTAACTGCGTGTCGCGACGTCGCCAGAACGAAGGGGAAGGGAATCTCGGATCCCATCAGTATCAGCGGCCGCCAGCGGTTATCCTGCCCCGCCGCGAGTGCCTCGGCCTGAAACACCAGCGGCGGTATGCCGACGCCGCCGCCGATCATCAGCACGCGCGGCCGCTCGAGCTGCGGCGTGAAGCCGCGTCCTATCGGCCCGAGGCAGGAGAGGGTCTCGCCCGGTTCGCGCCGCGCGAGCTCGGCGAGTCCGTGCCCGACGATCTTGTAGAGCACCTCGATCCATCCCGCGTTCGCGTCGCGGCGCATGATCGACAATGGACGGCGCATCGGCAGGCCGGGATCGCAGCTCAGGTGCACGAAGCTCCCGGGTGTCGCGGCGGCCGCACAAAGCGGTGCGAGCAGGCGCAGCACGTACTGGTCGCCGGCAAAGGCCTGCTGGCCCACGACCGCGGCGTCCTCGAGGAATATCGTTGCGCGGTGGGCGGCAGCGTTCACGGAGTGCTGCCGCGCGCGGCGGCGAAGTGCGCGAGCACAGCCATGCGCACGGCGACGCCATTCGCGACCTGGCGCCGGATCGTCGATTGCGGCCCGTCGGCGACGTCGGAAGTGATCTCGACACCGCGATTCATCGGGCCGGGATGCATGACGATCGCCCGCGGGCTGGCGCGGCCGAGCCGCGCGGCCGTGAGGCCGTAATTCTGGTGGTAATCGACGAGGTCGGTCGCGCCGGCGCCAGTCACGCGCTCGCGCTGGATGCGCAGCATCATCACGACGTCGGCGCCCGCGATACCGTCATCGAGCGAGCCAAAGCGTCGCGCGCCGGCAAACTCGGCCGCGTCCGGCATCATCGCCGGCGGCGCGACGATACGGATTTCGGCGACGCCCAGGGTCGCGAGCGCGCGATGCGCGGAGCGGGCGACGCGCGAACGCCGGACGTCGCCGGCGATCGTGACGACGAGCCCGTCGAATCCGCCCAGGCACTGGCGGATCGTCAGTGCATCGAGCAGGCCCTGGGTCGGATGCGACAGGTGGGCCTCGCCGCCCGAAATAACGCAAACGCCGGGTCCGACATGGCGCGCCACGTATTCGTGAATGCCGGCCTCGGCATCGCGAATCACGAACACGTTCACCTGCATCTCCTGCAGCGTGTAGATCGTGTCGATGATGGACTCGCCCTTGGCACGGGATGACAGCATGACGTCCAGATTGATGGTGTCGGCGCCGAGGCGCACGGCGGCAAGCTCGAACGAGGCGCGCGTGCGCGTCGAGGGTTCGGCGAACAGGTTGGCGACCGTCCAGCCGGTCAGGTCCTGGCCGCGCGGAGGCAGCGAACCGGCCGGCGATAGAAAGCCCTGCGCCCGGTCGAGCAGCTCGACCAGCAACGCAGGCGGCAGGTCGTCGAGCGTGATCAGGTGGCGCAGCCGGCCGTTGGTGTCGAGCTGGGTGAAGCCGCGGCTCATGGGGCGGACTGGCCTGGCTGGGCACGAAGCCACTGCAGCAGCAGCAGGCGGGCGGCCTCGCGGTCGACCTCGCCGCGGCGTACGCGGCGCGTTTTCGCTCCGCTGCGGCGGCGCTCGCGCAGGTCATCCTCCGCCTCGCGCGACGAGAGCCTTTCGTCCACCAGGTGAACCTCGATGCCGAACCGTCCGCCGAGATCCCCGGCGAACCGCAATGCCGCCGCCGTGATGGTGGCGTCCTGACCGGCCATATTATAGGGGACTCCGACGACCATCGCGGCCGGGCGCCAGTCGGCGACGCAGCGGCCGATCGCGATCCAGTCGGGTTCGCCGTCGTGCGCCGCAATCGTCGCGAGCGCCTCTGCCGTGCCGGTCAGGGTATTGCCGACGGCGACGCCGATGCGCCGCAGGCCGTAATCGAAAGAGAGCACCGTCCTCGCGGCCGGCGCGGGCATCCGTCAGGCGCGTCCGGCCTGCGAACTGATGCGCGACAACTCGATGCCGAGCAGTCGTGCGGCCGCATGCCAGCGCTGCTCGTACGGCAGCCTGAAAATCACCTGGTCGTCGCAGGGCACGGTCAGCCAGGCATTCTGCAGCACTTCCTCCTCGAGCTGGCCGGCTTCCCAGCCCGCGTAACCGAGCGCGATCAGTGCCTGTGCCGGCCCGTCGCCGCGCGCCATCGAGGCCAGCACGTCGCGGGAAGTGGTCACGTGCAGCGTGTCCGACACGGGCATGGTCGATTCGAATGCCTGCTCGCCGGGGCGGTGCAGCACGAAGCCGCGGTCCTTCTGGACCGGGCCTCCGCCCAGCACCGGCATCTCGAGCAGCCGCTCGTCGTCGCTCGCGAGCGAGAGCTGCCCCAGCACTTCCGCCATCTTCATCTCGATTGGGCGATTGATGACGATTCCGAGCGCGCCGCGTTCGCTGTGCTCGCAGACCAGCGCCACGCTGTGCGAGAAATTCGGGTCCGCGAGTGCCGGCATCGCGACCAGCAGCTGATTGGTGAGCCAGACGTCTTCGGTCATGGCGCTAGTATCGGCCGCGCGGCAACGTCGGTCAAAGCGGAATGACGCGATGTGATTCCGGCTTCGCGGCAGGACTTATTCCGGACTGGCGGCGCCCGCGGGGAGTTCGACCGCGGATCCCGTCAGGCGGCCGGCGACGAATTCCCACTCGTAGGAGAAACGCAGCACGTCATAGCGCGCAGCAATTTCCGGCGGAAACGCCTCGAACGGCGACGCCAGCCGCAGGATGTCCATTGCAGCCTGGTCGAGTTCCGCATGGCCGCTCGACCGGCGCACATCGGCGCGCACCAGGCCGCCATTCGAAGCCAGCACGACCAGCACGAGCGGATTGCCGGAAAGATGGCGGCGGCGCGCCTCGTTCGGGAAGTTGAGCGTGCCAACCTGTTCGATGCGCCGCTTCCAGGCATCGAGATAGACCGCCACGTCGGAGGCGCGCGTGCTCGGCGTCACCAGCAGTTCCCGCCGTTCCTCGCCCTTGAGCGCGAGTGCCGCATCCGGGTCGGCGCCGGCAAACGGCGTCGGAATGCCCGCATCCAGCGCCTCCGGCAGGGGTGCCCGCACCGGATCGGCGACGAAGCGCGTGGCGCGGCCCGCGCTTGCAAGCACGTTTGCATCCGATTCCATGTCCTCCGGCACCGGCTCGCGCCCGGGCGCGGTCTCGCCGGGTGCGTCCGCGGGCGCCGCGCCCGAACCGGGTTCGCGGGTGCGCCCGTCCGCGGCGTTGCCGCTGCCCTGCTGCGTGCGCGCGGCGAGGTAGCTCGCGCGGTCATTGGCCGCCGACTCGGGCAGCGAATTGTCGATCAGCAGCACCTCGAGCGTCGGCACGATGGACGGGTCGCTGACGGGCGGGGCGAAGGTGACGCCCAGGATCACGATCAGGTGGAACAGTCCCGCCAGAAATACCGTGACCGTCAATCGGTCGTTGGCTTGCGACATCGGTGCCCGGGCCGCCGGTCAGGTGCCGATGCGCGCCATGCGCGCCAGCACCGTGTCGATGAACCGGCCCGAAATGTCCTCGCCGTACCGGGCCTCGAGTTCGCGGATACCGGTCGGGCTCGTGACATTGATCTCGGTGACGAATCCGCCGATCACGTCGAGGCCGACGAACAGCATGCCGCGCTCGCGCATCACGGGACCGATCCGCGCGCATAGCCAGCGATCGCGGTCGGACAGTTCGCGGCCGACGCCTTTGGCACCCGCCACCAGGTTGCCGCGGTGATCGTCCGGCGCCGGCATCCGTGCCAGCGCATGGGCGACCGGTTCGCCGTCGATCAGCAGGATGCGCGCATCGCCGGTCTCCGCGATCTCCGGCAGGTAACGCTGCACGATGGCGTAGCGCTCCCCGTACCCGGTCAGCGTCTCGAACACGACCGGGGCATTCTTGTCGCCGGTTGCGAGCACGAAGATCGAGCGGCCACCCATGCCATCGAGCGGCTTGCAGACGACGCGTCCGTGTTCTGCCAGGAAAGCCTGCATGGCCGCCATGTCCCGCGTGATCAGCGTCGGCGCGCAGCAATCCGGGAACCAGGCCGTATAGGCTTTCTCGTTCATGTCGCGCAGCCCCTGCGGGCGGTTCACGACCAGGACGCCCTCGGCCTCGGCGCGTTCGAGCAGGTAGGTCGTGTAGATGTACTCCATGTCGAACGGCGGATCCTTGCGCATCAGCACCGCGCCGATACCCGCGAGCGGCCGCGTGACGGACGTGCCGGCGCGATACCAGGGCTGACCCTCGCCGATTGCCTCGATCGGCGTCAGTCTTGCGGTCGCGCGTCCGTCGCGCACCGACAGATCGCCCTGTCCAAAGCACCAGACCTCAGAGCCGCGACGCAGGGCGGCGGCGATCATCGCGATGGTGGAATCCTTTGCGGGCTTGATGGTTTCCAGGGGATCCATCAGCACGGCAAGGCTCGGTCGGTCTGGCATCAGTGGATCTCCGGCCGATTGGCTGGAATGTGACGCGGATACTGCACGTAAGGGGGGCTTGTCATAGTACACCTGTCACTGGATCCGACCGCCCGCCTGGCCGGTGTTCCGGCATGGCAGGGGGTGGGCCGATATGTTAAAAGGAGGCCGCTCCGGCGTCGAAACCGTGGGCGCCTCCAGACGAGCATTGCAGCGCCCGGCCGGAGCAGCGCCGGGGCCGGAGGTACCCGATGGAAAGTGCAGCGGCCGTTAGTGACGGGCACCGCCTGAGCGGTCTCAAAGTGCTCGTCATCGACGACAGCAAGACCATTCGCCGGACGGCGGAAACGCTGCTGGCCAAGGAGGGCTGCGAGGTCTTCACGGCCGTGGACGGATTCGACGCACTGTCGAAGATCGCCGACCACCAGCCCGACATCGTTTTCGTGGACATCATGATGCCGCGGCTGGACGGGTATCAGACCTGTTCGTTGATCAAGCACAACAAGGTGTTCCGCTCGATACCCGTGATCATGCTGTCCAGCAAGGACGGCCTGTTCGACCGTGCGCGTGGCCGCATCGTTGGCTCCGAGCACTACTTGACGAAACCGTTCACGCGCGACGAGCTGCTGTCCGCGATCGACCGGCACGTCGTGCGCGAATGACTGGATGGATGGAGGCAGGGCCATGGCGCTCATTCTGATCATCGACGATTCGCCGACCGAGGTCTTCCAGATGCGGCGGATGCTCGAGAATCACGGCTTCCAGACCGAGGCGGCGGCCGACGGCGCCGAGGGCCTGCGCAAGGCCCGCGAGATGCGCCCGGACCTGATACTGATGGACATCGTCATGCCGGGCGTGGACGGGTTCCGCGCGACGCGCATGCTGGCCAACGACCCGGATACGCGCGCGATCCCGGTGATCATGGTGTCGAGCAAGGGCCAGGAGTCCGATCGCACCTGGGGCATGCGCCAGGGCGCCGTGGATTACCTCGTCAAGCCGGTGAAATCCGCGCAGCTCGTGGAGAAAGCGCAGGCCGCGCTGCTGACAGGCTGACGGGATGCAGCCTGAGCCGTCCCTGAGGGCCCTGCGCGACCGGCCGTTTGAGCTGTTGCTCGCGCTCGAGCAAAGGGCGCGGTACGTCGCCGCCGGCGCGCGCGACGGGGCAGCCGCGCAGGAATGGATCGGCGTCGCGTTCCGGATGGGCGGCGAGACATTCCTGGTGGAACGGGACGAAGCCCGCGAGGTGATGGGCGTCCCGGCACCGATTACGCGCGTGCCGGGCGCGCGGCCCTGGATCATCGGGCTCGCGAACGTGCGCGGCCAGCTGCTGCCGGTCATCGACCTGAAGCAGTATTTCGGCAGCGGCGAGTCAGCGTCCGGACGCAATACGCGCGTGATCGTGGTCAACCACCGCGAGATCCCGGCAGGGCTGATGGTCGACGAGGTGCTCGGTTTCCGCCGGTTCGCGGAGCGCGAGTTCAGCTCTGAAGCGCCGCCGACCGTGGTTCGGTGCGAACATTATCTGGCCGGTTCATTCCGGCGTGGCAGCGAAGCGTGGCCGGTGCTGAGTCTCAGGATGCTGGTCGAGAGCCCCGCATTCCTGCACGGTTCGACCTGATCATCGGCGTCGGGAAGGGACAAGAGCATGGTGAATCTGCCTGACAGGCACGTGGCGGCGAAGTGGATGCCGGTGATGCTGGTCGCCGGCCTCGTCGCCGCGTTCGCAGCGGCGTTGCTGCTGTTCCTTTCCGGTCGCGCACAGCAGCAGGAGCTCGATCATGGCTCGAACATGGCGGCACTCGGCGCGCTCGCCGGCGTCATGCCGTCACAGGCAGCTGCCGCGGCACGCGGCGAGGCGGCTGCATTCGCAGCACTGGACGAATCACGCCGGCAGCTGGAACGCGCACTCGCCGCGATCGACACCGGGCGCGCGGGCAAGGACGCCGCGAGCACCGCTGACGAGCCCGCCTGGGACAGGATCCTGTCGAGCGCGGCGCAGGTGCTCGCAGCCCGCGATTCCGCCGGCGCGCTGCGTGCATCGGCTGCCGAGACGAAGACGGCGCTCGGCGGTGTGCTCACGGCGACCGGCGAGGCCGTCTCGGCGCCAGGCGGCGCAGTCGCTCTGCGCGTGCTGCCGCGCTTCGAGAGCATGGCCCAGCGCAGCAACGGCGACCTCGCGCAACTGGCGGATGGCACGACCGAAACTGCGACGATCACGCAACGGCTCACCGAGAACACCGCGCTGCTGGCGCAGTTCCTGGCGGGGCTCGAGGGCCTGGACCGCACGGCCGGCGTGCCGGCGCTCGCCGGCGAGGCCGCGACGCGGATGACCTCGGTGCGCGAGGCATTTGCCGGCTACGAACGACAGCTGCAGGGCGTGCTCGAGCACACGGGCGCGCTCGCCACTGCGCAGCGCGCCGCGACCGAGCTCGCGGCCGCCGCGGAGAGCGTGCCGGCGACGCTCGAACCGCCGGCCGAGGGCCGCGCCGGAACCGCCGGGCAGTTGCCGGCGCTGATCGCCATCCTGGTCGCGGCGCTGGCATTCGCGGGCGCGCTCGTGGCCTGGGTCTCAGCGGCCGGCATGCGTCGCGTCGCGAGCCTCGAATCGGAACGCAATCGCCGCAACCAGGACGCGATTCTCCGGCTGCTCGACGAGATGTCGAGCCTCGCCTCCGGCGACCTGACCGTGCAGGCGTCGGTGACGGACGACATCACCGGCGCAATCGCGGACTCCATCAACTACGCGATTGAGGCGCTGCGCGAGCTGGTCGCGACGATCAACGAGACGGCCGTCAGTCTCGACGCGGCCACGCGTCAGACCCAGGCCGCCGCCGGCCATCTCGCGAAGGCCAGCGTCGCGCAGTCGCGCCAGGTTGCGGCCGCCACCGACGCGGTGGGCGCGATGGCCGCCTCGATCGAGGAAGTATCGGGCAACGCCGAGCGTTCGGCCGATGTCGCACGGCACGCGGTGGACGTCGCGCACAAGGGCGGCGATGCAGTGCGCCGCACCATCGACGGCATGAATACGATTCGCGAGAACATCCAGGATACGTCGAAGCGCATCAAGCGCCTCGGCGAGAGCTCGCAGGAGATCGGCAACATCGTCGAGCTGATCAACGACATCGCGGAGCAGACCAACATCCTCGCGCTGAACGCCTCGATCCAGGCATCGATGGCCGGCGAATCGGGGCGCGGCTTCGCGGTCGTGGCCGACGAGGTGCAGCGCCTCGCGGAGCGCGCCGGCCACGCGACGCGCCAGATCGAGGTGCTGGTGCGCACGATCCAGAGCGACACCAACGAGGCCGTCGTCTCGATGGAGCGGACCACCACCGACGTGGTCGGTGGCGCGCTGCTCGCGGAGAATGCGGGCGCCGCGCTCGGCGAGATCGAGGACGTTTCCAACCAGATCGCGCAGCTGGTGCAGAACATCTCGGCGAGCGCGCGCCAGCAGGCCGCGACCTCGGCGCACATCTCGCGCACCATGCAGGTGCTGCGCGAGATCAGCCAGCAGACCGCCGACAACACCAGCGCGACCTCGACCGCGATCGGGCGGCTCGCTGACATGTCCGCGCAGTTGCGCAAGTCCGCCGCCGGATTCCGGCTGCCGCAGCAGCTGCCGGCGCACGGCAAACGCAAGACCGTCACGCCGCCGGCAGGCCCGGGCGACGCCCCGTCCCGCCGCGCAGCAGGCGCCGCGGGCTGACAACCAGTGGCTGACTTCCCTTCGGTCAACGAGCAGGCCCTGCATCTCGTCGCGCGCGAGCTCGCGGTGACGCTGAACGAGGTGCGCATTGCGCTGGAAGCCGCGGCCGAGACGCCGGCGGAAAAGGCGCCGATCGCGCGCGTGGCCGAACTGATGCGCGACGCGCGCGGCGTGTTGCGGGTGGTCGAGGTCTATGGCGCGGCGCTGCTGGCCGAGGAAATGGAGCAGACCTCGCGCTGGCTCGCCGGCAATGAGACCGACGCACGCCAGTTCGTGGACACCCTCGATGCGCTGATGCGCTCGAGTGTGCAGCTGCCGACCTATCTCGAACGCGTGCTGGGCGGCGGCCGGGATCTGGCGCTGGTGTTGCTGCCGCTGCTCAACGACCTGCGCGCGGTGCGCGGCGCGCCGCTGTTGTCCGAAGGCACGCTGCTGTCATTGAACCTGAGCTCGGAGCAGGCACCAGCGGCGCAGGTCGCGCCGGACGACGGCATCCAGCACACCGTCGCGCAATGGGCGCGCCGCCTGCGCACCCGGTTTCAGGCGGGGCTCCTCGGCCTGATCCGCGGCGATGGCGGCGACCGGAGCCTCACGGCCCTGTCGGAAGTCGCCAGCCGCATGGAGGCCGTCGCAACGACGCCGGCGGTCTATCAGTTATGGTGGGTTACGGGCGCATTGCTCGATGCGCTGCGCGCAGGCGGGCTCCCGCCGAGCGTGACGGTCAAGCGGTTGCTCGGGCACGCGGACCGGGAGCTTAAGCGCCTGCACGCCCAGGGCGAGGACGTCTACGCCAGCAATCCGCCGATCGAGCTCCTGAACAACCTGCTGTTCTATGTCGCGCGCGCGGCCACGCGCAGCGAGCGCATCGACGCGGTGCGCGCCTCGTTCCGGCTCGACGAACTGCTGCCGATCGACGAGTCGGTCGAGCAGGAGCGCGAATCGCTGTCGGCGCCGTCGGTGCGCCTGATGCGCACGGTGGCCGCCGCTATCAAGGAGGATCTGGGACGCGTCAAGGACGCGCTCGACCTGTACACGCGCAAGGGCGGGCCGCCCGAGGAGCTCACGTCCCAGATCGACCTGCTGAAGAAGATCGGCGACACGCTCGCGGTGCTGGGGCTGGGATCGGTGCGCGAGCAGGTGCAGGGCGAGCTGGTGCGCCTGGCCGATATCATCGCGCGGCGCGTGCCGGCCGAGCAGGACACGCTGATCCAGATCGCGGCGACGCTGATCGGCGTCGAAGATGGCCTCGACGATGCGCTCGTGCGCCTGATCATGCCGCCCGGGGCGCCGGCACCCGGCATGGAGACCGATCCGGAGTTCCGGCAGGTCACGGAGACGGTGCTGCGCGAGTGCATCGTCAACCTGGCGCGCATCAAGGAACTGCTCGGGCACTCGCTGGAGCCGACCTCGGACCAGGCTGGGCTCGATGCAGCGCCCGCGCTCGCACGTGGGATCACCGCGGGACTGCTGCTGCTCGGACGCAATCGGGCAATGGAGGTCATGCGGCGCATCGGCGAGCACGTGACGGCCCTGCTGGGTCCCGGCGGTCTGTCGCACAATAACGATTACATCGACCGCCTGGCGGATGCGATTGTCGGCATTGAGTACTACATGGAGACGCTGCAGGTCGGTCGCGGCGATCCGTGGTACATGCTGGACAACGCCGAGCGGTGCCTCGCCACCCTCGACCAGATGCGCGGCGCCGGCGTTCCCCAGCCGGCCGCAGCAGCGCCCGCGGTCGCAGCGCCACCGCCGCCGGCGCGTCCGGCGCCGTCCCCCGATCCGGAGCAGCCGGCAGTCGATTCCGAACTAGTCGCACTCTTTATCGAGGAAGCGGGCGAGGAGATCGCGACTATCGGCCGCCTGTATCCACTGTGGGAGGAGAATTCCTCGGATCGCGAGTCGTTGGCGCGCGTGCGGCGCGCGTTCCACACGCTGAAGGGCAGCGGCCGGATGGTCGGCGCCCGGCGCATCGGCGACTTCGCGTGGTCGATTGAAAACCTGTTGAACCGGATCATCGACGGCACGCTGGAACGCAATACCGGCATGCTGGCAACGCTCTCCGAAGCGGTCGCGCTCCTGCCGCCGCTACTCGCCGAGCTGGAAAGCGGGTCGGAGCCGGTAGCGGGCGCTGACGCCGTGGCCGCGCGCGCCGAAGCGCACGCGACCGGCCAGGCGGCGCCCGCGCGCGAAGCGCCTGCCGTCTACGAGGCCACGCTCGTCATCCCGCGACTCGATGAAGAGGTATTGAAGCAGCAGATTGTGGCGTTGCAGGACCAGTTGCCGCCGCCGGCAACGCCGCCGGGCGCGCACGCGCCGGTCGAATCACCCCCGGTCGAGGCGCCGCTGGCAGCCGCGCCGCCCGAATCGGAGCCGCCGCTCGACGATGCCTGGCTGGGGCGTCCCGCCGCGTACGCGGAGGGCGGGGATACATCGCTGCAGGAAATCTACCAGAAAGAGGTGCAAAGCCACCTCGAGGTGATCCGCGCCTTCCTGCGGCATGCCTGGCTCGCGGTCGGTGCGCACACCGTGACCGAGGATCTGTACCGGGCCTGTCACACGCTGCGCGGCGCCTCACGCACGGCTAACATCCGCCACAGCATCCGGCTTGCCGAACCGCTGCACCGGTGGCTACGGCGCATGTTCGACCATGATGCGGCATTCGACGAAACCGGGCTCGCCGTGCTCGCGGACTGCGTCGTTGGCTTCGAGGACATCCTCGCCGCCGTGAACGAAGATACCGGGCGCTTCACCAATCTCGGGAAGCTCGTACAGCGTGTCGAGGAGCAGGACACGCTGCTTGCGCGCCGCCTGCTGGAACAACCCCCGCAAATGGCGGTTTCGCAGGAAATCGTGCCGGAAACGCCGGCGCCGCCGCCGGTCGAGATCGCAGCTTCCGAACCGCCCCCAGCACGCCTGTCGCTGGCGGCGCTGGTTCCGGGCCGGGTCGCGGCCGTGCCGGAGCGCGACGTTCACGGCGTGCTGCCGAAGGCTCCGGGTGCGGCCGGCACCGAAGGACGTCCGCCTTATCTGCAGGCGGAATTCGCCGAATCTGCCGCGCCGCCGCCGTCAGCGCCGCCGGAAGCCGCGTCGCCGCGTGCAGCGACGCGCGCCGACGATTACGACCCGGACGTGGCGGCGATATTCAGCGAGGAGGCCACTGAATTGCTGGAAACGGCCGATGCCGCGCTGACGGCGCTGCGCGCCGAGCGCGGCAGCCGGGATCGCGTGACGGAACTGCAGCGCGTACTGCATACGCTGAAAGGCGGCGCGCGCATGGCGGGCGTCACCGCGATGGGCGATCTCAGCCACGAGCTCGAGTCGCTCGTGATCCACGTCGACGACAACACGATTCCGCTCGACCAGCGCAGCCTCGAAGTGCTGCAGTCAAGCGTCGATGAGCTGAACCGGATGCGCGACTACGTGGGGGCTGGCCGGCCGGTCGAAGCCGCGCGTGACCTGATCACCCGCATCCGTCTGGTAGCGCGTGGCACGCCGCCGGCGGCCGTGGCTGCGCCGCCGACGGTCGTGCACGCACAGCCGCCGCCGGTCGCGGCAATCGCCACACCGCCGGCAGCGACCGCGCCCCTGGCCGAGCCGGAAGCCGACATCGAACCGGCGGCCGCATTCGAACCTGATGCGACGCCCGCGGCGCCGGCCGCTCCGTCTGCGCACGCCGGTCCGCCGACGCGCGATGCATCTGCCGATCGCGCCGAGGTCGCGCGCGTCGACGCGGACCTGCTCGACACCCTGCTGAATGCCGCGGGCGAAGTGAGCATCTACCGTGCGCGGCTCGAGCAGCAGGTTTCCTCGATCGAGTTCAACCTCGCCGAGCTCGGCCGGGTCGTGCAGCGCCTGAAGGACCAGCTGCGCAAGCTCGAGATCGAGACCGAAGCGCAGATCCTGCATCGCCACGTCGATTCGGGCACGCGCCGCGACGATTTCGACCCGCTCGAACTCGACCGCTACTCGTCGATCCAGCAGTACTCGCGCGCGCTCGCGGAAACCTCGTCGGACGTCGCGAGTGTGCAGGGGCTGCTGGCGAGCCAGACGCGCGACGCGCAGAACCTGCTGACCCAGCAGGGACGCATCGTCTCGGAACTGCAGGGCGGGCTGATGCGCACGCGCATGGTGCCGTTCCAGCGCCATGTGCAGCGCCTGACGCGCATCGCGCGGCAGGCCGCGGCCGAGACCGGCAAGAAGGTCGAGGTGCACATCAGCGGCGCGGCCGGCGAGCTCGACCGCCAGGTGCTGGAGCGCATGCTGGCACCCTTTGAGCACATGCTGCGCAATGCCATCGTCCACGGCATCGAGCTACCCGCGGATCGCGCCGCGGCCGGCAAGAACGAAACCGGAGCAATCGACGTCGCGCTGAAGCGCGAGGGATCGGAGGTCGTGATCACCGTCGCGGACGACGGTGCGGGCGTCAATCTGCGGGCGGTCCGCGACCGCGCGGTATCGCTCGGGCTCACGACGCCGAAGGACGAACTGTCGGACGAGCAGGCGCTGCAACTCATCCTCGAGCCCGGTTTTTCAACGGCGGGGAAGATCACGCAGTCGGCGGGCCGCGGCGTCGGCATGGACGTCGTCGCGACCGAGATCAAGAAACTCGGCGGTTCGCTGTACACGGAGACCTGGGCCGGCAAGGGCACGCGATTCACGGTGCGGCTGCCATTCACGCTCGCGATCAGCCAGGCGCTCGTCGTCCGGGTCGGCGAGGAGCTGTACGCGCTGCCACTGCCGACGGTCGAGGGCGTCGTGCGCGTGCCGCGTTCCGAGGTGCTGAAACATCTCGGCGAGGATTCCGCGAGCTTCGACTACGGCGGGCAGAAGTACCGCTTTCAGCATCTGGCGAGCTTTGTCAGCGGTACGCCGACGTCGATGCCGGAGCACGACTCCGCGGTTCCGGTGATCCTCGTTCGCGCCGGCGAGCATTCGACCGCCGTCGTGACCGATGAGCTCATCGGCAGCCGCGAGATTGTCGTCAAGACCGTCGGGCCGCAGATCTCCGGCATCCGCGGCATCTCGGGCGCGACCATCCTCGGGGACGGTCGCATCTGCGTGATCCTCGACGTCGGCGCGCTGGTGCGCTCCGAATGGCGGCAGCGAGCGACACCCGATCCGCGTATCGCCGGCCAGGTGGACCGGCGCGTGTTCGCGCTCGTGGTGGATGATTCGATCACGGTGCGGCGTGTGACGCAGCGTCTGCTGGAACGGAACGGCATGCGGGTCATGACCGCGAAGGACGGGCTTGAGGCGGTTTCCGTGCTGCAGGACGAAGTGCCCGACGTGATCCTGCTGGACATCGAGATGCCGCGCATGGACGGCTATGAAGTCGCCTCGCATGTGCGCAATGATGCGCGCCTGCGGGACATTCCGATCGTGATGATCACCTCCCGTGTCGGCGAGAAGCACCGCGCGCGCGCGATCGAGCTCGGCGTCAACGAATACATCGGCAAGCCCTACCAGGAAGGCCAGCTGCTGCAGGCCATCGAGCCGCTCGTGCGGCGGCGGGCGTCGTGAGCACGGACCAGGAACTCTACGGGCTGCTTGTGCCGCTGCTCGACGAGCGTCTGCTGGTGCCGCGCGCCTGTGTCGCCGAGGTGACGGGATTTCAGCCCCTGCAGGAAATGCCGGGCGCGCCGCCGTGGTATCTCGGCATCGCGGCCTGGAATGGCCGCGGCGTGCCCGTCGTGTCATTCGAAGGTGCCTGCGGCAAGCGCATCCCGGTGATCGGCGGCCGCACGCGTATCGTGATCTTCACCTGTCTGGGGCAGAAGCTGCCGGCCGGGCATTTTGGCGTCGCGACTCAGGGATTCCCGCAACTGGTGCGAGTCAGTCCACAGGTGATCGCGCCGGACACCTCGCGCGTTTTCCCGGAACGCAGTCCCGTGCTGTGCCAGGTGCGCATGGTGAACGAGCTTCCCCTGATTCCCGACCTCGAGCGCCTCGAGGAAATGATTGCCGACGAGACCACCGTAACCGCCTGAAAAGGGGACGCATCCCTTTGTTAAAGGGTGTTAAAGGGGACGCAACCCTTTAGCGGAAAATCAAGCGTGCCTTACGAAGCAATTCGTGACCGCTAAAGGGATACGTCCCCTCTAACATTCGTGACCGCTAAAGGGTTGCGTCCCCTTTAACACCAAGGGTTGCGTCCCCTTTAACACGTCCCCTTTCAAGTCAGCCGAGGGCAAGCTCCGGCGCCAGCCGCTGCAATGCCTGGGCGTCCAGACGGACGGCCGACGAAGGCGTCGATGCGACCAGTTCGCGCTCGATCAGTGCCGATAGCGACAGGGGTCGCGACAGCCTGCCAAGCCACCGCAAGTCCATGACCGACACCGGGCCCGCGGCGAGCAGTTCGCCCAGGCGCGCGAGCGAATCGCCCTGCCGGCCGGCGCACAGCGTGAGCAGTTCCCCTGGCGTTTCGGCATGGCTCACGCGAATGACGCGCGCTGCCGCCGTGACGGATGTCGCGCGGATACGATCGGGTGCGCGCGCGTGAAACAGTAATAGCAGATCCCCGGCCACCGGTTCGCGTGCGGCGCGCGTGCCGAGGAGCTGCTTACGCACCGGGCTGCCGAGCGTGTGCGGCACCGGTGCGGCGGAGAAAAGCTCAGCCTGGGCCAGGCCGGCGAGTTCGGGCACGAGCCGATCATGGCTTGCCGCGTCGAGCGGCACCAGCCAGGCATCACGCCCGGGCGCGGGCCGGGCGGCTATGTCGGCGAGTGCGTGACGGAAAATCTCGCGTCCATGACGGTCGCGGCCCTTGCGTTCGAAGCCGAGGTCGCCGAGCAGCAGCAGTACATGATCCTCGTGCGGCGGCACAAATGCCTGAAGCGCCTTGCGCTGGCGCCGCGCGATCGTCAGGGCGGCGGCGACCACCGGCTCCACCGCGCGGCGCCCGCGCGAGCTGTCGGTGACCGCGATTGCCGCGAGCGCAATCTCGCCGTCATCGCCGGTCAGCACGCCGAGCGCGACCGGCCGGCCATGGTCGTTTGCCAGCAGAACGCGGGTGCCGACTGCCTCCAGCCGGTTCGACAGGTAGGGATCGAAGGGCTCGCAGTCGGCGGCCAGCATCGCCTCGAGCGCCGGGTTGGCCGCAGCCGCGCGCGGCTCGATCTCGACGACCGTGATCTCCCGCCGCTGCCCGGCGAGTGCCTCGAGCCACGCCAGCGCATCGCTGGGCGTCAGCACGCGATGGCCGAGCCCGGCGCCGCTTGCAAGCCGGTGCAGGCGGCCGTCGTCGGCGATCAGCAGCTCCACGAGGCGCGCGTGCAGCGCGCCGAGCATGCGGAGATCAGCGCGGTCGAATTCGGTCCGCGCCGGAACGAAATGCGCGGCGAGGTCCCGCCGCGAAGGCATCGGCAGGTCCGGAATCTTGACCAGCGGTTCGAACCGCCACAGCGCCACGCGCCGGCGCAGCACGTCCGGATCCGTTGTCGCTTCGTCCCAGCTCTTTTGTTCGACGCACAGGTCGAGGCCGAGCGACGCGCTGTCCCGCGCGATCGCGGCGAGCGTCGGCGCATGATGTTCGCAGCCGGGCGCGAAGCACAGATAGGGATCGAGCAGCAGGCGCATGCGCTCGGCGTCGGCTGGCGCCTGGACGATGGCCGAGGGTTCGTTCAATTCAGGTCACCTGCCGCCGATTGCAGGACCGCAAGTGCGGCAACTGCCGCGGTTTCGCTGCGCAGCATACGCGGTCCGAGACGGCAGGCCAGATAGCCTGCCGCGAGCGCAGCGTCGCGTTCCGGCTCGGCGACGCCGCCCTCCGGCCCGACCAGGAGCTCGATGCGCAGGGCGCCGGCTGCGGCGGCGGCGAGCGCCAGGCCGGCATCCGGCGCGAGCTGGATCCGGCGCGTGCCGGCGCCGGACGGCTGCTGCAGCCATGCGGCAAAGGCAATCGGCTCGGCGATCGCGGGCAGGGTGGCGCGCCCGCACTGCTCGCTGGCTGCGATCGCGACGCCGCGCCAGTGGGCGAGTTTCTTCGCGCGCGCGTCGTCGTCGAGCCGCACGACGCTGCGCGTCATCGCGACCGGCTGGATCGCCGTAACGCCGAGTTCGGTCGCCTTCTGCACGATCAGATCCATGCGCTCGCCGCGCGCGATGCCCTGCACGAGTACCAGCGCCAGCGGCGACTCGGCCCGCGCCGGCACCACGGCATGTACCATGACCCCGATCGATCCATTCCATAAGTCCTTGATTTCACAGCGATAGTCCGATCCGTTGCCATTGAACAGCGAGACGGCGTCGCCAGGCTTCAGGCGCAGCACGCGTGCGACGTGTTCGGCCGCCTGGCCGCGCAGTTCGACCTGCGCGCCGGGCGCGAGCGGTGCCTCGACATGGATGCGGATCAGGCGCATGCGGCGTCCACTGCGCCACGCGCGACGCCGGCGAGCCAGTCGATTTCCGGCGGTTCGATCACGTAGGGCGGCATCAGGTAGATGACGTTGCCGATCGGGCGCAGCAGCGCGCCCTGCGTGAGCGCGTATTCGTATGCGCGAAGCCCGCGGCGCTCGCGCCAGTCGTAGCGTTCGCCGCTCACGCGGTTCTTCACCGTTTCGATGGCGCAGATCATGCCGGTCTGTCGGACCTCCGCGACATGCGGATGATCGGCAAGTCCCGCGGTTGCCTCCGCCATGCGCTGCGCCAGCATGCGGTTGTTCGCGATCACGTCGTCCTGCTCGAAGATCGACAGCGTGCCGAGCGCCGCGGCACAAGCCAGCGGATTGCCCGTGTAGCTGTGCGAATGCAGGAATGCGGTCAGCTTCGTATAGTCGTCGTAGAACGCCTCAAAGACCGGCTCCGTCGTCACGGCGACCGAGAGCGCCAGATAACCGCCGGTCAACCCTTTCGACAGGCAGACGATGTCCGGGCGGATGCCGGCCTGCTCGCAGGCAAACAGCGTGCCGGTGCGCCCGAAGCCGACCGCGATCTCGTCGGCGATGAGCAGGACACCGTGGCGGTCGCAGGCATCGCGCAGCATCGCGAGATACGCCGGGTGATACATGCGCATCGACCCCGCGCATTGCACCAGCGGCTCGACGATCACGGCGGCGACCTCGTCCGCGTGGCGGGCCAGCGCTTGTTCCATGTGCGCGAACATCCGCCGGCTGTGCGCTTCCCAGCTGTCGCCCGGCTCGCGCAGGTGGCAGTCGGGCGTCGGCACGGTGATGACGTCCATGAGGAGCGGGCGATACACCTTCTTGTAGAGCTCGACGTCGCCGACCGCGAGCGCTCCGAGCGTCTCGCCGTGATAGCTGTTCGACAGCGTGATGAAGCGGGTTTTGGCAGGTTTTCCACGATTCTGCCAGTAATGAAAGCTCATCTTGACCGCGATCTCGACCGCGGCCGACCCGTTGTCCGCATAGAAGCAGCGCGTCAGGCCCGCGGGCAGCAGGCGAACCAGCCGTTCCGACAGTTCAACGACCGGCTCGTGCGTGAATCCGGCGAGCATCACGTGCTCAAGCCGGTCGAGCTGGGCGCGGATCGCGCCGCTGATGCGCGCGTTCGCGTGGCCGAACAGGTTCACCCACCAGGAACTGATGCCGTCGAGATAGCGGCGGCCGTCGAAATCGTGCAGCCATACACCATCGCCGCGGGCGATCGGAATCATCGGCAGCCACTCGTGATCCTTCATCTGCGTGCACGGATGCCAGACCACGGCGAGGTCGCGGGCCGCGATCGCGGCGTTTGACGAGGCGCGCTTCATCGCGCAAGAGTGTATGCGATTGGAAGGCCGGCATGGCGCGGGCTAAGCTGTCGCGATGCGCAGGATTGCGGTATCGACGGGATGGCTTGCGGGCGCGCGCTGCGTCGAATCACCGAATTGCGATGTCCGTCCTCCGGGCACCGGGCCCGAGCTCGTCCTGATCCACGGGATCAGCCTGCCGCCCGGAGTGTACGGCGGCCCGTGGATTGACCGGCTGTTCACCAACACGCTGCCGGCGGACGCCCATCCATACTTCGCGGCCATCCAGCATCTGCGCGTCTCGTCGCATGTCTTGATCGCGCGCGACGGCAGCTTCACCCAGTACGTGCCGTTTCACGAGCGTGCGTGGCACGCGGGACCCTCGTACTGGCGCGGCCGCGGTGACTGCAATGATTTTTCGATCGGCGTCGAGCTCGAGGGCGCCGATGACGAACCGTACGACGACCGGCAATACGATTCGCTCTCCGTGCTGCTGCTGGCGCTGCAGCAGACCTATCCGGCGCTCGCCGACGGCTGGATCGCGGGCCACAGCGATGTCGCGCCGGGCCGCAAGACCGATCCGGGCCCGGCTTTCGACTGGCAGCGGCTCGAACGGAGCCTGCGCGGAAACGGCGCGCGGTTCCGGCGCGAGGTACTCGCCTGAAGGCCGGCATCCTCGTTGCGGCGCTCGCGCTCGGCGCCTGCGACACGGAGGCGCCGGCGCCGCCCGGCGAACGCATCATCAGCGTCGCGCCGAACCTGACGGAGCTGCTGTTTGCAGCGGGCGCCGCCTCCCAGGTCGTCGCGGTCAGCGAGTACAGCGATTTTCCGGAAGCTGCGAAATCGCTGCCGCGTATCGGCGATGCGTTCCGCCTCGACTACGAGGCGATTGTGGCGCTGTCGCCGACCGTCGCCGTGATCTGGGACGGCGGCACGCCCGCGGGTGTTTCGGAGCGGCTGACGGAACTCGGCATCCGCGTCGTCGGGGTGCCGGCCTACCGGCTGGACGACATCGCGACGGGCCTGGTCGAACTCGGCGCGCTCGCGGGAACCGAAGCGATCGCGGCGGCCGCGGCGTCGGAATTCCGCGGCCGCATCGAAGCGCTGCGCCGGACCTATCATGACCGCGAACGACTGCGCGTGTTCGTCGAGATCGATGACGCACCGCTCTTCACGGTCGGCGGCGGCCACCTGATCACCGAGATCGTCGAGCTCTGCGGCGGCGTCAACGTGTTTGCGGAGGCCACGGCACTGGCGTTGCCGGTGGACCTGGAGTCGGTGCTGGTGCGGGCGCCGCAGGTGATTCTGTCCGCCGACGACAGCGATCCGGTGGAGTTCTGGGCGCGGTTCGACGGCCTCGATGCGGTCAGGCACGGCAGCGTGTTCCGCGCGCCGGCCGACCGGCTTTCCCGGCCGAGCCCGCGCATCGCGGAAGGCGCCGCCGAGGTGTGCCGCCTGCTCGATCAGGCGCGCCGCCTGCGCACCGCGCAGAACTGACCCGCTTTCAGCGGCGTTGGTGCCGCCAGAGCACCTCGCTGCCGGTTTCGTGCCGCGCCAGCACGCGCGCGAGCACGAACAGCAGGTCCGACAGCCGGTTCAGGTACTTCAGCGCGTCCGCACCGACCGACTGCGTGCCGGCGAGGGTCCACGCGCGCCGTTCGGCGCGGCGGCAGACGGCGCGCGCGAGGTGACAGGCCGCGGCCGCGGTGCCGCCGCCGGGCAGGATGAATTCCCTGAGCGACGGCAGCGTCTCGTTGAACTCGTCGAGCGCGAGTTCGAGCCCCGCCACCTGGGTCGCGCTGATCGCGCGATGTCCCGGGATGCAGAGTTCGCCGCCGAGATCGAACAGTTCGTGCTGCACCTCAACCAGGATCTTGCGCACCGGATCCGGCAGGCCCGGCACCGCGAGCACGATGCCGATCGCGCTGTTGCATTCGTCCACGCTGCCATAGGCCTCGACGCGCGGATCGTCCTTGGGCACCCGGGTGCCGTCGCCGAGCCCGGTCGTGCCGTCATCGCCCGTGCGCGTGTAGATCTTCGACAGCCGGTTGCCCACGCGATCTCCTCAGCGGAACTCGTGCCGCAGACTGACGAACAGGCTGCGGCCCATCGTGTTGTAGCCGCTCGCCAGTTCATACTCCTCGTCGAACAGGTTCTCCATTCGTGCCTGCAATGTCCAGCGGTCGCCAAGGGCGGCCCGGCCGGACAGGCTCGCGATCCAGTAAGCGGGCAGGCTGATCTGCGCCGGAAACCCGAAGTCGCGCCGTTCGCCCGCATACAGCAGGTCGAGCGCGAGTTCGTGGCCGCGGATGCGGCGTTGCAGCGCGAATGTGAGGTTTTCCCGGGCGCGGCGCAGCAGACGCTCGTCGGTCGCCGCGTTGCGCGGGTCCTGCAACGTCGCGCTCGCACGGGCGGACCAGAGCGCGCCCTGGTAACGCCAGGCGGCTTCGGCGCCTTCGATGCGCGCGCGAGCGACATTGCGGTTCTCGCCTTCGAAGGTGTCTGGATCCGTCACGACGAATTCGATCAGCTCGGCGATCTCGGTCCGGAACAGCGTCAGCGCGAAGGACTGTCGCTCGCCGATGCGCTGGCGCCAGCCCGCCTCGATGCTTTCGGATTCCTCGGGTTCGAGTTCCGGATTGCCGCCGAAGCCGAACAGATCGGTCGCATCCGGTGCGCGGAACGCGGTGCCGGCGCCAATCACGAGTTCCGCGCCTGCGCCGAACGCGAAGCCGTATTCGGCATTCCCCGTGACGTGCCCGCCGAAGGTTTCGTGATCCGTGTATGCCGCCGCCAGCAGGAACCGGTGCGCGCTGATCGCAGCCTGGTGCTGCAGGTAGAACTGGCTCGTCCTGATCGAGGACGCGTAGGGCAGGCCGAAAGCCAGGGCGTCGGCGTCCTCGTTCTGCCAGAGCAGGCCTGCGGTCAGCGTGTTGCGCTCGGACAGCGCGATGTCATTCTGCCAGTCGACCGTGCTTCGCCGCGTTTCCAGGAAATCCGGCGACTGGTTCTGGTCCAGGTCGTCGAGCGCGTAGCCGGCCATGAACGATGATTGCCAGGCGTCGGTCGGTGCGAAGCCGGCCGTCGCGGCGAAGGCCGCATTGGCGAAATCCTGGTCAACAGGCGTCACGAAGAAATCCGAGTATTCGGACGTGCCGCTCGCATGCCAGGCGCGCAGGCCCAGCTCGACGCCGCCGACGCTCGCGCGGGCCGCGCCATTCACCGACAGATTCTCGTAGCCGCGGTCGGTGCCGTCGCCGGTACGGGTCGGAAAGCCGGCGCTGTCGAGCCACGACAGGCCGATCGATGCGTCGGCGCGCTCGTCGCCGATGCCGGCGGCGAGGCTTACGCTTCTCGTGTCATAGCGCCCGAAGCCCGCCTGCACGCTGGCATTGCGACCGGCTCCTTTTCGGGTGATCACGTTGATCACGCCGCCAATCGCGTCCGAGCCATAGAGCGCCGAGCGCGGACCCTTGACGATTTCGACGCGCTCGACCTGGTCCGGCGCGATGTTCTGGATCGCCGCGCTGCCGATGGTGCCGGGATTGATGCGCAGGCCGTCGACCAGCACGAGCACGTGGTTGGAGTCCGTGCCGCGCAGGAATACGGAAGTCTGCTGTCCCGGCCCGCCGAGCCGGGCGACCTCGACGCCCGCGCGCAGGCGCAGCGCATCGCCGAGATCGGCGGCCGGCAGACGCAGCAGTTCGGCGGCGCCGATCACGTCGACGTTCGCAAGCACCTGGTCGGCGGGATTCGCGGTGCGGGTCGCCGTGACGACGACGGGACCGAGCGGCTGGGCGCCGGCCATGGCCGGCAGGACGATGGACGACAGGAAAACGGAAACGGTGGTTCTGTTCACCGGTGCTCCTCCCCGAGCTGGTGGATACGCGTGCCTGACGGGCCGGTCTCCGGACTCACGGCGTGTCCCGGGGGACTTTCCGCACCGCCTTCCCACCGGAGTTGCCGGCAGTGGCTGCAGGTCGGCCTGCGTGATGCGGCTTGCGCCGTTTACCGTTGCGGGGGCAGTGCCGGGATGGCGATCGAATCGCGCACCGGCTTCCCGATTAGCCCGGGCTCGCGCCCGGGACACCTGTCATCGCCGACCAATGTAGGCAGCGCGCGGGCGCCGGTCAAGCGACCGTTGACGCGCCCGCGGCCGGATCGCAGTGTGGCGTCATGACGAACTCGCCCAGGCTCGATGCTGCGCTCGCGGCCGCCGCGGCCGCCGCGGAGCTCATCCGCGGCAGCTATCGCCGGAACATCGACGTGCGCACGAAAGCGGACGGTTCGCCGGTGACCGACGCGGACGTCGCGGCCGAGCAGGCGATCCGGCGGATCGTGCAGGAGAAGTTCCCGGAGGACGGTTTCTATGGCGAGGAGACTGCGGCCTTGCGCCTGGACGCGGAGCAGCTGTGGATCGTCGACCCGATCGACGGCACCAAGTCCTTCGTGCGCCGCTATCCGATGTTTTCGACGCAGATCGCGGTGATGTGCCGCGGCAACCTTGAAATCGGCGTTTCCTCGGCGCCCGCCTATGGCGAAACCGCCTGGGCCGAGCGGGGAAAAGGCGCCTGGATGGCTGCCGAGCGGCTCGAGGTCAGCCATATCAATTCGCTGGAGCATGCCACGCTATCCACGGGCAATCTGCGGACGCTGGCCGGTGGACCGCGCTGGGCGGCGCTCGGCCGCATGGTCGAACGGCTGGACCGGATCCGCGGATTCGGCGATTTCCTCCACTACCACCTGCTGGCCGCCGGCAAGATCGAGGCCGTGATCGAATCGGACATCGGCATCCTCGATATCGCGGCGCTGACCGTCATCGTCGAGGAAGCGGGCGGGCGGGTTACCGATCTGGATGGCGCGGCCATCGGTCTGGAGTCGAAGAGCATCCTCGCTTCGAACGGCGCGCTGCACGACAGGATCCTCGGGGAGCTCGCGCGTTAGCCGCTGACGAAGATGCGCCGGCCGCGCAGCGAGAATTCCTCGACCGCGACGTGATAGAGCACGGACAGATTTTCCGCAGACAAGGTCGAGGCCGCAGCGCCGTCCTGCCAGCGCCCGTCTCCGTGCAGCAACAGGACGCGATCCGCAAAGCGCGCAGCAAGGGTCGCGTCATGCAGCGAGGCGATCACCAGCCCGCCGGCGTCCGCGCGCGCGCGAAACAGCGCCAGGACTTCATTCCGATGCTGCGGATCGAGATGATTGATCGGCTCGTCGAGCAGGCAGACGCTCGCGTCCTGGGCGAGCAGCATCGCGATGTCGAGGCGCCGACGTTCACCGCCCGACAGCGAATCGACCGCCCGGTCGGCGAAGGCATTGAGCCTCACGGCGGCGAGTGCCGTGCGCGCGGCTGCGAGGTCTTCCGCGCTTTCCCATTGCCAGAATGGCAGGTGCGGATGCCGGCCGATCAGCGCGGCCTCGAATACCGTCGACGGAAACGGATCCTCGACCGACTGCGGCAGCAGCGCGAGCCGGCGCGCGCGGTCGCGCCCGGTCCAGGCGGCAAGCTCCCGCGCATCGAGGCGGACCGATCCGCCGGACGCCGGGCGCAGGCCGGCAAGCGTGTGCAGAGTCAGCGTCTTGCCGACGCCATTGCGGCCGAGAACAGCCACGAATTCGCCGCCGTACGCCTCGAATTCCAGCGACCGCACCAGCGTCCGCGCGCCGGCCGCGACGTCGAGCGCGTGCGCGGCCAGCGTCGGCCGGCCGGCGCCGTTCAGGGCTGCAGGCGCTGGTGTCGCCATGACTCGGCGTGGAAGCGGCCCTCGCCGGCCTGCGACATCTCACGCGTCCACCGGGCGCGATCGTGCAACCGGTGTTCGCCCTCGACCCAGAGCTCGACGGTCGCGGCCCACAGCCGGTAGCCTCCCCAGTGCGCCGGCCGCGGCAGGCGCAGGCCCGGCTCGACGTCGTCCTCGGGCGCGGTGAGCGGGTCGGGCGCGCCGTGCCGCTGCGCCGTTTCGCGCAGGCGTTCGATCAGGAGCTGCCGCGACGCGACCGGCTTGCTCTGTTCGCTCATGATCGCCGCGAGTCGGCTGCGCCATGGCCGGCTCGCGAAATAGTCGTCGCTTTCGCTGCCGAGCGCGTGCACGACCGGACCCTCGATGCGCAGCTGCCGTCCCAGCGCATCCCAGGGAAACACGGCGGCAGCCCAGGGATGTGCCGCGAGTTCGCGGCCTTTGCGCGACTCGTAGTTCGTGTAGAACACGAGATAACCGGGATCGGCAACGATCTCCTTGCAGAGCACGATGCGCACTGCCGGTCGCCCGTCCGTGCCGACGGTCGCGAGACTCATTGCATTCGGGTTGCGCTGTACCTGCTCGTCCCAGGCCTGGCGGAACCAGGTGGCGGCGAGTGGCATCGGATCGGCGGGCAGCGGATCCGGCAGCGTCTGGAATCGCGCGTGCATGCGGCGATGTTAGCGCGCCCGCGCCGGGGCGGTGTAACTTGCCCGGAGGATGCGAACCATCCAGGTCAACGGCGCCCGCATCGCTTTCGTCGACGAGGGACAGGGCGCACCGCTCCTGCTGCTGCACGGTCTCGGCGGCAGCCACGATGACTGGCGCCTGCAGCGGGCGGAGTTCGCGGCCCGCTATCGCGTGATCGTGCCGGACCTGCGCGGCCACGGCGCGAGCGAGCGGCGCGTGCCGTTCACGATCCAGCAGCACGCACGCGACATGGCAGCCTTGCTTGCGGCCCTCGGCATCGCGCGCGCACACGTGCTTGGGCTGTCCATGGGCGGCGCGGTCGCAATCGAGCTCGCGTTGCGCGCGCCGGGCTCGGTCGCCGCGCTCGCGCTCGCGAATACGGCGCCGGGCTACCTGCTGACGAATCCCGAGCGCCGGCGGATGGCGATGAAGCGCGTGATCGTCGCGGCCGTGCTGGGCGTCGGCGCGGTGGCGCGGCTGTTCAGCCGGAAGCTGTTCCCCGCCAGCCACCAGGGACGCCTGCGCAGGCGCCTGATACAGCGTGCCAGCCGCACCAGCCGCTGGGTATACCTGGCGTCGTTGCGGGCCCTGACGCGATGGAACGTCGAGTCCCGCCTGGGCGCGATTGACGCGCCGACACTCGTGCTTGGCGCCGAATTCGACTTCACCAGCAGCGGGGAGAAGCGGCGCTGGACGGCGCTGATTCCCGCGGCCCGTTTCGTCGAGATTCCAGGCAGCCGGCACCACAGCGAACAGGATTCGCCGGTCCGCTTCAACCGGGAGGTCCTGGGTTTTTTTGACGCGCAACCCATTGATTAAGGTCCGATTCAGGTAGGCCGGCAGACACTGGTTCCGCACCCTGAGAAGGAGCCACCATGATCAAGTCCATATTGACTGCTGCGGCCCTTGCGCTGTTGCTGGCGGGACCGGCGATAGCCGACGATGACGACGATCGCGATCGCCGGGGAAGGGGTGACGACCGGGGTCATCGATATGACCGCGATGATCATCGCGACGATCGGCGCGATCAGCGACGCGACGACGATCGGCGGCACGACCGCGGACGCCATGACAACGACTGGAACCGCGGCCGCGCGCACCACGACTACGACCGGCGCCGCGACGACGACTGGCGTCGCAATGGCTGGCGACACGACCGCGGGCGGGACGACAACTACTGGAATCGTGGCCGCGACTGGCGCTATGTGCCGCCGGTGCGCTACCGCGCCAACTTGGGCTACCGGAGCGGCTATGAGCTGGCCTGGAGCGACTGGGCGCGTTACGGCAGGAACGACCGCAACTGGCGGCGCCGGCCGCCCACGCGGTATCGCGCCGACATCGGCTACCGTTCCGGGTATGAAGCCGGCTGGCGCGACGCCGCGCGATATTACGGTTCCGGCTATCGCCAGGGGCGCTGGGCGCGGGATCCGTACGGCAGCTGGTTCTTCGGGTTCAGTCTCTCCGGCTGACGGCTGATTTACCGGCCCGCTTGCGCCAGCGCGGGCGGGCCGGTACACAGGGCGGACCTGCACGAGGCAACCGCCCCATGGAACTGACGAAACTGCGCGAGCGGCTGACGGCGCTCGACGGCGAACTGCTGGGCCTGATCGCCGAGCGGCAGCGCCTGTCCGGCGAAGTGGCGCGGGCGAAGCGTGCGACCGGCCTGCCGACCCGCGATTTCCAGCGCGAGCGCGAGGTGCTGATGAACGCGCGCGCGGCGGCGGCGCACCTGGGGCTTGCTCCCGCGCTTGCGGACCAGCTGCTGCGGCTCCTGATCCGCAGTTCGCTCGCGACCCAGGAACAGGCACAGGTCGCGGCGCAGGGGCAGGGAGCCGGCCGGCGGGCGCTCGTCATCGGCGGCAACGGCAAGATGGGGCGCTGGTTCGTCGAATTCCTCAGTTCGCAGGGATTTGCAGTGGATATCGCCGACCCCGCCGGCTCGCAGGGCGGCAGCGCCCACCGCAGCGACTGGCAGTCCGGGGATCTCTCGCAGGAACTGATCGTGGTCGCGACGCCGCTCGGCATCACGGCGGCCATCCTCGAGCAGCTCGCGCGCCATCGTCCGCCCGGCCTCGTCTTCGATATCGGTTCGCTCAAGACACCGTTGCGTTCGGGCCTCGAGGCGCTGCACCGGGCGGGCGTGCGTGTCACGTCGCTGCACCCGATGTTCGGACCCGACACGGACCTGCTTTCCGGGCGGCACGTCATCCATGTGGATGTCGGACGCCCGGACGCCGTCGCCGATGCGCAGCAACTGTTCGCCTCCACGATGGCGGATCAGGTGGTCACGACGCTCGACGATCACGACCGTCTGATCGCCTATGTGCTCGGACTGTCGCACGCGATCAACATCGCCTTCTTCACGGCCTTGGCCGAGAGCGGCGAAGCGGCGCCCCGGCTCGCCCGGCTGTCGAGCACCACCTTCGATGCCCAGCTCGCGGTCGCCTCGCTGGTTGCGGGCGAAAGCCCGGCACTCTATTTCGAGATCCAGGCGCTGAACCAGTACGGCGGCGAATCGCTGACCGCGCTTGCCGACGCGGTCGGACGGCTGCAGGCGATGGTTGCGGGCCAGGATGCCGCCGGCTTTACGCGGCTTATGCAGAGGGGCCAGGCCTATCTCCAGGATCGTGCCGCCGCCCGGCAGACCTGATATGCTTAATGAGAGTCATTCTCATTAAGGATACGTGTGCCCATGGATCTCAATCTGAACCGGGTCGGCCGGCTCGCCACCCTGCTGCTGATCCCCCTGCTGCTCGCGGGCCCGGCCCGGGCCGCGGGCGAGCCGCTGGTCGTCTACACCGCGCGCAAGTATCAGCTCGTGGACGAGCTGTTCCAGGAATACGGCCGCAACCGGGGGATCGAGGTGAAATTCGTCACCGACGACGGCGCGCCGCTGATCCAGCGCCTGATCGCCGAAGGCGCGCACAGCCCGGCGGACCTTTTTATCTCCGTGGACGCGGGCGACCTGTGGCGGGCATCCGAGGCCGGCCTGCTCGCGCCGGTGGAGTCGCCGATGCTCGAAGCGGCGATACCGGCGCACCTGCGCGATCCGGAAGGGCGGTGGTTCGGGCTCGCGGTGCGCGCACGCACGATCGCCTATTCGACTGAGCGCGTGAAGCCGGCCGAGCTGTCGACTTATGCGGCGCTCGGGGATGCGCGCTGGAAGGGAAAACTCTGCCTGCGCAGCGGCAAGCACGCTTATAACCAGTCGCTGGTCGCGATGATGATCGGCGATCTCGGGGAGGCGGCGACCGAGCGCGTCGTGCGTTCCTGGATCGCGAATCTCGCGGCGCCGCCGTTCTCGAGCGACACGCTGCTGCTGAAGGCGATCGCGGCGGGCCAGTGCGACGTCGGCATCGTCAACAGCTACTACCTCGGCCGGCTGCAGGCCGAGACCCCGGCATTCCCGGTGCAGATTTTCTGGGCCGATCAGAAGGCCGGTGGCACGCACGTGAACATTTCCGGCGGTGGCGTGACGACGCATGCGAACAACCGCGCTGAGGCGATCCGCTTTCTCGAATGGATCGCCTCGCCGCCCATCCAGCAGCGCTTCGCCGCGGTCAATTACGAGTTTCCGGCGAATGCGGGCGTCGCGCCGCTGCCGGTCGTCGCGGCCTGGGGAAAGTTCGAACCCAATCTCGTCAACGTCGGCACGATCGGCCGGACTCAGCCCGCCGCCGTCAGGCTTCTGGATCGCGCCGGCTGGCGCTGACAGCAGGGCGGCGGGGATGAAATGACCTCGTCGCAAAGACTGAGTCCGACACTGGCCGCGATCGCGGTCGCGCTGCCGATGATCGCGGTCGTCGTCGCGGTGGTGCAGGGCGCGGCCGGCGCCGACCCCGAATTATGGGCGCACCTGCGCGAGTACGTGCTCGCAGGCGTGGCGTGGAACACCGTGATACTGGTGGGGGGCGTGGTCACGATCGCGATGGCGCTCGGCACCTCGCTCGCCTGGCTCACCGCGGCCTGCGAGTTTCCCGGCCGCTCGTTCTTCTCATGGGCGCTGCTGCTGCCGATGGCCATGCCGGCCTACGTGCTGGCCTTCGTCGCGGTCGCGACACTCGACTATGCTGGCGCGGTGCCGGTGCTGCTGCGCGGCTGGTTCGGCCCGGAGCTGTGGCTGCCGCCGATCCGGTCCACGGCGGGCGTCATCGGGGTGCTCGCCTTCGCGGGCTATCCCTATGTGTACCTGATGGCGCGCGGCGCGTTCATGACGCACGGCGCGCGCGCACTCGAAGCGGCGCAATCGCTCGGCCTGGGGCCGTGGGCCGGCCTGTTTCGCGTGGCGATCCCGTTGGCGCGGCCCTGGCTTGCCGGCGGCGCAGCGCTGGTCGCGATGGAAACGCTCGCGGACTTCGGTGCGGTATCGGTATTCAATTACGACACGTTCACGACCGCCATCTACAAGGCCTGGTTTGCGTTGTTCTCGATCGAAACGGCGCTCGGGCTCGCTCTGATTCTGCTGCTGTTCGTCGGTGCGGCGCTTGCGCTCGAACGGGCAGCGCGCGGTCGGGCGCGTTACGCCGCATCGGATTCCGGCGCGCGTGCCGCGCTCCGGATCGAGCTCACGGGTGCGCGTGCGTGGATGGCCTGTGGCTACGCCGCACTCGTATTCGCGCTCGGTTTCGCGCTGCCGGCGGTCGCGCTCGCGCAATGGGCCTGGCAGGTGGCGCCCCTGGATCTGGACGGACGCTACGTTGACTATGCGCTGCGCACGTTCGGACTCGCCGGCATGGCGGCGACCCTGTGCCTCGCACTCGCCATCGTGCTCGGCTACGCGACCCGCCGGGCCGCCGGCCCGGTTGCACACGCAGCCGCGCGCGTCGCGACGCTCGGCTATGCGGTGCCGGGCGCGGTGCTGGCGGTCGGCGTGGTCACGGCGCTCGGCGCGGCGGATCAGGCATGGCGTACGATTGCGGGCGGGGAAGGGCTCTGGCTGCAGGGCACGGTATTCGCGCTGCTGCTCGGCTATGTGGCGCGTTTCCTGGCGGTCGCGCACGGTCCCGTGCAGGGCGGCTTCGAGCGCATCCGGCCTTCGCTCGAGGAAGCGGCGCGTGGCTTCGGCCTCGGCGCTCGCGAAGTGCTTGCTCGACTGCACTTGCCGCTCCTCAGTGCCGGCATGGGCACGGCGATCCTGCTGGTGTTCGTCGACGTCATGAAGGAGATGCCGATCACGCTGATGACCCGGCCCTTCGGCTGGGACACGCTGGCGGTGCGCGTGTTCGAGATGACCGCGGAAGGCGAGTGGGAGCGCGCGGCGCTGCCGTCGCTCGCCATCGTGGTCGCGGGATTGCTGCCGGTCGCCTTGCTGACCTGGAGGATGGAGCGTGCGGCTCGAACTGCGTGAGCTGACGAGGAAATTCGGCGCGACCGCGGCCGTGGAGCGGCTGTCGATCGCGCTCGATGCCGGGCGCATCGGCTGCCTGCTGGGCCCGAGCGGCTCCGGCAAGACCACCGTGCTGCGCTGCATCGCGGGTTTCGAGCGACCGGACGCCGGCGAAGTGCTGGCGGGCGGCGAGCGCCTTGCCGCACCCGGATTCTGGGTGCCGCCCGAGCGCAGGCGCATCGGTATGGTATTCCAGGACTACGCGCTGTTTCCGCATCTCGCGGTGCTCGCCAATGTCGGCTTCGGGCTGCGCGATTCCGCGCGCGCGCAGCGGCAACGCCGCGCGCTCGAGATGCTCGAACTGGTCGGACTCGCCGACCAGGCGGACAAGTTCCCGCATGAGCTGTCGGGCGGCCAGCAGCAGCGGGTCGCACTCGCGCGCGCGCTGGCGCCGCGGCCGCGTCTCGTGCTGTTGGACGAGCCGTTCTCGAACCTCGATGCCGAAGTGCGCATGGAACTCGCGCAGCAGGTCCGCACGGCGCTGACAGCCGAAGGCGCGACCGCCCTGCTCGTGACGCACGACCAGCGTGAGGCGTTCGCGATCGCTGACCAGATCGGCGTGCTCCGCGCCGGGCGCCTCGAGCAATGGGACGTGCCGTGGAAGCTCTATCACTCGCCGGTGACGCGATTCGTCGCGGATTTCGTCGGCGAAGGCAGTTTCATTCAGGGCACCGTGCTCGGTCCCGGCCGGGTTTCCACCGAACTCGGGGTCATCGAAGGGCAGCTGACGCGCGGCCAGCCGGCCGGCACGCACGTGGATTTGCTGCTGCGGCCCGACGACGTGATCCATGACGACGAGAGCGACCTGCGCGCCGAGGTGGTCGAGCGCGTGTTCCGCGGCGCGCAGTTCCGTTACACGCTGAGACTTCCGTCGGGGGCGACGGCGCTGTCGTTCGCGCCCAGCCATCACGATCACGCGCTCGGCGAGCGCATCGGCATCCGGCTCGATGCACAGCACCTGGTGGGTTTTCCGCGCGAGTGACCAGGCAAACGTCAGAGCCGCGTGAGGAACGCCTTCAGGGCCCTTCGCAGGTAAGCAGGCACTTCGCCCGGGGCGAAGTGCCTGGCGGCAAAAGACAGGCGGCTGCGGACCACTGCGCGTTCGTGGCTGAACGCCCGGAAGCCGAAGTGGCCATGGGCGCTGCCGATGCCGGAATTGTTGACACCGCCGAATGGCAGGTGCCGGTGCAGGTATTGCACGACCGAGTGATTGATGCAGGCCCCGCCCGAGGTGGTTTCCAGCATGATGCGCTCGATGTGGGCGCTGCTGCGGCTGAACACGTACAGCGCCAGCGGCTTTGGTTCGCCGTTGATGTGCCGGATCACGTCGTCGAGATGCGTGAATCCATAGATCGGCAGCAGCGGGCCGAAGATCTCTTCGCTGTTGATCTTCGCGTCCGCCGGAATGTTGTCGAGGAGTGTCGGGGCGATGAAATTGTCGGGGACTGACACCATGCCGCCGGCGAGCACGCGCGCGCCCCGCGACGTCGCGTCGTCGAGCAGGTTCTTCACGCGCTGGGCGTGACGCCGGTTGACGATGCGCGCCAGGTGCGGGCTCGCTCTCTGCGACTCGCCGTCCGTACCGTAGG
This sequence comes from Steroidobacteraceae bacterium, assembly GCA_040902065.1. Classification (GTDB taxonomy): domain Bacteria; phylum Pseudomonadota; class Gammaproteobacteria; order Steroidobacterales; family Steroidobacteraceae; genus SCUD01. The sequence continues at coordinate 7,181 of JBBDXX010000019.1, read as the reverse complement.
CCTTTTCGAGCTTCGCCCTGCAGCGCGCGACGAACGCGTCCTTGACCTTCTCGTGCACGAAGACATGGTCCGGTGCGATGCAGGTCTGGCCATTGTTCGTGTACTTGCTCCACAGGATGTTCTGAGCGGCCAGGTCGAGATCCGCACTCTCGTCCACGATCACGGGACTCTTGCCGCCCAGTTCGAGGGTGACGGAAGTCAGGTGCCTGGCGGCGGCGGCCATGACGACCCGGCCGATCGCCGGGCTGCCCGTGAAGAAGATGTGGTCGAACGGCAGTTCGAGCAGCGCCTGCGCGACGGACGCATCGCCCTCGAACAGCGCCACCTCGTCTTCGGGGAAAACCGTGCGGACGAACTGCGCCATGGCGGCGGCAAGATGCGGAGTCAACTCCGACGGTTTGAGGATTGCCGTATTGCCCGCTGCGATGGCGGAAACCAGCGGCCCGAATGTGAGGTTGACGGGGTAGTTCCAGGGCGAAATGATCAGGCAGCGGCCGCGCGGCTCGTACTTGATCTGGCCTGAGGTGCCGGCCAGCAGCAGTGTCGGCCGGACCCGGGTCGGCTTCATCCACGACTTCAGGTTCCGGATGGCATCGTTCGCCTCGATGACAACCGGCAGGATTTCCGCGACATCGACTTCGCCGGCCGGCTTCCTGAAATCGGCATAAGCCGCGTCGTACCAGGCTTGCGAGTTGGCGATGAACCCGTCGCGCAGCCGGATGAGTCTCTCGATCCGTTGGGACGCAGTCGAACTACGAAGCCGCAGCGCGGTGGACCGCTGATCATCGAAAACCTCGATCATTTTCGCGCGGTCACCGGGGACAGTAGTCGGCGTGGGACCGATGCTGATCGCCATTCGCCAAGGATAGCTTGATCAGGCCGTCGTCTGGCGGCGCATCAACAGCAGGAACAGCGGCACCCCGATGAGGGCGGTCAACGCACCGACCGGCAGCTGCCGTGGTGCGACGATCGTGCGCGCAAGCAGGTCGGCGACGACGACCAGCGCGCCGCCGGCGAGCGCCGAGGCCGGAATCACGACCCGATGCGATGACCCGGCCGCGATCCGGACCAGGTGCGGTGTCACGAGTCCGACGAAACCGATGCTGCCCGCCGTGGTGACCGCGGCCGCGGTGAGCACCGAGGCCGCAACATATATCCCGATGCGCAGCCCGCGCACCGGTACGCCGAGCAGGCGTGCCTGCAGTTCGCCGCGCGCGAGCGCGTCGAGCGGACGCGCGACCAGCAGTCCCGCGGGTATCGCGACCAGCGCGAGCGTGAGCAGCGACCAGGGCGTGCGCACATAGCCGAAATCGCCGAGCAGCCAGAACAGCATGCCGCGCAGGCGCAGGTCGTCTGACAGCGACAGCAGCAGGCTCACGATCGCGCCGCAACCGGCGGCAACGACGACGCCAGTCAGCAGCAGGCGTGTCGTGGTCCAGCCGCCTGGGCCGTGCGCGACCGCGAATACGAGCAGCATCGCGGCGAAGGCGCCGATGGCCGCGCCGGCATCGACTGCGATGCCGGCAAGGCCTGCCAGCATGACGCTGAGCGCTCCCACCGCCGCCCCGCCCGACACGCCGAGCACGTAGGGATCGGCCAACGGATTGCGCAACAGCGCCTGCATCAGCACGCCGGCAAGCGCGAGCACGACGCCGGCGCCGAAAGCCGCCAGCGCGCGCGGCAGGCGCAACTCGAGCACGATCGTGCGCACCAGCGGATCGCCGGCGGCAAAACGCTCCCAGGGCGCGTCGATACCGGAGCTGCCGAATGCGATCGACGCCGCAATCGCCGCCACCGCGGCGATTGTGAGCATCACTATCAGGATCGGCGCCGGAATCCGCTTCATGTCTTCCCCAGCCGTTAAGATAACCCGGTATGGATGGCGAGACGGACTTCATTGATGCCTACGGTTTCCGCGCGAACGTCGGCATCATCCTGATGAATGACGATCGTCAGGTGTTCGTCGGCGGGCGCGCAGGCGCGCGCGGCTGGCAGTTTCCGCAGGGCGGCATCCGCCACGGCGAACGTCCGCAGGAAGCCCTGTATCGTGAACTGGCGGAGGAGATCGGGCTGTCCCGCGACCAGGTGCAGGAAGTGGCATGCACCGAACGGTGGCTGCGCTACCGCCTGCCGCCGCAATTCGTGCGCCGCGGTTCGGTGCCGCTCTGCATCGGACAGAAGCAGCGCTGGTTTCTGCTGCGACTCGGGGCCCGGGAGTCGGCGTTGCGCTTCGACTCGACCGAGCAGCCGGCCGAGTTCGACCGCTGGCGCTGGTCGGGCTGGTGGGATGCGGTGCGTGACGTGATCTATTTCAAGCGTCGCGTGTACTCCCGCGCGCTGCACGAGCTCGGCACGCATGCATTTCCCGAGGGGTTGCCTGCCTATCCGGACTGGTGGGGCGAGCGCATGGGCTCCCGCCGTCGGGCGGGTCCTGGAACCGGCGACTGATTCAGAATGGCTTTGCGACCGCCAGCAGCACGATGCCAACCAACGCGAACGAGGGCACCTCATTCAGCAACCGGTACCAGCGCTCGCTGCGGACATTGCGACCCGTCGCGAGATCGCGCATCAGGCGCCAGAGCCAGGCATGGAAGGCGATCAGCAGCACGACGATCACGAGTTTCGCGCGCATCCAGCCCGCGTCGAGCAGCGCGGGATTGATCACGATCAACCACAGGCCGAAGAACGCGGTGAGCAGGGCGCCGATCGACATCAGGATGAACAGTCGCCGTTCCATGATGCGGAAGCGCTCGATGCCCGTCGGATCGGTCGCCCCGGCGTGGTATACGAAGAGCCGCGGCAGGTAGAAGAGTCCTGCAAACCAGGTGACCATGAAGATCACGTGCCAGGCCTTGATCCACAGCATGCGCAGACTCCGTTGCCGCCGGCCCGATTCTAGCGACCGGAGCCCGCCTTGAGCGACACCGGCGACAAACCGCTGCCGCGCTGGCACTGGCTGCTCGCCATCGCGCTGATGCTGATGCTCCTGTATGCCGGCTTCGAGATCGGCCGCATGACTGCCGGCTACTCGATCTCGACGTCAATGATCGAGCGCATGGAACTGCGGACGAAGAACCGCAGGCTCGAGGACGAGAACCGCGTGCTGCAGCACCGTGCATCGACCGCGGAAGTCGGCCAGCGCATCGACCGCCAGGCGCAGACCGACGCGCAGCGCATGATGAGCGAACTGCAGGCGGAGACCGCGCGCCAGCAGCAGGAGCTGCAGTTCTATCGAGGCCTGGCCGTGCGCCAGTTCGGCAGCGGCGCACTGCGCGTTCAGGGTGTGCGCGTCCACGCCGAGGAAGAGCGCCGCTATCGAGTGCTGATCACGCTGGCGCAGGCCGCGACGCGCGACACGCTCGCGAATGGCATGGTCACATTGACCGTGGAGGGAAGCCAGGGAGACGCGCAGCGCCTGTTGCCGCTGGGCGAAATCGAGCCTGCCGGACGCCGCGAAGTGCCGTTTTCGCTCAGATTCTTCCAGCAGATCGAGATTCCGGTCGATTTGCCACTGGAATTCGAGCCCGAGAGCCTCCACGTGGAGTACCGTCTCGGCAGGAATGGCGAGCCCGTGCGGCAGAGGTTCGAGTGGCGCGCCGAGGGTGAAACGGAGACACCCGTTCTTTGACCCGGTGGTACCCGGAACCTACAATCAATCGACAGACATGAACGATACAGCTTCCCTGACCGATGGATTGGTCTTCACCGACGCCGCTGCCCGCAAGGTGGGCGAGCTGATCCGCGAGGAAGGCAATCCGAACCTGAAGCTGCGGGTCTTCGTCTCCGGCGGCGGCTGCTCGGGATTCCAGTACGGCTTCACTTTCGACGAGAAGATCGAGGAGGGCGACGCGGAGTTTCCCAACCAGGGCGTCACGCTCCTGGTCGATCCGCTTTCCTTCCAGTATCTTGCCGGCGCGGAGATCGACTACCGCGAGGACCTCGAGGGCGCGCAGTTCGTGATCCGCAATCCGAATGCGTCCACGACCTGCGGCTGCGGGTCGTCGTTCGCGACCTAAGCCTGAAAGGGGTCGCATCCCTTTAAAAGGGGTCGCATCCCTTTGTCAGCGCGAAAGTTGAATAAGGGACGGCAACGATCAAAGGGATGCGACCCCTTTTAAAGGGATGCGACCCCTTTCAGGCTTTAGCGCCCCGAAAACTGGGCCATGCGCACCGGCGAAGTCGACACGTCGAGCCGCGCCAGCAGGGGCGCGGTCTGGGCCTGGAAGTCGGCCATCAGGCTCGCAGGGATGGGATCGGCCTTCGCAATCGTCACCTTGGCCGGATTCTTGTGCACGCCGTTGACGCGGTATTCGTAATGCACGTGCGGCCCCGACGCGAGGCCGGTCATCCCCACGTAGCCGATCACATCGCCCTGCTTCACGCGAGTGCCGACCCCGACGTTCTTGGCGAAGCGGGACATGTGCCCGTATAGCGTGGTCACGCCGTTGCTGTGCGCGAGCACGACGACATTGCCGTAGCCGCCGTTCCTGCCGCGGCTGACGACGCGACCGGACCCTGCCGCCTTGATCGGCGTGCCGGACGGCGCGGCGAAGTCGATGCCCTTGTGCGCGCGCACGCGGTTCAGCACCGGATGCCGGCGTTTCAGATTGAAACCTGAGCTGATGCGGCCGTAATCAACCGGATACCGCAGGAAAGCCTTGCGCACCGGCCGGCCGTCCGGCGTGTAGTAATCCACGCGCCCGTCCGGCGAGACATAGCGCACGGCGCGATAGGTTCGGCCCGAATTGACGAACTCCGCGGCGAGGATGTCGCCGTCGCGGACGAACTCCCCGTCCTGGTACTGCTGCTCGTGGGCGACCACGAAGCTGTCGCCCGGCTGCACTGAATTGACAAAATCGATGTCGTACTTGAAGACGTCGGCGAGCGAGACCGCGAGCCGGTCGGTGCCGCCGATCTCGTTGACCGCCAGATACAGCGAGCTGTCCACGGTACCGCGCAGCATCCGCTCCTCGGTCTCGAGCGGGTTCTCGACGATGTTGGCGTTGAAACCCGCGTCGGCGCGCGTCACCGACAGGGTTGCCGTCTCATTGATGCGCCGGGTGAGCGACCGGATCTCGCCGTCGAGATGCGTCAGCTGGATTACGTCGCCGGGGCGGATCAGGTCGAGGCTGCGGCGCACGTCCGGGAGGTTCCGCAGTTCCGCGAGATCGGAGATCTTGAGCTGCAGCCCCCGGAACACGCGGTCGAGGGTGTCGTCGCGGCCGATCGTGATGGCTACGAACTCGAACGGCGTGCGGGGTTCCTCGACCACGGGCGCCGGGGCGGCGGCGACCGGGAAATCCGCGATCGCGTGCTCCGGCACCGGGTTCTGGATCTGTGCGCCGACCGCCGAAAAGATGGCGCCGGCCACGACAATCGCGGCAACCACGCCGAATCGACGCGGTTGGGAATCCGCATCGCCAAAAACCATGGATCTCGACATAAAGCGTGGTGACAACCGAGCATCCCCAGGGGCTGAAACGCGACGGTAAGCGCCACAGGCATCGCCGTCAACCCATTGATTGCCCGACCTTTGTACTACGTCACATAAGACGGGCAGAATTGGGCCTGCCGCAGTGGTCTGCCGGCAGGGGGGACTATGCTGCCGCCGGCACAACAAATAGACGAACTGCGCCGCGGCGCCTCGGAATTGCTGACGGAAGCGGACCTGCTGCGCAAGCTTGGGCGTGCCCAGCCGCTGCGTGTGAAAGCGGGCTTCGACCCGACTGCGCCGGATCTGCATCTCGGACATACCGTCCTGATCAACAAGATGCGCCAGTTCCAGGAGCTCGGCCACACGGCCATTTTCCTGATCGGCGACTTCACCGGGATGATCGGCGACCCGAGCGGCAAGAACGCCACCCGCCCGCGTCTGACGCCTGAGGAGGTGCAGGCCAACGCGCGCACCTACCAGGAGCAGATCTTCAGGATCCTCGACCCGGACAAGACCGTCATCGACTTCAATTCGCGCTGGTTCGGCGGCATGAACGCCGCCGGCCTGATCGAGCTGGCCGCCAGGTACACGGTCGCCCGCATGCTCGAGCGCGACGATTTCGCCAAGCGCTACAAGTCCCGGCAGCCGATTGCCATACACGAATTCCTGTACCCGCTGGTGCAGGGCTACGACTCGGTGGCGCTGAAGGCCGATGTCGAGCTCGGCGGTACCGACCAGAAATTCAACCTGCTGGTCGGGCGCCAGCTTCAGGCCGATTACGGCCAGGAGCCGCAGGTCGTGCTGACCATGCCGCTCCTCGAGGGGACGGACGGCGTGCAGAAGATGTCGAAGTCGCTCGGCAACACCATCGGGATCCACGAGCCGGCCGGGGAAATGTTCGGCAAGCTCATGTCCATATCCGACGAACTCATGTGGCGATACTTCGAATTGCTGTCTTCCCGGACGCTTATAGACATCCGGAACTTGCGCAAGTCTTTGGCAGAAGGGAGGAATCCAAGGGACGCCAAGTTCGAGCTCGCCGTCGAGATCGTTGACCGCTACCACGGCCCGGGCGCCGGGGCAGCCGAACGCGAGCGTTTCATCGCGCGCTTTCGCGACGGTGCCCTGCCGGAACATATAGAAGAGCGCACGCTCTCCTGCACGGCCGACTCGGCGAAGCTTGCGAACGTCCTGAAGGACCTCGGTCTCGCGGCCAGTGCGACTGCCGCTTACCGGCTGATCGAGCAGGGGGCAGTCCGCGTCGACGGAGCGCGCGTCGGGTCCCGCGACGCGGTCCTGAAGGCCGGATCCAGCTATTTATTGCAAGCCGGAAAGCGCTCTTTTGCCCGCGTAACGCTGACCCGTTCCTGAGTTGTTCCGTAACCGTTGACTCCCGGCAACGGGCCGCTATACTGCGCGCCCCCTACCTCGGGCGGCCCTGAAAAGGACGGCCCGGGCGGGTTCGTGTCGCACGTAATCGTGTTGACTGCCCTTGGACGCGGGGTAAAATACGCGGTCTACCCTGTCGCTCATGTCGCCAGGGCGCTCTTTAAAAATTTGCAGGTAATTTGTGTGGGGACTCGCGTCAGGTCGTCCATTGATGGGCGCCAAAACTGCGAGTAACCAAGCGTCCAGCGGTCCGGGTCAAACCGGATCATGTTTGGAGTTTGGATCTCGCTTTTTCAGCTCAAGCCATTGAACTGAAGAGTTTGATCCTGGCTCAGATTGAACGCTGGCGGCGTGCTTA
>JBBDXX010000018.1:0-32233 GCA_040902065.1 Steroidobacteraceae bacterium | reverse complement strand
ACGTCATCGTCTGCACGCTGTGCTCGTGCTACCCGCGCATGCTCCTCGGGTTGCCACCCGAGTGGTACAAGTCGAGGCCTTACCGCAGCCGCGTGGTGCGCGAGCCGAGAAAGGTGCTCGCCGAATTCGGCACAAAGATTCCCGCGAAGGTGCAGATCCGCGTGCACGACTCGAATGCCGACATGCGCTACATGGTGCTGCCGATGCGCCCGGCGCGCACCGCAGGATGGAGCGAGGCGCGCCTCGCTGCCCTCGTCACGCGCGACTGCCTGATCGGAGTCGCGGTTCCCAAATTGCCCGAGAACCCCAAGTCCAGGAAGTCCTGATGACCGCCAAACTCTTCACGCCCATCCAATTGGGCGGCATCACGCTGCCCAACCGCATCGTCGTCTCGCCGATGTGCCAGTACAGCGCCGCCGACGGCGCCATGAGCGACTGGCACATGGTGCACCTCGGCAGCCTCGCGTGCTCGCGCGCCGGCCTCCTGACCTTCGAGGCGACCGGCGTGACGCGCGAGGGCCGCATCTCGCACGGCTGCACGGGCCTGTACAGCGACCTGAACGAGGCGGCGATGAAGCGCGTGGTGGAGGTATGCCGCGGTATCTCGAAGTCTCCGCTGGGCGTGCAGCTCGCGCACGCCGGCCGCAAGGCCTCGACGCAGCCGCCTTTTCACGGCGGCAAGCCGCTCGGCGCGGGCGAATCGCCCTGGGAGACGGTGGCGCCCTCGGCGCTCGCCTTTGCCGAGGACTGGCACACGCCGCGCGAGCTCGCCGTCGAGGAGATTCGCGGCCTCGCTGACGCCTTCGCCGCGGCCGCGGCGCGCGCCCTGCGCATCGGCCTCGATCTCGTAGAGCTGCATTCCGCGCACGGCTACCTGCTGCACCAGTTCCTCTCGCCGCTCTCGAACAAGCGCAGCGACCGCTACGGCGGCAGCCTCGAGAACCGCATGCGCGCGCCGCTCGAGATCGCGCGGGCGCTGCGCGAGGCCTGGCCGCGGGAACGCGCGCTCGGCGCGCGCATCACCGCGAGCGACTGGGCGCCGGGCGGCTTCGAGGCGGCGGACGCGGCGGCCTACGCGCGCGAATTGAAGGCGATCGGCTTCGACTACGTGTGCGTCTCGAGCGGCGGCGCGGTCGCGCACCAGAAAATCAAGGTCGAGCCGGGCTACCAGGTGGGCTTCGCGGAAGCCGTGAAGCGCGGCGCGCAATTGCCCGTCATGGCGGTGGGCATGATCGTAGAGCCGCAACAGGCCGAGGACATCCTCGCCGCGGGCCGCGCCGACATGGTCACGCTGGCGCGCGGCCTGCTCGACGATCCGCGCTGGGTGTGGCACGCGGCGGAGCGCTTCGGCGTGAAGCTCGACTACCCGCCGCAGTACCGGCGCGCGCATCCCGAGCAGTGGCCGGGGGCGGAACTGGCGCGGCCGAGGCAGGCAGCCCAGGCGACCTGAAACTTCTTTACAAAAAGATGGCGCGGTGCCCCGCGTCCGCGGGGTCGCAGCCGATCGCTGCTGCGCACGGCGCGCGACTGCAAGGGCGGAGATTCAGCGAAAGCTGGAGTTTCAAGAATTCCTAGGCTTAGGTCAAAAGACTTTGAGTGAGGTCTCAACAGTCGGCGACCCGGGCCCGGGACGCGAGCGATGGATCCGAATCTCAATGCTTGGGGACAAGTGGGAATGATTCTGTTATACGTCCCTTGGGCTCACTGTTGCGCATTAATTCCTTGCTTGCGTGCAGTGCGTCGTGGTTCGGCGGGCTCGCGAAGGCAATCGCAGGGCACGAAGCGGGAATAAGAAAAGAGCAGCAAGCGAAGATCGGCGTTGCCGGTCCGGGACAGCAGTCGCGCACACGGGGGAGCAGATGTCCGCGCAAGCTTGCAGATGCCCACCATTGTGCGATGAGTCGCGCAGGGGCAGCCTGTGAGCCTCGGCGCTCGCCAATCCGAGCCCCGCAGTTCCCGCTTTTCCGTCCCCACGCTCGCGGAAATCTTCTGGGGCCCGCTCGCCAACGGCTTTCGCAGGATGGCCGAATGGCGCAAGCGCGGCATTCTCGGCGAGGCGCTGCAAGCGCATCGGCGCCGGGCCGCGATGCGGTTCGAGACCCTCGAGCCGCGCATCCTGCTCTCCGCGGACCTCACCCATGCGGCGGCAGAGGGCGTTGCGCTCGACGCCACGCTCAGGGTCGAGGACGCCGGCGGCGCGCCGATCCTGCGCCTGATCGACAACCCGTCGAGCACCATCCTCGGCGAGCGCCTGATCGACCAGGACATCGACGTCAACGTTCTCGGCAACGACCAGAGCGACAAGCTCAAGATCGGTTTCGACCGCGCCTCGCTCGCGCATCAGGTGCGCGTCAATTTCCACGGCGGCGACGGCGGCACGGACGAGCTGATCGGGCCGGATAGCGCGAGTACCTGGCTGCTCGATGCGCCGGGCGCCGGTTCGAGCGACGACGGCACGTTCACCGGAATCGAAGGCGTGCGCGGTGGCGCAGGCGACGACACCTTCGTCGTGCTGGACGCATCCGGCACCACGGCCGTCGAGGGCGGGGAAGGTAACGACGCCCTCGTTGCGGCCGACGCCGACAACACCTGGGCGATCACCGGCGAGGATGCCGGAACGCTCAACGACCAGACCTTTGCCGGCGTCGAGAACCTGACGGGCGGTAGCGGCGCGGACACATTCGCATTCGCGCCGGAGGGCCGGGTCTCCGGCACGGTGCGCGGCGGCGAGGGCGACGACACGCTGATCGCGGCCGACATCGACAACACCTGGACGATCACGGGCGAGGATGCCGGAGAGTTGAACGGCCAGGGCTTCGTCGAGATCGAGAACCTGACCGGCGGGGCAGCGAACGACACCTTCATCTTCGCCGGCGGCAGCATCAGCGGCACCATCGACGGCGGCGGCGGCGTCAATACCTTCGATTACTCCTCGCGCACGAGCAACGTCACGGTCGATCTCGAAGCCGGGGCCGCCACCGATGTGGCGGCGATGCTGAACGTGACGCGGGTGGTGGGCGGTACGGGCAACGACACGCTGATTGGGCGCAACGAGGACAGCGTGTGGACCGTCGGCGGCCCGAACGCCGGGAGCGTCGGCGGGTTCGAGTTCGCGCAGGTAGAAAACGTCACGGGCGGCGCGGGCTCGGACAGCTTCGTGTTCGCGCAGGACGCCCGCCTCGACGGCCTCATCTCGGGCGGGCTCGGCATCGACATGCTGGTCGGCGCGAACAGCGCGAACCGCTGGATCATCGACGGCGACGGCATCGGTACGCTGAACGATGGCGCCTTCGCCGGCATCGAGGACCTGATCGGCGGCGACGACAGCGACGTATTCGAGCTGCTGGCGGCCGGCGGCCTGGCCGGCATCGCGGCGGGCGGCTCGGGCAGCGACCGCTTCCGCGGCCCCGAGCGCAAAACCGTGTGGCGCTTCACCGGAAACGGAAGCGGCAACGCGGGCGGGGTCAAGTTCACGGGGATGGAGGCGCTCGAAGGCGGCCTCGACGAGGACACGCTCGTCGGGCCAGCGGCGGACAGCACCTGGACGGTCGACGGGCCGAATTCGGGGAATGTCGGCGGGGTGGCGTTCAGCGGGATGGAGAACCTCGAGGGCGCGGCGGATAACGAGGATACGTTCGTCTTTGCGGCCTCGGGCAGCCTGAGCGGCTTGGTAGACGGCGGCAGCGGCGGCTTCGACAGCATCGCGCTCGACAGCGGCACGTACTCGAGCGTGGTTTACCGGGCGAGCGGCCCAAGCACGGGCACGATCGAGCGCGACTCCGACGTCATTGCGTATGCCGGCATGGAGCCGATCAGCGACAACACCGTCGCCGACAACCGGACCATCGTGGTCGATAACGCGAGCCACGACGACCACATCGTCATCAGCGACGCTTCGGGCAGCCTTCGCATCGCGAGCGGAAACGGCCTCTTCGAGAGCATCGACATCGCTTCCGCGCCCGCTGGCATCCTCGAGATCCAGTCAGCCGGCGGCAACGACCTGTTCGAGTTCCAAGGCGCACCTGCCGCGTTCAACACCAAGCTCAAGTTCACGGGCGGGACGGGAACCGACACCGTACAGGTTTCGCAAGACGCGAGCTTCACGCTGACGAACAGCCAGCTTTCTTTCGGCTCAGTAAGCATTGCCCTGGACTCCATCGCCTCGGCGAACCTCACGGGTGGCGGGGGCGCCAACACCTTCAACGTCAGCACGTGGACGGGCGCGGCAACTCTGAACGGCCTCGGCAATGACGACGTGTTCAACGTGACGGCGAGTGCCTCTGGCACGGTGAATGTGAACGGCGGCGCGCATGCCACGGGCGACACGTTGAACGTGACGGGCTCCGGCGCCATCTCCGTCAGCGCCACGGCGGTGAGCAACGGCCAGACCATCAACTACAGCACCGTGGAGGCGGTCAACGTCGACGGCGGCGGCGGTGCCGATACGTTTACGCTGACGGGCAGCGCGAGCGGGGTTGTGTACGAGCTCGACGGGAATGGCGAAACGGACCGCGTGGCGTCCTCTGGAGAGGGCGACTTCACGCTGAGCGACTCCAGCTTCTCCCGCACCGCGACAGGATTCGCGAGCGCGTTCGGATTGACGAGCATCGAGCGCGCGGATCTCACGGGCGACGCGGGCGACAACACCTTCACCGTCGGCGGCTGGAGCGGCACCGCGAATCTCGCCGGCGGAGCCGGCAACGACAAGTACGTGCTCGACGACAACTGGGGCACGGTCAACGTCGCCGAGCTCGGCGCGGGCGGGGGAAGCGACACGCTCGATTTCAGCCTCCTCGCGGCCGCGACGAAGCTGACCGGGTCCGCGAACGGCACCCAGATCACGAGCAGCGACGGCAGCACACTCACGCAAACCGGCACTCTTGCCGAGGAGATCGATGTCGCGCTGATCCCGGGCTTCACCGGCGCTGCGGGCGACCTCCAGGACCTGCTGAACAACATCGTGACGTTCGTCGAGCGGCTGCAGAGCGCCGCGGACGGCATCGACCAGCTGATCAACCAGATTCCGCTGCTCAACCAGACCGGCGCGAGCCTCGCCGGGCTGCTCGGCTTCACCGAGCGCGTGGACGACCTGCGCGACCGGCTGAACCCGATCATCCAGTCGGTCGGCGAGACGGCAAAGCTCTCGACGCTCATCGGGGCGCTGAACGGCCTTACCGTGCCCGCGCCGTTCACCTCCGTCACCTTCGCGACGGGCTACCGCGCGGTCGACGACGGGGACTTCCTCGACATCCTGATCGACTTCGACTTCGCCGCCCATGTCGACGAGACGATCGATCTCAGTTTCGGCGCCGACGCGGAGAGCGCGGGCATCGCGCTCGACGCGTCGCTCGACGTGGATATCGACCTCAGGGGCGACCTCACCATCGGGCTGGATCTCTACTCACCCTCCCGCCCGGCGGTTTTCCTTGTTCCGGGCGGCACGCTTACGCTCGATGTCGCCGTTAGCGGCTCGCTCGTCGGCACATCGCTCAACCTGGGATTCCTCGAGCTCGACATCAGCGACGGCAGCGTCGCGCTGGATGCCGGGCTGCGTCTCACGCTCGACGATCCGAGCAATGCCGACGGTCTTGATCGCATCACCCTCGGAGAGCTTACCGGGAGCGCGATCACGGACCTCGTAACGGTCACCGAGGACTCCAACCCGCTGACACTGGCGGCGGATATTCAGACTTTCTCGGTCACCGCGAGCCTCAGCGTCGATCCGGGTGTCAAGATCGGGCTTGTCGACCTCAGCACCTTCACCGTCAATTTCGCGGTTGACCTCTCCGGAAGCGTCTTCGGCTCGTCCGACGGCCCGGTCAGCCCGAGGGTAAGCCTCACCGCGGACCCCGGCACGCCGCTCAACCTGGCCGACGACATCAACCTGCTCGATTTCAGCAACATCTCGCCGACCGAAGCTCTCGGCATGCTGCAGCAGGTGCTGGACGCGCTCGCCGCCATGGCCAAGGCCGAGGCGATGAAGGCGCAGATTCCGTTCACAGGCGGCAAAACACTCGGGGAGGTCCTCGACTTCGCCGAAGTCTTCAAAGAACAAGTCTTCGATCCGCTGTTCGTCAGCGGCGACGCGCTGCGCCCGGATAACAACGGCGACGGCACGCCGGACCTGAACTTCTCCAGCATTCAGAGTCTCGTCAACCGGCTGACCACGGCGCTCAGCATCGGGACGCCGCTCACTGCGGCCTATAACCCCGTGACGCAGGAGCTTTCGTTCAGCATTCTCTTCGACCGCGTGCTCGCCTTCGGCGAAGCGAAGGTGACGGAGCTGCGCCCCGGCGCGACCGCGACCAACGAGCAGCAGAAGATCGAGATCAATGCGACCGGCGGTACGTTCCGGCTCGCTTTCCTGGACGACAAGGGGGCGCCGAGGTTCACGAGCGCCATTGCGTACGACGCGCCGGCGACCGGCATGGGCAGCGTGGAAGCAGCCCTCGAGGCGCTGCGCGCGACCGACGGCGTCACGCCGCTGCTCAGCAACGTCACGGTGACGAAGAGCGGCAACACCTACACCGTCGAGTTCCTCGGCAACCAGGCAGCAAAGAACGTCTCGCTGCTTACCGCCGACTCCGCGAACCTGACCGGGGGGCTGTTCCCGCTTAACTTCGGCGTAAGCCTTGGCGAGATCGCCGGCGTGCAGACCACCGGCTCCTTCGCAATGGCGGCCGACTTGAGCGCGGGCCTGACCTTCGGGTTCGACCTGAGCCCGAGCCAGAAGATTGAGCTTGCGCCAGCCACGTACACCAACACGGCGGAAGTGACCGTCGAGCGCCCCGAGGGCGCGACGAGCAACAAAGTACAAATCGTCACGGTCCGGAACGCCACGAGCGGCCAATTCAAGTTGATGTACAACGGTGCACCGTCCGAGCCGATCGCGTTCAACGCGCCGGCAACCGGTCTCGGAAGCGTGGAGGCCGCACTGCAAGCGGTGCTCGGCATTACCGACGTTTCGGTGGTGCGCACCGACGTCGGTAACCATCGCTTCTACGTCGTTACCTTTAATACGCCGAGCGATCCTGCCGCGCTGCTGACGGCCGTATCCGCGCAGGCGCCCGATACGCCGCTGGCGGGACCGGCGGACAACGGCAGACTGTCATCGGACGCGCATTTCGACGTCGATCTTTTCAACAAGCCGGCGGTCGTCACGCTGACCACGCAAGAAGGGCAGGCACCAGGAACCAATGAGATCCAGCGCGTCACGCTGGTCAACGCGACCGGTGGCACCTTCACGCTCAGCTTTAACGGGGTGAGCACCGGCCCGATCACCCACAACGCGGCTGAGTCGGTCGTGGAAGATGAACTTGAAGGTCTGGTCTCGATCGGGTCAGACAACGTCCTCGTTGCCAAGGTCGGGACGAGCTACCTCGTCACCTTCCAGGGCCAGCTCGCTGCCACCAATGTAGCCAAGGTTATCGCGGACGGCTCCAAGCTCCAGAACACGGCCTCGATCGGGACGATTGACGTCACCGTAGATGATGCGGACACGAGCACGAACGCCTCGCTCGCGGATCTGCGCGACGACGTGCAGAAAGCGGTCAACAGCGCGCTGGCGGGCCATGGACTGACGCTCGGCTTCCTGACTGGCGGAATGCTTTCGACCGGGGCCCTGGGCGCGGGTTCGGTTACCGCGGCTCACAACGCGTTGACGAGCTTCCCCAACGACATCGCGTTCACGCTGAAGCTGCATTTGAGCACCGGCGACAAGGAAGTCACCGGCCGGCTGCGCGCCGTGGACGTGCTCGATGCCGACCTCAACGGCTCGCTGTTCAACGCCAACGGCAGTCTGAACCTCACCGAGCTCAACGCGGCGGTGACGCCCGTCAATCTCGCGGCCAAGGTGCAGGAAGCGATCAGGGCGGCCTTGGCCAAGGCCGGCTTCGGCGGCGACGGCGGCAGCGGCGACTTCGACGTCACCGTGGATACGGTGGTTGTCGGCAGCGATACCCGGCTGCGAATCAGCGTCGGCGCCCTCCCCACCGCGGGCGACACGATCGAGGTTTCCTTCGTTGCGCCGATCCGCGTGGACGCCGGCGGCGGGCGCATCTCTATCGCCACGCCGCCGGTCCTGCTCTCCACCATTGGACTCGAGCCGGCCGTCGGCGTAAACCGCCGCTTCGAGGTCAATACCGAGTTCGCCGATGCGGCATTCCAGGCGCTGGGGCTTCTCGCCGCGCCGACGCGCTTCGACGGCGCGACGGCGGAGCAGATCAAGTTCACGCTGTTGGTGAACGGCATCGACGTACCCGTCACCCTCGCCGCAGACCTGTTGCGGACCAGCATCGACGAGCTGGTGAGCGACCTGCAGGGGGCGATCGACGATGCACTCAATCTAGAAGGATTCGCCGACGGCGTTGTCGAGGTGATCCGCGTCGATACCGACGGCGATCCGGCGACGCCTTCGGAAGGCAACCGAATCGCCCTGCGCGGCAAGGACGGCGTCGTCACTAAGCTCTCGCTCGACGTGCCGCTCGACCTCAACCCGGCAACCGCGAGCGTGCAGATCAACGGCGCGGTCAGCGAGCTCGGGTTCGTCGCGGGCACGGGCGAAACGCGGCGCTCCAAGGCGGGGGAGTTCTTCGTCGAGGATGTGAGCCTTTCGGGCTCGCTCGCGCTGAGCACCCCGACGCCCATCACGGTGGTCGCTTCCCTCGGATTCCTCGAGATCCAGGCAACCGGACAGGGGACGCTGGGCAGCGGCAAGTTTATCGACACCAGCATCGACTTCGATCTCAAGAACCCCGTGGACGGGACGAACCGCGTGACCGTCAGCCTGCTGGGCGAGGCCCTCACCGCGAAGAAATTCCTGTTCGACACGACGAACACGGGAAGAGACGCGCAACAGAAGCTCAAGACCGGCTTCGTCGACGGCGAGGTGTCCGGCGGCGTCGGGTTCTCGCTCGACGTGGAGCCGGGCGGAGTTCTCGCCGGCCTTCCCGAAGAGCTGAATGCCTTCCTCAAGATCACAACAACGAGCCCCAACTGGCTCGTCAGCCTGCCTTCTTTCGCCGATCCGCTCGGCCTGGGCTCGGACCAGACCGATCTCACCGCTATATTTACGCTTGGCACGGCCGCGCCTGCCAATGGACGGCTGACAGAGAACGCCACCTTCGTCCTTTCCGACGGGACGCGCGACGCCGTGGGCATCGTGCTGGCCAAGGACACCGCGACTTTCAGCACGCCGGAGCAGCTCCAGGCGGCGTTGCAGTCGGCTGCCACCGCCGCGCTGGCCAAGCTCGCGACTACTGGCGGAGATGCCGCGAACGCTGTGAACGTCGGTCTGGCGGGCGGGAAGTTCACGTTTAACCAGACTGCCGGCGCGGGCGACCTGAGCATCCGCGGACCGATCGCGTTCTCCGGCTCCGATTTCGACGCGGTCCTCGACCGCTTCCGCGACCTGAGCTTCGAGGACATCGTCGAGGGGCTGCGCCTACTGGTGGATTTCCTGCGTGGGCTCGACGGCTCTGGCTCGGCCGGCAGCGCGGTGGCCGGAGCGCTGGACTTCGAGCTTCCGCTCATTGACCGCAGCATCGCCGATCTGGTGGACATCGCCGGCGACTTCGCAGAGAAGCTGGAAGCGATCGAGGCGGATCCCGCAGGCTCGATCCAGCGCCTGGAAGCGCTGCTGCGCGCCGAACTCGGCATCCCGGACGGCCTGCCGCCCGTGCTGTCGTTCAACCCCGGCACCGGCGTGCTCGGCTTCAACTTCAATTTCGCCAAGTCCGTAAGCCTGACGCGGCCGTTCAACCTCGACATCGGCAGTGTCCTGCCGGCGGAGCTCAGCTTCCTATCAGACGTCGTCAGCCTGAGTGCCTCAGGCAATCTGGCGGTGAGCGCCGGCGTGGAGTTCGCCCTGGAGATGGGACTCGACCTCACGGGGAACGACAAGGCGTTCTTCCTCGTCACGGACAACCTGGAGACGATGCCGATCGAGGGCACGAGGGTTACTGCGTCCCTCAACGCGACCGGCACCGGCCTGGAGTTCACGGCGGGGCTCGGGCCGTTCAACGTCTTCGTCATCGACGGCTCGGCTTCGCTCACCGCAGGCGTCGGCCTCCGCCTGCTCAATCCCGACCTCGACCAGCGCCTAGTGCTCGCCGCCTTTGGCGGCAGCGGCGTGACCTCCGACCTTGGCAGGCTCAGTCAGTTCGTCAACAGCAACAGCATTACTGTCACCGGTACGGCGAGCGTCAACCTGCCGCTCTTCGTCGGTACCGAGGACAACCCGCTGCCCATCGGCGAGCAGAACGCGCTGATCGTCACCATCGCCGATCTGCCCGCGTTCATCGCCAACCCCGGCAGCGGAATCAGCTTCACGCTGCCCGACCTCAGCCTCTTCACCAACCCGCCGGGACTGTTCCTGATGCTGAGCGACCCGGCGATGGTGATCGGGGGGCTCGACCGGCTGCTGCTGAGCCTGCAGAACGCCCTGAGCGGCGACATCTTCGGCGTCGAGCTGCCGCTGATCGGCGACCTGCTCGCCGACAACCCGGCGGCGAACATCATCGAAGACTTCCGTGACGACTTCCTGCAGCCGCTCGCCCAGACGCTGCGCGAGAACAACGTCAACCTCGACTCGCTGATCGACCTGATCCAGCAAACCATCGTCAACGTGTTCGGGCCCGCGGGTCCGTTCTCGGCGATCATCGATCCGGCGACCGGCATACGCGGGCTGCTTCGCGACCAGAACGACGACGGCCTGATTACGCGGGAAGGGGACGTCATCTTCCGGTATCTCGACGCGGACGGGAACGTCGTGGAAAGCATTACCGATAACCCCACCGCGCTGCAGCTCGACTTCGACATCGGCAAGACCTTCAGCTTCTCCACCGACCCGATCGACCTCGACCTCGGCATCCCGGCGCTGGGCATCGAGGCGCGGCTGCAGCCCGAGATCACCATCGACTTCAACCTCCACATCGGCTTCGGCGTCGACACGAGCAAGGGCTTCTACTTCGTCACCGACACGAACGGTCCGGACGAGGAGGGCGAGGGCGATCCGGAGCTGACGGTCGCAGTGTCCGTCGACTTCAGCCAGGATGCGAACGACAACGGCACGGCGCAGGAAGCCGAGAGGGCGCAGGTCAACGGCAAGCTGCTCTTCCTTGCGCTCAAGCTGACCGACGGCATCGACGTCGACGGCAACGGCCTCGACTTCAGCGATCCCGCCACGTTCAACCTCGCACAGGAAGACTTCACCCGGCTATTCCTCGGCGGCGCGGTGAACCTCGTCGACCCGAGCGGCGACGGCAGGCTGACCATCCCCGAGATGGTCTCGGGCTCGCTGAGCGAGATCGTGCAGCCCTCGCTCACGGGCGGGGCGGCGCTGCGGGTGCATGCGGTCGTCGACTTCAGCACGCTCGGCTCGGGCTTGGGGAACGTGCTGCCCTCGATCTCGACCGACATCCTGGTCGACTTCCTCGTCACGGCCACGCCCGCGGAGGGCATCACCATCGCCCCGCCGCAGGTCGTCTTCGCCGACGTCACGCTCGACCTGGGATCTTTCATTTCGAAGTTCGCCGGCCCGATCCTCGACCAGATCGGCGACGTGCTGGACAAGTTCGACTGGCTGATCGGCCCCGACGGCTTCCTCAACATGAGGATCCCGCTGCTCTCCGACCTCGCCGGCACCACCATTACCGGCAAGGACCTGATCACGTTCTTCGATCCGCAGAATGGGCCGAAGGTCGTCGCGATGCTCGACTTCGTCGAGCAGCTCTTCTTTCTCATCGACATGGTCGAGCAGGCGGCGAGCGAAGGTTCGGCGATGCTCAACTTCGGCGACCTCGTCCTTTTCGACTCGCTCGACATCCCGGACCTGCTGGTCAACAACCCCATCTCACTCGGCCTGCCCGACCTGCGCTCACTGAAGAATCTGAAGAACGTGTCGGTGCCGTCCATCACGCCGCCGGCGCCGGCCGGCGGATCGAAGACGCAGCGCTTCACTTCCGGCGTGACGCAGCCGGGAAGCATCGACTTCCCGATCCTCAAGCCCGAGAGCATCATCAAGCTGCTGCTCGGGCAGCCGGACGTCACGCTCGTGACGGTGGAGCTGCCCGAGTTCGGCTTCGATTTCTTCTACCGGCAGGAATTCCCGATCTTCGGGCCGCTGGTCGGCTTCTTCGGCGGCGGCGTGAGCGGCACGATCGACCTCGGCTTCGGCTACGACACGCGCGGTCTCACGCAATTCCTCGACACCAACAACCCGGCCACGCTGCTCAACGGTTTCTTCCTCACCGACATCGATTTCGATACCGGCTTTGACCGCCCCGAGGCGACGCTGAGCGCCCAGATCTCGGTCGGCGCCGGCATCTCGTTCGGCCTGGTGAAGGCTGGCGTCGAGGGCGGCATCGACTTCTCGATCGAGTTCAACCTCGCCGACCTCGACAACGACGGCAAGGTGCGCGTCGGCGAGCTCGCCGCCAACGTGGCCGCCAACCTCGGCGAGTTCGGCCCGCTCGCGCCGCTCGCCATCTTCGACGTCCAGGGCATCGTCCAGTTCTTCATGCGGGCCTTCCTCGAGATCAATCTGCTGCTGACGACGATCAAGAAGGAGTTCGAGTTCGTGCGGCTGACGCTGTTCGAGTTCGAGATCCCCTTCGAGCGCCCGTCGCTGCTCGCGACGCAGAGCGGCGACACACTGACGCTCAACATCGGCCCGAACGCCGCCGAGCGCCTGCGCGGCGACCTGCGCGACATCGGCGAGACGATCCACGTCACGAACGTCGGCGGCGACGTGGTGGTGTGGTCCGACCAGTTCAACGTTTCGCAAGCGGTCGCTTCTCTACCGACCAGCCTCGGCTTCTTCCGCTTTAGCGGCGTGACCAAGATCGTCGCCGACGGCGGTGCGGGCGTGGATTTCATCGACCTCAGCGAGCTCGGCCTTACGACCGTGCGCGCGACGATCCGCGGCGGGGACGGCAACGACATCATCCACGGCGGCGCTGGCGACGACGAGCTCGCCGGCGACGGCGGCAACGATCAGCTCTTCGGCCACGATGGCCTCGATGTCCTGGAAGGCGGCGCGGGCAACGACCAGCTCCACGGCGGCGAGCACGCCGACCAGCTCCTCGGCGGCGCGGGCGACGATACGCTCAACGGCAATGGCGGCGGCGACACCCTCGACGGCGGCACCGGCAGCGACACCATGACGGGCGGCGGCGGCGACGACTTCTACGTCCTCGAGTCCGCCGGCAGCCTCGACACCATCACCGGCGGCGGCGAGGGGCTCGACCTGCTCGACTTCACCGGCAAGGCGGAGAACATCTCCTTCTATCTCAGGGCCGGGAAGGCCCTGGCCGGCTGGGGCGCCCGCACCGGTACCTTCGACAATCCGCTCAATGACGCTGTCGCCAGCGACTGGCTGGAGGATTTCGAGCACATGGTGCTGGTGGAATCGCTGGACGCGCTCTCGGCGGTTTTCGGCGGCCTCGGCGACGACACGTTCCACGTCTACCAGACGCGCGAGGGCCCCGTCGTCACGCTGCTCGACGGCAAGGAAGCGAACGACACGTACATCTTCTACGCGGAGGACGACAGCTTCATCGACGCGTTCGTCATCGATAACGGCAATCCGTGGGATCTGGGCGACCTGATCGACGCGCGCGGCACGAGCGGCGCCGACGCCATTACCGTGACGGCGAATGACATCACGCTCGCCCCCACCCAGGTCGTGCGCTACCAGTCGCCGGCGGCCACCGCCAACCTTCTGCAGATCAAGGTCCGCGGCCTCGGCGGCGATGACGACATCGACATCCCGAGCACCTCCGCCACGGTGCCGGTCAAGGTGTTCGCCGGGACCGGTGATGACACGATCACGGTGGGCGACGGCGTGGTCGACAACATCGACGCCCTCAGCCAGCCCGGTGTGGCGCAACCCTTCGGCATTGGGCCGCTGGTCCTGCTTGGCGAGGCGGGGCACGACACGGTCATCGTCGACGACAGCCTCGACACGAGTGGCGACACCGGCTACATGACCTCGTTCCTCGAGACCCGCCCGGGGAACGTACAGGTGGAAGTCGGCGTC
This sequence comes from Steroidobacteraceae bacterium, assembly GCA_040902065.1. Lineage (GTDB taxonomy): Bacteria > Pseudomonadota > Gammaproteobacteria > Steroidobacterales > Steroidobacteraceae > SCUD01. Next base: position 18,195 of record JBBDXX010000018.1, on the reverse strand, counting down.
GTCAGCGGCCTCGGCATGGATCTCAGCGGCGGGCCCGGGCGCGTCGAGTTCGAGGGCTTCGAGGTGGTGGACGTGCGGCTCGGAGTGGGCGCCGACGATTTCACGATCGGCACCGGCGATCTCGAGGACGGCATACCTGACTTGTTCGACGACCTGCCGCTCAACCGGCAGGCGCTCTTCGACGACTTCACCTACACCATCGATGGCATGACCGCCGTGTCCGGTGGCGGTGGTGCCGACACGATCAAGGTCAAGGCAACGAATACTCTAGGCCGCGCCGCGCTCAACACCCGGCTCGGCGTAGCGGGCGCAACGACGCTGATCCAGGGCGCGCCGAGCACCAACGAGGAGCAGAAGGTCACCATCGGCGCCGACGTCGGCCTGTTCACGCTTGGCTTCCGCTTCATGGAAACCGGGCCGATCGCCTTCGGCGCCACGGCGGCGGAGGTGGAGGAAGCGCTGGCGAAACTGTTCATCATCGGCAAGAACAACCTTGGTGAAAGCAACGTCCATGTCACCAAGGACAGCGATGGCTTCACCATCGAATTCGTCAATGACTTGGGAGAAACCAACGTCGAGCAGCTCAGCGCCCGGGTCGTTCCGCTCGCCGTGACGGGCGGCGAAGGCGCCGACACCGTAGCGGTTCAGGCGCTGAACCAGGACCTTTTCTTCCGCGGCGAGGGCGACGACGACATCGTCTTCCTCAACGTCATCGTCGATACGCTGGCGCCGCTCACGAGCAATGGCGTCAACGCGGTAGCGACGCTCGACGGCGGCAACGAGAGCGACACTTACAACATCGGCCTCATCGGCGGCGCTACGCATTCGCTCGTCAACGTCTTCGACTCCGGCGGGCCGGGCACCGACGTGCTCAACATCGAAGGCACGGAAGCCCCGGATCTGTTCCTGCTGCGCGCCGCGGCGGCACAGAGCGGGCTCGCCTTCGTGGCGCTGCTGAACACCGACCCGAACTACGAGCGGGTGAACTACAACACCCAGCTCGAGACGATCAACATCCTCAGCAAGGGCGGTAACGACCGCTTCTACTTCGACGATACTCGCGCCGCGATCACCGTTTTCGCGGGCGAAGGCGATGACTTCTTCCAGGTTGGCCAGCTCTACAAGTCGCAGCGCACGACCGAGCAGGCGGGTGTCGCGGTCGAGGACGTGTTCGCCACCATCGAGACCACGCGCGGGTGGCTGAGCAACGGCATCAGCGTCGACCTGACGATCAACGCCGGCGGCGGCAAGGACGAGTTCATCGTCTTCCACAACAAGGCGGTGCTCACCGCCAACGGCGAAGCCGGCGACGACCGGTTCCTGATTCAGGCCTTCGCGCTGGTCGGCTCGCAGGAGGATCTGCGCGAGCGGACCGACATCAGCGGCGATGCCGGCGCGGACTTCATCGCCTACGCGGTGAACGCCCCGGTCGCGATCAACGGCGGCGACGGCTTTGACACCGTGGTGGTGGTCGGCACGGAGTTCAGCGACGACTTCGTCATTACCGAGGACGGCGTCTTCGGCGCGGGCATCAACGTCAGCTTCGTTAACGTCGAGAAGGTCGAAGTGAGCGGCACCGAGGGCGACGACCGTTTCTTCATCCTGGGCACCGGCGCGAACTTCACGACCAGCATCGTCGGCGATCTGGGCAGCGACACTTTCTTCGTCAACGGCCCGACGCCCGCGAACGGCGTGATCAGTAACGACCTGCTGGGCCACAGCGGCATCATTACCCACGACGTGGTGAGCAGCACCGGCTCGGGCTACGATGGCCTGAAGGCGATCGGCGTCTCGGCCAACGTCGCCGACAACGACGAGCCGGCGATCATCATTACCCAGTCGGACGGCGGATCGCAGGTGGTCGAGGGCGGCGGATTCGACAGCTACACCGTGGTCCTGGCGCGCGCGCCGCGCCCGGACACGAACGTCAAGGTGAGCGCGCTGCCGCCGAAAGGCCTAGTGTTCGTTCAGGCGGACGGGGTCACCGAAATCCTGAAAGACGACGGCACTCCCGACGGGGTCGAGCTCCGGTTCGACGGCTCCAACTGGGACGACGCGCAGACCGTGCGCTTCAAGGCGCTCGATGACGGCGCGGCCGAGGGCGGACAAAGCGTCGCGATCCAGCACAAGGTATCGACCTTCGAGGTCGCCAGCGAGCCGGTCTTCGAGACGCAGGACGTCATCGAGCTTGTCCCGATTTTCCGGTTCGAACCGATCTTCCGTACCTTCAACTTCGGCTTTCTCGGCTCATTCAGTTTCCTCGTGGGTTTCCAAAAAGTTGCCACCGGCGACTTTTTCGAGGTCGTCGTGGGTACCGAGCAGGTCCAGGTGGGCCTCACGCCCGGCGTCGAAGTCACGGTCAGCGACGCCTTCACCGGCGTAGCCAACCAGGCAATCGGCCTCAAGACCGATGTGGTGGTAGATACGACGCAGGACGGCGAAGCGGCTACGAGCGGCGAAGCGGGGGTCAACGAGGTGCAGACCGTCACCGTCAATTCCGCCGTCGGGGTCTACACGCTGCGCTTCGGCCTGGAGGATACGGGACCCCTCGACGGTAGCGAGACCGCGGCAGAACTTCAGGTCGCGCTCGAGGCGCTCGAGGGCATCGGCGTGGGCAGTGTCAGCGTCGCCCAGACCGACAATAATGTCTTCACCATCACCTTCCTTGGCGACTTGGGCGGGACGGATATCGAAGAGCTCATTCCGCGCGTCGGCGCGAGCTTGTTCGACGACGAGGCAGCTTTCCCAATTGCTGCACTTGGCCCCGACTCGAGGCCGCAAGGACTGCGCGGCTCGTTCGTCACCATCATCGACGACCCGCTCAACCCGAGCTCGGTCGGTCAGTCGCGGCAGATCCTGTCGAACACCGACACGGAGCTGACGCTCGACCAAGCATGGGACTCGCTGCCCTCCGAGCAGGCGCGCTACGAGATCCTGCAGTTCAACGGTCTAGTCATCCCGACCGTCGAAGTCGCGATCGAGGACTCCGACGTCGCCTCGCTCGTCGTCTGGCAGAGCGGCGGCGAGACCTTCGTCTCCGAGGGCAGCGTGAGCGGCTCCGACACGATCGAAGTCTCGCTCGGTAAGGCGCCGGCGATGGGCGAGACGGTAACCGTCGCCCTCGACGGCCACGGTCAGCTCGCATTCAGCGGCGATGATGTCATTACGATCGACGGCGAATCGTTCCTGGAGTTCACCCACCTCACCTACAGCGCCGCACAGAACGTCATCGTCACCGCACTCGACGATGAGGCCGTGGAGGGCTTCCACCGCGCTGACTTCACGCTCACCACGTCGAGCAACCAGGTGGGATCGGCATATGGTGGCTTGGGCGTGACCAAGACCTTCGTCGCCAATGTCGGCGACGACGACCACGAGGGCGTGCTGATCATCGAAAGCAACGGCTCGACCGACGTAACGGAAGGCGGGGCGCGGGACACGTACCAGGTCGTACTCACCCAGGCGCCCGGCGAGGGCGAGACCGTCACGGTCAAGGTGACCGCGCAGCCGACCCGCACTTCGAAGACCGGCTCGATCGCTGGCCACCCGGACAGCGTGCGCTCCTTCGTAGAGCAGGTCGAGGTCTCCCTCGACGGCATCGCCTGGTCCGCGTTCGTGAACGTGCTCTTCGACGAGGACAACTGGGACACGAAGCAGACCATCCACGTACGCGCCAAGGACGACGCGATCGTCGATGGCAGCGACACACAGGTCTTTGCGCCGATCCTCGACCTCGCCAACAACATTCAGGGGCCGCTCTTCATCATCGGCGGCATCGGCGTGGACCGCAGCGGCCTGTTCGAGCGCGAGCCGATCATGCTGCCGGTCTCGGCGAACCCGGCGTTCGAGCGGGAAGTTAATTTCAAGGACTCCATAGGCGTGGTGCTCGACGCGACCGAAGCGGACGAGACCTCCGGCACTCCAGCTACCATCACCATCGCTGCGGCGGATGTCCTCGAGTTCCTTGGCGTCGACACGGTGGAGGAGATCCACCTCGAGGCGCTCATCAACGTCGCGATCGAGATCACGCGCGGCGAGGGCAAGAACAAGGTACGGTTCATCGAGGACGCGGAGCTCGTCGGCAGCAACCTGCTCCTCACACTCAACAAGGCTTGGGACAACCCGTTCAACGAGCCGGGCGTGCCGCGCGGGGACGATCCCGCAACGCCGATGGTCGACGAAAGCAGCCAGTACACGCTCTTTGACGCGAATCCAAACTTCTTCGTGGTCGAAGCCGACCAGACCGACCTGCTGTACTTCAACGACACGGACAACGTCACGTCGTCTCCGACGCCGTTTGCCGAGGGCAGGCTCTTTACCCAAGGCGATTTCGGCCGCATCACTGGCCTTGGCATGGGCGGCGACCGCACTATCGGCGGCAGCCTGCAACCCGGAGGCGTGAGCTTCCAGGAACTCGAAGAGGTCGAGATCAACCTCGGTACCGGCGCCAACCACTTCACCATCGACGACACGCACGCCGGCGCAACCACCCTGAACACCGGGATGGGCAACGACCTCGTCGATGTCCGGAAAGTATCGGGGCATACGTTCGTCAATACTGGCGCCGGCAGCGACACGGTCAATGTGCACAACCAGGTGCAGTCGCTGAGCGACCTCCGCGGTCTGCTGACCGTCAGCGGCGACATCCCACAGGCATCGGTCGTCAACCTCGCGAACGGCTCACCGGCTATCGGCACGCTCGTCACCGCGGTGGACGCGATCCAGCGCCTCACGGTGGATGCCACCGGCGGTACTTTCACGCTGACGTTAAGAGATCAAACGACGACGTCGATCGCGTTCAACGCGCCGGCCACCGGCGAGGGAAGCGTGCAGGCAGCGCTGGAAGCGCTTTCCAACATCGGCGTGGGCGACGTCGAAGTCACCAAGGCAGGCAGCATCTATCGCATCGCGTTCAGGGGTGCGCTGGGCTCCCAGCATGTCGACCTGCTCGCGGTCAACGACTTCGGCCTGACCAATGGTCAGGGCTCCAGCGACGTCCTGAATATTCACGACAGCGGTTCGCTGGGCGCGAGCGTAGGCGTGCTCACCGGCACGACCTTGACCGGTCTTGGCATGCCGCAGGCGAACGAGATCCAGAGCATTGTTGTTGACGCCACGGTAGGCACCTTCACGCTCTCGTTCGAAGATGAGGAGACCAGCGAGCTCGACTTCAACGCGAGCGCCGCGCAAGTGCAAGCGGCGCTCGAGGCTCTGGCCGGAATCGGCACTGGCAACGTCGCGGTGACGAAGAACGACGATGTCTACGTCGTGCGCTTCCAGGGCGATCTCACGAACGCGGATGTCTCCCAGATCGAAGTGTCGTTGCACTCGCTGGAAAAAGTGATCGAGCTCGCCGGTGGAGCCACGGGCACAGTCGCCGGGAACGTGACGGTAGATACCCGCGTCGACGGTAACGAGGCGCGCCCGGTAAACGACGTGCAGACGCTGACCGTGAACGCCACCAGCGGCACCTACAGGCTCACGGTGTTCGGCCAGGCCACGGGGCCCATCGCGTTCGACGCCAGCGCCGAAGCGGTGCGCAAGGCGCTGCAGCTCGCCGTGGCGGACGACAAGTTCGAGCAAGTGAAGACCGACGTCACCGTCGACAAGTACGGCAGCGTCTACGTCATCGGCTTCCAGGGCAAGCTGCGCGAGCTCGGCGGCGCCGTCGGTGTCGATTTCATGACGGCCGATACGGATGATCTGGACGGGACGGCCGACATCGCGACTCGCATGGACGGAATGAATTACTACGGCTTCGAGATGCTCAACATCGAGCTGAACGATGAGGGTCACATCTTCAACGTTCAGGGCACGACGGCCGGCAGCAGCGGTTTCGCCCTGGGTGCGGACGGTATCGCAGGGACTCCCGACGACGGCTTCGCGTCCACCAATGTCAGCCTGAGCGCTGGCGACGAGCAGATCTTCATCGCCTCGAACGCCGACCTCGACTTTCAGTCGGCGGTGGGATTTGAGTTCCTGACCGGTAATCTCGACGAAGTCCACGGAGCGCTGAACCTCGATACCGGCATGGGCCGCCACAAGCTGATGATCAGCGACGAGGCTGCCACCGCCGGCGACAGCAACGTGCGCATCACCGATGTGGAGCCGCTTGCGCTCGAGGGTCTGGCCGAGTTCGCCGATATATGGATCCAGGGCCTCGCACGCGGCGGCATTTCCTACGCCACCGACGGCAACTTCTACGACGGCATCATCTACTGGTCCGGGTCAGGCGCCGATACCATCGACATCGACGGCACGCACCAAGCCGGCCAGTACCGCACGACCACGATCCTCAACACGGGCCTGGGCGACGATCATGTCACCGTCGACCTCGATAGCGGTCAAGATGGCTTCTTCGTCCTGCACACCATGGGCGGCGCCGCTTCCTTCACGCCGGTCGATGCCGACCTCGAGGAGACGGCGAGCGACGACGACACGGTCCGCGCAACCGATTCCACCCTGCCGCTCGTCGTGTTCGGCGGTCTGGGCGACGACGACATCATCGCCGGTCAAAACGAGGATTTGGTGTTCGGCGACTTCGGGCGCGTTCAGTACATGCACGCCGGCAACCTGGTCGCGGTGCTCGGCTTCGGCGGCCGTGGCGACCTGATCAGCAGCAAAGTGATCGATCCGACGTGGGTCATTGCGCGCGACATGATGCTCGGCGGCACCGACATCATCGAAGGCGGCGATGACGACGACGTCCTCGTCGGCGGCGCCGACGGCGACTACATCGACGGCGACGCGGGCGACGACTTGATCTTCGGCGACGCCGCGCAGCTGTTCCGCCGCGACATCGCGGTGGACGTGCTCGGCCCGATCACCGACCCGCGCTTCCAGGCGCTGCTCGGCCAAGTGATCTACAGCCGCCGCGACATGTCGGCCGAGGTGCAGGGCCTCACGACCCTGCCGGGGGCGGACGCGACGGGCGAGGCGCTCGTCGACGGCGTAGCGCGAGATTTCCGCAACCAGGATGGCACCACGCCGGCGGCCTGGAACGAGTACGTGATCGTCGAGCTCTACCACAGCCAGTCGATCCAGGACGATCCCGATGACACCAGCTTTGGCGACGACTACATCGCCGGCGGCGCGGACCACGACACGATCTTCGGGCAGCTCGGCGACGACGTGATCCAGGGCGACGGCTGGATCGAGAGCGCCGTGGGCGCCGAATCGGTCAACGACAACCGCATCGTCAACGCGCAGGAGGGCCTCGCGCCGGTCGGGGCAGGACGCGTCCAGGGCGTCTTCACGGCCGAGAGCTTCACTCCGTCGTTCGAGGCCGTGACCGACGGCGACGACTACATCGAGGGCGGCGGCGGCAGCGACGTCGTCTTCGGCGGCCTCGGGCAGGACGACATCATCGGCGGCAGCTCGTCGCTGTTCACCCTGGTCGACCCCGAAGATCGGCCCGACGGCGCCGACTTCCTCTTCGGCGGGGCCGGAACGCGGGTCGAGCGCAACGACGTCGGGCAGGCCGAGATCGATGCCGTGACCGGTGTGATTACGGAGATCGAATCCGGCCATTCCCGCGACGCGGACGTAATCGCCGGGGACAACGCGAACATCTACCGGCTGGTCGGTGTCGACGGAGAAGAAGGCGGGGCCGGCGGCGTCGGCTTTGCGGACGGCTTCCTAACGTTCGACTACGACAGCTACGCCGGTCTCAGGATCATCCCGCGCGCAGTCCAGCTGCTGGACTACACGCCGGGCGGCCCCGACTACGATCCGATCGCTTCCGCCGGCGACATCGGCGCCGCCGACGAAGTCCACGGGGAAGGCGGCGACGACTTCATTTACGGGATGAAGGGCAACGACATCCTGTTCGGCGAGGGCCAGGACGACGACCTGATCGGCGGCTACGGCCACGACTGGATCTCCGGCGGCACCGGCCAGGACGGCGTCATCGGCGACGACGGGCGCATCTTCACCAGCCGCAACAGCACGATCGAGCCCCTCAACGGGGTCATGACCGCGACGGTGCAGCAGAACATCAGCACGCCGGGGAACGTGCAGACGGCGACCATCAACGTCGCCGGGCAGCTGAAGAAGGCCGTCGACCTCACGCCGTTCAACGTCGACCCGGGCGAGGACCCGCTCTTCCGCGCCCTCGACGCGGACGACATCATCTACGGCGGCCTGGGCGACGATTTCCTGCACGGCGGCTCGGGCGAGGACGCGATTTCCGGCGCCGAGGCGCTGCCGCTGTACTACGACCTGCCGTTCAACCCGGGCAACATCCTGCGCTACAGCACGGTGACAGGAGAATTCGCCGAGTACGACGAATTCGATCCGCGGCGCGAGATCGAGGGGTTCATCCTCAACTTCGACCCGACGGAAGGTCCGGCGGTCGACGATCCCGAGTACGGCCCGGTGCACACGGACGGCGACGACAAGATTTTCGGCGACCTGGGCAACGACTGGCTGGTGGGCGGCACCGGGCGCGACAACCTGTACGGCGGCTGGGGCGACGACCTGCACAACGCGGACGACGATCACGGCACCAACGACGGCCTGAACGACGGCACCGACACCCATCCGAGCTACGAGGACCTGGCCTTCGGCGGTGCCGGCCGCGACGTGCTGATCGCCAACACCGGCGGCGACCGCCTGATCGACTGGTCGGGCGAGTTCAACAGCTACATCGTGCCGTTCGCGCCGTTCGGCAATTTCACCGTCAGCCGGACGATCCAGCCGCAGCTGCCGGATTTCCTGTATGCGCTGTCGGCCTCCGACGGCGCCGATCCGACGCGCGCGGCCGATACCGGCGCGAGCGCGGCGCGCAACGGCGAGCCGGAAGGCGAGCTGGGCGTGGTCATACAGCAGGATTTTGCCTGGCAGGACCAGACGGGAGCGCCGGCGGATCCGCAGCCGGGCAACGTCCCCGGCGGTCCGCGCGACGTGCTGCGCTCCGCGACCTTCAACAACGGCAACATGGAGGCGTTCGCGGTCGACAGCGGCGCCTGGACCGTCGAGGGCGGCGCGCTGCAGGTGTCGGCCGCATCGCTCGGCGGCGACGCGGCGGCGGTGTTCCAGGTCGGCGATGCGCTGCCGGCGTACTTCGAGGTCCAGGCGACGATGACGCTGATCAAGCCGACCGCGGGGTGGAAGGCGAACAGCTTCATCATCTTCGACTACCAGAACAAGCACGACTTCAAGTTCGCCGGCCTCGACCAGTCCACCAACAAGGTGGTGATGGGTCACCGCGACGCGAGCGGCTGGCATGTCGACGCCTGGAAGGCGTTCAAGGTGAATTTCGGCCAGGCCTACAACGTGATGCTCGCTGTGAACGGGCTCAATGCCATCCTGGTGGTCAACAACAAGGAGGTCTTCACCCGCACCTATCCGGCGCGCGTGGTGGACGGCTACTCCTACGGCCTGAACTGGGGCCTGGTCGGCGCCGGCTCGGACAACGCGCGCGGCAGCTTCGACAACGTCAGGGTGCAGGTGCTGCCGCCGCAGCTCACCTTCGAGAACACGGAGGACTTCAAGGACGGCGTCGCCGACCTGTTCACGGCGGGGAACACCGGAGCGTGGGGCGTGAGCGGCGGGCGCTACACGACGACGACGACCAGCGGCTCGCTCGCCATGAGCTTGCTCGATATCGGGCCCGACAGCCTGAGCGTGGCCTCGTATCTCGAGCTGGGCGCGAAGATGAACACCGATGGGCGCGCCGGCTTCGTCTTCGACCGCTACGGCGACGAAAGCTTCAAGTTCGTGGCGATAGACGCGCCGGCCGACAAGGTGATCATCGGGCATTACACCAAAAAGGGCGGCTGGGTAATCGACGCGTCCGCGTCGAAGACGATCGATGCCGGGTCCGACTACACGCTGGGCGTCGCGCTGAAGGGCTCCACGGTGAGCGCGACCCTCAACGGCCAGGTGGTGCTCGGCCACGCCTTCAACGCAGCCGCGGTGGACGGTAACTTCGGCCTGATGGCGACCGGCGGGCAGGCGAGCTTCGACGACGTGAAGGTGAGAACCAACGACGCGGCGTTCATCGAGACTTCGAGCAGCAACATGGTCGCCGCCGCGGAGTCCCTCGTCTCGACCGACGCCGGCGCCGTGCTGACGGTGGGAGACCTGGACGCCATCGCCACCGTTGCCATCAGCCGCTGGACCGAGGCGCTGGGCGACGGCGACCCGCGGCTGGCCGCCCTCGCCGACGTACGCATCACGGTGGCCGATCTCGCGGGCAACGCGCTCGGTTACTTCGATGGCAGCAACGTCGTCATCGACGCCAACGCGGCGGGTCACGGCTGGTTCGTCGATCTTACGCCCGCTGACGACGTCGAGTTCACGGTCCAGATCGACGCCACCACGCTCGCCGCCGCCCCGCAGAGCGAGGCCTTCGAGCGCATGGACCTCCTGACGGTGATGATGCACGAGCTGGGGCATGCGCTCGGCTTCGGCGACGGCGAACCGGGCTACTCCGTGATGGACCAGGACCTCGAGAGCGGTGTGCGCTATGTGCCCGCCGCCGCCGGGTCGGGCGCTACCGCGCAAGCGGGCGCCGGGCGAGCGGCACCGTCAGTGAGCGGAATGCCCGCCTTCGACCTGTATGCCGGCCTCGGCGACATTGGGCCGCATGCGGGCATCGACTGGCAGGCGGATGCGAGCGGCAGCTGGCGCGTGGAGCTCTCGCCCTACGCGCCGCCGAAGCCCGCGAAAGCGGCTTCGCCGAATCTTGCAGAGTTTGACGCGAAGCCGCTCAAGAGCGCGCCCGCCTCGCAGGACACGGGCTTCGACAGCCTCGGCCGTGCCCTGCTCGGCAAGGGCAAGACGGACCGCTGAGCGGCCCGGCCTGGAGTAGACTCGTGCTCGGGGAGAATGGCCGCCGCGGCGCCGCGCGCCGCGATGCGTCGTTCGCTTTGTCCAACCAAAACGAGGAGACGATCGACATCATGGCAACCAAGCCACCTGAGAGCCCGGAGATCCGCGGCGATACGGCGGGCATGAAGATCAAGTGGGACGACTCGAACATGAAGAGCGCCTACGCGAACGTGTGCAACGTCACCAGCACGCGCGAGGAAGTCGTGCTGCTGTTCGGCATGAACCAGGCCTGGAATCGCGGGCAGACGGAGGTCCGGATACAGCTCACCGACCGTATCGTCATCAGCCCTTACGCCGCGAAGCGCTTGAGCATGCTGCTCGGCGGCGTGGTCAAGGAATACGAGAACCGCTTCGGCACGCTCAACATCGATCTTCCGGCGGGCGCGGAGGTGAAGAAGTAGCGCGCCGGCCTCCCTGAGGCCCGTCCTGCATGAGCTCTGTCACCCCGGAGATCCACGAGCAGGTAGGCCATGGCCCGGTCGCCGACCTCGCGGCCCGGCGCGCGTACGAGCAGGCCTGGGCGCAGTTCGCGGCCCAGCAATCGCCCGAGGCGTTCTGCAGCAGCTGGCTCGTGATCCAGTGCCACGCCATCGGTGCCGTCGCCAACGGGCTGGTGGTGCTGCAGCGATCCGGGTCTTCCACTTTCGCGCCGGTCGCGTTCTACCCCGAGAAGCAGCGCGACCCGGCCCGGCTCGCGCGCATCACCGAGGCGGCGCTCAAGGCAGGCAAGGGGATCGTAGAGCCCCTCAAGTCCGCCGAAGGGGTGAGCCCGCAGGGATCGCGCTACCAGCTCGCCTATCCGGTGCACGTGGACGGCAAGGTGCGCGCCGTGGTGAGCGTGGACATCGAGCCGCGGCCGGACGCCCAGGTGCAGGCGGCGATCCGCGGCCTGCAATGGGGCTCGGGCTGGCTCGAGCTGCTGCTGCGCCGCCACGCCGATCCGCACGAAACGGAGCGCCTGCGCCTCAAGGTGGCGCTCGATCTGGTCGCCACGCTGCTGGAGAGCTCCCGCCTGGGCGACAGCGCGACCGCCTTCACCACCGAGCTTGCCGCCAAGCTCGGCTGCGACCGGGTGTCGCTCGGCATCATGAAGGGCGGGCGCGTCCGGGTCGCCGCCGTGTCCCATTCGCCGCAGTTCGAGCGCCGGGCGAATCTCATCCGCGCGATCGAGAGCGCCATGGAGGAGGCGCTCGACCAGGGCGCGAGCGTGGTGCTACCCGCGGCGAAAGCCGGTCCCACGGTCGTATCGCGCGCGCACGAAGCGCTGCTGCACGAGTCCGGCTCGGGCAGCGCCGCAAGCTTCCCGCTCATCGACGGCGGTCGCGTCGTAGGGGCGCTCACGCTCGAGCGCGCCGCCGGGCATACCTTCGAGCCCGAGACGCTGGTGGTGTGCGAGGCGGTGGCCTCGGTGGCCGGGCCAATCGTGGCGCTCAAGCGCGGCAACGAGGCGGGCCTCCTCGCGCACGCCGGCAGGTCGTCGATCGGGCTGTGGCAAAGACTGGCCGGTTCCGGGCACGCCGGGTTCAAGCTGGGAGCGCTGATTCTCGCGGCGGTGGTCGCGTTTCTCGCCCTCGCCACGGGAGACTTCCGCGTCTCGGCCGATTCGACCCTCGAGGGCACGGTGCAGCGCGCCATCACCGCGCCGATCAACGGCTACGTGAAGGAGGCGCCGCTACGCGCCGGCGACACCGTCAGCAAAGGGCAGGTCATCGGGCGGTTCGACGACCGGGACCTGCAGCTCGAGCGCGTGAAGCTGCTCAGCCAGCGCGAACAGTACGTGCGGCAATACCGGGAGGCGATGGGCAAGCGCGAGCGCGCCCAGGCGCAGATCGTCAGCTCGCAGATCGCGCAGGCCGAGGCGCAGCTGGCGCTGATCGAAGAGCAGCTCGCGCGCACCGTCATGCAGGCGCCCTACGACGGGCTCATCGTGCGCGGCGACCTGTCGCAGAGCCTCGGCTCGCCCGTGGAGCGCGGGCAGGTGCTGTTCGAGGTGGCGCCGCTCGACAGCTACCGGGTCGTGCTGCTGGTCGACGAGCGCGACATCGCGCACATCGTCGCCGGGCAGCGCGGCGAGCTGACGGTGTCGTCGATTCCCGGGGAGCGATTCGCGTTCACGGTCGGCAAGATCACCCCGGTCAACACCGCGAAGGAGGGACGCAACTTCTTCCGCGTCGAGGCGGCCCTGGCGGGCGAGCCGGGCTCGCGGTTGCGTCCCGGCATGGAGGGCGTGGGCAAGGTGTCCATCGAGGAGCGCAAGCTGGTCTGGATCTGGACCCACGGCTTCGTCGACTGGCTGCGCCTGTGGATCTGGTCCTGGCTGCCCTGATGTCGACCGATCTGTATAGCCCCTCCTGGTATCGCGTAGCGGAGCTGAGGCCGCGGCTGCGCAGCCACGTGCGCATCCACCGGCATCACTACCGGGGCGAGCTCTGGTACGTGCTGGAGGACCGGGTGTCGCGGCGCATGCACCGGTTCAACCCTGCGGCCTATTACCTCATCGGCCTGATGGACGGGTACCGGACGGTGCAGGAAATCTGGGACAGCGCCGCGGCGAAGTTCGGCGACGACGCGCCTACCCAGGACGAGGCGATCCGCCTGCTGGGCCAGCTGCATGCGGCCGAGGTGCTGCAGTCCGAGGTCACGCCCGACGTCGCCGAGCTGCTGCGCCGCGCCCGCAAGAGCAAGCCCCGGCTGTGGCTGCAGAACCTGAAATCGCCGCTCGCCATGCGCTTCCCCCTGATCGATCCGGACCGGTTTCTGGAGCGCTGGCTGCCGTGGTTCCGCCCGCTCTTCGGCTGGGGCGGCGCCCTGCTGTGGCTGATCGTGGTGGGAACGGCAGTGTTCGCCGCCGCATCGCACTGGGACGAGCTGACCAAGGATTTCTCCGACCGGGTGCTCGCGCCGCAGAACCTGGTGCTGATGTGGCTGACGTTTCCGCTCGTCAAGCTGCTGCACGAGTTCGGCCACGCCTGCGCCACCAAGGCCTGGGGCGGGGAAGTGCACGAGATGGGCATCATGTTCCTGGTCCTCATGCCGATCCCCTACATGGACGCTTCCGCGGCCACCGCTTTCAGGAAAACCCGGCGGCGGGTCGTGGTCGGCGCTGCCGGCATGATCGTCGAGGTGTTCATCGCGTCGCTGGCGCTCTTTCTGTGGCTCGAGGTCGAGCCGGGGCTCGCCCGCGCGGTGCTCTACAACGTCATGCTGATCGCGGGGATATCGACGGTGCTGTTCAACGCCAACCCGCTGCTCCGGTTCGACGGCTACTACATCCTCGGCGACCTGATCCAGATCCAGAACCTGCGGCAGCGCGGCCAGCAATACCTGGCGAACCTGGTCGAGCGCAGGGTTTTCGGCGTGAAGCTGCCCGAGGTCGAAGCGAGCCCGGGCGAGAAGCGCTGGTTCGTCGCGTACACCCTCGCGGCGTTCTGCTACCGGATCTTCATCATGCTGGCGATCGCGCTGTTCATCGCCACGGAATACATGATCGTCGGCGTGCTGCTCGCGATCTGGGCGCTGGCGGTGACGCTCGTCTATCCGGTGCTGAAGGGGATCGGCTACCTGCTGTTTCACGCGCGGCTGCGTCGGCGCCGGCTGCGCGCGCTCGCCGCCACGGCCGCCTTCCTCGGCGTAGCCGGGACGCTGCTGTTTGCCGTCCCCGCTCCGCACTGGACACGTGCCGACGGCGTGATCTGGGTGCCCGCCGACGCGCACGTGCGCGCCGGGGCGGACGGTTTCGTGCGCACGGTGGTGGCCGAGCCGGGCAGTATCGTGCGCCAGGGAAGCCCGCTGCTCGTCGCCGAGAATCCGGAGCTCGAGCCGAGGATCCGGATACTCGAAGCGCAGGTCCGGCTGCTCGAGACGCGCGCGCAGGCGGAGCTGCAGGCCGACCGCGTGCGCTGGGAGATCACGCGCGATGCGCTCAAGACCGCCCGCGAGGAGCTCGAGCATTACCGGAGGCTGCACCGCGAGCTGACGGTGCTGAGCCCGACCAGCGGCACGTTCGTGCTCGCGGCCGCCGCGGTCGACCTGCCGGGGCGGTTCCTGCGCAAGGGGCAGGAGATCGGCTACGTGGTTCCCGCCGCAATGACCACCGCCCGGGTGCTGGTGTCGCAGGACGACATCGACCTCGTGCGCACGCGTACCGAGCAGGTGCGCGTGAAGCTCGCGGGACGGATGTACGACACCTTCGAAGCGAGGATTCGTCGCGAAATCCCGGGCGCGAGCGACAGGGTGACCAACCTGGCCATGTCGAGCTTCGGCGGCGGCCGGGCCCCCCTGGATCCGACCGACACCGAGAGGGCGAAGACGCTCGACACGTGGTTCGAGTACGAGCTCGAGCTGCCCGCGGCGCAGGCTTTTGTCCTCGGCGCGCACGTCTACGCCCGCTTCGAGCACGATCCCGAGCCGGTTGCCTGGCGCATCTACCGGTCCGTGCGGCAGCTGTTCCTCGAGCGCTTCTCGGTGTGACGGCGGCGGCCACCCCGGCGCTCGCCGGCACCCGCTATCCCGAGCGGGACGAGCCGCGCGAAGGCAAGCTCGAGCGCGCCGTTACGGCGCTCCGGTATTTCACCGGCGCCGCGAGTCTGGGCCGCCTGCCGCTCGCGCGCATCGTCGCCGCCACCGGGAAGGCGGCGGCGGGCCTGGATCGCCTCGAGGACGCGGAGTTGCGAGCGCGCGCTGCGCAACTGCGCGAGCGCCTGCAACGCGCGGGAACCCGCGACCTCGGGCTCGCCGCGGAATGCTTCGCCCTGGTGCGCGAGGCGGCCTCGCGCGCCATCGGGCAGCGGCATTTCGACGTCCAGCTGATCGGCGGGTGGGCGATGCTGAACGGCATGCTCGCCGAGATGGAGACCGGCGAGGGAAAAACGATCACCGCGACGCTCGCCGCCGCCGCGGCCGCGCTCGCCGGGCGCGCGGTGCACGTGATCACGGTCAACGATTACCTGGCGGAACGCGATTCGCAGTGGATGCGCCCGGTCTACGAGGCGCTCGGGCTCTCCGTGGGCTGCGTCAGGCAGGGCATGGAGCCCGACGCGCGCCGGGCCGCCTACCGCTGCGACATCGCTTATTGCAGCAACAAGGAGATCGCCTTCGACTATCTGCGCGATCGCCTGGTGCTGGGCGGAAAGTCGCGGCCGATCGCGTCGCGCATCGATGCGCTCTCGGGCGCCGGGATCGACGATCGCCTGCTGCTGAGGGGCCTGCAGTTCGCGATCGTGGACGAAGCCGACAGCGTCCTGGTGGACGAGGCGCGAACGCCGTTGATCCTGTCCGCGCAAGGCCGGCACAGCCAGCAGGAGGAGCTGCACCGCAAAGCGCTCGAGCTGGCGGGGCAGCTCGCCGAGGGCGATTACCGGATCGGCGAGGACGGCGTCGAGATCGCCGATGCCGGCCTGGACAAGCTCGAGGCGCTGAGCGAAGCGCTGAGCGCCGTGTGGCGCGGCCCTCGGCGCCGCGAGCAGCTGGTGCGCCAGGCGCTCAGCGCGCTGCATGTCTTCAAGCGCGACAAGCATTACCTGGTGCGCGACGGCAAGGTGGTGATCATCGACGAGAACACCGGCCGCCTGATGCCGGACCGGTCCTGGGAGCAGGGCCTGCACCAGCTGATCGAGCTGAAGGAAGGCTGCGAGGTCACCGGGCAACGCGAAACCCTCGCCCGAATCAGCTACCAGCGCTTCTTCAGGCGCTATGTCCATCTCGCCGGCATGACCGGCACGGCGCGGGAGGTGGCGGGCGAGCTGTGGGCCGTGTACCGGCTGCGCGTGGCGAGCGTTCCCACCCACAAGCCCGGACGCCGGGTGCGGGTCGCCGGCCGCGTGTACGGCCGCTCGGAGATGAAATGGCGCGCGGTGGCCGCGGCCATCGCCGAATTGCGCGGCGCCGGGCGCCCGGTGCTCGTCGGCACCCGCTCGGTGGCGGCTTCGGAAACGCTGGCGCAGTCGCTCGACCAGTCGAAGATTCCTTATCGCCTGCTCAACGCGCGCCAGGACCGCGACGAGGCGGAGATCATCGCGCGGGCCGGCGCGCCCGGCTGCGTCACGGTGGCCACCAACATGGCCGGGCGCGGCACCGACATCAAGCTCGCGCCGGGCGTGGCGGAGCGCGGCGGGCTGCACGTGATCGCCACCGAGCTGAACGATTCGGCGCGCATCGACCGGCAGCTCTTCGGCCGCTGCGCGCGGCAGGGCGACCTCGGCAGCTGCCAGGCGATCCTGGCGATCGAGGAGGACCTGGTCGGGTCGTTCCTCCCCGTGGCCGTCGCTCCGCTGCGCGGGCTGGGCAGGATTCCGCGCTGGCTGGGCAGGCTCGTGTTCGCCGCGGCGCAGTGGCGCGCCGAGCGCGCGCATTCGCGCGCCCGGCGCGACCTGCTCGACCTGGACGACTACCTGGGCGACATCCTCGCCTTTTCGGGCCGCGGCGAGTAGGCGCTCAAGCGCCGCCCGACGGCGGGGACGGCCGGATCGCATCGTGCTCCGCCCGGATCGTGGCACGCGCCTTCATGGCCGCGCCGCCGCGGCGGTTGTCCAGGACGAGGTAATAATGTCCGGACTCCGGGATCACCACCTGGAATGTCATCCGCCGGTCGAGTGCCCCCCGGAACAGCGCCTCGGGTGCGGGTGACTTCAATTGGGCGCGGCTGATGAGCGCGACCGCGAGCTTGCCGCCGGCATCGATCCTGACCGTCAGCCGGGTGCCGCGAGGCAGATCGCGCAGGCGGACCGTCTTGGTCTTGCCCGCGGGAATCTCGATCGAAACCTGCGCGGAGCCCCCTGCGGCCCCGGCCTCGGCAGCGGTGAGCAGAGCAGCCGCGCCGAGCGCCACCGCCAGACAGAGGCCGCGCGCGCCTGCCCTCAGAAGCGGGCGCGGCACTTGACTCCGGCGGGAATGCGCCCGCCCGGGTTGGGGAGCGCGAGGCGCACGCCGAAAGTGCCGCTCGCCGCATCGACGGTCCGGTCCACCACTTCGACACGCGCGGAATACGTCCCTCCCACCGGCGGCTCGAGCGTGACCTGCGCGCGTTGCCCGGACTTGATCTTGCCGAACGCGCTGACCGGCAGGATCAGCTCGACATTGAGCGGATCGATCTCCATCACCCGCACGATGGGCTCGCGCTGGTTCGAGGTGGCGAGCTCGCCCGGCCGCAGCACCACCTCGACGACGATGCCGGTCACCGGGCTGCGGATCGTGCGCTGCGTGAGGATCTGCTCGGCGCGCTTCACTTCAAACTCCGCCAGCTGCCGGCTTTCCTGCGCCGCCCGCAGCTGCTCCCGCGCCAGGCGGTACTCGGCTTCAGCCTCGTCGCGCGCATTGGCCGACACGAAATTGCGCTTGAGCAGTTCTTCCGCCCGCTCCCAC
>JBBDXX010000017.1:0-34182 GCA_040902065.1 Steroidobacteraceae bacterium | reverse complement strand
TTTTCAATTCCCTTCCCCTTTTCAATTCCCTTTTAAAGGGATGCGCCCCCTCTTGAATACAATGCCACGGCAATCATCACGAGCGCGAGCGCGAGCACCGGCCAGTTGCCGGTGCGCGCATAGGGCGTCAGGCCGAGACGCGGCTGGACCGTCGCTTTCAGGACCGCCGGAACGAACTGGGCGGCGCGGACCGCGATGCCGCCATCGGGCTCGATGACGGCCGTGATGCCATTGCTGGTTGACCGCATCATCCAGCGGCCCGCTTCGCGCGCCCGGAATCGGGCCATCTGCAGCTGCTGGTGCGGCGCCGAGGAATCGCCGAACCACGCGTTGTTCGTGACATTGACGAGCAGCGTCGCCCGCTCCAGCGTTTCCAGCTGGTCGGCGCCATAAGCGTCCTCGTAGCAGATTGTCGCGGCGAGCAGCTGCCCGCCGGCGGCCAACGGAGCCTGGCTGTCATCGCCCGGTGTCATGTCGTAGTACGGCAGGCTCATGAGCCGCATCCATTTGCGCACGAAGGCCGGTACCGGGAAGAACTCGCCGAAGGGCACGAGCCGGCGCTTGTAATACCAGCCGTCGCCGTCGGCGCTCATGGAAAAGAGGCCGTTGCGTATCTCGGCGGTGTCGAACTCGAAGCGCAGCAGGCCGATCATCACGTCCGAGCCCTGGGTGCGCGATTCGCGTCTTATCCCCTCCAGAAACGCCGCCGCCTCGTGCGCCAGCACCGGGACCGACGATTCCGGCCAGACGATAATGCGCGCCCCCAGCGCCTCGCGATGCAGCGTCCGGTAGCGCTCGAGCGATGCCTCGCGGTTTTCGACCAGCCATTTCTGGTCCTGGGGAATCGCGCCCTGCAGCAGCGCGACCGGCAGTGCCTCGCCCACGGGCTCCGTCCAGTCGCGGCCGTGCAGCGCGAAGGCCGCGCCCGAGACCAGGGCGAGCGCGACCAGCGCCGCCACCCGCCCGCGGCCCGTGCCGCGCACGACCAGCGCGAGTGCGCCGGCCGACAGCGCCGACGCGAGCGTAACAAGGTGAATGCCGCCGACCGGCGAAAGCGCGAGCAGCCAGTTGTCGCTGTGCGCGTAGCCGAGTTGCAGCCACGGAAAACCCGTGAACAGCCAGCCACGCAGCCATTCCATCAGCATCCATCCGGCCGGAATCAGCAGGAGCAGCCGGACCGCAGCCGGTAACCGTGACGCGCGCGCGACCAGCCAGCCCAGCAGCGCGTAGTAACAGCCCTTGATTGCGAGCAATGCGGCCATGATGAACACAGCGAGCCAGACCGGCGCCTGGCCGAAATCATGGACGGCGGTATAGATCCACCAGGTGCCCGCGCCGAACAGCGCGACGCCGAACAGGAAGCCGGCACGCGCCGCCTGGCGCGGCGTCGCATCCACCCACAGCAGAAACAGGACCGCCGGGCCCGCGATCGCGAGCGGGGAGAGGCCATAGGGCGCGAAGGCGAACGCGGTCGCGGCGCCGGCGATAGCAGCGATCCATGAACGCCTGCCCGTCACTCAGGGCCCGCGCGGCTCGCCCGGTCGCGCAGGCACCGGCTCGGCCGTCGTCACCCGGAGCTGATCGATGCGCCGCCGGTCGGCCCGTACCACCTTGAACTCGATGCCATCCATCGTGACGGCTTCGCCGCGCCGCGGCAACCGGCCGAATTGCTGCATGACGATGCCGCCGATGGTGTCGTATTCCTCGTCGCTGAGTTTGGTACCGAAGTAGGCGTTGAATTCCAGCACGCGGGTGAGCGCCTGCACCGCGAACTGGCGATCGCCTTCGCGTCGTATCGTCTGGTCCTCCTCGGTATCGAACTCGTCGGCTATCTCTCCGACGATCTCCTCGATGACGTCCTCGATGGTGACCAGGCCGGATACGCCGCCGTATTCGTCCACGACGATCGCCATGTGATTGCGGCTTGCCCGGAACTCCTTGAGCAGCACGTTCAGCCGCTTGCTCTCCGGCACGAATGCCGCGGGCCGCAGCACCTCGCGGATAGCGAAGCTCGCGGTGCCGCCTTCCGCGTAGTAACGCAGCAGGTCCTTTGCGAGCAGGATACCGACAATCTGGTCGCGGTCGTCGCCAATCACCGGAAAGCGCGAATGGCCCGACTCGATGACGGCCGGCAGCAGGCCCTGCGGTCCGGAATCGCGCCCGAGTACGACCATCTGCGAACGCGGCACCATGATATCGCGCACCTGCAGGTCGACGACGCGCAGCACGCCCTGGATCATGGCCAGCGCATCCGCGTCGATAAGGCCGCCGCGCGTTGCGGAACGCAGCGCCTCGACGAGTTCCGCGCGATCGCGCGGCCCGTCGCTGGTCAGCCGCCTGAGCCAGGCGCCGGCCTTCTTTTTCGGGGCCTTCTCAATCGCCATACGGATCCTTGATTCCGAGTCTCGCGAGCAGCGCGCGTTCGCGCCGTTCCATGCGCCGCGCGTCGGCCGTGCGCACATGGTCGAAGCCCAGCAGGTGCAGCGTGCCGTGGACGATCATGTGCGCCCAGTGTGCACGCAACGCCTTGCCCTGCTCGCGCGCCTCGCGCGCGACCACCGGCGCGCATACCACGATGTCGCCGAGCTGCCGGCGTCCGGGCGTCGGCGCCGAGGGGAACGACAGCACGTTGGTCGCGCCCGCACGTCCGCGCCAGCGCCGGTTCAGCGCGCCGCTCTCGCCGCTGCCGACGACGCGGATGCCGAGCTCGGCATCGCGGTCGCCGGCCACCAGCGCCGCCCAGGCACGCAGGCTCGACGGCGCGGGCGCCCAGGGCCGGCGCGTGCGGTAGCGCAATACAACGGACAGCGTCACTTGTTCTCCCCGTCGCGGCCGGGATCGCGCTCGTAGGCCTCGACGATGCGCTGCACCAGCGGGTGGCGGACGACGTCGCGCGAGGTGAACCGCGTCATCGCGATGCCTTTGACGCCGTCCAGCACGTCGAGCGCGTGGCGCAGGCCGGACTGGCGGTGCGCCGGCAGGTCGGACTGCGTGATGTCGCCCGTCACCACCGCGTGCGACCCGAAACCGATGCGCGTCAGGAACATCTTGATCTGCTCGACCGTCGTGTTCTGCGCCTCGTCCAGGATGATGAATGCCTCGTTCAGCGTGCGGCCGCGCATGAAGGCGAGCGGCGCCACCTCGATGACATTGCGTTCGATCAGCCGCGCGACGCGGTCGAAGCCGACCATCTCGTAAAGCGCGTCGTACATCGGCCGCAGGTACGGGTCGATCTTCTGCGACATGTCGCCCGGCAGGAAGCCGAGGCGCTCGCCGGCCTCGACGGCGGGACGCACCAGCACGAGCCGCCGCACGGTTTCGCGCTGCAACGCCTCGACCGCGCAGGCGACCGCGAGATAGGTCTTGCCGGTGCCGGCCGGGCCGATGCCGAATGTCAGGTCATGGCTGCGGATGTTCTGCAGGTACTCCTGCTGCACGGGCCCGCGGCCACGGATGCGACCGCGCACGGTCTCGACGCCCTCCTCGTCCTCCGACGGCACGCCGCCCATCGCGGCTTCCTGGATCGCGAGATGCACGTCCTCGGGCGAGACCGGCCGGGCCGCCGCGCGATCGTGCAGCGCGCGCAGCACGCTCGCGGCAACTGCGGCGTTGACGCCGCTCAGCGCGAATTGCCCGGAACGGCGGCGGATCTCGACGCCCAGGCGGTCCTCGAGCTGGCGCAGGTTGGCGTCCAGCGGTCCGCACAGCGACGCGAGGCGCGCATTGTCGCCGGCACCGAAATCGACGCTGGATTCGGGTACCGCGTTCAAGTGACCAGCCGGCCGCGCAGCGAATTCGGCCTCGCTTCGGTGATGCGCACCTGCGCGAACCGGTTGACGAGCGCCGCGGGGCCGTCGAAGTTGACCCAGCGCATGTTCTCGGTGCGGCCAGCGAGTTCGCGCAGGTCGCGGCGCGATGGCCGCTCGACCAGCACGCGCTGCGTGCTCCCGACCATGCGCTCGCTGATGCGCCGCGACTGCAGGTCGAGCTGCGCCTGCAAGCGCTCGAGGCGTTCCTGCTTCTGCTCACGGCTCACCTCGTCCGGCAGCGCCGCGGCCGGCGTGCCGGGCCGGCGGCTGTAGATAAAACTGAACGACTGGTCGAAGCCGACATCGGCGATCAGGTCGAGTGTCTGCTGGAAATCCGCCTCGGTCTCGCCGGGGAAACCGATGATGAAGTCCGACGACAGGCTGATGTCCGGGCGCACGGCGCGTAGCCTGCGGATTTTCTGCCGGTATTCGAGCCGCGTATAGCCGCGTTTCATCAGCGACAGGATGCGGTCGGAGCCGCTCTGCACCGGCAGGTGCAGGTAATTCGCGAGCTTCGGCACGTCGGCATAGGCCGCGACCAGCGCATTGTTGAATTCCAGCGGATGCGACGTCGTGAAGCGGATGCGCTCGAGACCGTCGAAGCGCGCGATGTGGCGGATCAATGTCGCGAGATCGCAGTCCGTGCCATCCTGCATCGGGCCGCGATAGGCATTGACGTTCTGGCCGAGCAGCGTGATCTCGCGGACCCCCTGCGCGACCAGCGACGACACCTCTGCCACGACCTGTTCGAAGCGGCGGCTCATCTCTTCGCCGCGGGTGTAGGGCACGACGCAGAAAGTGCAGTACTTGCTGCAGCCTTCCATGATCGAGACGAATGCGGTGGCGCCCTCGGCACGCGGCTCGGGCAGCCGGTCGAACTTCTCGATCTCGGGGAATGAAACGTCCACCTGCGGCGCGCGGGTCGCGCGCAATGAAGCGATCATCGCGGGCAGGCGGTGGATGGTCTGCGGGCCGAACACGAGGTCCACGAATCGCGCGCGCGCGAGGATGCCCTCGCCCTCCTGGCTCGCGACACAGCCGCCGACGCCGATCACGAGCGCGGGCTTGCGTTCTTTCAGCTGGCGGAACCGGCCGAGATGCGAGAACACCTTTTCCTGCGCCTTCTCGCGCACCGAGCAGGTGTTCAGCAGCACGACGTCGGCCTGCTCCGGATCGTCGGTCAATTCGAGGCCATCGGATGCGCGCAGCACGTCGGCCATGCGGGCCGAGTCGTATTCGTTCATCTGGCAGCCGAAGGTCGAGATATAAAGGCGGCCGCTCATGTCCGGTATAAGCGTACCGGTTTTGACGGCACCATCTCAACTCGTTGTTTTTACTTGCTTTTCTTTGCCTGCTCGCGGCCGAACGTGCCGGTCGCGTAGAACTTGGAATCCGGGGTCCTGAGGTCGCCGAGCACGAATCGCCCGGTCGCCGTGATGCGCGCGCCCGGCGGCAGCGTGTCGGCGACCGTGCGGCGGCGCTGCATGTGCACCGAATACTCGAGTTCACTCAGCAACGCCGGCTTCGAAAAATAGTAACCCTGGCCGGCGACGCAGCCCAGATTGACGAGCTCGCGCTGCTGGTGCTCGAGCTCGATGCCTTCCGCGACCACCTCGAGTCCAAGCGTATCGCCAAGAGCAATGATCGCCCGCGCCAGTCCTGCGCCGTCCTCGATGCCGCCGAGCTGCTGCACGAACGCACGGTCGATCTTCAATATGTCGATCGGGAACCGATGCAGGTAGGAGAGCGACGAGTAGCCGGTGCCGAAATCGTCGATCGCGATACGCACGCCCAGCTTCTTGAGTTGCGTCAGCTGCGCGAGCACCTCGTCGGAGTTCTGCATCAGCACACTCTCGGTCAGCTCGATGACCACGCAACCCGGCTCGATCCCGGAGGTCTGCAGCGCCGCCGCCACGTCGCCGACGATGTCCGACTTGACGAGCTGGGTCGCCGAGACATTGACCGCGGCGCGAATCTGGCGCCCTTGCGGCAGGCGACCCTGCCAGACGCGCACCTCGTGACAGGCCTGCATCAGCACCCAGCGCCCCAAGGCGACAATCTGCCCGGTTTCCTCGGATACGCGGAGGAAGTCCGCCGGCCGGAGCAGGCCGCGCCGCGGATGGCGCCAGCGCAGCAGGGCCTCGACGCCCAGCAGGTAGCCGGATTTCAGCTCGACAATCGGCTGGTAATGCAGCAGGAACTGGTTGTCGAGCAGCGCTTTCGCAATCTGGGTTTCCATCTCCTGGCGCTTGTCCTGCGCGCGATTCATCGCCGGCTCGTAGATCGTGTAGCGACCCTTGCCCTGCGCCTTCGAGGAATACATCGCAACGTCCGCGTTGCGCATCAGGTCCTCGACTCCGTCTTCCGGGGTCGCGAAGGCGACGCCGATACTGGCGCCGACACGCATGTCGGGTCCCGGAAGGTCCAGCGATTCCTGCAGTGTTTCGACGATCCGCGCCGCGATCTCGATCACCGGCTCCTTGCCGGTGAGATTCTCGAACAGCACCGCGAACTCGTCGCCGCCGAGGCGCGCCACGGTGTCGCCATTCCGGGTCGTCTTGGAGATGCGCTGGGCGCTCTTGTGCAGCACACGGTCGCCATGCGAATGGCCCAGCGAATCGTTGATCT
This sequence comes from Steroidobacteraceae bacterium, assembly GCA_040902065.1. Taxonomy (GTDB): domain Bacteria; phylum Pseudomonadota; class Gammaproteobacteria; order Steroidobacterales; family Steroidobacteraceae; genus SCUD01. The sequence continues at coordinate 27,745 of JBBDXX010000017.1, read as the reverse complement.
TCTTGAAGTTGTCGAGGTCGACGAACATGACCGCGACGCCGCGATTGTTGCGCTTGCTCACGGCCAGCGCATGCTCGACGCGGTCGCGGAACAGCGCACGATTGGCGAGCAGCGTCAGCGGATCGTGGAATGCCAGTCGGCGCAGCTGCTCTTCCATGCCCTTCCGGTCGGTCATGTCGCGCAGGTTCAGCAGGCGGCCGCGGATGGACGGGTCCTCGTCCATGTTGGTTCCGTAGATCTCGACGATGCGCTGCCGTTCGTCGCCCCGGGGAATGCGCGCCTCGAATGTCGCGGTGGCGCCCGGGTGCTCGAGGTCGCGGGCGAGGAAGCTGCGCAGCCGCGCGCGATCGTCCAGCGACACGAGTTCCTCCAGCGGCCGGCCGATCAATGCCTCCGCGGAATACCCGAAGATCCGCTCCGCGGTCGCCGTGACGTAGCGGATCGAGCCGTCCGCACCGAGTATCGCGATGACGTCGGTCGTGTTCCGGATCAGCGCGGCAAAACGCGCCTCGGCCGAGCGCGTGGCGAGGCCGGTATGCAGCGCCACCGCAAAGCCGGTTGCGAGGACCTGGCGTGCGAACAGGAGCACGGCGGAAAGGCAGACGACGGAGGCGATCAGCACCGCCGGCTGCTCGAGCGTACCCGCATGCTGGAGCAGAAGCGCATAGCCTGCCAGCACCAGCGAGGCGTGGGGCACCAGCGCCGGGATCGGCGAGCCGCGTTCCGACACGTTCATCGGCGGCGCAAGGCGTTCGTTGCGCAGGTAGTCGAACTGCGCAGCCAACGCGAGCGTCGCCAGCGACAGCAACCGCAAGGGCGTCGCACCGGCGACCATCCCCGCGCCGACCAGCTCGAGCAGCCGCGCGGCGGCGAGCCCGGCGAGCGCGTATGCGAATGTCACGAGTCCGGGCCACCCCTGCCAGTCGGAACGGCGCAGCAACAGGATCGCGGCGACGAGAATCAAGGCGCCATCGAGGACGGCAGCCCAGGGGGCGCCGGGCGGCGCGCCTCCGGCCAGCATCGGCATCGGTGCGACCGCGTGCGGAACGACCAGCCAGAGCAATGCGCCGATACAGAGCACGACGATCGCGGTCTCGAGCCAGAACTGCAGGCCGAACGCCGAACCTCGGCTTGACCACAGGAGCGCAGCGGCCGAGATCGCCGCGCAGGGCAAGAAGGCGATGTGGAGCCAGCCGGCGAAGGCCGACAGCGCCGGCAGCGCATAGGCCGCTGCCACGTTGCCGGCCAGCAACCCCGCCAGTTCGAGCGCGGCTGCCAGGCCAATCCAGCGCCAGGCGGCGCGGCGCCATGGCGAGAGGTCATGCAACAGGGATGCCTGCCAGACGACGGCGATGGTAGCGACCGACGCCACCGCGATCAGCACCAGCGACAGGGTCGTGCCCGAGGCCGCCGGCAACCCGAAACCCAGGTAGGCGGCGAAACCCGCAACAACAATACAGACGAGCACGAGCCAGCCCGACGCGCGGTCAAACCACGTCGCCAGAGCCTCGCGTAACGGGCTTTCCGGGAGCTGGTCCTGCTCCAGCGTCATCGGGCACGATCTCCCTACGGTAAATCAGCCCGATGGTGACTTAATGCGGTCCGGCAGGACGCCAAACCGGTCACAGAAAGCAGCGTTTCCGGGCTAAAACGGGATGTCGTCGTCGAAGGATTCGGCTACTCCCGCCGGCTCCTGTCGCGGGCTGGCGGCCTCCCCGCGCGGCGCGCTGCGCTCGCCGCCGCCGCCCGCACCGCCGCGGCCGCCGAGCATCTGCATCTCGTTCGCGACGATTTCAGTCGAGTAGCGGTCCTGGCCTTCCTTGTCCTGCCACTTGCGCGTGCGCAGGCGGCCTTCGATATAAAGCTGCGAGCCTTTGCGCAGATACTCGGCGGCGATCTCCGCCAGGCGGTCGAACATCACGACGTTGTGCCATTCCGTCGCTTCCTTGTTCTCGCCCGTCTGCTTGTCGCGCCATTGTTCGGTGGTCGCCATGCGCAGATTCACGACGGCTTTGCCGGAAGGCATGGCGCGCTGCTGGGGATCCTGTCCCAGGTGGCCGATCAGGATGACTTTATTGATGCCGCGGGCCATGACGATCCCCTTTTATTGTCCGGTCACGCAATTGTAGTCGCCCGCCGCCGGCCGGCGCATCGGTTATCGGGTGCCTGCGTTAAAAATCGCGCCGGAAACACCGGTCCGGCGCGCCAGCGGGAGCCAGGCGAACACCGCGATGGCGCCCGCGATGAAGATCGCGGGTCCCGCCGCGCCGGTGCCGAGCAGCGCCCCGCCGACGACGCCACCTGCGAACGCGCCGGCGAACTGGCAGGTCGCGAATATACCGAGCGCGGCGCCCCGCGAGGCCTCGCCCGCGGCTTCCGTCAGCGCTGCGGGCAAGCGCGCCTCCAGGAAGTTGAACGCGCCGAAATACAAGGCCAGGGCTGCGGCAAGCCCGCCGAGATCGTCCTCGCCCCAGGCCAGTGCGAGCAGCGCGGCGGCCAGCAGCGCGCCCGCCGCGAATGCCGCCCGGCCCGCATGGCGACTGCGTTCCGACCAGAGCACCAGCGGCAGGGTCAGCAGGAGCGAGGCGCCAAATACGGCGACATACACGATCCAGTGACGCGCGGCTTCGATGCCATGCAGATCCCGAAGCGCATGCGGCACGGCGATGAAGGTCGCGGTCAGGGTCAGGTGCAGCACGAAGATGCCGGCGAAATACGGCATGAGCGGTCGGGTCAGGACGCTCCGCCACGAGCGGGCCGCCGGCTGCGTCGGCCGCGGCGGCTCCGCCGGCACGGCGAACAGCACGATACCGAGCGCGAGCGCCCCCAGCGCGCCGATCAGCATGAACACCCCCGACACGCCGATCGCGCCCGCGAGCAGCGGACCCGCGACCAGGGACAGCACGAAAGACGCGCCGATGCTCATGCCGATGATGAGCATCGCGCGCGTACGCGACGCCGGGCGCGTCAGGTCCCCGAGCAGCGCCATCACCGGCCCCGAAACGGCGCCCAGTCCCTGCACGATGCGCGCGACGATGACCGCCCAGGCGCTGCCCGCGACGGCGCCCAGCGCGGAACCCGCGATGTGCAGGACGAGTCCGATGATGATCAGCGGCTTGCGCCCGATGCGGTCCGACCACGCGCCGAATGGAATCTGCATGATGGCCTGGGCGAGGCCGTAGGCGCCGACCGCGAGCCCCGCTAGCAAAGGCGTTGCGCCGGGCAACGACCCCGCGTGCAGCGCGAGGACCGGCAGCAGCAGAAAGAGCCCGAGCAGCCGCGTCGCGTAGATCGCGGCCAGGGATGCAACGACACGACGCTCGGCGGGCAGGAGCGCCGCGCCAGACGGCAAGGCCACTGGAAATCCCTTTGCGGTGCCCGGAACGGGCGGGCTATTCTATCAGGCTGCCCAATGTCCAAATCGATCCTCATCCGCGGCGCGCGCACGCACAATCTCCGGGGTCTCGATCTCGAGCTGCCGCGCGACCGCCTGATCGTATTCACCGGGCTTTCAGGCTCCGGCAAGTCGTCGCTCGCCTTCGATACGATCTATGCGGAAGGCCAGCGGCGCTACGTGGAATCGCTCTCCGCCTACGCGCGCCAGTTCCTGTCCATGATGGAAAAACCGGACGTGGATTCGATCGAGGGCCTGTCTCCCGCGATCTCGATCGAACAGAAATCGACTTCGCACAATCCGCGCTCGACCGTCGGCACGGTCACCGAGATCTACGACTACCTGCGCCTGCTGTATGCCCGCGCCGGCATCCCGCGCTGCCCGGATCACGGGCTCGACCTCACGGCCCAGACCGTGAGCCAGATGGTGGACCAGGTGCTGGCGCTGCAGGATGGCACGGCGATTGCCTTGCTCGCGCCGGTGATCGCCGGTCGCAAGGGCGAGCACCTGCAGGCGCTCGAGGAACTGCGCGGCAAGGGCTTCGTGCGCGCGCGCATCAACGGCCGCTACGTCGAGCTCGACGCGACGCCGAAGCTCGACCCGAAGCGCAAGCAGACTATCGAGGCGGTCATCGACCGCCTGAAAGTGCGCCCGGACCTGCAGCAGCGCCTCGCCGAATCCTTCGAGACGGCGCTCCGGCTCGGGGAAGGCGTTGCGCGCATCGCCTTCCTCGACGATCCGAAGCGCGAGGAACTGCTGTTCTCCGACAAGTTCGCCTGCACGGTCTGCGGCTATTCGCTGCCGGAGCTCGAACCGCGGCTGTTCTCGTTCAATAACCCGCATGGCGCCTGCCCGGGCTGCGACGGGCTCGGCATCAAGCAGTTCTTCGATCCGGACCGGGTCGTCAGTCATCCGCAGCTGTCGCTCGCGAGCGGGGCCGTGCGTGGCTGGGACCGGCGCAATGCCTACTACTACCAGATGATCCAGGCGCTCGCCGATCACTACCGCTTCGATCCCGAAGCGCCGTATGCGAACCTGCCGCCGCGGGCGCGCGAAGTGATGATGGAAGGCAGCGGCAGCGAGGAGATCGAGTTTCGCTACTTCGATTCGCGCGGCCGGACGACCCGGCGCAAGCACAAATTCGAGGGAATACTCCCGAACCTCGAACGCCGCTACCACGAGACCGAATCCATGGCCGTGCGCGAGGAACTCGCACGCTATCTCGGTACGCGGCGTTGCCCGGAATGCGACGGCGCTCGCCTCGCCCGCCCGGCCCGGCACGTATTCGTCGGCGGCACGGCGCTGCCGTCGATCTCCGCGATGCCGGTGCGCGGCGCGCTGGGGTTCTTCAACGGGCTCGCGCTGGAGGGCTGGCGCGCGACGATCGCGGCGAAGATCGTCAAGGAAATCACCGACCGGCTCGGATTCCTGGTCGACGTCGGACTCGACTACCTGACGCTCGACCGCAGCGCCGAGACGCTGTCCGGCGGCGAAGCGCAGCGCATCCGGCTCGCGAGCCAGATCGGCTCGGGACTGGTCGGCGTCATGTACATCCTGGACGAGCCGTCGATCGGCCTGCACCAGCGCGACAACCAGCGCCTGCTCGACACGCTGCATCGCCTCCGCGACCTCGGTAATACCGTCATTGTCGTCGAGCACGACGAGGATGCGATCCGCCAGGCGGATCACGTCTTGGACCTTGGGCCCGGCGCCGGAGTGCACGGCGGGCGCATCGTCGCCCAGGGCACGCCGGCGGAGATCGAAGCGAGCCCGGCATCGCTGACCGGCCAGTATCTTTCCGGCCGCAAGCGCATCGAGATCCCCGACCGGCGGCGGGCGCGCAATCCGAAGCAGCAGCTGCGCCTGCGCCAGGCGAGCGGCAACAACCTGAAGGCCATCGATGTCGCCTTTCCGGTCGGGCTTTTCACCTGCGTGAGCGGTGTCTCCGGGTCGGGCAAGTCCACGCTCGTCAACGACACGCTCTACCGGCTGGCCGCGCGCTCGCTCGATCTCATCGCGGAGCAGCCGGCCGCCTGCGCCGGCATCGACGGCCTGGGCGCGATCGATCGGGTCATCGACATCGATCAGAGCCCGATCGGCCGCACGCCGCGCTCGAACCCCGCGACTTATACGGGACTGTTCACGCCGATCCGCGAACTGTTTGCCGGCACGCCGGAGTCGCGCTCGCGCGGCTACAAGCCGGGCCGGTTCAGCTTCAACGTCAAGGGCGGTCGCTGCGAGGCCTGCGAGGGCGACGGCGTCATCAAGGTCGAGATGCACTTTCTGCCGGATGTCTACGTGGCCTGCGACGTCTGCAAGGGCCGGCGCTACAACCGCGAGACGCTGGACGTGCGCTACAAGGGCAGGAACATCCACGAAGTTCTCGACATGACCATCGAGGACGCGGCGATCTTCTTCCAGGCGGTGCCGGTGGTCGCGACCAAGCTGCAGACGTTGCTCGACGTCGGGTTGTCGTACGTGCGGCTCGGCCAGAATGCGACGACACTCTCCGGCGGGGAAGCCCAGCGCGTGAAGCTCGCGAAGGAACTCTCCAAGCGCGCGACCGGCCGGACACTCTATATATTGGACGAGCCGACCACCGGACTGCATTTCGAGGACGTCAAGCACCTGCTCGCCGTGCTGCACCGCCTGCGCGACGAGGGCAACACCGTCATCGTCATCGAGCACAATCTCGACGTGATCAAGACCGCGGACTGGGTCATCGACCTCGGGCCGGAAGGCGGCGACGGCGGCGGCGAGATCGTCGCCGAGGGTACCCCCGAACAGCTCGCGCGGGCGAGCGGCTCTTTCACCGGGCGTTACCTGAAGCGCGTGCTGGCGCGGGGACGGAAGGCGGCATGAAACGCGCGCTGATGCTGTCGCTGCTTCTGCCCGCGGCCCTGGTTGCCGGCTTCGCGATGGCGGCCGGAATCAGGCTGGAATCCGCCTGGGCTCGCTCCTCCCCGCCCGGTGCGCAGGTCGCAGCCGTGTATCTGCGCATTGACAACACCGGCGGGAAATCCGACCGGTTGCTGACGATCCGGAGCGACGTCGCCGCGAGCGCCGAAGCGCATCGCACGACGGTCGTGGAAGGCGTCGCGCGCATGCGGCCGGTCTCGACGCTGCACGTCGGCGCGAATGAAGTTGTCGCATTCGAACCGGGCGGCTTGCACATCATGCTGTTCGGCCTGAAGCAATCGCTGGCCCCGGGTGGCTCGTTCACGATCGAGCTCGGGTTCGAGCTGTCGGGAAAACAGACAGTAACCGTCAAGGTAAGGGAGGACTGAGCCATGGTTTTGCGTGCCACCATCCTGGCAATCGGGTTCCTGTCCGCAAGCATTGCGTCGGCATCGGCGCCGACGCCGGCGCATCTCGAACATGCGAAGCACGTGCTGGCCGAGGGCATCCTGTTCGACGGCCACAACGACCTGCCCTGGGCCATCCGCACGGACAAGGTGGCGCCCGGCGACGTCGCCGCTTACGACCTGAGCAAACCGGCCCGGGGCCAGACGGATATTCCGCGGCTGCGCGCGGGTGGCGTGGGTGCGCAGTTCTGGTCCGTCTACATTCCGGGCGAGCTGAAGGAAGGCATGGCGCGCACGCAGCTCGAGCAGATCGACCTCATGCGTCGCGTGATCGCGCGTTATCCCGAGGCGCTGCAGCTCGCGGGCACGGCCGAGGACATCCGCAATGCGAGGAAAGCCGGGCGCATCGGCTCGATGCTCGGCATCGAGGGCGGACACGCCATCGAGAATTCGCTGGCGCTGCTGCGCAGCTATTACGACCTGGGCGTGCGCTACATGACACTGACGCACAATACGAATACCGCCTGGGCGGATTCGGCGGCAGACCTGCCGGCGCGCCACAACGGCCTGACGCCCTTCGGCGAGCAGGTCGTGCTTGAGATGAACCGCATCGGCATGCTGGTGGATCTCTCGCATACGTCCGCCGACACGATGGCGGACGCGATCCGCGTGTCGCGCGCGCCGGTGATCTTCTCGCACTCCTCCGCCAAGGGCGTCTGCGACGTGCCGCGGAATGTGCCCGACGAGGTGCTGAAGATGCTCCCCGCGAACGGCGGCGTGGTGATGGTCACCTTCGTCGCGGGCTTCACCGACCCGGCCGTCGCCCGCGTGATGCAGCCGCTGATCGAGGAATTCAACCGGCGCGCGTACGACGTCAAGAGCGACGCGGAACGAACCGCCCTGTTCGAGGAGCTGAAAGCGGGCATCGTGATCCCGAAGACCACCATTGCGGCGGTCGCGGACCAGATCGACTACGTGCGCCGGGTGGCCGGCGTCCGGCACGTGGGCATCGGTGGGGACTTCGATGGCAACACCGAATGGCCGGAGGGCCTGTCGGATGTCTCGATGTACCCCAACCTGTTCGCGGAACTGATCCGCCGCGGCTGGAGCGATGAAGACCTCAAGCTGCTGGCCGGAGAAAACGTGCTGCGCGCGCTGGAACAGGCGGAGCAGGTCTCTCGCGAAATGAACCAGGTGTCCGGAAACGTTTCCGCGGAGGGGATTATCCCCTTGACGTATGTAACTAGATCGGCCATACTCTCCCCGTACTGGAGGGAAAGCGATGGCCAAGCAGTTCACGGTTGCCGACTTCTTCAAACGGTTCCCCACTGACGAAGCCTGTCTCGATCACCTGATGGAACTGCGGTTCGGGCTGGCATTGGACTGCCCCAAGTGCGGCAAGCACGGTAAGTTCTCCCGCATCACGAAGCTGCCCGCCTATCAGTGCTCTTGGTGCGGCCACCATGTTCATCCGATGGTCGGCACACCCTTTGAGGCGTCCCACACGGCCCTCCAGAAGTGGTTCTACGCCATGTACCTGTTCACGACTTCCCGGCATGGCGTCCCTGCCAAGGAACTCCAGCGCCAGCTTGGTGTGACGTACAAGACGGCGTGGCGCATGGGCCATGAGATTCGCAAGTACATGGCAGTGACGGACGGCGACGATGGCCTGTCTGGCGATGTGGAAGCCGACGAAACGTATGTAGGCGGTAAACCTCGCGTGAAGGGTTCTGGCAAACCGGGACGCGGCACCAAGAAAACTGCCGTGTTCGGGATGCTGGAGCGCGGCGGGAACGTGATGACTCAGGTTGTGGATCGCACCAACCGCGCTACGATCCAGCCGATCATCGAAGCGAACGTAGCGAAGGGATCGACGCTGCTCACGGATGAGTGGGTCGCCTACGATCACATGGACCGCAAAGGCTACACGCTGAACCGCGTCAATCATGGCCGCGAGGAATGGGTGCGCGGCAAAGTCCATACGAACTCGATAGAGAACTTCTGGAGCCGTCTCAAGAATTCCATTCGCGGCACACACATTCATGTGTCGAAAAAGCATCTTCCCAAGTACCTCGGCGAGTTTGAATATCGCTTCAACATGCGCCACAACCCGGAAGCGATGTTCACTCGGCTTTTGAAGGCTTTTTAGCCATCTTGTGAAGAAGTAAGTCGAACTGCTTCTTATTGCCTGTAGTCGAATGTTCCTTAACGAAGCGTTCAATGCGCTTGTGTTTACGCGCTTCTTCAAGACTCAGATATTTCCCGGTTGCCATACTTCCGCCCTCAGTGATTTTACGTCCACGCCGTCCCAGATAATCTTGAGCACAACTTCAGCAAACTTCCCCGTCCCTTCTCCAGAAGCGCGCACTGTAACCTTGTAAATTCCTTCTATCCCCATTGCGCCGCCTTCTCTTATGAGCAATTGCGGCGAGCAAATGTAGATATCGGCCGGATATGGTTTGTCCGTGCATCGCAATACATTTATGAGCGATTCGCGACCCGAATGCAGGGTTCTCGGGTCGTAAGCAACGACATGCCCAGGAGATTGCGCCCATTCCAACGGCGGAGACCCTTCGATATCAACTCTCTCAATTGATCCGTCCTCGCAGATCAATTCAACCGAATGAAGATAGACGCAAGTATCTGGAATGCTGATGTGCTCCTGACCAGACACCGTAACACTTACGAATCGAGACATCCCCCCATAGGGGAAATGCACATCGCGGATACACTTGGCCTTGTCAAAGCCGAGATGCAATTTCGGCTCAATCAGAATTTCTGTTTCATGCAGCCGCCGAAACAGATGTACCAGCAGAAATCCAAATAGGCCCGCAATGGCGAGCACCACATAGGCAAAAGTCGATATCCCGATTGGCACGCCTAGCAGTCCAAGGCCGTGCGTAATGAGATAGGCGGCGAATGGCAGGGCGCCCGTCCAGAAGCCGCCGAATAGGAATAGTTTTCGCCAGCCGAGCCATTCCCAGAACCCGGTAGCTGTTCTCCACATCCCCACGGCTGGATGATACGCCAATTTACGTTATACATACGCGAAGGGGATAAACCCCTCCGCGGAAACGCTTTCAGCGGCCCCGACGCCGGTATTGAATCACCGCGCCGCCGCACCCGCGCTCGTAAAGATGTGCTCGACTTCGCCCTGCCCGCGCTTCTCGCGGAACTTGTTGTTGGTGAATTCGGATACGACGCGCTGCCAGAAACGGATCGCATCGGCGTTGCGTGACTGCTCGGCGATGGTCCACTCACCCGCATAGCGCGCGAACAGGATCATCGCGGCGCCGCGGCCGACGCCCTTGCCGCGGAACGGGCGGCGGATGAAGAACTCGCTCAGGCGGTAATGCCGGGCCTTGTCGTCCGGCAGGGTGTGCACCCGCTGCACCACGGCGAAGCCGGTGGGCTCGTTCTCGCGCAGGATCACGAACACCGTCTGGCGGTCGTCGTGGAACCAGCCCTGGATGATTTCGGAGATGCTCTGGCCGGTGGTCGTCAGCGACGGGAATACACCGGTCGTATCGGCGGTCAGGTCGGCGAGATATTCGCCGTAGATTTCCTCGATCCAGTCGCAGTCGGACCGGGAGGCTTTTGCTTCACGGATGGTGATCGGCATGGCGGCTCACCGGAAACAGAACGGCCGGGAGGAAGTCGCGGTGTGTGCCGCGCCGTCCACCCGGCCGATGGGACTCAAATACAGTAATTGCTTACTGCGCCGGCGGGACTTCTTCCACAGCCGGATCGGCCGGCGCTGCGTTCGGATCCGCAGGCACGGCGTTTGGATCGGCCGGGACTTCACCGGTCGCCGGATCGATCATCGCCGGATCAGTCGCTTCCGGCGCTGGCGTCACTTCCTGCGCCGGAGCAGCCGGTTCTTCGGCCGGAATTTCCACATCCTGCTTGGCACCGCAGGCACCCAATACGAGGGCAACCGCAATGGCGCCCAGGAGATTTGCATTCATCGTCAGTTACCCCAGTTCATTTCGTTTAGTGAGAAAGGCGAGTCCGCGACGAATACACCTGATTTTCACGCATCGGGGCTTCGGCGCGTGCATCGATTTTACCGCGATTGCCCGCGTTAGCAACGGTCGCAAATCAGCGACACTATTTCGCTGTCCGTGCAGCACGTGGCCAATCGCGCCGCCAGCGGCTACGCTTCGGTGACGTGATGGCGCGGGAGGCGGAATGGCATTGACCAAACAGGCGACGCTGTATGGCGACCATCTGCGCCGGCTGATGGCCGTTGCCGACGAGGCACTCGCCGCGGGTGGTTATGACGGCCTGATCGTGGGCTCCGGCAGCCTGCGTTATTACTACCTCGACGACAGCAGCTACCCATTCCGGCCGAATCCGCGTTACCGGGCGTGGCTGCCTGATGGCAGCCCGGATTCCTTCGTCGTGTACCGGCCTGGAAACCGCCCAAAACTCGTTTTCCATCAGCCGGATGACTACTGGTACCTGCCGCCCGCCGTGCCGGCCGGTTACTGGGTGGATTCCTTCGACTTGCAGGTGGTGCGCTCCCCAGACGCCCTCAGGAGCCTTCTGGGCGGCAAGGCCCGATGGGCTGTGCTGGGCGAGCCTGCGCCCGCAACCGATGGGCTGGGCGATTACGACCCGCCGGCGGTCGTGGCCCGTCTGGACTATGCCCGTGCCGTCAAGACGCCTTATGAACTCGCCTGCATGACGCAGGCGACGGCCGCCGGTGTGCGCGCACACCGGGCGGCGGAAGCCGGCTTTCGGTCGGGTGCTTCGGAGTACGAGATTCACCTCGCCTACTGCCGGGCGGCCGGCGTGCGCGAGGAAGAGTTGCCTTACAACAACATCATCGCCTTCGACACCCACGCGGCGGTGCTGCATTACCAGCTGCTGGACCACCGGCAGCCGGCGGGCGTGAAATCGTTCCTGATCGATGCCGGCGCCCAGCATGCGGGGTATGCCTGCGACATCACACGCACGTATGCGGCGGCGCCGGGCGGGTTTCAGGACCTGATCAATGCGCTCGACGCCGCGCAGCTCAAGCTTGCCGATCTGGTGCGGCCCGACACCGACTACCGCGATATCCATCTCGCGGCGCATCGCGCGATCGCGGGGATCCTGGTCGAACAGGACCTGGTTTCCGGTTCGGCGGATGCGGCGGTCGAAACCGGCGTGACCTCGGTTTTCTTTCCGCACGGCATCGGCCACCTGCTGGGCCTGATGGTGCACGACGCCGGCGGCTTCATGGCGAGCGCGGAAGGCGGCACGCTCGCGAAGCCCAAAGGGCATCCGTACCTGCGGCTTACGAGGCCGCTCGAGGCGGGATTCGTCGTGACCATCGAGCCGGGAATCTACTTCATCGATTCACTGCTGGCGCAGGCGCAAGGCGACGCGCGCGGGCGCGCGATCCACTGGGCGAAGGTCGATGCGCTCCGGCCCTGGGGCGGCGTCCGGATCGAGGACAACGTCGTCGCGCGGGCAACCGGCGCGCCGCAGAACCTGACGCGTGAGGCGTTTGCCGTCGCGGCGTGCTAGCGCTGCCGCAGCAGGTCCCGGATCTCGGTCAGCAGCACTTCCTCGCGCGGCGGCGGCGGCGGCGGGGCGATCGTCACCGGCTGGGGCTTCTTCAGTCGGTTGATGGCCTTGAGCGCCATGAAGATCGCGAGCGCGATGATCAGGAAGTCGAGCAGCGCCTGAAGGAACTGGCCGTACTGGATGGCGACCGGTTCGCCGGTCGCCGCATTGGTGCCGAGCACGACGGCCAGGTCCGCGAAATTGACGCCCCCGATCGCCCAGCCGAGCGGCGGCATGACGATGGAATCCACAAGTGCGGACACGATCTTGCCGAATGCGGCGCCGATGATGATGCCGACGGCCATGTCCAGGACATTGCCCTTCATCGCGAATTCTCTGAATTCCTGCAGCAGACCCATGACACTCTCCTCACTGATGAAAAAAGCCGGCGGTGACCCCGGCTTCTCAATGGCGACCAAAGTGGTGCGTCCCCTTTCGGTTTGGAAACCTCAGGCCGCGGCTTTCTTCCGGCGCTTCGGCGCGGCCTCGGTTTTGGCGGCGGCCTTTTTCTTTGGCGCTTTCTTCCTGGCCGGCTTGTCCTCGGGCGCGGGCGCCACGGCGGCATCGCCTTCGACCAGCTGCATGAATGCCATCGGCGCGGAATCGCCCGGGCGCGGCTCCATCTTCAGGATGCGCGTGTAGCCGCCGGCACGGGTGCGGAAGCGCGGCCCGATATCGCCGAACAGCTTCTCGACCACGGCCTTGTCGCGAAGCGCAGACCAGGCGCGGCGGCGGTCGGCATCCGAACCGCTTTTGCCGAGCGTGATCAGCGGTTCCACGACGCGGCGCAGTTCCTTCGCCTTCGGCAGTGTCGTGCGGATCTTCTCCTCGCGGAGCAGCGCCACGGACATGTTCCGCATCAGCGCCCGGCGATGGGAGCTGTTGCGCGAAAGCTGGCGTCCCGAAAGTTGGTGTCGCATGAGTCTTTATCCCGTGGGCGCGCTCAGGCCGAACGCAGCTCGTCTTCGCGGCGCAGCGACGCCGGCGGCCAGCCGTCGATGCGCATGCCGAGCGTCAGTCCGTGGCTCTCCAGGACTTCCTTGATTTCGGTCAGCGACTTCTTGCCGAGGTTCGGCGTACGCAGGAGCTCGACCTCGGTGCGCTGCACCAGGTCGCCGATGTAATGGATGTTCTCGGCCTTCAGGCAGTTGGCGCTCCTGACCGTCAGTTCGAGCTCGTCCACCGGGCGCAACAGGATCGGATCCGGCAGCGGGCCCGCATCGCGGCTCGGCGACTCGCCCTGGCCTTCGAGGTCCACGAATACCGTCAGCTGTTCCTTCAGGATCCCGCCCGCACGGCGGATCGCCTCGTCCGGGTTGATCGTGCCATTGGTCTCGATGTCGATGATCAGCTTGTCGAGGTCGGTGCGTTGCTCGACGCGCGCGGACTCGATGCCGTAGGTCACGCGGCGCACCGGCGAGAACGACGCGTCGAGCTGCAGGCGCCCGATCGGGCGGCTCTGCTCCTCGAACTCGAGCCGCTGCACTGCCGGGCGATAGCCGCGGCCGCGCTCGATCTTCAGGTTCATCGCGAGTTCCACGGGCTTGTTCAGGTTGGCGATGACGAGATCCGGATTGACGACGATGACGTCGTGGTCGATCTGGATGTCGCCGGCGGTCACCGGACCGGGCCCTTTCTTCTGCAGGCGCAGCTCGACCGAGTCGCGCGTGTGCATCTCGATCGCGACCGACTTCAGGTTGAGCAGGATCTCGACGACGTCCTCCTGGACGCCTTCGATGCTCGTGTACTCATGCAGCACGCCCTCGATCTCGACCTCGGTCACGGCGCAGCCGGGCATCGAGGAGAGGAGCACGCGCCTGAGCGCATTGCCGAGCGTGTGGCCGAAGCCGCGCTCGAACGGCTCGATCACGATGCGCGCCTGTCGCGCCGCCGTTTCGGTCACCTTGACCGAGCGGGGCTTGAGGAATTCCGTGGCGGATCCTTGCATTGCCGTCACCCTTACTTCGAATAGAGTTCGACGACCAGGTTCTCGTTGATGTCCGGGAGGATCTGGTCACGGTCCGGCAACGCTTTCAGCGTGCCGGTGAATTTCTTGTCGTCCACTTCGACCCAGTCGGGCAGCCCGACCTGCGTCGCGATCGCGAGCGCGGCGGCGATGCGCGCCTGCTCGCGGGACTTCTCGCGCACGGCGATGGTGTCGCCGGCCGCGCACTGGTACGACGGCACGTTGACCCGGTCGCCGTTCACCTCGATCGCCTTGTGCGACACGAGCTGGCGGGCCTCGGCGCGCGTCGCGGCGAAACCCATGCGGTAGACGACGTTGTCCAGGCGGCCCTCGAGGAAGCGCAGCAGGTTCTCGCCGGTCGATCCCGGGCGGCCCGCGGCCTTCGTGTAGTAGTTGCGGAACTGCCGCTCGAGCACGCCGTACATGCGACGCAGCTTCTGCTTCTCGCGCAGCTGCACGCCGTAGCCGGACAGCCGCGTGCGGCGGTCGCCCTTGACGCCGCCCGGCGGCACTTCGAGCTTGCACTTGCTCTCGAGCGGCTTGATGCCGCTCTTGAGGAAGAGATCCGTGCCCTCGCGGCGCGAGAGCTTGCACTTGGGACCGAGATATCTTGCCATTGTCCTCGCGACCTCAGACGCGCCGCTTTTTGGGCGGGCGGCAACCGTTATGCGGAATCGGCGTCACGTCCTCGATGCTGGTGACCTTCAGGCCGCAGCCGTTCAGGGCACGCACCGCGGATTCGCGACCGGGCCCCGGACCACGCACGCGCACCTCGACGGTGCGCAGGCCGTATTCCTGGGCCGCGACGCCCGCCTTCTCGGCCGCGACCTGCGCGGCGAATGGCGTGCTCTTGCGCGAGCCGCGGAATCCGGAGCCGCCCGATGTCGCCCAGGCGAGCGTGTTGCCCTGTCGGTCGGTGATCGTGACGATCGTGTTGTTGAACGAGGCGTGGATGTGCGCGACGCCGTCGGACACCTGGCGCTTCGACTTCTTGCGCGCCTTCGGCGCGGCGGCGGTCTCAGTCTTCGTTTCGGCAGCCGGATCGGCTTTCTGTTCGCTCATCAAACCTTGCCCGCCTGTACGTTGGTCTTGATCGCTGCGCGGCGCGGGCCCTTGCGGGTGCGCGCGTTGGTGCGCGTGCGCTGCCCGCGCGCCGGCAGGCCCTTGCGGTGACGGATGCCCCGGTAGCAGCCGAGGTCCATGAGCCGCTTCAGGCTCATCGAATTCTCGCGGCGCAGGTCGCCCTCGACCATGAAGCGCGTGACCTGGGCCCGGAGCGCATTCACCTCGGGCTCGGTCAGGTCGCGCACCCGCGTCGACGGGTCGATGCCGGCGGTCTTGCAGACCGACAGGGCACGCGAGCGGCCAATGCCGTAGATGTGCATCAGCCCCACCCAGATGTGCTTGTTGACCGGAATATTGATGCCGGCAATACGCGCCATGGCTATTGGTCCCCGAGCCGCGAAAAACACGGCAGTTTACGTGAAAAAGCCACTTTCCTCAACCTTGACGCTGCTTGTGGCGGGCGTCGGAGGAACAGATCACCCGCACGACGCCCTTGCGCCGCACGATCTTGCAGTTCTTGCAGATTTTCCTGACCGATGGACGAACCTTCATCTCACGAACCCCTCTTGCCGCCGAACCCGCGCAGGTTGGCCTTCTTCATCAGGCCCTCGTACTGGTGCGACATCATGTGTGCGTTCAGCTGGGCCACGAAGTCCATGGTCACGACCACCATGATCAGCAGCGAGGTGCCGCCGAAGTAGAACGGCACGCGGCCGTAGGACATCAGAATCTCCGGCAGCAGGCAGACGCCAGCGACATACGCGGCGCCCCAGACAGTGAGGCGCGTCAGCACTTTGTCGATGTATTCGCCAGTCTGCTGGCCGGGCCGGATACCGGGGATGAACGCTCCGCCTTTCTTCAGGTTCTCGGCCGTCTCGCGCGAATTGAACACGAGCGCGGTGTAGAAGAAGCAGAAGAAGATGATCAGGCCGCCGTAGATCAGCAGATGCAGCGGCTGGCCCCAGCCGAGCGCGGCGGCGACCGTCTGCAGCCAGGTGCCGGCTTCGCCGGTGCCGAAGAAGCTCGCGAGCGTCGCGGGGAACAGCAGCAGCGACGAGGCGAAAATCGCCGGAATCACGCCGGCCATATTGAGCTTGAACGGCAGGTGGCTGGTCTGGCCTGCGTACATGCGGCGGCCGACCTGGCGCTTGGCGTAGTTCACCGGGATGCGGCGCTGGCCGCTCTCGACGAACACGCAGAACGCGGTGACCGCGCCGATCAGGATCAGCAGGATGATCGCGAACGCGGGATTCATCTCGCCGCTGTTCACCTGCTGGAAAGTGCCGCCGATCGCCGACGGCAGGCCCGAGATGATGCCCGCAAGGATCAGCATCGAGATACCGTTGCCGATGCCGCGCTCGGTGATCTGCTCGCCGAGCCACATCAGGAACATGGTTCCCGTCGTCATCGTCAAGACGGCCGTCAGGGTGAAGGACAGGAACCCCGGGTAGATTACGACGCCCTGGTTCTGGAAGGCTGTCGCTGCGGCAAAGCTCTGGAACAACGCCAGCACGACCGTGAAGTAGCGCGTCCACTGGGTGATCTTGCGCCGGCCCGATTCGCCTTCCTTCTTGATGGCCGCCATCGACGGCACCACCACCGCCATCATCTGCATGATGATCGACGCGGAAATGTAGGGCATGACGCCCATCGCGAAGATCGACAGGCGCTCGAGTGCGCCGCCGGAGAACATGTTGAACAGGCCGAGGATCGTGCCTTCCTGGCTGTCGAACAGCCGCGCGAGCGCGACCGGGTCGATGCCGGGCACCGGCACGAATGTGCCGATGCGGTAGACGATCAGCGCCCCCAGCAGGAAGATCAGGCGACGGCGCATCTCGCTGAAGCGCGTGACTTCACCGAGCGCGAGTGCCGCATTGCCTGCCGTAGTCGCCATCAGCTGATTTTCCCGCCCGCCTTCTCGATGGCCGCGCGCGCGCCTTTGGTCGGCACTACGGACGGACCCTGCAGTGTGACGGCGCGCGTGATCTCGCCCGACAGGATCACCTTGGCGCGCTCGGTCTTCGCCGGCACGACCGAAGCCTCGATCAGCGCGGCGAGGTCGATCAGGTCGGCCTTCACCTTCAGCAGATCGGTCAGCGTGACCTCGGCGCGCGTCGCGTGCATGGCCGAGCGGAAACCCACCTTGGGCAGGCGGCGCTGCAGCGGCACCTGGCCGCCCTCGAAGCCGACCTTGTGGTAGCCGCCCTTGCGCGCCTTCTGGCCCTTGCCGCCCTTGCCGCAGGTCTTGCCCTGCCCCGCCGAGGCGCCTCTACCGACACGCAGGCGCGCGCGCTTGCTGCCCGGCCCCGGCTTCATCGTGTTCAGTCGCATCTCAATCGCTCCTTCAGGCCTTCTCGACGCTGATCAGGTGCTGCGCGACCTTGACCATGCCGCGCACCGCGCGCGTGTCCTCGACGATCCGCGTGTCACGGATGCGCCGGAGCCCCAGCCCGTAGACGGAGGCGCGGATGTTGTGCAATTGCCCGTGCACACTGCGGTTCAGCGTGACCTTGATCCTGTCCTTGTTGCTCATTGGCATCAGCTCGTTATCTCTGCCAGTGTCTTGCCCCGCTTCGCCGCAATGCGGTCCGGCGAAACCATGCGTTCGAACGCGTCGAAGGTCGCGCGCACGACGTTGATCGGATTGCGCGAGCCATAGCTCTTCGCGAGCACGTTGCGGACGCCCGCGCACTCGAACACCGCGCGCATGCCGCCGCCGGCGATGACGCCGGTGCCATCCGAGGCCGGCTGCATGTACACCCGCGTCGTGCCATGGCGGCCCTGGATCGCGTAGTGCAGCGTCGCGTGCGTGATCGGCACGTTGGTCATGTTCTTGCGCGCCTGCTGCATCGCCTTCGCGATCGCGGTCGGCACTTCGCGCGCCTTGCCATAGCCGAATCCAACGCGACCGGCGCCGTCGCCGACCACCGTCAGCGCGGTGAAGCCGAACTGCCGGCCGCCCTTCACCACTTTCGCGGTGCGATTGACGGCGACCAGTTTCTCGATCAGGTCGTCGCCGGATTGGGATCTTTCGACTCGTGCCATCGCTTGAACCTCGGAATCAGAACTTGAGGCCGGCTTCGCGGGCGGCCTCGGCCAGCGCCTTTACGCGCCCGTGATAACGGAAACCGGAGCGGTCGAACGCCACCGACTCGAT
Organism: Steroidobacteraceae bacterium; assembly: GCA_040902065.1. Classification (GTDB taxonomy): domain Bacteria; phylum Pseudomonadota; class Gammaproteobacteria; order Steroidobacterales; family Steroidobacteraceae; genus SCUD01. The sequence continues at coordinate 9,302 of JBBDXX010000017.1, read as the reverse complement.
GCCGGCGGCCTTCGCCCGTTCGGCGATCGCGCGGCCGACTGCGGCGGCGGCGGCGGCATTGCCGGTGCCCTTCAATTCCTTCGCGACTGCTTCCTGCAGCGTCGAGGCGGCGGCCAGCACGCGCGCTCCGTCGGCGGTCGTGACCTGCGCGTAGATGTGTTGCGGCGTGCGGTGCACGGTCAGCCGTGCCGCGCCGGTTTCGCGGATCTGGGCGCGGCCGCGCGATGCGCGGCGCAGGCGCCGGTCTTTTTTCGTGAGCTGTGCCATGGCCTTACTTCTTCTTGCCTTCCTTCATGACGATCTTCTCGCCGGAATAGCGCACGCCCTTGCCCTTGTAGGGCTCGGGCGGACGGTAACCGCGAATCTCCGCGGCGACCTGGCCGACCTTCTGGCGGTCCACGCCCTTGATCAGGATTTCGGTCTGCGACGGCGTCTCGATCGAGATGCCTTCCGGCACCGGGTAGCTGACCGGATGCGAGAAGCCGAGCGTCAGGTTCAGGTTCTTGCCTTGCAGCGCCGCGCGATAACCGACGCCGACCAGTTCGAGCTTGCGCTCGAAGCCCCTGGTGACGCCCTCGACCATGTTCGCGAGGTTGGCGCGGGTGGAGCCGGCGGCCGCGACGCGCTCCTGCGTCGACTTGCCGTCGGCGACCGTCACCTCGAGCGTCTGCTCCTTCTGCACGACGGTGACGCCGCGGTTCAGCTGCAGCGTCAGCGCGCCCTTGGCGCCCTTCACGGTCACCGCGTCGGCGGCGATCGTCGCATTGACGCCCTTCGGGAGATCAACCGGCATTTTCGCGATTCTCGACATGATCCTTCTTCCTCAGGCCACGACGCAGAGCACTTCGCCGCCCTGGCCGGCGCGGCGCGCTTCGCGGTCCGTCATGACGCCGGCCGGCGTCGAGACGATCGCAATGCCGAGCCCGCCCAGCACCTTCGGCAGCTCGTCCTTGGCGCGGTAGCTCCTCAGCCCCGGGCGCGACACGCGTTCGATGCGCTCGATGACGGGCTTGCCCGCGTGATACTTCAGCGCGACGGTCAGCGTCGAGCGGCCGCCGTCCTTGCTGACGACGAAATCAGCGATATAGCCCTCGTCCTTCAGCACGCGGACAATCGCCTGCTTGACGCGCGACGACTGCACCGAAATTTCCGGCTTGCCGGCGCTCTGGCCGTTGCGGATCCGCGTCAGCAGGTCGGCGATGGGGTCGGTCATGCTCATCTGTGTACGCTCCTCACCAGCTTGCCTTGCGTAGTCCCGGCACGTCGCCCCGCATCGTCGCCTCGCGCAGCTTCACGCGGCCGAGGCCGAACTTGCTGTAGTTCCCGCGCGAACGGCCGGTGATCGCGCAGCGGCTGCGTTGCCGCGCGGGGCTCGCATCGCGCGGCAGTTTCTGCAGCGCCTCGATCGCCGCCATCCGGTCCTCCTGCGAGGCCTTCGGATCGCGGATCTGCTCTTTGATACGCGCGCGCTTGGCCGCGTACTTCTTCACCGTCCGGGTCCGCCGCCTCTCGCGCTCGATCATGCTGGTCTTCGCCATCGGTCACTTCCTGAACGGAAAATTGAATGCTTCGAGCAATGCCTTGCCCGACTTGTCATCGATCGCAGTCGTCGTGATCGTGATATCCATGCCGCGCAACTGGTCGATCTGGTCGTATGCGATCTCGGGGAAGATGATCTGTTCCTTGACCCCGAAGCTGTAATTGCCCTGGCCGTCGAACGAGCGCGGGTTGACGCCGCGGAAGTCGCGGATGCGCGGCATCGCGACATTGATCAGGCGGTCCAGGAATTCGTACATGCGCGCGCCGCGCAGCGTGACCATGCAGCCGACCGGCAGGCCCTCGCGGATCTTGAACGTCGCGATCGCCTTCCTGGACTTGCGCACGGCCGGCTTCTGGCCGGTGATGCGCGCGAGCTCGGCGGTCGCCGCGTCCATGACCTTCTTGTCGGCCACGGCCTCGCCCACGCCCATGTTGACCGTGATCTTGGTGATGCGCGGCACCTGCATGTCGCTCTTCAAACCGAGGTCCGTGCGGAGCTTCGACTTCAGGACTTCGCGATAATGCTTCTGCAGCCTGGCTGTGGAGGTCATCGGACCTGTCTGTGTGTTCACGCGTCCACCTGTTCGCCGTTCGACTTGAAGAACCGCACCTTGCGGCCGTCCTTGAGCGAGCGCACGCCGATGCGGCCGGCCTTTCCGGTCGCCGGATTCAGCAGCGCCACGTTCGACGCCTGCAGCGGGGCTTCCTTCTGCACGATCGCGCCCTGCACGCCCTTGCCCGGGTTCGGGCGCTGGTGCTTCTTGATCATGTTGACGTTCTCGACCAGCACGCGGCCGTCGGACAGCACGTTGACGACCGTGCCGGTCCTGCCCTTGTCCCGTCCTGCCGTTACGACGACGGTGTCGCCCTTGCGAATCTTTCTCATAACACTTCCGGCGCCAGCGAAATGATCTTCATGAACTGCACGTTACGCAGCTCGCGCGTCACCGGCCCGAAAATGCGGGTGCCGATCGGCTCGAGCTTCGGGGTCAGCAATACCGCGGCATTGCCGTCAAAGCGGATCAGCGATCCGTCCCCGCGGCGCACGCCGCGGCGGGTGCGCACGACGACCGCGTCGTAGACCTCGCCCTTCTTGACCTTGCCGCGCGGGATCGCGTCCTTGACGCTCACCTTGATCACGTCGCCCACGCCGGCGTAACGGCGGCGCGTGCCGCCCATGACTTTGATGCACATCAGTTCGCGGGCGCCGGAATTGTCGGCGGCCACCAGGCGGGTCCTGAGCTGGATCATTGTCCTGGCCTCCCCGGGCTCATTCCGCCGGCGCGCGGTCGATCACGCGCACCAGGGTCCACGCCTTGCGCCGCGACAGCGGCCGGCATTCCGAGATGGCGACCGTGTCGCCCTCCCGGCACTCATTCTTCTCGTCGTGCGCGAGCAGCTTGGTCGTGCGCCGGACGTACTTGCCGTAAGTCGGGTGCTTGATCAGCCGCTCGACCTCGACCGAGATCGTCTTGTCCATCTTGTTGCTGACAACGGTACCGGTCAGCGTGCGCGCAGACTCGCTCATTTCGAGCTCCTCGATTCGTTCAGCACGGTCTTCAGCCGCGCGATCCTGCCGCGCACCTTCGCGTGCTGGTCCGGCCGCGCCGGCTGGCCGGAGGCGGCCGCCATGCGCAGGTTGAACTGCTCGCGGCGCAGTGCCACCAGCTCATCGGTCAGGGCCGCCCGGTCCTTGCCGCGCAGGTCCTTCATGAACTTGCCGCGCTCCTTGATGTTTTTCCTGCTCATCAGCGCACCTGCCGCTTCACGAATGCGGTGGCGACCGACAGCTTGGCCGCCGCCAGCCGGAATGCCTCGCGCGCCGTCGCCTCGGGCACGCCCTCGATCTCGAACAGCACCTTGCCCGGCGTCACCTTCGCGACCCAGTACTCGACGTTGCCCTTGCCGCTGCCCATGCGCACTTCGAGCGGCTTCTGGGTGATCGGCACGTCGGGGAACACGCGGATCCAGATCTGGCCGCCGCGCTTGACGTAGCGCGTCATCGCGCGTCGCGCCGCCTCGATCTCGCGCGCGGTCATGCGCGAGCGGTCCGTCGCCTTCAGTCCGTAGTCGCCGAACGCGACCGAGCTGCCGCGATGGGCGCTGCCGGAAAGGTTTCCCTTGAACTGCTTGCGGTACTTGGTCCGCTTGGGCTGCATCATGTCAGTCGTTCCTTCGCGATCAGCCGGCCGCCGGCTCGGTCACTGCCGGGACTTCCTGCGGCTTGTCCGCTTCCTTCTCCGGGGCTTCGGCGACGGCCGCCACGGCCTCGGCTTCCAGTTCCTCGCGGTCGAACACTTCGCCCTTGAACACCCAGACCTTGATGCCGATGACGCCGTAGGTCGTCTGCGCCTCGGCGGTTCCGTAATCGATGTCCGCGCGGAATGTGTGCAGCGGAATGCGGCCCTCGCGGGTCCATTCCGAGCGCGAGATCTCCGCGCCGTTCAGGCGGCCGGCAATGCGCACCTTGACGCCCAGGGCGCCGCTGCGCATCGTGTTGGTGACCGCGCGCTTCATCGCGCGGCGGAACATCACGCGCTTCTCGATCTGCTGCGCGATGCTCTCGGCGACCAGCGTCGCGTCGAGCTCGGGCTTGCGTATCTCGGCGATGTTCAGGCGGATGTCGGAGACTGCCATCTTCATCAGCTTCGCGACTTCGATGCGGAGCTTCTCGATGTCCTCGCCCTTGCGGCCGATCACCACACCGGGCCGGGCCGTGTGGATCGTGATGTTCGCCTTGCGCGCCGCGCGCTCGATGTGGATGCGGCTCACTGAGGCCTCGAACAGCTTCTTGCGCAGGAACTCGCGCACCCGCCAGTCGGACAGGATGAACGACGGGAACGTCTTCGTATCCGCATACCAGCGCGAGGTCCAGTCACGCGTGATGCCGAGACGGATGCCGATCGGATTGACCTTCTGACCCATGTGCTGCTCCGTTCCCGGTTACCGGGCCTTGTCGGCCACGGTCACCCTGATGTGCGAAAGCCGCTTGACGATGCGGTTGCCGCGGCCCTTGGCGCGCGCGTGAAACCGCTTCGCCACCGGCGCGGCGTCGATTTCGATGCGGGCGATCGACAGCGTGTCGATGTCCGCCTCCAGGTTGTGTTCCGCGTTCGCGATCGCGGACTCCAGGACCTTGCGCACGATCGCGGCGCCCTTCTTCGGCGTGAATGCGAGCATCGCGAGCGCCTGCCCGACCGGCTGGCCGCGGACCATGTCCGCGACCAGGCGGCATTTCTGCGGCGAGATGCGCGCGTGGCGCAGAATGGCTGAAACCTGCATGGCTTACTCCGCGCTCGCCTCGACCTTCCTGGCCGACGAGTGACTCTTGAACAGGCGCGTCGGCGCGAACTCGCCGAGCTTGTGTCCGACCATGTTCTCGGTGACGAGCACCGGCACGTGCTGGCGCCCGTTGTGCACCGCGATCGTCAGCCCGACCATGTCCGGCAGGACCATTGAGCGGCGCGACCAGGTCTTGATCGGGCGCCGGTCGTTTTTGTCGCGGGCCGCCTGCACCTTCTTCGCCAGGTGCAGATCAACGAACGGGCCCTTCTTGAGCGATCGTGACATCTCGCTTACGCTCCTTTCTTCCGCCGCCGGACGATAAATCCGTCGGTGCGCTTGTTCTTGCGCGTCTTCTTGCCCTTGGTGTGCCAGCCCCACGGCGAAACCGGGTGCGGGTTGCCCTGCCCGGAGCGGCCTTCGCCGCCCCCGTGCGGATGGTCCACCGGATTCATCACGACGCCGCGCACCGTCGGGCGGATGCCGCGCCAGCGCTTGGCGCCGGCCTTGCCGAACACGCGCAGGTTGTGCTCGTCGTTGCCGATCTCGCCGATCGTCGCGCGGCATTCCACGCTGACCTTGCGGGTCTCGCCCGACTTCAGGCGGAGAATCGCATGGCCGGCCTCGCGGCCCGAGTAGGAAGCGGAAGTGCCGGCGGCGCGCGCGATCTGGCCGCCCTTGCCCGGCTTCAGTTCGATGTTGTGCACGATCGAGCCGACCGGGATGTGCCTGAGCGGCATCGCATTGCCGGCGCGGATCGGCGAGTCGGCGCCGGACTGCAGCTCGTCGCCCGTGGTCACACCGCGCGGCGCCAGGATATAGCGGCGCTCGCCGTCCCGGTACAACAGCAGCGCGATGAACGCCGAGCGGTTCGGGTCGTACTCGAGGTGCTCGACCTTCGCGACGACCCCGTCCTTGTCGCGGCGGAAATCGATCATCCGGTAGTTGTGCTTGTGGCCGGAACCCTTGTGGCGCGTCGTCACCCGGCCAGCGTTGTTGCGCCCAGCAGTCGCTTTGTGGCCGGCCACGAGACTGCGCTGCGGGCCGCCCTTGTGCAGGTGCGAGCGGTCCGGACGCAGCTGGAACCGGGTTCCAGGAGAGGTCGGCTTCAGTTTCTTCAATGCCATGGCTGTTTCCCGTCTCAATCCACGGTCAGGCGCGCTCGGCGCCGGACATGTCGATCGCCTGGCCCTCTACGAGCCGGACGTAGGCCTTCTTCCAGTCCTGGCGGCGGCCCGGCGTGCGCCCGAAGCGCTTCGCCTTGCCGGCCTGGTTGACCACGTGGACCTTGTCCACCTTGACCTCGAACATCAGTTCGACCGCGGCGCGGATCTGCGGCTTGGTCGCGTCCGTGCGCACGCGAAACACGTACTGGTTGCCCTCGGCCGCGATGCGCGCGCTCTTCTCCGACACGTGCGGCGCGATTACGACTGTCGACAGGCGCTCCTTCGACAGGGTCTTGTGCACGTTATTCGCTGCGGTCTTCATGCGAGCCTCGCTTCGAGCAGCCGGAGCGCGCCGATGGTTGCGAGCACCTTCGGGTAGCGCGCGAGCGACACGGGATCCAGGCTGCCCACCGGCATCACGTCCACGCGCTCGAGGTTGCGCGAGGCCAGGTACAGCTTCTCGTCGTAGGCCTCGACCAGGATCAGCACGTGATCGAGCCCGAGCTCGGCCAGCTTGCCGACCAGCATCTTCGTCTTCGGCGCCTCGAGCTCGAGTTCGTCGGTCACGAGCAGGCGCTCCTGGCGCGCCAGTTCGGACAGCATCGAGCGGATGGCGCCGCGGTACATCTTGCGGTTCACCTTCTGCGCGTAGCTGCGGGGCTTCGCCGCGAACGCGCGGCCGCCGCCGACCCAGATCGGGCTCCTGATCGAGCCCGCGCGCGCATTGCCCGTGCCCTTCTGGCGCCACGGTTTCTTGCCGCCGCCGCGCACTTCCGCCTTGGTGAGCTGCGCCTTCGTGCCCGAGCGGCCCGCGGCCGCATAGGCAGTCAGCACCTGGTGCACCAGGGGCTCGTTGAACTCACGGCCGAAGGTCGCATCGCTGACATCGATCTCAGAACCCTTGGGCCCGCCATTCACCAGCTTGAGTTTCATTGCCAGTGCCCCTGCATCACTTTTTCACCGCGGCGACGGTCTTGCGCCGCGCACGCGCGGCGGCCTTGACCGAAGGCCGGATGACGACCCGGCCACCCGGCGCGCCCGGAACGGAACCGCTGACCAGCAGCAGGTTGCGCTCGACGTCCACCTGTACGACTTTCAGGTTCTCTTCGGTGCGGTTCGCATTGCCCATGCGGCCCGCCATGCGCTTGCCCGGCAGCACGCGGCCTGGCGTCTGACGCTGGCCGATCGAGCCCGGGGAACGGTGCACGACCGAGGCGCCGTGGCTCGCCATGCCGCCGGCAAAGCCGTGGCGCTTCATGACGCCCGCGTAGCCCTTGCCGATGGTGGTGCCCGCGACGTCTACGACCTGGCCCGCCTCGAACATGTCCACCTTGAGCTCGGCGCCGGTCTTCAGGTCCTCGCCCTCGCCGTCGGCGAGGCGGAATTCCACCAGCTTCTCGCCCGCCAGCACGCCCGGCTTCGCGTAATGTGCCGCAACCGGTTTGGAAAGCCGGGAGGCGCGCCGGGTGCCGAAAGTGACCTGGACGGCGCGATAGCCGTCGGCCTTCGAGTCCTTGACCTGCACGATGCGATTCGGCAGGGCCTCGATGACCGTCACCGGCAGGGAATCGCCTGCTTCGGTGAATACCCGAGTCATGCCGGCCTTGCGGCCGATCAGACCTATGGTCATGATTTATATCCTTTTTTCACTGCACCAGCTGCAATTGGCCAGTGCTGTCTAAAGGGGTCGCATCCCTTTCTCGAACAACGGTTGGCGAAGCCCTTGCTGCGCCGCTGGGAGAAAGGGATGCGACCCCTCTGTCCCGCCCCGCGAAAAGCCGCCCAGTATAGCGGCGACATTTCTCAGTTCAACTTGATCTTCACTTCCACGCCGGCCGGCAATTCCAGGCGCATCAAGGCGTCCACGGTCTTGTCGGTCGGGTTCAGGATGTCCATCAGGCGCTTGTGCGTGCGGATCTCGTACTGGTCCCGCGCGTCCTTGTCGACGTGCGGGGAGACCAGCACCGTGAAGCGCTCGATCTTGGTCGGCAGCGGCACCGGGCCGCGCACGGTCGCGCCGGTGCGGCGCGCCGTTTCAACGATCTCACGCGCCGAGGTGTCGATCAGCTTGTGATCGAACGCCTTCAGGCGGATGCGGATGTTCTGACTGGTCGCCATGGTCGTCGTTCCTTACTTCAGCACTTTGGAGACGACGCCGGCACCGACGGTGCGGCCGCCCTCGCGGATCGCGAAGCGCAGGCCCTCCTCCATCGCAATCGGCGCAATCAGCTCCACCACCATCTTGATGTTGTCGCCCGGCATGACCATCTCCACGCCCTCCGGCAGCTCGATGTTGCCGGTCACGTCGGTGGTGCGGAAATAAAACTGCGGCCGATAACCCTTGAAGAACGGCGTATGACGGCCGCCCTCCTCCTTGGTCAGCACGTACACCTCGCACTCGAACTGCGTGTGCGGGTTGATGCTGCCCGGCTTCGCCAGCACCTGGCCGCGCTCCACTTCCTCGCGCTTGGTGCCGCGCAGCAATACCCCCACGTTGTCCCCGGCCTGGCCCTCGTCCAGCAGCTTCCGGAACATCTCCACACCCGTGCAGGTGGTCTTCAGCGTCGCCTTCAGCCCCACGATCTCGATCTCGTCGTTGACCTTCACGATCCCGCGCTCAATGCGCCCGGTCACCACCGTGCCGCGCCCCGAAATCGAGAACACGTCCTCGATCGGCATCAAAAACGGCTTGTCGATCACCCGCACCGGCGTCGGAATGTAGCGGTCCATCTCCGCCACCAGCTTCACCACCGAATCCGGCCCCAGCTCGCCCGCCGCGCCCTCCAGCGCCTTCAAGGCCGAACCGCGCACGATCGGCGTGTCGTCGCCCGGGAACTGGTACTTCGACAGCAGCTCGCGCACCTCCATCTCCACCAGCTCGATCAGCTCGGCGTCGTCCACCATGTCGCACTTGTTCAGATACACCACGATGTACGGCACCCCCACCTGACGCGCCAGCAGAATGTGCTCGCGCGTCTGCGGCATCGGCCCGTCCGCCGCCGATACCACCAGGATCGCCCCGTCCATCTGCGCCGCTCCCGTGATCATGTTCTTCACGTAGTCGGCATGCCCCGGACAGTCCACATGCGCGTAATGACGCTCGCTCGACTGGTACTCCACGTGCGCCGTCGCAATCGTGATACCCCGCGCCTTCTCCTCCGGCGCCTTGTCAATCTGGTCGTACGCCGTGAACTCGCCCCCGTTCTTCTCCGCCATCACCTTGGTCAACGCCGCCGTCAGCGTCGTCTTCCCGTGATCCACGTGCCCAATCGTCCCCACGTTCACGTGCGGCTTGGAGCGAACGAATTTTTCCTT
>JBBDXX010000016.1:0-5340 GCA_040902065.1 Steroidobacteraceae bacterium | reverse complement strand
CCCCTGGCAACCGGGGCTTTTTCAACTGGGGAAGGAGAAGCAAATGAGCAACATGCGCGATATCGTCGGCCTGCGCTTGCCTTACAGCAAGGCGCATTCGCAGTACTACACAGAGTTCGATCCCGCCACGGGAACGGTGTGGGGATACTTCAATCCGAAGGGCACGCCCTGCTTTAGCCTGGGGCTGCTCAAGGACATCCGCAACCACGACTGCGCACTGGCAGTGAACGGTGGCCACGTCGACGTGGGCGGCATACCGAGCAAGGCGCGCTACTACGTCTGCGGGTCGCGCGTATCGCGCGTGTTCAACCTGGGCGGCGACCTGGCGCTCTTCGTTCTGCTGATCAAGGCGCGCGACCGCGACGCGCTGGCACATTACGCGAGACTGTGCATCGACAATATGTATCCCCGCATTCAGAACTACTTCTGCCCGACGCTCACGACAATTTCTCTGGTCCAAGGCGACGCGCTTGGCGGTGGATTCGAGTGCGCCATGTCGTCCGACGTGTTGGTGGCCGAGGAATCTGCGCAGCTCGGTTTGCCCGAGATCCTGTTCAATCTGTTCCCTGGCATGGGCGCGATGAGTCTGCTGACCCGCCGTATCGGCCTGCGCGCCGCGGAGGAGCTGATTCTTTCGGGTCGCGTGCTGCCGGCCGCGAAGCTGCACGAGATGGGCATCGTCGACGTGCTGGCGCAGGACGGGCAGGGCGAAGCCGCGGTCAGCGACTGGATCGCCCGCAACGACCGCCGGCGCAACGGCATGCAAGCCGTGTACCGCGCGCGCCAGCAGGTGTCGCCGATCACCCGCGAGGAGCTCGACGCGGTCGCGGAGACGTGGGTGGACGCCGCGCTGCGCATCGAGGACCGCGACCTGAAGATGATGAGCCGCATCGTGCGCTCGCAGATGCGACGCATGGAGGATGGCGACGTGGCCGACATCACTGCGGACGTGTCCGCCGAGGCGCTAGCGGCCGCGGGTTGAGGCTAGGCCGGCGCGAGCGAGCCGCCGGGCCGGAAGATCTGGCCGAACTGATGGAAGTTGACGTTGGTCGTGCGGATGATCGCCGCTTGCGCGGCGGGATCTGCGATCGTCTTCAACAGCCGGTTCAGGCTCGCCATGTGGTCGACGTCCATCGTGGCGTGCGAGGCGAGGAACTTGAAGCCCCCGGCGCCGATGTCCCTATCCAGCGCGCGCGCGATCGAGTCCGACACCCTCCCCCCGTACACCGAGGAGATGACCTCGAGCATGTAGAGCATCCCCAGCACCGAGCACGGGTGCACGCGCTCCGTCGCGTAGTAGTTGAACGCGATCATCGCCTGCACCGGAATGCTCGGTGGCACGCGGCCCGCCGCGGAGACATCGCCTCCCACTGCTTCGATGTCTTCCAGTACCCAGACCTCCCGCCCCTTCTCCCCCTCGATGCGCTCGTACAGCGCGTAGCGCACTTCACGGAATTCGTCGTCGCAGCGCGCCGCGGCGGCGGCCATCACCGGGCAGAAATGCCAGACGATGTGGTACAGGTCGTGCAGGAACGTCCGGTACTCGTCGAGCTTGAGGCCGTGGTGAATCATGGCGTGCACGCGCGGCTCCGCCTCGAGGGCGCGCCTGCCCGCGTCGCTGTCTTCGACCAGGGTGATGAAGAAGGACATCCGGGTACCCCGCGATCGTAAGGCGGCATTGTAGAGGTAACTCGGCCGTGCTTAGCCTATCTGTGCTGAAACTCAATCTAGCATCGCTGTACGGACTGTTCTGGTGTCAAACACAGCCGCGTCAGGCGCACGGTGCCGATAACGCGAGCTCGAGTGAGCGTATCGCTGCCGCGAACTGGGCGGTGCTCAAGATTCCGGCGGCCGCAGTCGCGCGACTAATTTGGGCCACAGGGCCGGGCCGGCCCTGCGACTGAAGAAGCCGAAATGGCCGATCTTGCGCACGCCTAAGTCGGCGGGCGTGAACAGAACGTACTGCGGCGACAACCGGGGATAATAGGCGAGCAATCGCCGCATGCCGGCGGCGGTGGCGAACGCATCGTCGCTGAACCGGATCACGAGCGCTGGGCGGTCCAGCGCGGCGAATCGGTCGAGAAGCCGCTGCGTCCGCTCGTTGCCCGGACTGGCGCCGACCGGTCGCAGATCGGGCGAGCGGCGCGAGGCCCATTGCAGCGCGACGCCAGCGGGAATGTCCTCACCGAGACCCAGGCGTCGCGCGGGGAAATAGCCGATGAGGCGAGTGAGCACGGGCATCAGCCCGTGCCAGACCGCGGCCATCGGCAGTCGGTAGAGCGGATGATAATCGCCGTAGTAGCCCGTATGGGCGCCGATCAGGATCACACGGGCCTGCTCCCCGGCGTTGTGTGCCCCACCGAAGAGCAGCGCGCCGATCGAATGAGCGATCCCGACCAGCTCCGCCCGCGGGAAGCGCTCGCGCAACCAGCCGATCGCCGCGCTGCAGTCGTACTCTACCCAGTCCTCGATGACCGACCGGAATCCTCGCAGCGTGGAGGGGCGCGACAGCCCGACGCCGCGATAATCGTAGGTCAGCACCGGCACGCCCGAGCGGGCGAGAAAGCGCGCGAAATGACGGTAGCGCTGCGCCGGGATCCCGCCGCCCCCGTGCAGGACGACGGCGCGGCGCGGCGCGGCGCCTCCGCGCGCCAAGTAAAGGATCGCGCCCAGCTCGTAACCGTCGAGGGCACAGATCCGCAGCGACTGCTCCTCAACGACCGGCTCGGATCGGTCGTCGCAAGCCAAGCATGTACCCCGGGGTAATGAAGATCGACATCCCTTGCTCCGCGAGCGGAACCTGGGATTGTAGTGGATAGAACGCCGTCGCCGCGCGGCGGCTGAAGCTGCGGCGCTAGCCCGCCGACCTGCTGCTCTTCTCCTGAACGTGGCGCTCCAGCGCCGCCCGACCCAGTTCGAACTCGTCGCTAAGCGAGCGCATCAGGCCTTTCGCCTGCAGCCTCAGCTCCGCATCCGAGTACTTTCCGAGGCTGGCGCAAAGCCGCGTCAGGCGCTCGGTACCGATGCTCGCCGCCGACCCTTTCATCGCGTGCAGATGCGAGCGGAACTCGCCGAAATTGCGCGCCGCCACCGCGGCCTCCATCTTCGCGAGCAGCGACAGGCTGTCGGCCACGAACACGCCCACCAGGCGCTCGAGAAAGTCCGGCGTCGAGCCCAGATCCTCCAGGTGCGTCAGGGTCTCGGTGTTCACGACCTCGGCCGCGGCGGCAGGCGCCGCAGCGACGGGTACGGCGCGCGGCGCCTCGCTCGGCGTGCCGCTGGTAAGAGCGTGCAGCTCGTCGAGCAGCCGCAACGCCTCCACGGGCTTGGAAATAAAACTGTCGGCACCGGCATCGAGGCACTCACGCTTCGCTTCGACGGTTACGTCCGCGGACAGTACGATCACCGGCAGGCGCTCACGGCCGCGCGTCATGAGGCGGATCGCCTGGAGCGTCTCCAGCCCGCTCAGACCGGGCATGTTGCGATCGAGCAGCACGATATCGAAGCGGCCGCCTTCCAGCGCATCCAGCGCCAAATCTCCGTCGGCAACCAAGGTCACATTGTGACCACCGCGCTCGAGGATCTTGCCGAGGACCTCGCGGTTGGTCGGGTTGTCGTCCGCCACCAGCACTTGCAAGCGCTTCGCGCCCTGACCGCGCCTGGCGTAGTCCTGCAGGCGCACCACGCCTTCGCCGACCTCGTCCGTCGACGAGATCGAGTGCAGTACATTGAACAGCTGGCGCTTGTCCGCGGGCAGCTCGAGCACGGCGCTGAAGCCCGCCGAGAGCGCGGCAAAGCGCTGCACGTCGCCCTCGCGCGGCACCGCCAGCACCGCGGGCGGTGTCGGTTCGGGCGCGGCGCGGCGCAAGCGTCGCGCCAGCTGCACGTCGCCGCGCTCCGTGTACAGGAGCACGCTGTGGTACGGCTTGGCGAGCGCGATATCCGCCACGAGCCGGTCCGCGCCTTCCTCGACGCCGGCAGCGCGCACCGCCACTGCGCCCCAGGTGGCGAGCGCCTCCTCGATGGCCTGCGCGGGCTCGGGCGGAAACCCGATCAGCAGCACCCGCGCCAGTGCGAGCTCGCCCGCGCCGGTGCTCGCGCGCTCTGGCTGCTTGTCGAACGTGATCTCGAACCAGAACGTGCTTCCCAGCCCGACCGCGCTCTCCAGGCCGATGTTGCCGCCCATCAGCTCGACCAGCTGCTTGGCGATGGTGGTGCCCAGGCCCGTGCCGCCAAAACGCCGCGTGGTGGTCTGGTCGGCCTGCGTGAAACTATCGAAGATGCGCTGCTGCGCCTCCGGCGAAATGCCGACCCCGGTGTCGCGCACCGAGAACTTGAGCCGCACTGCCGTATCGGTCTCTTCCTGCAGCGATACGTGCACGGTGACGCTGCCACGCTCGGTGAACTTGACGGCGTTGCCGGCCAGATTGATGAGCACCTGACGCAGGTGGTGGGCGTCGCCGCGCAGCGCCGGGGGCACCTCCGGCATGATCGAGACGACGAACTCGACGCTCTTCGCCTGCGCCTGCGCCTGCAGGATGCGGCTGGTGCTGTTGACGAGCGCGTGCAGGTCGAAGTCGGTGCGCTCGAGCACCAGCTTGCCGGCCTCGATCTTGGAGAAGTCGAGCACGTCCTCTACCAGGCCCAGCATCACCTGGCTCGAACCGCGCAGCGTCTGCAGCATGTCCGCCTGCTCGTGCGTGAGCGTGGTGTCGCGCATCAGGTCGGACATGCCGATGATGGCGTTCAAGGGCGTCCGCATTTCATGGCTGACCACGGAGATGAAGCGGCGCTTGGCCTGGTTGGCGGCTTCGGCGCGTGCGACGGCATTGAACATGCGCCTCACCAGCGTCAGCATGTACAGGCTCAGGGCGACGAACCCCACCATCATCGTGATGCCAATGTCGAGGCGGGCCTGCCAGAACGCGCTCAGGTTCAGCACCGTTGCGAATCCGAGAATGCTCAGAGCCAGCGACACGATGAGGTAACGCGCACCGTAGCGAAAGCCGTTGCCGAAGGTGAACCAGAGGTAGACGAGGAAGAGGGGAATTCCCAGCTCTTCGAAACGCCCGATGCACCAGCTGAGAGTGGCGGCATCCAGGACCGTGCCGAAGATGCGACGCGCCGGCGAGGCGCCCGGAGACACGAGAATCGCGCCGAAAATGGCCGTCGAAAAGACGAGAAACCCAATCCAAACCAGGATATGCGGCTCGGGCAGGCCCTCTGCGTGCCGGTTGAGGGTTTCGGGCAGAAGGTACAGGCCGATCAGCACCCCGATGCTCCCCCGCACGATCGCCTGCTCGTGCTCCGTATCGGGCCGCGCCGCAAGCCGCGCGCGCA
>JBBDXX010000015.1:170499-422775 GCA_040902065.1 Steroidobacteraceae bacterium | reverse complement strand
GATCAGCGGCGGCGCGCAGTCGGCGCGCCGCTTGCCGAGCCAACAATGTGGACCCGCATTGCAGTTCTTGCAAGCGGCGTGACGACGCGCGACGACAGCGACATCGCATAGTTAGAGCGCACGAAAGTACCCTGCGTGTGAAAGTTGCAGCGTTCGTAGCAATGGAAAACTTTCCGGGATGGCGTTCGAGGCCATGATGCTGCAATCGACAACCTTGGCGCGTATTTCAGCCACTAATTCATCTATCGAAATGAGTTGGCCACCCGCGATGGTATCTCTGCCGCGCGGGTGGTTTGTCAGTACGGCGATCTGACGAAGCGGCGTCGCCGGTGGCAGCCAGGCAAATACTTCAGTAAACAGATGCTTGCGACCTGAATCGAACTTCTTCTTGTATCGAGCCTCACGCTTGGCCCAACTTAATGCGTCAATGGATGGCTCGTAATGGACGAGATCTGAGCTCTTGGGGTTGAAGCCAATCAGATCAAGCTCCATCTCCCACCCACCATGCCGAAGTCGTCCGACCTTGAGGTTTCGATGCACGAGATATCCTTGCCACTCCAGATACTCGTGTATCAGCGTCTCCAGGTGGGAGGCCATCTTCGTGCGCTCTAACGTCCGCGTTGAGCGGGCCGGGCGAGGCGCAGCCAGCGCGCCGCAGGCGCAAACTCTTCCGGTGCGCCTGCGGCGCGCCACCCGCAACCCTTCACGGACCGCTCCAACGCATTGTTGGACGGCACCATGTCATGGCGATGGACTACGACTCGCCTGGATCTGCTTCTTTGTCATCTGCGGCAAGTCATCGGCGATGTGATCCCAAGGAGCCTTGAATTCTACGTAGATGTGCTTATCTGGCCTAATACGGGGATCATCATCGAGAGCGCCTGCAGGTATCTCGAACCAAGACTCCCCGATTCTTGACGGGTTTGGCACCTGTGAGCCGCAGCGGATGCAGAAACTGGTGTCGTATCCAGGAGGCGATTCGCTAACTGGGCGTTCGTAGGTCCTGATTAAGTCCGCGCCTTGCAGAAAGCGGAAATGCTCACGACGCACTCCTAGCCAGGTGAGGTAGGCGGATCCGCTGACCTTTCGGCAACGTGTGCAATGGCAAAGCTCGAAAGGTCCAACTGCGCGCTCGATCTCGAATCGGACGCCACCACAGAGACAGCTACCGTGGAGCAATGCGCACCTCCTCTGGTGCCGTCCAACTACTATTGGGTCTGACCATGACGTGATTTTTTACGTCGTTTCGGTCTGCTAGTCACCCCGACGACCACACAAGTTCTTGTCTAGGCGAGGTTTCCCGCAGATTCAACGTGGACGTGCGTTTTGCGGAGATTCTCATTCGCGCGGCACCGTGAACGGCAATTTGAGGTAGCTCCGGCCGTTCGACTCGACCGGCGGCGGCCGGCCGCCGCGTATGTTGAACTGCACCGCCGGATACAGGAGCGTCGGCACCTCGAGCCCCGCATCACGACGCGTGCGCAGTTCCACGAACTCCTGCTCCGTCACGCCATCCCGCAAATGGATATTGCCCCTGCGCTCGGCCCCGACTGTGGTCTCGCAAAGGATATCGCGTCCGCCGGGCCCGTAATCGTGGCAGACGAAGACACGCGTTGACTCCGGCAGTTCATAGAGTTTCCGGATCGAGGCATACAGCAACTTCGCGTCGCCACCGGGGAAATCGCAGCGCGCCGTGCCGCCGTCCGGCATGAAAATGGAGTCGCCGACGAACACCGCGTCGTCGATCAGATAGCTGAGGCTGTCACTGGTATGCCCCGGTGTTGCGATCGCCCGTGCGGTCAGCGACCCGATAGCGAATTCGTCGCCTTCAGACAACAGCCGGTTGAACTGACGGCCATCCGCCGGTAACTCCGGCCCCAGATTGAGGATGTCGCGGAATGCGCGCTGCACGTCCCGGATCCCCTCGCCGATTGCGATCTGCCCGCCGATGGCGGCCTGCAGGTATGGCGCGGCACTCAGGTGATCCGCATGTGCATGCGTCTCCAGTATCCACAGGTTCGTCAGCGGCTGGTCGCGGACGAAGGACACGATCGCATCCGCTGCCTCGGTCCAGGTTTTTCCGGATTTCTGGTCGAAGTCCAGCACCGGGTCGATGACCGCGCACATGCGGGCGCGCGGATCGGCGACGACATATGTCCAGGTCGACGTCGGCTTGTGCAGGAACGGACTGACCTCGACCGGCATGCCGCGCCCTCAGGCCTTCCGGCTCTCGATCCAGCGCTGCACTTCGGACTCGAGCACGGTCAGCGGCACGCCCCCGGTACGGAGCACGAAATCGTGGAATTCGCGCACGTCGAAACCGGGCCCGAGCGCCGTGGCGGCACGCTCGCGCAGTTCGACGATCTTCAGCATGCCGATCATGTACGCCGTCGCCTGGCCGGGATTGAGGATGTAGCGCTCGGTCGCACGGATTGCCGCGTCCTCGCCGGTCGGGCTGTTCTCGACGTGATAGCGGATCGTCTGCTCGCGCGTCCAGCGTTTCGCATGCAGGCCTGTGTCCACGACCAGCCGTACGGCGCGATGCAATTCCAGCGCGAGACGGCCGAATTCGGACCAGGGATCGGAGTAGAAACGCAGTTCCTTGCCGAGCCGTTCGCTGTAGAGCCCCCAGCCTTCCGAATACGCCGTGTATCCACCGAGCCGGCGGAAACGCGGCAGCGATTCCTCCTCCGTCGCGATCGCTATCTGCATGTGATGGCCCGGTATCGCCTCGTGATACACGAGGGCTTCCAGCTCGTACTTCGGCATCTCGTTCATCTGGTACAGGTTGCCGTAAAACACGCCGGGACGCGTCCCATCGAGCGACGGACGCTGATAAAAGGCCTTGCCGGCCGATTTCTCCCGGAACGGCTCGACCGCCTTCACCACGACTTCCGACTTTGGCAGCGTGATGAAGAGTTCGGGCAACTTTGCGCGCATCCCCGCGATGAAGCGGTTTGCATCGGCATGCCAGGCCGCCCGGCCGCCGTCCGAGTCTTCGTAATAAAAGCGTGGGTCGGTGCGCATGAACTCGAAAAACGCCGGCAGGTCGCCGTCGAAATCGACCTGTTTCATCACCTTGCGCATATCGTCGTGCAGGCGCGCCACTTCGCGCAGGCCGATGTCGTGAATTTCGTCCGCCGAGAGCTTCGTGGTCGTGAAGTTCTCGAGCAGGTAAGCGTAGTAAGCCGGTCCATCCGGCAGCTTCCAGATGCCATCGTCGTCGGTGGCCATCTTTGCCGCATTACCCGCCCAGGCGATCACTGCCTCGTATCCCGGCTTCACCGAGGTCAGCAGGGCAAGTTCCGCCTGCGCCATCAGCGATTCGCGCCGCGCCTCCTCGATCGCAAGCCTTCCGACCTTGGACCTGAAGTCGGCAAGCAGCGGGCTGTCCGCAGGCCCCTCGTCGAACGGACGTCCGGCGATGATGTTGCGCGAGTCCTCGATCACGTACGGGAATGCAAAGCGCGGCGGCAAGATGCCCTGCTTCGCCGCCTGCGCCGCGCGCTCGAGCTGTTGTTCCAGCTGCGTCCGGATGCCTTCGAGCCGCCGGATGTAGGCGACCGCATCCGCATCGGATTCGACGCGATGCGTATTGATCAGGAATGCCGGCATCGTGACATGCGAGCCATTCTTGTCGAACCGGTAGTTGTGATTGCGCCAGAGATGACGCGCAATCCGCCGCTCTTCCGAGTTCTCGAAGACCTGCCACGACAGCCGTGTCGTATCGTCGAGCGCCGCAGGATCGATCGTGGTGCGCAACTCGGCAAGCTGCCGCTCCGCGAGCGCCTTGCGTTCGCTGTCTGCGCGTTCGCTCGGGTCCGACCAGCGGTCGTAGCCGATCTTGAGACCGAGTATGCTGGCGAGGGTGGGCTCCATCGCCAGGCGCTCGTCCAGCGCCCGCTCGAAGAACGCATTGGCCGACGCATTCGCATCCGGCGTGGCGGCGCCTGCCGCGGCAGGCCAGCCGGCCGTGACGACCGCAAGTGACGCCAGGAAACCGCGGATTGTCTGCCGAGCATTGGTCATGACCTGTCCTCAATCACTCCGGTCCCGTCGTGGACGGCCAAGGTAGCACGGATATCCCGGTATAATCACCGCCGTGAGTGACTTCGAGAAACTGGGCGCGTTCTACATCGGCCGCGGCTTCGATCCGGAGAAAAACGCCGACGCCGCCGGCCCGCTGATGTACGACTCGCGCGACCTGACGACCCATGCCGTCTGCGTCGGCATGACGGGCAGCGGCAAGACCGGTCTCTGCATTTCCCTGATCGAAGAAGCTGCGCTCGACGGCATACCAGCGATCGTGATTGACCCCAAGGGCGACATCGCGAACCTGATGCTGACCTTCCCGGGTCTGACGCCCGCCGAGTTCGAACCGTGGATCGACGCGGCCGAGGCCGCCCGCAAGGACTCGACGCCAGCGGAACTCGCCGCGAGCACCGCCGCGACCTGGAAGAAAGGCCTCGCCGACTGGGGGCAGGACGGCGATCGTATCCGCCGCCTGCGTGAAGCCGCGGAGGTCGCAATCTATACGCCGGGAAGCACCGCGGGCCTGCAGCTTTCCATCCTGCGGTCATTCGCGCCGCCTGCGACCGGCGGGGCCGCAGCCGGCGATCCGGCGGCGACCCGCGACCGCATCGCGGCAGCGGTAGCGGGACTCCTCGGCCTGGTCGGCATCGCGGCCGATTCGCTCAGGAGCCGCGAACACATCCTGCTGTCGGCGATCGTCGACAGCGCCTGGAGCACGGGTCATGCGCTCGATCTCGCGGGGCTGATCGGCGCGATCCAGAAGCCGCCATACGACAAGATCGGCGTATTCGACCTCGAGACATTCTATCCCGCCAAAGAGCGGCTCGAACTCGCGCTGGCCATCAACACCCTGCTTGCCTCGCCCGGATTCGGCGTCTGGCTCGAAGGCGAGGCGCTCGACATCCAGCGGCTGCTGTTCACGCCCGAGGGAAAGCCGCGCGTCGCCATCATCTCGATCGCGCATCTCACGGACGCCGAACGCATGTTCGTCGTGACGCTGGTCGCGAACGAGCTGGTCGCCTGGATGCGGCTGCAGCCCGGCACCGTGGCGCTGCGCGCGCTCTTCTACATGGACGAGGTCTTCGGTTATTTCCCGCCCAGCGCGATGCCGCCGTCGAAGCTGCCGCTGCTGACCCTCATGAAGCAGGCGCGCGCATTCGGACTCGGGGTCGTACTCGCGACCCAGAATCCCGTGGACCTGGACTACAAGGGATTGTCGAACGCCGGCACCTGGTTCATCGGCCGACTGCAGACCGAGCGCGACCAGCAGCGGGTGATCGACGGCCTCTCCAGCACGCTCACCGGCGCGGGCTTCGACCGCGCCACGCTCGAAAAACTGATGGCGGGCATCGCGCCGCGCGTATTCCTGATGCGGAACGTCAACGATGACGCGCCGCTGCTGTTTCGCACGCGCTGGGCGATGAGCTGGCTGCGCGGTCCGCTAACGCTGCCCGAGATCACGCGCCTGATGGCTGACCGACGGCGGGCGACTCCTGCGGAGGCGCCGGCCACGGCAACGCAGACGAACCCCGCTGCGCGCCCGTTGTTGCCGGCGGGCGTCGACGAGATCTTCCTCGTCGCGAAGCCGGGCACCGGCACGCTGGTCTATCGCCCGCGTATCGTCGCGACTACCGAGCTGCACTACGCCGACAAGTCCGCGGGCGTCGACGCCTGGACGCGGAGCGCCCGGCTCGCGTCGTTTTCCGACAGCGACGGCACGCCGGCCTGGGGCGAGGCCATCGCAATCCCGAATCTCGATGCGGTCGCCGCGACGGCGCCGGTCGATGGCGCATCGTTCGCCGAACTGCCTGCGCCGGCGCTGGCGGCAAAAAACTACGCGGCATGGAGCCGCGACCTGGCGGCCAGGCTGTATCAGGACGGCGTCGTGGATCTGTTCTGCGTGAAATCGCTCAAACAAACGTCCACGCCGGGCGAGAGCGAGGGCGATTTCCGCGCGCGCCTCGGCCAGGCGCTGCGTGAGCATCGCGACCGCGAAGTCACGCGGTTGCGCGAGAAGCACGGGGCAAAGCTCCAGGCACTGGAGAAACGGCTGCAGACGGCGACCCAACGGGTCGAACGCGAGCAATCGCAGTATTCCCAGCGCAAACTCGATACCGTGGTCTCGATCGGCACTTCCGTGCTCGGAGCGATATTCGGCGGCAGGAGCGCCGCGGCCACCCGGGCCGGGTCGGCGGCGCGTTCCGCAGGCCGGGTGTACAGCGAGCGCGGTGACGTGGCGCGCGCCGGCGAAAGTCTCGAATCCCTGACCGCCGAGCGCGAGGAACTGCTGAAGCGCATCGAGCAGGATGCGGCGGAACTCACTGCGGCGCTCGATCCCGCCGGCATCGCGCTCGAACGACTGCGCGTCGCGCCGCGCAAATCCGACATCGCGATCGGCCGCATCGCGATCGCCTGGGAACCCTGGCGCACCGCCACGGACGGATTTCCGCGCTCCGCCTCGATATTGTGAGATTCATGCGCACCCGACGCACGCCTGCACGCGCCCTGTTGCTGACCATCGGCCTGCTCGCTCTCGTTGCGGCCTGCGGTCGGGGTGACTCCCCGACGGGTGATCCGCCGCTCGGCCCGTACCGCGGCGTGCTGTCGGTCGCGGGCGGCGACCTGCCCTTCGGCCTCGAACTAGCGGAAGAGGATGGCAAGATCGTCGCCTACCTGGTCAACGGGCCGGAGCGCGCGCGCGCGCCCGATGTGCGTCTCGATGGAAGCGCGCTCGAAATCAGGATGCCCGGCTACCCGCACCGGCTCGAAGCCCGCTTTGTCGATGCCCGCTTCGAAGGCACGGTGAATTTCCTGCGGCCGCGTGGCGCCATCAAGTCGGTCCGGGTCGTTGCGGTGCCGGGGCAGGACTGGCGCTTCTTCCCGGAACCCGATGCGAAGCCTGCGGACTTCTCCGGTCGCTGGGCCATTACCTTTCGCGACCCCGACGATGGCAGCGAAAGCGCCGCCATTGCCGAACTGACGCAGCGCGGCCACGAGGTCTGGGGCACGGTGCTGCGGCCTTCCGGCGACGACCGCTATCTCGCGGGCGAAGCCCGCGGCGATACGCTGTTCCTGTCGCGCTTCGACGGCGGCAGCGCTTACCTCTATCTTGCGCGGCTCGGGTCCGACGGCACGCTTGCCGGCGACTTCCACAGTCAGGGTGGAACTCACAACACCTGGACCGGCCGACGTGACGACAAGGCGAGGCTCGGGGATCCCATGCGGATGACCGGGCTGAAGGCGGGGACCGGGCGCTTTGAATTCGCTTTCCCGGACGTCGATGGCAAGCTCCATGCTTTCCCGGCCGAACGCTATGCGGGCAAAGTCGTCCTCATCACCATCGGCGGCTCCTGGTGCGCGAACTGCCACGACGAGGCGGTTTTTCTGCGCGAGCTGCTGGCTTCGCGCGGGAGCCAGGGCCTCGAGGTCATGCAGCTCATGTTCGAGTACACGCCCGATTTCCAGAGCGCCGCGGTCGCCGTGCGCGACTTCATCGACAAGTTCTCGATCGATTATCCGGTCCTGATCGCCGGCACGACGACGGACGACGACGTGCTGAAAAAACTGCCGCAACTCGCGACGTTCATGGCCTATCCGACGCTGATCGTGATCGGCCGCGACGGCGGCGTGCGCCAGGTCCACACCGGCTTCAACGGTCCCGCCACGGGCATTCATTACGAACAACAGAACCGCGAACTGGCGGCATTGATCGACGGGCTGCTTGCGGAAGCCGGCTGAGCCGTTTGACATAGATAATACGAATACGAATCATTTGCATTCGTAACTGCGATTGAGACATGATGTCGGCTGTTCGCCGATTCATTGCCGAGTTGGAGCAACTAATTCATGTCTATCAAGCACTTGGTGCGCCGCGGGCTTCTTGCGGGCGCCGGTTTTGCGGGTGCGGTCGGTGTGGGCGGCGGTGCCGCCGCGGACCCCGCCACCGAAATCGAGGAAGTGGTTGTCACCGGCCGTTACGAGGTTCAGCAGCTCTCCTCCGCCAAGTTCCAGAGACCGCTGATCGACACCGCCCAGACGGCATCGGTCGTGCCGGACCAGCTGCTCATCGAGCAGGGCCGGCGGACGCTGCGCGATTCGCTGCGCAATATCACCGGTATCAGCCTGCACGCGGGGGAAGGCAATCCGCCCGGCGGCGGCGACGCGCTGAGCATCCGTGGATTCTCGGCGCGCGACGACGTGTTCGTCGACGGGCAGCGCGATCCGGGAAATTACTTCCGCGACCCTTTCAGTTCCGAGCGCATCGAAGTCACGAAGGGCGCGGGGTCGGCAATCGCCGGGCGCGGCAACATCGGCGGCACCGTCAATATCGTCAGCCGCAGGCCGCAACTGGAGTCGATCTTCGAGCCTGAACTCAGCATCGGCACCGACGACATGTATCGCGCGACCGTCGATTTCAACCAGGTGCTCTCCAGCGACCACGGCAGCGCGCTGCGCATCAATGCGATGAGCCACCAATCCGATGAGCCGGGCCGCGACGTCGTCACCAACGAACGTTGGGGTTTCGCGCCGTCGATCGCCTGGGGGATCGGCAGCGCGACTGAATTCATCCTGAGCTACCTGCATCAGGAGCAGGACGACCTGCCGGACTTCGGTCTCCCGAATGCACGCAATGCCTCCCTCGCGGGATCGGGCCAGGAAGGACGGGTGGCGCCGGTTGCGCGCAGCAACTTCTACGGCTATTCCAACGACTATCGCGACATCCTGGTGGATCTCGTGACCTTGGGATTTCGGCACGATTTCAGCGATGCCACAACCTTGCGGAGCAGTATCCGTTACGGTCGCGTGGAGAACGATTCGATCATGTCCGCGCCCCGGTTCGTCGGCTCCGTGACCGCGCTCGATGAAACGACGCTGGCCGTCGGCAACCGCAAACCCCGCGACCAGGTCGACGAGATCCTGATCAACCAGACCGACCTGTCGGTCGACTTCGACACCGGAGCGCTCGCGCACAAATTGGTCGCAGGATTCGAAGTCTCGAGCGAAAGCAGCGACAATCGGCGCCGGCTGGACTCGAATGGGTCGGAGATGTCCCTGTTCGATCCCGTGCTCCAGTCCGCGGACCCGATTGCGTACAACGGCACCAGCGCCAGGCTGGAAACCGACGTCGTTTCGGGATACGTATTCGACTCGGTCGAACTGTCGCCGCGCTGGATCGTCAACGGCGGCGTCCGCTGGGATCACGTCGACACGTCGGTCAGGAGTTTCGACCGGGACGGCATCGCACCCGGCTTCGTGGTCGACCTGTCGGCGAGCGACGCCGAACCATCCTGGAACGGCTCGCTGGTATTCAAGGCGACGCCGTCTTCGAGCATCTATGCCGCCTACGGGACGTCATTCGAAACATCGGGGCGCGCGGAAATCGTGCAACTGGCCGGCGGCAACAACAACCCGCCGACCACCGCCGACGCGTTCGAAGTCGATCCCGAACTGGCCCGCGGCTTCGAGTTCGGCGTCAAACACGATGCCCGGGACGGACGGCTGGCGCTCGCCGCAGCCCTGTTCGAGATCAGGAAGTCGGACGTCCGGACCCCGGGCGTGAACCCCGGCGATCCCGCGGTCGTACTCGACGGCGAGCAGCGGGTTCGCGGTTTCGAGGCGACTGTCGTTGGCGCGGTCAACGACCGCTGGAACGTGTTCGCGGGTTATACCTACCTCGACGGTGAAGTGACGCGATCGAACGTGCCCTTCGAGGTGGGACAGCCGCTCGACAATACGCCCGAGCATTCGCTGAGCGTGTGGACTTCATTCGTGCTGACACCCGCGTGGAGCGTCGGCGGCGGCGTCCAGTACGTGGATGAACGCACCAGCAATATCGCATCGAGCCCGACCGGTAATATCACCATCACGGCCGACAGCTACACGGTGCTGGACGCCTTCATCGAGTATCGGGCCACCGACCAGGTCACAGTCAGGCTCAATGGCTACAACCTGGCCGACGAAGAGTACTTCCTGTCATTCTCGAGCGGTCAGAGCATTCCCTCGGCGGGTCGATCGGCGGTATTGTCGGTCAGCTTCAAACGCTAGAGCCGTGTGTGATCCTGGAAATCGAAGGACTGCTCGACGACGCGACGCTGGCGCGGTTCCAGGCTGAACTCCGCGCAGCGCCGTGGTCCGATGGCCGCGCCACCGCCGGCTATCAGTCGGCGCTGGCCAAGAACAACCTGCAACTGGCGCAGGATCATCCGCTCGGCGAGCGTCTCGGCGCGGAGCTGCTCGCTGCGCTCGACCGGAACCTGGCATTCCAGTCCGCCGCCCTTCCGGCGCGGGTGTTTCCGCCCCTGTTCAATCTCTATCGGGAAGGCCATGCCTTCGGTGCGCATGTCGACAATGCGTACCGGCCGCTGCCCGCCGGCGGACAGCGGCTGCGGACCGATCTCTCGGCGACGCTGTTCCTGGCCGACCCGGCGGAATACGACGGCGGCGAGCTGGTGATCGAGGACGCCTATGGGTCGCAGTCCGTCAAGCTCGCGGCCGGTTCGATGATTCTCTACCCGTCGACCAGCCTGCACGGCGTCGATCGAATCACGCGCGGTTCGCGCCTGGCCGCGATCTTCTGGGTGCAGAGCCTGGTCGCCGACGATGCCCGACGCAGCCTGCTCTTCGACATGGACATCAGCATCCAGAACCTGCGCAAGAGCGTGCCCGACGACGACGCGGCGCTGATCACGCTCACCGGCTGCTATCACAACCTGCTGCGCATGTGGGGATCCCGCTGACACGGCACACGGATCGGTGCCTGATACGGCATCTGACATACTGGCCACATGCGGGCGGTGTTCCTCGACTTCGGCACGGTCAGCAGCGGGGATCTGTCGACCGCCAGCCTTGAGCAGGTGCTGCCGGGAATCCTGCTGCACGAGCAGACGCCGCCGGATCAGATTGCCGCGCGCGTCGCCGGCTTCGAGGCCGTGCTCGCGAACAAGTCGGTCATCGACGGCGCCGCGATCGCTGCCAACCCACAGCTGCGTCTCATCGCACTGACCGCGACCGGGGTCGACAACGTGGACGTCGCGGCCGCGCAGCACGCAGGCATCGCGGTCTGCAACCTGCGCGATTACTGCACGACCTCGGTCGTCCAGCACGTGTTCGCGATGCTGCTCGCGCTGACCCACCGGCTCGCCGACTACCACGCGCTCGTGCGCAATGGCGGCTGGCAGCGCGCCGGCAGTTTCTCGGTTTTTCCGTACCCGATCCGCGAACTGCGCGGGCGGGTACTCGGCATCGTCGGCCATGGCGCGCTCGGGCGCGCGGTCGGGCGCGCCGCCGCGTCTTTCGGCATGCGCATCGAGATTGCCAACCGGCCCGGCGGCGCGGCCGTCGCAGGCAGAGGCGACCTGGACGAACTGCTGCCGCGCATCGACGTGCTGTCGCTGCACTGCCCGCTCACCGATGCAACCCGAAACCTGATCAGCCGGGAGCGCCTCGCGTGCATGAAGCCCGACGCGATCCTGATCAACACCGCGCGCGGCGCGCTGGTCGACGCGACGGCGCTCGCCGACGCGCTCAGGAATCGCCGCCTGAGCGGCGCCGGCATCGACGTGCTCGAGCGCGAACCGCCGCCATCCGGTCATCCGTTGCTGGCCGGTGATATCCCGAACCTGATCGTCACGCCGCACGTCGCCTGGGCCGCCCGCGAAGCGCGCCAGCGCTGCCTCGACGAGCTCGCATTGAACGTCCAGGCGTTCCTTGCCGGCGAGCGGCGCAACCGTGTTTGCTAAACGGAACTCCCTCGATAAAGACATATGTTTAGTTATTGACACTATGTCAATACCGGCCTAAACTCCCGCACATGTCTTACGTTGCGATCCGCCGCGAAGAGGAAAAGGAGCGGCGCCGCGCCGAAATGGTCGACGCGGCCGAAGCGCTCTACGCCGAAGTCGGCTGGGACGCGGTCACAATGGATCGGGTCGCCAGAAGCGCGCGCCTTTCGCGCGCGCTGCTCTATGTCTACTTCCGCGACAAGAACGACCTGCTGCATGCGATCACCGAGCGCGCCTTGCTCGAGCTTCGCGAGCGATTCGTTGCGGCTACGGCCGCCCATGCGTTGGGCCTCGACCAGGTTCAGGCCATCGGTCACGCCTATGTGCGGTTCCAGCAGGAAAAGCCGTACCGATTCGACGCCTGCAGCCGTTTTCACGCGCACCAGGCCGAAGGCCAGCCGGCCGAAGATGCCTGCGCCGCGGCGGGCGATGCGGTGATGGCCGTCATCGTGCGGGCGCTGCTGCAGGGCCAGGCCGATGGCTCGATCCGGAAGGACATCGGCAATCCGGCGCAGGTCTGCGTGATGCTCTGGGCGTTCTCCCACGGACTGATCCAGATCGGCATCAACAAGACTCAGGAGATCGCACGCCAGGGCGTCGAGGTCCCGCAGCTGATGGAAGATTCGTTCGCGATGCTCCGCTACATGCTGGCGTCGAAACCGTAGGCCCGGGTTTTTTTGCCTCCGAGTTGACACATGTCTAACCGATCTACAACTGCACAATTCGCGTTGATACTGACGGGATTCATTGCCGGCGCATCTGTCCAGGCCGAGGCGCCCGCAGTACCACGCGAAATTAATGCTCCCCTGATTCAGCGTGTTGCCGACGAGCTGGTCGCCGAGGCGCTCGCAAGCAATCTCGGCCTGACGGCGGTGCAAGCGGGCGTCGACCAGCGCCTGGCCGCGCTCGACGCCGCGCGCGCCCGCTTCCTCCCGACCATCGACCTGCAGCTGCGCTACTCGCAGGCGGATGGCGGCCGCGAGATCAAGTTTCCGGTCGGCGACATCAGCTTCAATTTCCTGCGCGAACGCGAACAGGACTCGGTGCTGCGGCTCACGCAACCGCTTTACGACGCGCGCATCGGCGCCGAGCGCAGCGGCGCAGCGTACAGCTACGATGCCGCGCGCTTTGGCCTGGCGGCCTACCGACTGCGGCTCGCCCGCGACGTGCGCCAGGCCTATTACCACTGGCTCGCCGCGCGCGAATCGATCGGCGTGCTGGAGGCGACCCTGGACCTCGCGCGCGAGAACGAGCGCGTCAACGACAGCCTGCACCGGAACGGCAAGGTGACGCTCGACCTGAAGCTGCGCGCCGAAGCCGAGCGCCTCGGGATCGAGCAGCGCCTGCACCGTGCGCGTGCGACCGAATCGCTCGCGCGCCGCTATCTGAACCTGCTTTGCAACGCCCCGCTCGCGCGCGAGCCGGAAGCGGCCAGCGCCAGCGACGCCGACCTGCCCCGCCTCGCCGCCCGCATTCCCGCACCGCGCGGGCCGGCCCTGGAGGAGACCGCGCTCGGCCAACGCGCGGAACTGCGCCAGCTCGAAGCGGATGTCGCGGCCGCCGGCGAATCCGAGCGCGCAGCGCGCGCGGCGATGAAACCGCAGGTCGCTTTCGCCGTGGATGCGGGCAGCCAGGGCGAGGACTGGAACTACGGCGACCATGATCCTTACGTGCTCGCTTCGGTGATCGTGCGCTTCAACCTGTTCCGCGGCGGCGGCGATCGCGCGGCGATCCGTGCCGCCCGCGCGCGCAGCGCCGAGCTCTCGGCCGGACAGGCGCTCGCCGAGCAGCAGATCCGGATTGAAGTACAGGAAGCGATCTCCGATCTCGTGGTGGCCGAGGCGTCGCTCGCTACTGCGGGTCGCCGGGTCGAGGCCGCCTCCGCGGCCTACACGATCGTTGCCAGGAAACGGGATCTCGGCCAGGTCTCGCCGGCGGAGTATCTCGATGCCCAGCGCGCATTGACCGAGGCGCGTCTCAATGGAAACGTCACGCGCTTCGAGACCCTCGGCGCGCTGGCGCAGGTGGAATACGCGATCGGCGGCGTGGAGCTGCAGCCATGAACCTACGGATGTCCGTTGCAGCGATCGTGGCGGCGCTCGCCCTCGGAGCCTGCGGCAACGGCGGAGAAGCCGCCGACGGGAAATCTGCTGCACCGGTGCGCGTCGCCGTCGTCGAAACCACGCCCGCGGTCGAGTCGCTGCGCGCCGTCGGCGTGCTCGCACCGGCGGACGAGGTGCGTCTTGCGTTCAAGACCGGCGGTCTGGTCGATTCGATCCACGTCGAGCAGGGCCAGGCCGTACGGAAGGGCCAGTTGCTCGCAACGCTCGCGGACGACGAGGTGGCATCCGCCGTCGCGCAGACGCGCGCCGTCGCCGACCAGGCGGCACGCAATCTCGACCGTGGCCATGCCCTCCTTGCGGACGAAGTCGCGACACGCGAACAGGTGGAAGACCTGATGACCGCGAGCGCGGTCGCGCAGGCGCAGCTGCGCACGGCGCTATTCAATGCGCGCCATGCCCGCATCGAGGCGCCTGCCGACGGCGTGGTGTTGCGCCGGCTTGCCGAACCGGACGAGCAGATCGCCCCGGGCCAGCCCGTGCTCGTCGTCGGCAATACAGATGGCGGCTGGATCGTGCGCGCTGCGCTGCCGGACCGCGCCGTCGTGCGGCTGCAGTCCGGTCAGGCCGCCGAAGTGGCTTTCGACGCCTTTCCGGGCCGGCGCTTTGCCGCGACCGTGATCGAGATCGCGGCCGCATCCGATCCGCAGACCGGCACCTATGAAATGAAGCTGTCGGTCGATCCCGCCGGCGCGCGTTTCGTGCAGGGCCTGACCGCGAAAGTCGTCATGACGGACGGCGAGGCGGATGCGGTCGCCGTGGTGCCGGTCACGTCGCTGCTCGAGGCGGACGGGCGCCTCGCTACCGTGTTCGTCGTCGCGGAAGGCGGCATCGCACGACGCGTATCCGTCGAGACCGGGCGCCTGTTCGGCGAGCGCGTCGAGGTGCTGAAGGGGCTCTCTCCGGGCGATCGCGTGATCATCGAGGGCGCCGCCTGGCTCGACGACAACGACGCCGTGCGCGTCCTCGGTGGCGGCTGAGCGCGCATGAGCCTCTGGGCATTCTCGGTACGTCGCTGGCAGTTCACGCTGGTCATGTTCGCGCTCCTGATCGCGACCGGCGTCTGGGCGCTGTCGGCAATCCCGCGCGCCGAGGACCCGACACTCAAGTTCCCGGGCGCCCTCGTGCTCGTCAACTATCCCGGCGCGGATCCGGAGGACATCGAGCGTCTGGTCGTCGATCCGATCGAGGACGCGCTCGCCGAACTCGAGGATGTCAAGAAACTGACCAGCACGGCGCTGGATGGTCTGGCGCTGATCGAGATCGAGTTCATCTATGGCAGCGACCCGGACCGCAAGTACGACGAAGTGATCCGCGAGGTCAATGTCGTGCGTCCGACCCTGCCGCTGGACGTGTTTTCGATCGACACGCGCCAGTTCACGCCCGGCACCGTCAACATCGTGCAGATGGCGCTGGTCAGCCCCGATGCCGGCTGGCGCGAGTTGCAGAAGCTCGCCGAGAACCTCGAGGAGCTGATCGAAACCGCGGCGGGCGTACGCCGCGCCGAAACCTGGGGCTATCCGGATCCTGAAGTCCGGGTCGCCATCGACCTGGAACGCCTTGCCGCGGCGAAGCTGACGCTCGGCCAGGTGATCGCTGCAGTCCAGGGAGAGAATGCGAGCATCCCGGGCGGCGCAGTCGATGTCGGGCTTCGCCGTTACAACCTGAAGACGTCCGGCAGCTACGAATCGCTCGACGGGATCGGCGCGACGGTGGTGGCGGCGAGCGGCGGTGGCGTCGTGCGCCTCCGCGACGTCGCGGACATCGGCTGGGCCGCGGAAGAGGAACGCTACGTCGGCCGGTTCAACGGCACGCGCGCGGTGTTCGTGACCGCCACCATGAAGGACAAC
This sequence comes from Steroidobacteraceae bacterium, assembly GCA_040902065.1. GTDB lineage: Bacteria > Pseudomonadota > Gammaproteobacteria > Steroidobacterales > Steroidobacteraceae > SCUD01. The sequence continues at coordinate 406,992 of JBBDXX010000015.1, read as the reverse complement.
CAGAACGTGTTCGATGTGCGCGAGGCGATCTACTCGCGCCTGCCGGATTTCGAACAGGGGCTGCCGGCGGGGGTGCGGCTCGAGCGCGGCTTCGACCAGTCCTCGAACGTCGATCGCCGCCTGTCGCGGCTGCAGCTCGACTTCACGATCGCGATCGGGCTGGTGATACTGACGCTGCTGCCGCTCGGACTGCGCGCCGCGGGCATCGTGATGATCTCGATTCCGCTGTCGCTCGCGATCGGGCTCGCGCTCCTGTATCTCGCCGGGTTCTCGCTGAACCAGCTCTCGATCGCGGGCTTTGTCGTCGCGCTCGGGCTCCTGGTCGACGACTCGATCGTCGTGGTCGAGAATATCGCCCGAAACATCCGGCAGGGCATGACCCGGCGCGCAGCCGCGATCGCCGCGACCGACCAGATCTGGCTGGCCGTGCTCGGCTGCACCGTGACGCTGCTGCTCGCCTTCGTGCCGCTGCTGTTCCTGCCGGAAGGCGCCGGCGATTTCGTGCGTTCGCTGCCGGCCGCGGTGCTGTTCACGATCCTGGCGTCGTTCTTCGTGGCGCTCTCGATCATCCCGTTCCTGGCCAGCCGCCTGCTGCGCGGCGGCACGCCGCGCGAACCGCGTAGCCCCTGGCTCGCGGCGCCGCTCGCGCGCCTGCGCGCCTTCGCGGATCGCTCCGATGCGCTCGCCGATCGCGTGCTCGGCGCCCTGATGCGGGGCATCCATCGCTTTTACGGTCCTGCGTTGCGCTATGGTCTCGCGCATCCGCGCGCAACGGTCACGGCCGCGCTCGGCGTGTTCGCGCTGTCGCTGCTGCTCGTGCCGGCGATCGGCTTCAGTCTGTTCCCGACCGCCGACATTCCGCAGTTCCGGGTGCGCATCGAGGCCCCGGACGGCGCGAGTCTCGCGGAGACCGACCGCGCGCTGCGCTTTGTCGAGGAGCGGCTCGCCGAAACCCCCGGGCTGCGCTGGTGGTTCTCGAATCTCGGCCAGGAGAACCCGCGCATCTACTACAACGTGCTGTCGCGTAATTCCGCCGCCAATATCGCCGAGGTATTCGCCGAGGTCGAAGATTACGACGCGAGCGATACCGGCCGGATGCTGGACGGGCTGCGTGCGGCATTCGCCGAATATCCCGCCGCGCGCATCAGCATCCATCAGTTCGAGAACGGCCCCCCGGTCGCCGCGCCGATCGAGATCCGGGTCATCGGCCCGGACCTCGAGACGCTGCGCCTGCTCGCAGGCGACGTCGAACGGCTGATCGAAGCTGTGCCCGGCACGCGCGACCTGGTCAACCCGATGCGGCTGCAGCGCACCGACATCGACCTGCAGATCGATACCGAGAAATCGGCGCTGTTCGGCGTGTCCGCGATCGAGGCGGATCGCACCGTGCGACTCGCGGTTGCCGGGCTCGCCGCCGGCCGCTTCCGCGAGCCGGACGGAGACGAATACGACATCACGCTCCGCCTCCCCATCGGCGCGCGTCCGACCCTCGAGCTGCTGCAGGCCGTGCAGGTTTCCTCGCTGACCGGTCGGCAAGTGCCGCTTGCGCAGTTCACCGACCCGCAGTTCCGCACGGCGGCGTCCCTGATCAAGCGCTATAACCGTGAGCGCGCCGTCAGCGTGACGGCGCATCCATCCACCGGCTACGCAACCGACGCGCTGACGCGCCAGGTGATCGCCGGGCTCGACGCGATGCAGTGGCCGCCCGGCTACCGCTACGTCGCCGCGGGTGAGATCGAGGCGCGCAATGACAGCTTCGCGGGCCTCGGCGTTGCGATGCTGGTCGCCGTGTTCGGCATCCTCGCCGTGCTGGTGCTCGAGTTCGGCAGCTTCCGCTCGATGCTGATCGTGTTCGGCGTCGTGCCGCTCGGCATCATGGGCGGGCTCGTGGCGCTGTTCCTGTCGGGCTACACGCTGTCATTCACCTCGATGATCGGCATGATCGCGCTGGTCGGAATCGAGATCAAGAACTCCATCCTGCTGGTCGATTTCACCAACCAGCTGCGCGAGAAGGGCCGGGCACTCGACGATGCAATCGCCGAAGCCGGCGAGGTGCGGTTCCTGCCCATCCTGCTGACGTCGCTGACGGCGATTGGCGGCCTGACACCGCTGGCACTGCAGGGTTCGGGGCTCTATTCACCGCTCGCGCTCGTGATCATCGGCGGCCTGATCAGCTCGACGCTGCTGGCGCGGCTGGTGACACCCGTGATGTACAAGCTGCTGCCGCCGGTGATCGAAGCGCGGACTGCGCCCGGACCGGCTACCGAGCCGCCTTTTCAACTTCATCCAGCAGGCGGATGATCGCGGAACGCGTCAGCGCTTCCTGCTGTTCGCGGCTGATGCTCGCTTCGCCGTCCGCAAGCGGCTCGATGTAGCGCCCGAATTGCGCGTGGTTGCCGCCCTCGATCTCGACCCATCGCGTATGCGCCGGCAGCTTCGCCTTGTTGGCAAGCACCTTGCCTGCCGCCGCCATGCCGTCATGGGTCGCGTAGATCTTCGTGACGGGAATCTGCAGCTGCGAGAGGTCTTCCGCCCGCGGATGCGTCGAGGCGATGAGCAACAGCCCCGAAAGCGGGTCCTCGCCGGCGCCGGCGAACCGTGCCGCGAGCGCGGCTCCCAGCGAATGTCCCGACACCACCCAGCGCGACACGTCGGGCCGCGCCGCCATCACCCGCCGCACCCGCTCGACCACCACCGGCCGGTGGGTTTCGAGCGGCGCGCGCTCATACGGCAGGTTCACGATGAACACGGGGTAGCCCGCGTCGGCAACCGGCCGCAGCAGGACCCCGTAAACGTCGGCGGACACGCCTGATCCGCAGATGAAGATCAGTCCCGTCCCGCGCTGCGCGTGTGCGGGCAGGAACGCGAGCACGATGCCGTCGTCGCTGACGGTGACCGCCGGACTGCTTGTCAGCGTCGGTTCCGGCACGATTCGCGTCCGCAATGAGCTCGCCAGCCAGAGCAATGCGACGGCCGCGAACAGCAGCAGACCGGCTCGCAGCCACCGGCGGCGGGCGCGCGTAGCTTCGTCAGGTCGCCTGGCTTCCAGCGGCCGAGTCCAGCTTGGTGTTGCGATCGACGACCAGTGCCGTCACCACGTCGGCGCCGACATTGACCATGGTGCGTGTCATGTCGAGCAGACGGTCGATGCCCAGGATGATGCCGATGCCTTCCGGCGGGATCCCGAACGCGACCAGCAGGCCCGCGATCAGCGGCAGGGATCCGCCGGGGATGGCCGCGACCGCAACCGCGGACAGCACGGCGAGCATCAGCAGCGTGAGCTGCTGCCCAAAGCCGAGATCGATGCCGAACACCTGCGCGATGAACAGGACGACGCAACCCTCGTAGAGCGCCGTACCCGCCATGTTCATCGTCGCGCCGAGCGGCAGCACGAAGCCGGCGACCGCCGGCCGGACGCCGAGCTGCTCGCGCGCGGTGGTGAGCGCGGTCGGCAGCGTCGCGGCGCTCGAGCTCGTCGAGAACGCCGTCACCAGGACCGGGCGCATCAGCCGCCAGGTTTCGAGCGCATTGCGCCGCGCCAGGAGCTTTATCCAGAGCGACATCGTCCCGAACAGGTGCAGCAGCATCACGGTGATGCAGCTCGCGACGAACACGCCGAGCGCGATGACGATGTCCCAGCCGATCTTCACGATGACGCTGTAGATCATCGCCGGCACCGCGTAGGGCGCGATCGAGAGGGCGAAATGCACGATGCCGGTCATCAGGTCGTTGATGAGCCCGAGCCCCGTCCGCAGCTGCCCCCGCTCCGCCGCCGGCAGGCGGATCGCGGCCGCGCCGACCAGGATCGCGAACAGGATCAGCGGCAGGACGTCGCCCAACATGTCGCGGCTGTTGCCGACGAAGGCGCCGAACAGGTTGCGCGGCATGAACATCTCGACCACCGTCATCGGCGTCACGTCGGGTTGCGTCGCGCGCTGCTGCAGTTCCGCTGCCGCACCGCCGAATTCGTCCATCAGCCGCGACTGCGCTTCGGGCGGCATCGCCGAGCCCGGCTCGACCAGGTTCATCATGAACAGGCCGAGCGCGACCGCGATGGTCATATTGGTGAAGAACAGCAGGAATGTGCGGGTCGCGAGCGGCCCGAGCTGCGCGAGCCGGTCGAGCTGCGCGATGCCCATCGCGAGCGACGCGAAGACGAGCGGTATGACGACGAAAAACAGCATTCGCAGGAACACCTGCCCGATCGGGTCGAGCACGAGCGTCGCGAATTGGCGAACCACGGGCAGCAGATCCGGGAATACGCCCCCGGCAAGCAGTGTCAGGATGCCGGCGAATGCGCCGACCAGCAGTCCCAGCAGGATACGGTTGGCGAGTCTGCTGTCGAGTTCACCGGTCATGCCTGGACTCCCTCCGGCGCCGGCCGGCAGGACTCAATGTTAACCTCTGGGACCGGAATCCGGAGACGAACCCTGCGCCGTCGTATCCACTGGATGGCGTTACTGCCGCTGGCGGCCTGGCTTGCCGCCTGCGCGTCCGGTCGCGCGCCGGATCTCGTGCGCCCGGATGCTGCCCAGGCGACGCCGGAACGGCGGACACCGGTGATCCTGATTCCCGGCGTGCTCGGCTCGCGACTCGCGCGCAACGGCGTCGAGGCATGGCCCGGCAGCACGCGCAAGCTGCTGACCAGCGGCTATCAGGAGCTGGCGCTGCGCATTGATGCACAGACGCTCGAGCCGCTCGATGACGGCCTGGTGGCGACCGGGCTTTTCGATGCCGCCGCGGGCCAGGATTTCTATGGCCGCATCGTGCGCACGCTGACCGGCCCCGGCGGCTTCGAGCTCACGACACCCGGGCAGCCGCTCGCGAAGCCCGCCGCAAGGCTCTATCTGTTTCCCTACGACTGGCGCCAGGACAACGTGCGGACGGTCGCGAAACTCGATGCACTGATCGAGCAGATCCGGATCGATTACGGCGATCCGGGGCTGCGCGTGGACGTGGTCGCCCACAGCATGGGCGGCCTGATCGTGCGTTATTACCAGCGTTACGGCACCGACGACGTACTGGACGGCAATACGTTCCCGGTCACCGGCGCCGGTGCCAGGAAGCTGCGCCGCGTCGTGCTTCTGGGCACGCCCAGCCAGGGCACAGTCACCGCGGTGCACAAGTTCCTGCACGGCTATCGCGTCGCGCTGTCGCGCCTGCCGACCGAGGGCGTGGCGACCATGCCCGCGATGTTTCAGCTCTTTCCGCATCCCCTGGTGGACTGGGTCGCGGACGTCGCCGGGCGCCCGATCGAAACTGACGTATTCGACGTGAAGACCTGGCGGCGCTTCGGATGGTCGATCTTCGACCGCGGCGTGCAGCGCCGGATGCGCCGGCAGTCCGCGAACTGGCCGAAGCAGGCGGTATTCGAGCGCTGGTTCGAGAAGCGCCTCGAACGTGCGCGGCGCTTCGTATGGTCGCTGATGGTGCCGACCGGAGAAGTCGGTCTGATCGAGCCGACATTGATGGGCGGTGACTGCGTGCCGTCGCCGCGGCGTCTCATCATCGAGGAGGTGGACGGCGACTCCCGTGCCCGGCTGCGTCCGGAGCAGATCCTGAGGCCGGAGCCGGGCGTCGATTACGAGGCGCTGATGTACGAGCCGGGCGACGGCAGCGTCACCCGCTCCTCACTGCTCGGCAGTCAGGCGCAGGATCCCACGGTTCCGCGCGACGAGTTCGCCCCGCCGGATGTGGAGCGCGCGCTTCTTCTGTGCGAGCGCCACGACAGCCTGACCGGCAACCGCGAATTCCTCGACAGTCTGCTGAGCTACCTGCTGGTCCCGGATTCCTGAACGGCCGCCGCGCCGCGATAGTGTGCTGGACTAACCCGCTGTTGGATTGGATTCACCCGACCGTGGCGCGGCGGACCATGCGCACAATGCCGTGTCAGGCATCGTCATTTCAAGTGGCAAACCAAAATCAGCGCGCCGGCTTGCGCTTGAAGCGGGTGGCCACGTCACGGGCGCGCGTCTCGATCGCGCTCCATTCGCGGCGCGCGATCAGGTCGGTGGGCGCGATCCAGGATCCTCCGACCGACAGCACGTTCGGCAGATCGAGGTAAGCCTGTGCGGAATCCGCCGTGATGCCGCCGGTCGCGCAGAAGCGCAGTTGCGGAAACGGCCCGGCGAATGCGCGCAGCGCGGCAATGCCGCTCGCCCCGCCTGCCGGAAAAAACTTGAACCAGGAATAGCCCGCGTCCATCCCGGTCTGGATTTCGCTGGCGGAGGCGACACCCGGCAGATAGGGAATGCCGCTCTTGCGCCCGGCGACCAGCAGGTCCGACGTGGAACCAGGAGAAATCGCGAACCCGGCGCCGGCATCGGCGGCGCTTTTCAGATCCGCGCGCGCGAGCACGGTGCCGGCACCAACGGCGATATCCGGGACTTCCCGCGCGATCGCCTCGATCGCCGCAAGCGCGGCCGGCGTGCGCAGCGTCACCTCGATGGCGCCGATGCCGCCGCGCAGGAGCGCGCGCGCCAGGTCGACGGCTGCATCGGCGGCGACGATCGTGACGACCGGCATGACCGGCACGGCCGACAGCAGCTTTTCGAAATTTTCCGCTTTGGACATCGATCAGGGCCTGACGCAGTGCCGCGGCATTGTCTTCGCTCGGCCGGTACGCGGCAAGTGCCGCCATTGCGGTGCAAAATCGCACCCGAATGCTCGCAAACGAGTCGATTGCTCGAGGAACTTGCCGGGGCAACCGTGTTCCTAGCGGGGCCAGCCTCCGATTACGTGCATGGCGCGATCATCCCCGTGATCGGTGGCTGGGCGTTCGCGGACACCTAAGATGAATCGGCCGGGCACCACGCGCGGTCCCCGGGGGAGAGTTCGATGAGCACCCCACGCATCCTGTCCGCAATCCTGCTGCTATTCGCGTTGCCGTTCGTGCAAACCGTTGAAGCTGCGGCATCGCCGCTCGCCGGGGCCGTGCAGCAGCTGCGTCATGCCGTCGGCGTCTGGGAAGTGACCACCACGCAATACGACGACAGCGGCGCGGTGGAGCGTGTCGGCTGCGGCACATACCGTTTCGACTGGGTCGTGCCGGACCGCGTGCTGTCGGGCCGCTCCGACATGCACGAGTGGAAGCAGAGCGCAGGCCTCCTGTTCTACGTGAGCCCCACGCGCTCGACGATCGAGATGACCTCGGTCGGTCCGGATGGCCAGCTGTGGGTGATGACCGGGCCGGCTGGCAGCGAGACGCGCACGACCCCGCCGACGCCGCTCGCGGACGGGCGCAAGATGCAGATGCGCTTCACGCGATTCGGCGTCACGCAGAACCGGTTCGAGTCGCGCATGGAGGTGAGCCTGGACGGCGGCGCGAGCTGGATGCCGGGCAATCACCAGCTGTTCGTGCGCGCCGACGACAAGAGCGGCGACACCGGCGTCGGGCTGCGCTACCGCAAGCGGCCGCAACAGTACGTACCGCTGACTTAAAGGGGACGCATCCCTTTACAAAGGGGTCGCATCCCTTTCCCAGCGACACCTGCAATGCGGCCGTGGAAAGGCTGAAAGGGATGCGACCCCTTTGTAAAGGGATGCGTCCCCTCTTAGCGTCCGGTTGGCACCAGCAGCACCGGCACTTTGGACGCCCGAACGACGCCCTCGGCGACGCTGCCGACCAGCATGTTGTGAACGGCGCCGCGGCCGTGGCTGCCGAGCACCACCAGCTCGGCTTCGAGTTGCCGTGCCTCCGCGATAATCGTCGCGACCGTCGAGCCCTGCAGCAGAAGCGCCGTCACCTCGACCCCATCGGCGCGCAGTCGATCCGCCATCTGCTGCAGCTCCTGGTGCCGCGCAAGGTGCTCGGCGGCGACCTGCCCGCGAACCACTTGCGGGCCCGGCTCGTAGCCGACGAAGTCCGGATCCGGCGGCGCCACGTGGACCAGCCAGACCTGGGCGGGGAACGTCGCCGACATCTGCGCGAGTGTCGCCAGCACCTGTTCCGTGGCCTCGGAGAAATCGACTGCCGCCAGGATCTTCATGTGGATTCCCCGGGTTGCGATCTGCGCAACCACGGTATTTCGCGGGTGAGTACCTCGACGTAAGCGCGTGTGAAGCGCGTCGCCGACGCTCCCGACAGATGTGACCACTCGGGCAGATCGAGATTCCGCATTTCCGGGTAATCCTCGAAGTGGATGCCGAAGGCGCCGGTCGTCCGCAGCAACGGTTCCCAGCTTCTCGCCCGCGGCTGGCCACGCTCCTCGCTTTCGAAGTACAAACCCGCGGATGGCGAACGAATGAACACGACCTCGCCGCCCCGCGCGCGGATCATCTCGACGTGCCTGCGCGTCTCCTCGCAGATGCGCGCAACATCGGCATCCTCGAGCAGCGGTTCACCGCTGAAGGGTCCCCAGACCCAGCGCGCATGGTCGCGCAGGAACACATCGGCTTCGAGACGCGGCCACATCGTTGTCTGGCGGTGATCGGAAACTTCGGCCAACTTCCAGACGTCTCGCTGCGGCCCGCGCACGCCTTCGCGGTCGGTCAAGGCCACGCTGCGATCGATCAGCGTACCGAGACGGTAGCTGTCGTCCAGAAAAGCCACGCGTCGCTGTAGTTCGACCCACAGGCGGTTGCCGAACCGCTGCGCCGGCGTTTCGTCCTTCCAGAAGTCGATGAGCCCGGCGAACAGCGGAATGCCCGGCCAGTCGGTGAAGAAGATATCCGGTGTCACGCCGACGACCAGCAGGCCCGCGTAATCGCTGTTTTCGGCCAGCGCCTTGAGATGAGGACGTGGATTGGTGCCCGGCAGCGCGAGCTGGATCGGCCGGCGACCCGTCATCTCCTCCCAAACTCCGAGATCGGTGTCGAACAGGATGCGCGACGATCCGATGATCACGACGTCGTCGTGTACGCCGTCGGCGACCTTGCGCCGCTCGACCGCCCACTGCGACTTGCTGTCGTCGAGGTCGCCGGCCTGCAGGCCGAGCGTGCGCATCTTCCATTCCCAGGCGGCAACCGCGGCGACCACCAGTACGAGCACCAGCCAGCCGATCGTGGCCAACCGTGCCGCCGGAATCTCCCGAACCGTCACTTGATCCTGTGCCTGCGCCTGGGTCATCGTCGCCGCCTAGAACTGGAAATAAATGAAGGCCTCGCCCGAGCCCTGGGTCGTGATCACTGCAAACAGCATCGCCGCGGCCACGAGCCCCGTGAGCCACCACGGCGCGCGCGCAACCACGTCTTCGAGTGTGCGCTTTCGCATCAGCCACTGGATGGTGACCATGCCTGCGATGATCACGCCGACCTTGATCATGTAGATAGTCGGCAGCACGGCGACCGGCTCTGCCGCGAGCCCCGCCATGCCCTGCAGGATGCGCGCGGCACCCTCGAATGTTTCCGCGCGGAAGAACACCCAGGTGATGTTGACGAGCAGGTAGGTCAGCAGCGCGAGCGCCAGCCGGTTCTGCGCGCCGACCGGATCGCCCTTAACGCCGGTGCGGCCGCGGATCCAGCGCTCGCCGGCCAGGTAAAGGCCGTGCAGGCCACCCCAGACCACGAACGTCCAGCTCGCGCCATGCCAGAGGCCGCCGAGCAGCATCGTCAGCATCAGGTTGAGGTAGGTGCGCGCTTCGCTGCCGCGATTGCCGCCGAGCGGGATATACAGGTAATCGCGCAGCCACGTGGACAGCGAAATATGCCAGCGCCGCCAGAAATCGGAGAACCCGATCGCCGCATACGGCATGCGGAAGTTCTCCGGCAGCGCGAAGCCGAGGCAGAGCGCTGTGCCGATCGCGATCGTCGAATACCCGGCGAAGTCGCAGAAGATCTGCCCGGAGAACGCGAGCGTGCCGAGCCAGGCGTCGGCGAATCCAACCGGCTTGCCCGCCCCAAACACCGCATCCGCGCTCTGGGCGAGTCCACTGTCGGCGAGCACGATTTTCTCGAACAGGCCAAGGATGATCAGCCCGAATCCCCAGAGCATCTGGCCGCTCGTCGCCTGGCGCGGCACCGCGAACTGCGGCACAAGCTGTCCCGGGCGCACGATGGGACCCGCGACGAGCTGCGGGAAGAACGTCACGAACAGCGAGAAGTCGAGCATCGAATTCAGCGGCTTCGAGCGTCCGAGATAGACGTCGAGCGTGTACGACAGTGTCTGGAACGTATAAAACGAGATGCCGACCGGCAGGATGATGTTCCATTCGGGCGGCACCCAGGTGACGCCGACGGACGCCATCAGCGCCTGCCAGTTCGCGAGCAGGAATTCGCCGTACTTGAAAAACGCGAGGAAACCCAGATTCGCGGCAAGCGAGACGAGCAGCCACGCGCGGCGACGCGTCACGCCCGTCGACTCGTACAGGCGCCGCGCCACCACCCAGTCCACGAGAGTCGAGATCCACAGCAGGATCACGAACGGCGGATTCCAAGCCGCGTAGAAGACGTAGCTCGCAATCAGCAGATTGATCTTCTTCGTCGTCCACGAGAACGGCATGCGGTGCAGCAGCAGCAACACCGCGAAGAACACGACGAAGGTCAATGAATTGAAAACCAAGGCGGCTCTTGATTCTGTTTCATGCCGGCTGGCGCGCGCGAGTATGCGCGAGCGCACGAGTTCCGGGCAATCAGTTGCGGCGCCTCGCGCTTGTGCAATCCCTGACCAGGGCTAAGATAGGAACCGCGCCAGCGGGTATGAAACAACCCGCTGCGAGTGTTTTTTCGATACTAATCAGTAACTTGGGGGAATGATGAATGAACGCAAGCTGATCCTGGCCGCGGCCGCGATGCTGGCGATCGTCGCCGGTTGCGCGCAGAAATCCGAAGTGTCCGCAGTCGATCTGGCGGCGGAGGAGAAAGCGATCTGGGACCGCTCGGCCGAATGGATGACGCTCGCCCAGGCGAAGGACGCTGCGGCCATCGCCAATACCGTTTTCCTGCCCGACGCGATCACCGTATTTGAAGGCAGGGTGCGCAAGGGCTCGGCCGAAATCCAGGCTGGCATGGAAAAGGAATATTCCGACATGCCCGATGCAACCCTCGCCTGGACCACGGATTCGGTGAAGCTCGCCTCTTCGGGCGACTTGGCCTGGGAAACCGGCGCCTGGACACTCGACCCGGACGGCGCAGGCGAAGCCGCGCCCATCAGCGGCAGCTTTGTTACCGTCTGGTCCAGGGTGGACGGCGTGTGGCGGGTGGCCGCGGATTCCGGCAGCTCGCCGCGGCAGGAGCCGGAGGCGTCCGCCGACGCGACCGCCGCGCCAGCGGCCGGCTGAATCTCCGGTCCCGCCCGAATTGTCGAGCGGGGCATGAAGAGTCCTGACGGCGTCGCCGCGCCGGCACTGCTGCGCCGGCTAAGGCGCGTCGACGTGATCGCACTCACCGTCAATGTGACGATCGGTGCCGGCGTGCTCGCCATGCCAGCCGGCCTTGCGGCTTCCGCGGGCCGATGGAGCATCCTGGTGCTCCTCGCCGCTTTTGCATTGACGGCGCTCCTTGCGCTGTCGCTGGTCGAAGTCGCAAGCCGTTTCGACGTGACCGGCGGCCCGCCTGTTTACGCCGCGGATGCCTTCGGTTCCGTCGCGGGCTTTTCGGTCGGGTGGCTGCTCGGACTGTCCCGCGCCGTGTCCTTCGCCGCCATCTCCCAGATCCTGCTCGATTACCTGGTCGTCCTGGCACCGGCGCTCGACGGCCGCGGACCGCGGCTGGCGACAATCACCGTTTTCGTGCTGGTGCTCGTCGTCTTCAACGTCCGCGGCGTCACGCGCGGCGCACTGCTGAGCAACCTGCTGACCGTGGCGAAGCTGCTGCCGCTGCTGCCGCTCGCGTTTGCCGGCCTCTGGCTCGCCGGCTGGAATCATGTGCCGGCCGAACCGCCGGCGATGCCGGATGGCATCACGAAAGGCCTCGCGCTTGCCCTCTTTGCCTGCTTCGGCTTCGAGCAGGCGGGGATCGTCGCCGGCGAGATGCGCGATCCGCGGCGGGACATCGCGCCTGCGATCCTGATCGGCATCGGCATCGTCTGCGTCGTCTACCTGCTGCTGGTCTTTGCCGCCTTTGCGCTGCTTCCCGATCCCGCGTCGTCGACCCGGCCGCTGGCGGATGCGGCCGAAGCGCTGGTCGGCCCTGCGGGCGCCATCGCGATCGCGATCGCCGCGGTATTCTCGTGCGCCGGCAGCATGTCGGCGACCATGCTGGTCGCTCCGAGGCTCTTCTTCGCGCTCGGCGAACGCGGCGATCTGCCGCGCGCGCTTGCCGCCGTCCATGCGGCCAGGCGCACGCCGCACGTGGCGATCGTGTTGCTGGCGATCATCTCCTGGTTGTTGGCGGTCAGCGGTACCTTCGAGTACCTGATTACCCTCTTCGTCATCATCCGGGTCATCACCTATGGCTCGGTGAGTGCTGCGCTCATCAGGCTGCGTCGTCGCGACGGCGCAGCGCCGGTTACAGTGCCAGGCGGATACGCCATCGCGATTGCCGCGCTTCTTTGTGTTCTCGCCATCACGCTGACGACTTCGTGGCAGGCCGTGTGGCATGTCGCGATCGCCCTCGCCGTCGGCCTCGCAATCCGCGCCGCGACCCGTTACGCCGCCAGTGACCGGGAGCCGCATTCATGACCGGTCCACACGCGACCCTGACCCGCCGCGCGCCGATGCTTGTCGCAGTCGCGGCACTGATCCTCGCCTGCACCGGAACGCCGCTGTCCGGGAACAGCGACTCCGGCGCGATCGCAATGCCCGATCGCTTCAGCGCCGCCATTGCCGAAGAGATCCTGGACGATGGCGGCAATGCGGTGGATGCGGCGATCGCGGCGGCATTCGTGCTGGCCGTCACCTACCCGGAAGCCGGCAATATCGGAGGCGGCGGTTTCCTGCTCTCGCGCTTCGGCGAGCAGGCCTTCTTCCTCGATTTCCGCGAGGTGGCGCCGGCCTCTGGGCCGCGCACGAAAAATTCGGAACGAAACCCTGGCGCGAACTGCTTGCGGGCGCCATCGCGCTCGCAGATGGCGGCTACGATGTACCCGCGCTGCTGGCCCAGCGTATAAAGGACGACATGCCGCGCCTCGCTGGGATCACCGGGCGGCTCGACAATCATCACGTCCGTCTACCAGGCGATCGTCAACGTGCTCGATTTCGGCATGTCCGCGCAGCAGGCCGTCGCCGCGACGCGATTCCACCACCAGCTGATCCCGGATGATCTGATTACCTGCAGCGTGACCAGACCGTTGCCGGAGGCGGTCGTGCGCGGGCTCACGGCGCGCGGCTATCGCGCCATGCCGCATGAATGGGAGTTTGGCGACCTGCAGCTGGTACTGCGGACCGGCGACCGATGGTCCGCCGCGTCCGATCCGCGCGGGTGTGGCGAATCGCGCGTCCTGGACTGAACGGGCGCGCCGGTCAGTCCGTCCAGGCCCGACCCGGAAAGCGGCAGCCGGTGGCGGCCGGCGGCAGAGACTCGATCTTCGCAAGGGATTCAGCGACTGCGGCGGCAAGCGCCGTGCCGGCGGCCAGCGTCGCCGCGCGCGCGAGCTGCACGCGCGCTTCGGCCAGACAATTCGCATCGGCAAGCACCTGGGCGAGATTATTGCGAGCCGCTGCATTTCCCGGAGCAAGCTCGACTGCGCGCAGATAGGATTCCGCCGCTGCGTCCAGCTTGCCGTCCCCGTAAGCGACGTTGCCGCGGCCGAGCCAGGCGAGCGCCGCTTCCGGCCATCTTGCGATCGCTGCGTCATAGGCGACCTGTGCTTCCGCGCGCCGGCCGGCCGCTTCGAGCCCGGCTGCCGCTTCTATGTAGCGCGCGGCATCCGCATGTTCCGGCACGACGCCAGGCTTCAGTGTTGTGATCGCCCAGCGCCCGCCCAGATGCCAGGTCCTGGCAAACTTCTGCCAGCGCATCTCGATGCGCTCGCGCGTGCCGGAACGCAGAATCGCGACGTTGCGATCGGCGTCGTAGCCGATGAGTACCGCGTAATGCCAGCGCGGCCAGCGAGTCACGCGGAGATTCTGCAATACGAGCACGGGCCGGCCTTCGGAGAGTTCGGCGACGAGGTCGCCTCCGTCTGGCGCCAGCACATACGGCAAGCGTCCATGCCGCCGCGCGGCGCCGATCAGCTCGGCCTGCAGGCTGCCGCGCCGGCCCGGCACATACACCTGCGGCGTGAGCTCGGGCGGGAGTATGGCAATGCCACTTGCGCGCAACAGTGTCGCCAGCGCGGCGGGGCCGCACTGGTATTCCTCCTGCGCGAAGAACGGCGTGGAGCCGAGCTCAATCGAACGGGATGCGCCGGCCGGCAGCCCCGCCGCCAGAGGCGGAGAGGCGGCACAACCGGCGAGGCTCCAGAGCAGCGCCGCCGTGGGCAGCGCTGCGCGGATCACTGCTTCTTGAATATGTCGATGACGCCCGTGAACTCGAGAATCATCAGCACCAGGAACACGATGCCGATTACCGCCAGCGCGTCGCCGCCGGCCGGCGCTTCGTCGAGCCGGTCTGCGAGCATCGCGAGTTCGGCTTCCGACAGGGCCGCCAGCCGGCCGTCCAGCTGGATCGCGTCAACGCCGAGCTCGGCGAGCCGGGCGCGGACGTCATCACGGGAAACCGCCGCACGGACGGTCGCAAGCGAATCGGTCTGGCTGCCGGCGGCAATGGCCTCGGCCGTTCCGATCACGCTGGCGGCCGCGGGCATCTGCATGCCAAGCATGAGAAAACTCACGCTGACGAGCGCGACGCAGGCTCGTTGAAGTTTTTCTAAACGCATCGAACACCTCCGGTCAAAGCACACAGCATCCCAGAGCGCAAAATAGCATGTCGGGACCGGGTTAAGGCGCTATTAAACGCGCTTCAGAGAGTTAGGACACACTTGTAAGCCTTGTCCTACCCGACCACGCACAAGTATGGCAGCGGAGCGCGGAAAGCGCGCCCGACTAAAAGCGGTATGACAAATCCAGTTTGGCGCTCATGCCCAGCGCCTGCTCGAGCACAACGACGCCACCCTGGTCAATCTCGATATTGTCATCCAGAAGGTTCTGCAGCCGTAACTTTAGGCTCATGCGCTCGCTCGGGTACACGCTGACAATGAAGTCGAGCGAACTGAATGGCTGCTCGAAGGCATCTGGCGCTCCATTGCGCCCGGCGTAGAACAGACGTTCCCTGTAACTGTTATAGACGACGACGCCACTGTAGAGGCCACTCGGGGAGTCATAACCAAGCTGCAGGTTCAGGATCAGGTCAGATTGCTGGTTGAGCGGCCGCTGGTCATTGGTCAGGCTGACCGTATTGGAGCCAACCGTGAGTTCAGAATCACTCCAGGTCACGTTCCCCGTCGTAAAAAGCCCGGTTGCCCAGTTGCCGAGCCAGCGACTGGCGAAACCGAGATCCTTGAACCACTCGACCTCGACGCCCGTCAGATCCGCGGTGTCGCCATTGATAAACGTGAACGAAAGATTATTGTCGGTACCGGCACCCTCGATCGTCTCGATCGGTCGATCGATCGACTTGTAGAACGGGCTGATGGTCAGGTTGTCGCCGTGGTCGAAGAACCACTCGGCGCGCAGGTCGATATTCATCAGATCGGAGGGAGTGAGCGCCGGGTTGCCGACTACGCGCGCTTCCGTGAACGGATCGATGTACGTCGAATTTGTCACTTCGCGCAGGTCCGGGCGCGCAGTCGTCATGCTCCAGCCCAGTCGCAACTGGAAACGGTCGGCCCAGAAGTCCGGCCTCATGTAGGTCAGGGCAAACGCGGGGTAATAGTCGTCGACCGTTTTTGCCGCATCTGCGAGTTGCTCCGGCGTCAGCGGAATCTTGCCAATGGCCGGATCGAACTGCAGCGTGTCCACCGGCACGGAAATCTGCGACCAGCCTTCCCAGCGCGCACCGGCGTTGACGCGCCAGGTGTCTTTCCAGGTCAGGTCGAACGCGCCATAGGCGGAGTCGATCGTCTCTCCCGCCAGATAGCTTTCAGTGCCAATGCCGCCGATTGAAAGCAGGAACCCGTTGGCCGGGTCGAGGATATTGTCGTCCGTCAGGACGCTTCCAGGGGACCCCGCCAGGATACCAACCGCGGCACTCGTGGTCGTGCCCAGCCCGAGTTGCGTCTGGACGTAGCTGCGACCCTTTTCATAGTAGTCCCAGCCGCCACTCAGCGTTCCCACGATCTCGCTGTTCACGAACTCGAATGGCCGTTCGAACAACCCACCGTAGCTCGTGACTTCGTCCTCGAGATCAGTGAACCGGAAGTCGGCCGCGCTTGACGTGGACCTGAGCGAAGTGCCGAGTACTTCGCCAGAGTCCGGATCCACGCTGTCAATCGCCGACACCGTCACTTCATTCGGTATGTCCGTGGTTGCAGTCGCATCCGAGTAGTACCAGGAGAACTGAAGACCCTTGAAGAAAGCGGCCGGGCGAATGCCCTTCAGGAAGTCGAACATGTCGAGGGTTTCGTCCCCCAGCGTATGTTCCCCACTGAACTGGACCATCGCCAGTTCGCGCTCCTCGTAACGGAGGCGGTAGTCGCGAAGTTGCGCGCCCTGCTCGCGACGGAAATTGAAGTTGTTGCGCTGGGTCAACGCAGACTCGTCGTCCGTGTTTCGCAGGAACATGGCTACCATGCCCAGGGAATGATCGTCGGTAAAGTCGAGTCCGGCAGTCAAACTGCCCGTCAACGAAACCTGGTTGATCGAACGTTTCGTCGAGCCGTTGTCAATGTCCGGCAGCTGCGCCGAACGGTTGATCCGATCGCGGTTACGCCACTGATTCTGGTAATCCGCCAGTGCCTGGATCCCGAACTTCCACATTCCCGATTCATCGAGCGTCCAGCTGTTGCCGATTGAAGCGTCGAGCGAGATATCCGGCGACGCCGATTGCGACTCGAGATCGACATTGCGATTGAGGCTTGTTCCCAGTTGCCGGTTGATTGCTTCCGCTTCGGCAAAAGTCGGGTTGCCGCCTTCCATGCGCAGGGTCTGAAATATCGACGATGGGGTCAGTTTGCCACGGTAGATCTGGATCGCATCGCGAATTTCCCGGGGCAGCGCCCGTATTCCATCGTCCGTGCCGAAATCGTCGTCGGAGCCGCCGGCGTAAGTAAGGACGTCATCGGAAAGGTCGCTGTTCCAGCCGGAACCGATTCCTAGTTTGAATGCGAATTCGTCGGGGATCCGGCGCGTACGGATGTCGACATTGCCGCCGCCGAAGGCTGCCGGTCGATCGACCGTATACCCCTTCTGGATCGAGAGTGAATCGATGATCTCGGCCGGAAAAATGTCGAGCGGCAGCACGTTGCGCGTAAGGTCGGGCGACGGCACGTAAGCGCCGTTGAGCGTCGTGCTGGAATAGCGCTCACCCAGGCCGCGGATATAGACAAAGTCGCCGACCAGCGTCACGCCCGGCAGGCGTCGCAAGGCGAGCGCCACCGTGCTGTCGCCGACACGTGAGATCTGCTCTGCGCCGAGCAGGTCACTGACGACCGGCTGCTCGATGCGCTCGACCAGCACGTCGGTCGCGGCCGACTTCTGCCGGCCGACGACCTCGATTTCCTCGAGCGCGACGGACTCGATCGCAGCGCCGGGCTGCGCGATCGCGTCATCGGCAGCGTCGAGATCCTGTGCCAGCGCCATGCTTGCCTTGCCGCCGGCCGTTGCAATCGCCAGGGCCACCATCAGCCGGACGGCATTATTGGACTTCATGGCGATCGCTCCCTCTCTTTCTTACTCGAACCAGAGCGGGGCGCCGCGGTTTCCGGAGCGGATACCGTAGGCCCACGGGGCAGTCCAATCGTCGCCGGCAAGCACGCCGCCGAGTCCGTCCGCGGGAACCGCAATCGGATTGCCCGCGGCATCGGTCGGAGTGGGATCGGTGTAGAAGGTGCCCGGCTCCAGCAATGACAGGTTGGCGTTCCCGACATCCGTGGCCTGCGTGTTGCCGGCATTGAAGCTGTAGTTCAAGCCGCCGGCGCTCGGATTCGCGCCTGCAAGCCAGCTCTCGAACGTATCGCCATTGTCGAACGCACCGGATGTCACGACCTCGCACGCGAATGCCGAGTTGATCACGGTCGTGAGGCCCGCCTGTGCGTCCGCAAGACCCGTGGGACTCTCGACCCGGTAGCAGCGGTTGTTCGCACTGCCAACCTTACCGAGAATCTGGTTCGCATAGCCCGAATAAACGATGCTGTTCTCGATCTGTGCGCGGCCGCCCTGGCGGATCCGGAACCCGGCCGAGTCGCCGTGCGTACCGGCCAGCATGTTCGAAACGATGCAGGTGTAGTTTCGGATAGTCGGGTTGGTGACCGGTGGCAGGTCGAAGGCCTGGCCCGCGTCGCTCCGGCCGGAGCCGATGTTGTCGAGTTCGATGCACCAGTTGCCATTGTCGGCCGAGTGGATCGCCAGCGCCGTATCGATCGTGCCCACATAACCGTCGGAAAAGTCGAGCGAGTCGTCCCGCACGTACAACAGCAGTGCATTGGTCACGTTCACGGCGCCGCCGAAGAATTCCATGCCGTCGTCATAAGCACTGTAGACCTGCACGTTCTCGACGGTCGTGCCGCTACCCACCGCATTGAAGGAAATGCCGTTCAGTTCGTCATCGGGAGCCACCTCGAATCCTGCGTGCTTGACGATAACGTAGCGAAGGACGCCAGAATTCTCCGCATTATTGTTGCCACCGTAGTTGGTGGGCTGGCCTTCCGAGACGACATGGCAGCCGTTGTTCGCGCGCTGGTCGTCGGTGCAATTGTTGGTGATGCCGTTGCCATTGATGACAAGGCCGCCCCAGAGCTGCACGTCGTCGAAGCCGGCCGTGCCGGTGACTGCGTCGGTGAATCCCGTGAAGGTGATCGGCGCCGAAGCAGTGCCTGCGGCCAGGATCATCGACCCACGGTTGATCAGCACGTAGTCCGCTGCGTCCGAGAAAGCAAGTGTGTTGCCCGCGTCGATCGTCAGCGTGGGACCGTCGCCTTCCTGTGGCGCCGCGCCGGTGCTGACGTTCTGGCCGACAAACAGGCTGTCCTGGAAAATGTGCACGCCTGAGATAAAAGGGATGCGGAGATCCGTCAGAACCGGGTTATTGGCACCGACAAAATCTGCGCTGTACACGCAATTAGTGCCATCGAAAGCGCCCTGGCGAAGCTGGGTCGAGTTCGGGACGGTATAAGAGGCGCAGGGATTACTGGAGCCGCCACCACCGCCGGTGTTGGTGCTGTTGTCCACCGAATTGTCCGTCGTCGCCACATTCAGGTCGACACCGCCGCCCGAGCAGGCCGCGAAACCGGTCAGTGCGAGGCCCGCCAGGGTCCATCGAATCGTCTTCATCGGCAAATACTCCCCAGTGCGTGAATACACGCGTAGGGGAGCGACGATAGGGCCCCGATGTGTCAGCGGAGTGACGGGTTTGTGACCGAACCGTGACAGCCGGCGGCTTCAGCGCTCCCGGATGCCGGCTTTCGCGCGGCGGATATTGCCGCGAACGAACGCCGAGGTTCTGCTGTCGCCGTAGCGGCCTTTTTGCACGTGCCGGATGCGATACACACCGGGAATGTGGAGGCCGATGCCCGGCGTGCCCAGCAGCCAGCGGAACGCGGCGTCCTCGTAGGTCTTGGCCCAGCGTGCCGCCGGGCGCTGGAATACCGGAAGCTGCTCGCAATACCCGACCTGGCGCGCGACGTCGCCGTGCACGATCTGGTATGCGCCCTTCGCCTTGGGCGGATTCGCCATGACGATGAACTGGCTCGTGTCGATGTCGACGACCTTCGGCCGGTCGCGCTCGGCGATCAGCAAGGGGTCGGTTTCCGCGAGCATCGCCGTCACGCGCTCTTCCTTCGGATACATCATGAAATCACGGCGTCCCTGGAGCAGGACCGCGAGCGTATCGAAGCAATCGCGGTGGAACACGATGTCACAGTCCGTGAACCAGACCCAGTCGGCGCCGGTACCGCGTGCGACGCGGTTTCGGCCGATCGAGCGCCGGAACAGCTCGGTGCGCGGCAGGGGCTGCCAGTTCCACGTCACGCCCGGTACTTGGAGGTCGCCGAAGAACGCCAGTAACGCCAGCGTTTTCGTATCTTCCTCGGCGTGGAAGACTGTCATGCGCACGCGCGCGCGGGTCGGCGGATGATTCACGAGAGAACTCAGCTGATACGCGAGCAGGTGCGCGTATTGCCAGCAGTGACTCACGATCTCGATCGACACGATGCCGCTGCGCGCCGCAATTGTCGCCGGATCCGGCGGCTTCAGGAACCAGCGGCCCGGCACGAATCCCATCATCGCGATGCGGATCAGCATTTCATCGACCTGGTCACGCAGCGTCATGCGAAAGCGCGCCTCAATCCGGCGGCCGGCGTTCACCGGTCCATGCGTAGCGATCGACGGTGGCGCGGCAGTCGCGCCAGTAGATGTAGTTCGGGTCCGGTTTGCGCCAGTCACCGTAGATCCGCGTCAGGTTCTGGTCCGCATTGTCCGGTATCAACCAGCGCCGGCCGTACAGGTCGAATGCGGCGAGGCCGTGTGCGGGCACCTCGTTGACCAGTTCCAGGGACGGCTTACGGTGGTGTGAGTACCAGCGGAGGCTGTCGCCATGCTTCTCGAACAGGAAGAACTCGTATTTGACCGCTTCGCGGCGGAGCGACCACTTGGTAGTCCTGCCGTCGTTATTGACCTGCGGCGGTCGTAGCTCGAAATCGTGCCCACGCAGCAGCGTCACCGCGGCCAGCAACCGCGGCAGGTCTTCGTCCATGAATCCGAAATCGGAATCGCGGTCCCGGCTCATCGGCCCGCCGTCGCGCACGCAGCCGAGCAGCAGGCCCGTGATCATCCAGTACCTGCCGTGGAAATCCGTCCCGGACAGCAGATCGTGCAGTCGCATCAATCCGCGCCTGCGCCGTTCTTCGAGGGTCCCCCAGCGCAGGCGGCTGAAGAACTCGTTCAGTTTGAGCACGGGCGACAGTATAGCGGCGCCGGTGACATCGTCAGTGACCGCCCTTGACGATGAGCCCGGCGGCGCGCAGCGCCTCGGCCAGCTCCTCCTCGATGCGTGCCGCCTCGCGGCGCGCAACCCAGCACAGATGCTGCACGGGACCCGTCAGCACTTCCAGACCGCGCTTGATCACAGTCCCGGCCGCGCGGATGCCGGCCTTGTGCTGGTCGAACCGCTGCGCCGCCGGATAGCGGCTCATGCCCACGTAAATCCCGTAGGGTCCGCGGGCGGAATCCGCGTAGTCGAGCAACACCAGGTACACATGAGTGCGTCCGCTGGCCGCGGCATGGCATTCGCCCGCGATGTCGTAAACCCGCGGCAGCCAGTCCAGATAACGCATGGGCAGCCAGTCCGGAATCGTGGCGGCCGCGTGGTCCCATAGCAAAGCGAGCGCGGACTCGACGGTCGGCGGCG
Organism: Steroidobacteraceae bacterium; assembly: GCA_040902065.1. Lineage (GTDB taxonomy): Bacteria > Pseudomonadota > Gammaproteobacteria > Steroidobacterales > Steroidobacteraceae > SCUD01. The sequence goes on along the minus strand of JBBDXX010000015.1, from coordinate 385,674 downwards.
GCTCGCCGCGCATCCAGAGTTCGTGCACGCAATGGGCACCGTCCACGCCATCGCCAGCGGCGAGCGCGGACGCAAGGCGTTGCTTGATCCTTGAAACCGGCAGCGCACCCAGTGGGCGCGACGCGGGACTGATCGGTTTTACCGCGGCGGATCTCCGGCGTTCTTGCGCACGGGACGATACTGTATCAGACTTGGTTGAATGATCAATCAACCGCCCACCGACACCCGCTGGCGCATCCTGGAAGCCGCGATGCACCTGTTCTGGGAGAAAGGTTACGGCTCGACCTCGGTCGCCGACATCCTTTCCCGCGCCGGCGTCAACAGCGGCAGTCTCTATCACTACTTTCCCGGCAAGCAGGACGTGCTGATCGCCGTGCTCGACAACTACATCGGCGGCATCCGCGAGATGCTGCTCGAGCCCGCCTGGCGCGGCGTTGCCGATCCGATCGAGAAGATCTGGAAGCTGATGGACGGCTATCGCGAGGCGCTGGTCCAGACCGACTGCACCTACGGCTGCCCGATCGGCAGTCTCGCGCTCGAAATCCACGAGCCGGATCCGCCGGTGCGCGAGCGGCTGGCAAAGAACTTCACGAACTGGACCGATGCGATCGAGGACTGCCTGAAAGCAGCCGGCCGTCGCGTTCCGCCCGGGGTCGACCGCCGCGCACTCGCGGAGTTCGTGCTGACGACGATGGAAGGCGGCGTGATGCTTGCGCGCAGCTACCGCGACATCGGCTATTTCGACCGCGCCATCGGGGAGCTCAAGAAGCATTTCAACCGCCTGCTGCGTCCGTCGACGGCGACGGCACGCCGCGGGTCACGACAACGCAAGAAGGGGAAGTCTCATGCCTGAACTCAACTGGCTGGCCGTCGTTGCTGCAGCCACATCCGCGTTCCTGCTCGGCGGGCTCTGGTACTCGAAACCGGTGTTCCTGAAACCCTGGCAGCGTGCCGCCGGACTGACGGACGACCAGTTGCAGAAAGGCCACCCGGGAAGGATCTTCGGCGGGGCATTCCTGCTGTCGCTGATCGCCGCGGCGGTGTTTGCGCTGTTCCTGGGCCCGAAGCCCGCCCTGGGTTTCGCGCTTGGCGCCGGATTCTCGGCAGGCCTTTGCTGGGTCGCGGCGAGTTTCGGCATCAACTACCTGTTCGAGCGCAGGAGTCTTGCATTATTTCTCGTGAATGGCGGCTACCACACGCTTCAGTTCACGCTGTACGGGCTCGTGCTGGGACTCTGGCATTAGGCGTGGCGACCGGCTACGCCGCAGTCGCATGGTATAGCGGCGGCAAAGGACAGTGCAGCGCGGCGCAGATCGCGCGCAGCAGCTCGGATTCGGCGACCGTCATGCGCAGGTCATGCGAGACCGTGCGCACCATCGCCTTCACGAGCATCTCCTTCGCCGCCGGCTGAAGCGCATCCAGGCGCGTCAGTGCCTGGTCGAGCCGCGGCGGCCAGTGACTGAGGCGCAGGAACGGTGGGCGGATTCGCGGCAGCAGGTCGCCCATGCCCGCTTCATAGGCGCGGCGGGCTTCGGTCTCATCCTCGCTGCCATGCGATGCGAGCGCCGAGAACAGCGCCTGCAGCTCGTCGCGCGCGCCATGCAGCGTCAGCGATCCGGTGATGCGGCGGCGCGGATCGAGCTCATCCTGCAGTTGCACCTGCGCGAGCTTGCGCAGCGCATAGGCAAAGGCCGAAACCCGGCCTTCGCGCGCCAGCAGCCCATTGATGCATTTCAGCAGCGCGACGCGCTCCCCACGCGCGAGCTGGCGCAGCGCTGCGAACACCTGCAGGAGCGCCGGCATGCGTTGCACGGCGGACAATGCATCCACGTAGGGCAGCACTTCCTTCATTTCGTCGTGCAGCCCGCCGCCCTGCTGGGCGTGCACGAAAGCGAGCTGGCGGTCACGCACCTGCGGCGTCTGATCGAGCGCGAGCGCGATGAAGAGCGCGGCGGCTTTCTCCGGCTGGACCGCGAGGCGCCGGAAATCCGGCGGCAGCGATGCGAGCATCTGCGCCGCCTGCGCCATCTGCTCCGTCCCCGGATTCGCGACCAGTGCCGCGACAATCGCCGGCGACAGCACGATCGAACCCTCCAGCAGGCCGCGCAGCCGTTGGGCGGGCTTCGGCGCGTCACGGGCGGCCTCCTCCTTGGCCGCCGCGCGCTCCTCGTTCATGCGCAGGCGCATCGCCTCGAACTCCTGCGGCTGGAACCGCGGATCAATCGCGCGGATGCGCTCGATCAGGGGCGGGTGGGTGGCGAATGCGCGGGTGACGCCGGATGCAAACAGCAGGTGCGCGACCTCCTCCGCATCGGCGTCCACGAAACGCGAACCGACGCCGAGCGCCCCGATCTTGACCAGCGCGCCGCGCAGGCCCTGCGGATCGCGCGTGAACTGGATCGCCGAAGCGTCGGCCAGCGACTCGCGCTTGCGCGACACCGCGGCCTGTATCAGCCGCCCGAAGAACAGGCCGATCCAGCCGAGAATGAGCACCACGAATGCCGCCAGCATGACGACCACAACCGCACCGCCGCCCTTGCGGCCCCCGCCACCGCGCGGCGAATGCCGCAGCACGAGGCGGGCGACCATCGCGATGACTGTCAGGCCGAACAACAGGCCGATCAGCCGCGTGCTCAATCGCATGTCGCCATTCAGGACGTGGCTGAACTCGTGCGCGATGACGCCCTGAAGCTCGTCGCGATTCAGGTTGACGAGCGCGCCGCGCGTGACGGCGACGGCCGCATTCGCCGCATTGTGGCCCGCGGCGAAGGCGTTGATGCCGGCCTCGCGCTCGAGCACGTAGACCTGCGGCACCGGCACCCCGGAGGCGATCGCCATTTCCTCGACCACGTTCATCAGCCGGCGGCGCAGCGGATCGGTCGCATCCGCCGTCACGCGTGTGCCACCGAGCTGTTCCGCGACCGCGCCGCCGCCCGCGGACAGCGAGACCGTCCGCACCAGGCTCGAGATGCCGATCGTGCCGATGACGATGATCGAGGTCACCAGTATCACGAGCGGATACCGTTCGAACGACACGCCTTCCGTGACCAGCATTCCGCCATCGTCGGCTGTCAGGATGGCTACCGCGACGATGACCACGATGTCGATCGCGATGATGATCGCGACGACCGCGAGGCCGAACAGCAGCACCATCCAGCGCGACAGCCGCCGGGTTTCGGCCTGCCGTGCGAAGAAATCCATGCCGGCTCAGCCTGTCGCGCGGCTCAGGTGAAGGCGACCTTCGGCACTTCGCGCTTCTGCGGCGCCTCGATCTGCAGAAGTTCCGCCGGCGTGAAGCCGAACATGCCGGCTACGATGCTGTTCGGGAATACTTCGCGGCGGTTGTTGTAGCTCATGACCGAGTCGTTGAACGCCTGGCGGGCGAACGCGACCTTGTTCTCGGTGGTCGTCAGTTCCTCGGAGAGCTGCATCATGTTGCGGTTCGCTTTCAGGTCCGGGTAGGCCTCGGCGAGCGCGAACAGGCGCCCGAGCGCACCGCTCAGGGCGTTCTCGGTGGTGGCGAGATTCTGCACCGCCGCGGGATCGCCGGGATTCGCGGCGGCGGCCTTCAGGCCGGTCACCGCGGCATTGCGCGCCGTGATCACCGCCTCGAGCGTGTTGCGCTCGTGGGCGAGATAGCCCTTGGCGACCTCGACCAGATTCGGAATCAGGTCGTGGCGGCGCGTGAGCTGCACGTCGATCTGCGCGAACGCATTCTTATAGGCGTTGCGCGCCGTGACCAGCCCGTTGTAGATGCCGACCACGAACAGCACCAGCAGGACGATGATGCCCAGGACAATCCAGATCATGGCGGAACCCCCTATGAATGCGCGAAGCATACCCCATCAGCGCGCCGCTGCTGCGCCGAGCCGTACCTGCATCCAGGCGCCGATCGCCTCGATTTCCGGCAGGCAGACCTGGTGCTGCATCGGGTATTCCTTCCAGTCGACCGTGTAACCGAGGGCGCGCAAGGCGTCCCGGGCCATGATGCCGAGCGCGTGCGGCAGCACCGGATCGTAAAGGCCGTGGCACATCAGGATGGGGGTCTCGCGGTTTGCCACGCAACGTTCCGTCGCCAGCGTCGACGCCAGTGGCAGGTAGGTCGATAGCGCAAGGATACCTGCAAGCGGCTCTGCGTAGCGCAGCCCCGCATGCAGGGCAACCGCTCCACCCTGCGAGAAGCCTGCAACCACGATGCGCGACGAATCGATGCCGGCAGCCTGTTCCTTCTCGATGTATTCGGCAAACCGCGCCCCCGACTCGCGCAGGCCCGCTTCGTCGGCGCGGCCCTCGGCGGTCAGCGTCCTGATGTCGTACCAGGCGCGCATGCGCATGCCATTGTTGAGCGTGACCGGCCGGACCGGCGCATGCGGAAACACGAATCTCACGCCCGGTTCGGCCGGCAGCTTCAGCTCCGGCACGATCGGAACGAAATCGTGGCCATCGGCGCCGAGGCCATGCAGCCAGATCACGCTGGCCGCAGCCGGGGCTGCGGGCGCAAGCACGACGGCGTCCGCGGATTCCTGGAGTCTGTGGGTCATCGGCTCAGCAGTTCCGGTACTTCCAGTTCCGCGACTTGCCGTCAGCCATCCACTCGATCGCGCGCGCAAGCCGGCGCTGTGTCGGACGGCAGTTCACCCATTGGGTGGATAACTCCGTCATGCCGGCGATCACGCCCTGGTACTCGATATGCGGCACGCCCCACTTGATCGTCTCTTCGACTTTCGGGCAGGCCTGGTGCATCAGCGCACGCACGCGCTTCAGGATCGGCCGCGCAAAATCGGCGGACTTCGCGATGTAGGCGTCGACGGCGGGGTTTTTCATCAGGGCGGCATTCTAGCGTGACGGCTGAGAGCGATCACCTGAGCAGGCTCACTGGCCTGCTGCTCGGTATCGTGCTGTATTTCGGCCTCGCGAACCTCGTCTTCTACTTCGTTGAGGCCCGCAAGAAGTAAAAGGGGTCGCATCCCTTTTGGAAAGGGGTTGGAAAGGGGTCGCATCCCTTTCTACGGTGATGCTTGCCGGTTCGATTGGTCGTGAAAAGGGATGCGACCCCTCTCAGAGCCCCTTCAGGCCGGGCAGGTGATCGAAGCGCGCGTGCCGCGTGACCCCAGCGGTTCGAGCCGCAGGCTCGCCGCATCGCCAAAGAAGAGCCGCAGCCTTTCGGCCACGTTCGCGAGCCCGTGACCGGCGCGCAGCACCTCCGCGCATTCCGGAGATATGCCGCGCCCATCGTCTTCGACCTCGATCACGATCGACCCGTCGCACTCGTAGGCGCGCAAGTTCACCGTCAGCGCCCGCGGCGGCTGCATGCCGTGGCGGAGCGCATTCTCGATCAGCGGTTGCACGATCAGCGCCGGCATGCGGCGCGTGCGCAGTGCGTCCGGCATAGACACGCTGTAGTGGAACTGCGACCCGAATCGCAGCTCGCAGAGCTTCAGATAGCGCTGCAGGAAATCGATCTCCTCGCCGAGCGTCATGTTGATATCGGTGCCGTTGCGCAGGGCAAGCTGCAGCAGTTCCCCGAGCCGCCCGATCGCGTCGAACGCACGGTCGCGCTCGCCGATCTGCACGAGACCCGCGATCGCATTCAGGCTGTTCAGCACGAAGTGCGGATGAATCTGCGCCTGCAGGACCTGCAGGCGCGTCATCGCCAGCTGCGCTTCGAGCTTCGCGCCGCGCAGTTCCGTCCGGGCCGAGTTCCACAGCGCCTGGTCGCGCAGCCGCCGCCACCGCACGGCCGCAAACGCCGTGAGCGCCAGCAGCAGGATGCTGAAGTTCATCGCCCAGAATGCCGGACCGGCGGGCGGCAGTACGTAGATGGAGACGAATTGCTCAAGATCCGGCATCAGGCCGCGCCGCAGGAAATAGCTCAGGAACGACATCGCCGTTGACCCCGCGAGGGCAATGACGCTCCAGGCAATCAGGTTCGCAATCCACAGGATGCGGTTTGCGCCGCTGATTGTGCGATGCAAGGCCCGATACAGCGGCGGGCTGACCAGCACCCAGAAGAAGTAATGCGGGATCATCGCCATCAGCGACGAGCTGAAGGACACCTCCCTTCCCTGGGCCTGGTAGTTGACGAAAAGCCCGAATCCGATCGAAAAGGCGAGCGCCAGCCAGATACCGGCCAATGTCAGCCAGCGCGACGGGTAATCGCCGATCAGCCGTTCGACATCGGTGCCCTTCGTGGGAGCATGGGACTCCAGAACGGGATGCGTGACCGGTACGACGCCGTCGCCGGCGGCCACGCCGCCCACGACCGTCGAATCGGCGCGCGCCATGATCAGTTGTCCTTGCTGCCGATGCCGCTCAGGAGTTTTTCGAGGATCTCGCGGCGGGCGCGGCCCATCGGTAGCGCCTGTCCGCCATGCAGATAGATGTTGTAGCGTCCGTCGCCGCTCGAGCGCACCTCGCGCACGTGCGCGGCGTTCACGATCGCGGAACGGTGGATGCGGAAGAATTTTTTCGGATCGAGCTCGCATTCAAGCGAGGCCAGCGTGCGCGACAGCAGGTACTCGCCGTTCTTGGTGTGCACGCGGCTGTACTGGCTCGCGCCCTGGATCCACGAGATGTCGCTGACGTCAAGCGAGAACATCCGCCGCCGGATCCGGATCATCATCTGGTCCGCATATTGCGTCGCGGGGACGGCCGCGGGCGCCTGTTTCGCGCCGCCGTTCATGCCGACGGCTGCGCCTGCGATCTGCGCCGCGAGACCGGCAACGCGTCGTTCGGCGATGCGCCGCTTGGCGCGCAGGATGCTGCCGGCGAAGCGCTGCTGCTGCACGGGTTTGATCAGGTAATCGACCGCCTGCAGTTCGAATGCCGGCAGCGCGAACTCCGGATGCGCGGTCACGAAGATCACGTACGGGATCGGTTCGCCCATCTCGTGGACCAGGTCAATTCCACTGCCGCCCGGCATCTCGATATCCATGAACACGAGATCCGGCTGCTGTTCGGCGATTTTGCGCCGCGCTTCAGGCGCCGAGGCGGCTTCGCCGATGATTTCGACGTCGGCATCGGCGGCCAGCAGCGAACGCAGCATGCGCCGACCCAGCTCCTCGTCGTCGACGATCAGAGCGCGTACCCGGTTCGTGCCCGTTGCCGCCATGTCGAGCCTACCTGCCATGGCCGTTGTCATTCTGCAACATGAGATGCGTGGCTCCGGTCATTCGTTCCACAAAAGTTGCAAACGGCTTGGTTCGTTTGCCAAGTGCCGGTTTTTCTGATGCCTGCCACCGTATGTTCGGACTACGCAACAGGGCCTCTAAGGCCGGCCATTGTTGCCCTTGGGCAACACGCGATTCAGCCACTGGAGCGTTTTTGAGTTTCTGGCCGGCCTATCAACGAACCCAACGGCATCGCCGTTTGCGGGAGGAGAGAAAGACAATGGAACGTAACAGTCGAGTCGCAGCAGCGGTCCGTCGAGCACTCGTCCTGAGTGCGGTGACGGCAGCCGGTGCCGCGACCCCTGCGCTTGCGCAGGAGAGCCTCGGTGAAATCATCGTGACGGGGTCGCGCATCCGGTCGGCGAACCTCGAATCGACGAGCCCCGTAACCCAGGTTACGGCGGCGGATGTCGTGACGCAGGGCGTCACGCGTATCGAGGACCTGGTCAACCAGCTGCCGCAGGCCTTCGCTGCGCAGAACGTGACGGTCGCGAACGGCGCGACGGGCACGGCGACGCTGAACCTGCGTGGCCTCGGCTCACCCCGCACCCTGGTGCTGGTGGATGGTCGGCGCATGCCCTATGGCGGCGTGACCAACTCGGCGGCGGACATCAACCAGATCCCGACGCAGATGATCGAGCGTGTCGACATCCTGACCGGCGGCGCATCCGCTGTGTACGGGTCGGACGCAGTCGCAGGCGTCGTCAACTTCATCCTGAAGAAGGACTTCGAGGGCGTCGAGATCACCAGCCAGTACAACTTCTACTGGCACGAGAACGACTACGGCGGCCCGGGCGCCACCAAGCTGCGCGACACGATCGCCGCGCTGAACGCCGTGAATCCTGACCAGTATGCCTTGCCTGACGACACCGTGACCGACGGTGAAGGCAGGGAATTCTCGATCATGATGGGCGTGAACAGCGGTGACGGCCGCGGCAACATCACGGCCTACGCAACCGTGTTCGACAGCGACGCGGTCATGCAGCGTGATCGTGACTATTCGGCCTGCTCGCTGTCGACGACCCCGCCGACCACGAGTTTCGCCTGCGGCGGCTCGGCAACGAGTTCCGGCGGCCTGTTCACCGATTTCTCGAGCTATTACCTGACCGCCGACACTGCCGCCAACATGCGGGACTTCGACTTCACCGGCGACCTCTACAATTTCGGCCCGCTGAATCATTATCAGCGTCCGGAGCGCCGGTACAGCATCGGTGCGATGGGTCATTACGAGTTCAGTGAACGCGCAGACGTCTATACGCAGCTGATGTTCACGGACTACGAGTCGATCGCGCAGGTCGCCCCGGGCGGCAACTTCTTCGACACCGACTCGGTCAACTGCGACAACCCGCTGCTGCCCGCGGGCATCCTGGCGACCATCGGTTGCGACGCGGCCGCGATCGCAGCCGGCGACTCCGTGGCAATGTACATCGGCCGGCGCAATGTCGAGGGCGGCGGACGCCAGGACGCGTTTGCGAACTCTTCGTTCCGCGCCGTGGCGGGTGTGCGTGGTGCGATCAGCGAAGCGTGGGGATATGACGTATCGGCCCAGTACTCCACTCAGACGGCCAACGACGCGACGCTCGCATTCTTCGGGAAAGATCGCCTGCGGAAGGCGCTAGACGTCATCGACGTCGGTGGCGTGCCGACCTGCCGTTCGGTCGTGGACGGCAGCGATGACAACTGCGTGCCCTGGAATCCGTTCGTGCCGAACGGCATCACGCAGGAACAGCTCGACTACCTGCAGGTTACGGCGCTGCAGATCGGTCGGCTGAACCAGGAGATATACAACGGTGTGGTTACCGGCGACCTCGGCGTCTACGGAGTCAAGATGCCCTGGGCGAGCGATGGCGCGCAGGTCGTGTTCGGTACCGAGTACCGGCGCGATTCGATCAGCAACAGGGTCGATCCGCTGCAGGAGGCGGATGAGCTCGCCGGTGCCGGCGGCGCGACCATCGGCATCGACGGTTCGACCAAGGTGCAGGAGCTGTTCTTCGAAGGCCGCCTGCCGCTGGCGCAGGACCAGGCATTCGCTGAAAGCCTGTCGTTCGACACCGCCTACCGGTATTCGGACTACGACGCCGTCACGACCGACACGTACAAGTTGGGCATGGAGTGGGCGCCGGTTTCTGACGTCCGTTTCCGCGCCAGCTACCAGCGTGCCGTTCGCGCGGCCAACATCGTCGAGCTGTTCACCGCACAGGGTTTCAACCTGTTCGATGCGAACGGTGATCCTTGCGGCGCGGCGGATCGCGATCCGGAAGCGAGCGACGCGGAGTGCATCGCCTCCGGCGTGCCGGCCGGGCAGGTCGGTTCGCCCTCGCTCGACAGCCCGGCGGGTCAGTACCAGTTCCTGCAGGGCGGCAATACGGCGCTGACGCCCGAAGAGTCGGATACGAACTCCTTCGGTATCGTGCTCACGCCGCGGTTCGCGCCGGGTCTTGCGATCACGATCGACTACTTCGACATCAAAATCGAAGACACGATCTCGACTTTCGGCCAGGTCAACACCTGGACGGCCTGCTACACCAACAACGATCCGGCGGCCTGCGACCGGATCAACCGCAACCCGAACGGCCAGCTGTGGGTCGGTGATGGCCACGTCGAGGACGTCAACATCAACATCGGCTCGCTGTCGACGAAGGGCTATGACATCAACGCGACCTACACGGGTCTGGAGATCGGCCGCTTCGGCAGCCTGTCCTTCAACCTGACCGGCACGCTGGTGGACGAGATCGTCACGGACCCGGGTGCGGGCTTCGAACCGTATGACTGCGTAGGCTTCTACTCGACGGTCTGCAGCGCGAATTCGGTCGGCGTACCCACTCCCGAGTGGCGTCACCGGTTCCGGACGAGCTGGACGACGCCGTGGGATGTGGACCTGTCGCTGACCTGGCGTCATCTGGGTAAAGTCGTCGGCCTGTCGGGTGTCAACACGCCGTTCCCGACGAACCGGATCGACCACACGCTCGCGGCCGAAGACTACTTCGACCTCGCAGCCAACTGGGCGGTCACGGAGAAGGCGTCCGTCACCCTGGGCATCAACAATGTCCTGGACGACAACCCGTCGATCTCCGCCACCGTCGGCACGACCGGCAACGGCAACACCTTCCCGCAGACGTACGACGCACTCGGTCGCTACGTGTTCGTACGGGCGCGGGTGGGCTTCTAGGCAACCAGTTCGAACTCCCTTGTTCGAAACCCTTGCGGCGGTCCCCAGGACCGCCGCGTTTTTTAAAGGGGACGCAACCCTTTCCAAAGGGGGTGCAACCCTTTTCCGAGAGGATGCCGGTTGAGCGTGAAAAGGGTTGCGTCCCCTTTGGAAAGGGATGCGTCCCCTCTTAGAAGAGGCCGCGCTCCCACGGCCCCCAGATCGCAAACGTGATGCCGGGGATCTGCAGGTTCACGAAGAGCGTCTCACCTGCCGGATCGAAGCAGGCGCCGCCGAACTCCCGCGGCCGGTAGTCGCCTGGCGCCACCTGCTTGTCCGTGCCCTGGATCATCGCGCCCGTCAACACGACCATGTTCTGAGCGAAGGTGAAGGAGTCGCCCTCCGGCGTGAGGCCGAGCAGTCGCGTTCCCGGGCCGCCCTGGTCGGCCGGCCGGTCGCCGTCCTCGCACAGCAGAATGCCGCCGCGCGGGCTGACAGTGATGTTGTCGATGTTGTCGGCAACCTGCGCCGAGCCGGAAACGAAAATGGCGCGTAGCGTTTCCCGGCGCGGATCGTATTCCCAAACCACGCCCAGCCCCGCGCCACGTACGCCATCCGGGCCGGTGCCGCCCTCGGTATCGACCACGTAAAAGCGGTCCTCGTGATGGCAGATGCCCTCGCCGCGGCTCATCAGAAGCGCGCCCTTCGACCAGGCGGTCCGAAACGGCCCGCTCGCGAGGCCCTGGCGGCCGGGGAATTCCACCGGCATCCGGCCCGGGTTCGCATCCGGATCGTCGATGTCGACCCACTCGAGCCGGCAGGTATCGCCGACCGCGGGCGCCATCAGATCCGCATTCGCACGACCGGCGACGCGCGCTGCCTGCAGGCGTCCGCCTTTTTCGTAACTGCCCGCCACACGGCTCGAGTCGTTCGGCAGGAAACGATATAGGCCCGAGCAGCGTGGATTATCCTCGGTGAGATACGCGAAATTTGTCGCCGGATCGATGGCGACCGCCTCGTGCATCATCCGGCCCATGTCCACGATCGGCTTGCCGGTCGTCGCGGCCGCTTCGCGCCGCACTTCAAACACGTAGCCGTGCCGCCGGCCGCCGGTGGCCGTCAGATCGGTGAATGTCTCCTCGCAGCTCAGCCAAGTTCCCCAGGGCGTCGCGCCACCCGCGCAGTTATAGAACGTGCCGCCGAGCGAGGCTTCGGCGCCGAGCCACTTCCGGCCACTGAATCTCAGGGTCGTCGTGCCGCCGCCCGGGGCAAAACGCTGGCCTGGCGGGATCGCGACGTCATAGCGCGCCGGCGCCAGGATCGGCTCCGAGTGCGCGCACTCGTGGTTCCGGATCAGCGTGACGACAGTTTCGCCGTTCTGCCGCTCCGCATGGACGACGCCCATGCCGTCGTGGTTGCGCGGCACGCGCTGGCCGCCGGCCATCCGGTCGCCGGCCCAGGAGAACGTGCGGTAGCTGAATCCTTCCGGCAGCCGCAGTAGCGGCAGGCCGGTCTCCAGATCCGCGACGGGCTGCAACAAGCCATAGGGCCCGCGCACGATCTTCGAAGTCCTTGCCGCCGCCGCCACGGCCCGCGCCGCGATCAACGAGGACGTTGCGAGGCCGGCAGAACCTTTCAGGAATTCGCGACGGCTGATGCCCACCCCGCCATTTTGACCCGCCCCAATGACCGCGTCATTACGGCGCACCAAAAGGGGACGCAACCCTTTTATAAGCGGAATGCGTCTCGGTTCGATTCGCAAGAAAAGGATGCGTCCCCTTTGAAAGGGATGCGACCCCTTTTGGGGGGCACAGCAAGAATCGGGTTGCTTGAACCTGGGGCGCAGGCAATCCTTTGCGCCATGAACTACAGACTACGAGGACTCGAACCCGCCTTGTTCGAGCCGCTCTTCGCCCTGGACGATGCCGCGCTGGCCGCACGCGGCATGCGCTGGATGCAGGCGGATGCGCCGGTCGGTTTTCCCTGCCGTATCAGCCTGGAAGACGCGCCGGTTGGCGAGCAGGTACTGCTGCTGCCATTCACGCACCAGGACAGCAATTCTCCGTACCGCGCCTCCGGGCCGATCTTCGTGCGCGGCGGCCGGCAGTCGGCAGCGGAGATCATCGGCGAGTTGCCGCCGTACCTCACCCGCCGTCCGCTCTCCGTGCGAGCTTACGACACGGCGGACGAGATGATCGATGCGGACATTGTGGACGGCAGTGCGGCCGAGCCCTTGATCGAACGCTATCTCGCGCTCGACGCGACCGCCTATCTGCACATCCACTTCGCGCGCCGCGGCTGCTTCGCCTGCCAGGTCGATCGCGTCTAAAGGGGATGCGACCCCTTTGACTTTTTTACTTCGGCAGGATGTTGAAGTGCAGCCGCTGATCCTGGAACCGGTCGTCGCGCTTCGCACGGCCGGTCGCGACCAGCACATATAGAATGTTGAGCGCCTGCAACGCATCGCGCACGCCCGGGCCACGCGAACGCGTCGCGAGCTGCTTCGCCGTCACGTCCTGCTTGCCGGCGTAGTTCTTGCGCACGCGCTCGACCGCTTCGCGGCTGACCAGGTTGAAATAGCCGCTCGCGCGCTTGGTGCGCGATGCCGACATCACGACAAACGCCTTGCCGCTTTCGAACACGTAATAGGTCTGCCGCTTGCCGACGGCTTCGCCGCAGTACTTCAGGCCTTTAGCGAGACTCCGGATGTTCACATGCCTGTCCTGCCTTGCCGGGATCTGATGAGTGTACGCCCAGCCGCTGAAAATCTGGCGACCGCCTGAGTTTCAGTGCGAGACGACCCGCAGTCAAAACACGCCCGCACCGAGCTTCGCCCGGACGAAGTTCCAAGCCTGCAACTCCTTTTGGCCGATCGACCGACCGGTCGGCCGGCCGCCGGACTGCCAGCAGCGCGCGCCCGATCGAATGTCCACGCGGCAACGGCGACGCGATTGGCGCCAATCGGCGACAGTCGGCGCGACATGGCGTTTCCTGTAAACGCCTCAACCGGCTGATTTTGCAGGCTGTGGGCCGCTTCCTACACACACTCGGGTCTGCCCTCTGATGCCGTCGCGGACGCGATCGGCGCATAAAGTCACCGCACTGTATGCGAGGTCAAACCGATGCTGTATTACGCACTGGCTTTCTTCATCGTCGCGCTGATCGCGGCTGTCTTCGGCTTCACCGGCATTGCCGCCGGCGCCGCGGCCATCGCAAAGATTCTTTTCTTCGTGTTCCTGGCGGTTGCTGCGCTGACGTTCATCGCCAGCCTGGTTCGCAGGCGGGCCTGACCATCAACAAGGCAGCGTCCGACATGCTCCAGGGACACCGTCCGATCAAGCAACTGACGCCGCGATGCACTGCTGCGGCGCCGGTTGCAATTTAATCCGGGAGACAATTGAAGTGAACAACAACAAGAAGGGACTTACCGCGATCGCCGCCGGCATTGCAGCAATGGCGTTCGCAGCCGGTGCGTCCGCACTGGACAACGAGTCCGGCTTCTATATCGGCGGCGGCATCGGCGAGTTCAACGTCGATATCGACGACGTCGATGATGTCGACGATACCGTCGATCGTTACGACAGCGATGACACCGCCTGGAAGGCGTTCGCCGGCTGGCGCGCGAACCGGCATCTGGGGTTCGAGCTCGCATATCTGAACCTGGGCAGCCCCGAAGACGAAGTGCAGCCCGACGTGTTCGTCGAAGTCGAAACCGACGGGTTCGCGCCATACGTCGTCGGCACGCTGCCCTTCGCCGCTTTCGAACTCTTCGCCAAGGCCGGCTACCTGATCTATGACACCGAAGCGCGCGTCACCTCGCCGCTCGGCGTCGTGGTCGTCGATGAGAGCGACGAGGAGTTCACCTGGAGCGCGGGACTCGGTCTGACGCTGTTCGAGACGCTCAATCTGCGACTGGAGTACGAGATGTTCGACGTTCAAAACATTGATGACGCGAATGCTCTCTGGCTCACGGGCGCCTTTCGCTTCTGATCGCCACGAAATACTGAGGAGACAAGACCATGTTGAATGAAATGAAGACCACCCTGATCGCCGCTACGGCAGCGCTGCTGCTCGCGGCTTGCAACCAGGCCGAAAGCCCGGCGGAAGTACGTGAAGACGTGGCGGACGTCCAGCAGGAAACGCGCGAGGACGTTGCGCAGACCCAGGCGGATGCTTATGAGGACGTCGGTTATGCGCAAGCGGAAGCCGACCACAAGATCGCGACCGAGCGCTGCGAAGCCCTCGAGGGCGACGAACAGCAGCTTTGCAAGGACCAGGCCGATGCGGCACTTGAGGCTGCCAAGCAGCAAGCGGATCAGCCCGGCACGTAATGACCGGTAAATTCCGCAAAACCAAGGAGATCGCAAGCATGAACGTCAAGAAGAACCTGGTGGCCGTGATCGCGGGCATCACGATGCTGGCAGCAACCGCCGCCTGCTCGTCAACCCGGACCCAGCGGGCGCCCGGCGAAATGATCGACGACACGGTCGTACTCGGCAGTGTGAAGGCCGCGTTGATCGGGGATCCTGTGACCAAGGCGCGACAGATCAACGTCGAGGTGAATCGTGGCGTCGTGCAGCTGAACGGCTTCGTCGATTCGGCAGCCGAGAAGTCGCAGGCCACGAAAATCGCGTCCGACGTCGACGGCGTCATGGAGGTCCGCAATAACCTCACCGTGAATGCCGCCGGCTCCTCGGCGGGTGAAGTCATCGACGATTCAATTCTGACCGCGAAGGTCAAGGCAGCGCTGATCGAGAGCAGCAGCACCAAGGCTCATCAGATCACCGTCGAAACCAAGATGGGTGTCGTGCACCTGAGCGGGTTTGTCGACGATGCGAGTGCCAAGGCCGCGGCGACGGATGTCGCCAGGTCAGTGTCGGGTGTTAAGGACGTCAAGAACGACATAAGCGTCAAGACGTCCTGATACAACGGCTGCACGTGCCCCGCAGCCGTGGGCCCGCGTCGGAAGGCGCGGGCCCATCTTTCTGGTCGCCGCTCAGGCGACTTTTTTCTGCTCGAGCTCCTGGACCAGTTCCGGAAGCCGCTCGTAGTCGGCGGACTTGTTCAGGAAATGCCGGATGCCGAGGGCCCTGGCACGGCGCTCGTACTCCGGCAGCACATAGTTCGTGAAAACGATGATCTCGGGGCGCTCCTGGCCGAGGCGCTGCACGACGCCAAAGCCCGTGCCCTTGCGAAGCTGCAGGTCGAGCACGACCGCGTCAATGTTGTTGCCGTTGATCGCCTTGACGGCTGCAGCCTCTTCGTCCACCGCGCCCACGACTTCGACGCCATCCAGTGCGGACAGTGCCTCGCAGAGACGATCAACCAGCATTTTTGAGTCCTCTACCAGCAATACCCGGAACAAGACACGCTCCTTCACCTACTGGATAAGGCCATTGCGCAACGCGTAGGACGTGATGTCCGCGTTCGTCCTGAAGTTCATCTTTTCCAGCACGCGGCTGCGGTAGGTACTCACCGTCTTGACGCTCAGGCACAGCTCCCGCGCGATCTCGGAGACCGCATTGCCGGCCGCGAGCTTGCAGAAGATCTGGAACTCGCGCTCGGATAGCTGCAGGTGGATCGGCTTGCCGTCGCCGCCGCCGTCGATCTCCGAGATCAGGAGCTCGGACATCGTCGGGCTCACGTAGCGCCGGCCGGCGAGGATCGCATGCACCGCATTCGTGAGCTCTTCCGGCGCACCGTCTTTGCCCAGATATCCGTGCGCGCCCATGCGCAGCACGTTGATGGCGTACTGGCGTTCCGGGTACCCCGAGAGTACCAGGATGCGCGTCTCCGGGAATCCTGACCGTACGTGGCGCAGGATGTCGAGACCGCTCCGGTCCGGCATGCCGATGTCGAGGATCAGGAGTTCCCAGTGATTCTCGCGCAGCCGGTCGAGCGTCTGCTGACCCGTCGCCGCTTCGCCGATCTCGCTGATCGCGCGGTCCTCGCCGAGCAATTGTCGCAACCCCGCTCGGACCACGGCGTGGTCGTCGGCGATTAAAACCTTTGCCATGGCGACCTGTTCATCAGAACGCCATTTAAACGCATTTCGGGCCGCTACGTAGTTTTGCTTTTGCATGGGTCCCCCTTGGAATCCCCCAAGTATGTCGCGGTCTGTATTGCCTTTCGTAAGACCTGACCGAGGGTGTCTGTCGGACTCGACCTACACGGATTTATTTATGGCAGACTGTCCGGTCCCGACCCATGATTCGCGGAAACATGCGCTCGTTCATCGGCACGCGCCTGGTCTACGCACCATTGCTGCTCGGCGTGGTGCTCATCGTTGCCACGTTCCTCGTGGCCGAGTCGGGCAACTTTCGCATGCGCAACGCGACCAGCGTCGTGGTCGAATCGCAGTTGCGGCAGCTCAACCTGGCGCGCTATCGGCGCGCCCTGGTGCAGGCGGAAAGCTCGCAGCGCGGCTTCCTGCTCACTGAGGACACGCGTTATCTGCGCAATTTCGATCCCTCCGTCAGCCGGCTCGGCCCGCTGCTTGACGAAATCACTGCGAGCTACGCGCGCTCCAGTCTCGACGGGGAACTGGACCATCTCCAGGAGCTGCGCAGCCTGACCGGCGTCAAGGTCGGCGAAATGCGGGGCTCGCTGCGCCTGTATGGCGAGCGGGACCGTGCGACCGCCCTCGCACTCACCGAGACCGACATCGGCCAGAAGGCGATGAACGATCTCAATGTCCTGGTCGAAGACATGCAGGCTGCCGAAACCATCCGCCGGAACAAGGCTATCGAGAGCTGGAACGACGATCTGATGATCTCCCGCGTACTGCTCGCAATCACCTGCCTGCTGAGCGCCGGCCTGATCGTCACTGTGGGCCTGCTGCTGGCCCGGGAAATCCAGCGCCGCGAGGACCGCAGCCGCGCGCTGCGGGAGCAGAACCGGGAACTCGACCGCCTGGTACAGCAGCGCACGGCCATGCTGTTCGACCTCTCCAGCAACCTGCAGCGGGTCACCGAGCGTGAGAAGGCGGCCCTGGCCCGGGAACTGCATGACGAGCTCGGAAGCCTGCTGGTGGCAACCAAGATAGATGTCTCATGGTTGCGACGCACGCTGGATGACGGGAAAGAGGCCGGCAAGTTACGGTGGGACCGGGTACTGCGTTGTCTGGACGACGGACTCAGTCTCAAACGGCGGGTGATCGAGAGCCTTCGCCCGACCTTGCTGGACAACGTGGGGCTGGTTGCGGCGTTACGCTGGCTGGTGGAGGAGTCCCTGCGGCGTGTGGGCATAGCCTGCGTCGAGGACTACCCGGAGAACGTGCCGGAGATGTCGCCCGACGCCAGCATCGCGGTCTTCCGCGTGGTCCAGGAAAGCCTGGTCAATGTCGTCAAGCACGCGAACGCCCGGACGGTGCACCTGACCGTTCACGCGGACGAGCGAGATCTTTCGGTGACCATCATCGACGACGGCATGGGCATCGAGGAGGACCGGATCGTGGTCGCGCAGTCGCATGGGCTGCGTGGAATGCGGCATCGCATCGAGGCTCTCGGTGGCGTGCTTCGGGTCCGCTCGCTGGGGGCAGGCGTCGGCACCGAAATCGGGTTCACGTTGCCGGTCGAGCGGGTGCAGAAGACCGGTACCTGAGAAAAGGCGGAAAGGATCGAGTCGTGGAATCGTTCAAAGCCCACAGCCGGTTCGCAAGCGCCGTGGTCACTGCGGCCCTGCTGGCGGCATCCGGCTGCAGCCCCGAGCCGCCCGCACCCGTGACCGACGAGCCGCCCACCGTGCCCGCCGACAATCTGCCGTCGTCCGTCGTTCCCCCATCGGCAACGCCCACGTCGGACAAAGACCCGGGAAACATGACGAGCTACGAGGTCGCAATCGCGATCGCAGCCGCGAACCGCAGAAAGGCGGAAGCCGCGTGCGAGTCGCAACCCGCCGCCGAGCGTGAAGCCTGTCTCGCTTCAATCGCGACCGAGTGGAACACGACTCGGACCGCGCTTGATGACTTACGCGGGGAACAGCAGTAGTCCTACAGAGCGCCCCACGCTCATAAATCATGCTGCCTTCAGTGCCGCGGAATGGCCGCGGCACCTTCCTGACTCAAGGAGCAGAGTTATGAACTGGGATCGCGTCGAAGGGAATTGGAAGAAGTTTTCCGGAAAAGTCCGGGAGCAGTGGGGAAAACTGACGGACGATGACCTCGACGTCATCGAGGGCCGGCGCGAGACGCTGTCGGGCCGCATCCAGGAGATCTACGGAATTTCACAGGACGAGGCCGAGCGCCAGATCACGCGCTTCGAAGACTCCCTGCCCGATGTTCGTTCGAACATGGAATACGACGACAGCGGCACCCGCACCGGCACCAGCCGGAATGTGGGCGGCAACCAGTCGCGCGATCCGCGAGACAGCACGCGCTCGCCTTCGCGGTAACCGGTAAAGAGGCCCGTAGGGCGCCGGCAGCGGCGCCCTACGCAGGTCCGGAGGGCGACATGCCTGCCAACGTCCAGTATGAATTGCCGGCCCTCGGGTACGCGTACGACGCGCTCGAACCGGCGTATTCCGCCGAGCTTCTGGAGCTGCATTACGCAAGCCACCACAAGGCCTATGTCGAGGGCGCCAACAAGACGCTCGAAAGCCTCGCCGAGGCCCGTGCCAAGGGCGACTTCGCAAAGCTGAACCAGCTCGAGAAAGACCTCGCATTCCACGTATCCGGCCACATCCTGCATTCGATTTTCTGGCGCAATCTCGAGCCCAACGACGGCGCCCCGCCAGCTGGCCGACTGGAATCCCGCATCCGTGCGGCATTCGGCGGAACTGATGCGTTTCGACGCCAGTTTTGCGCCGCGGGCGCCGGGCTACAGGGTTCGGGATGGGTCGCGCTGTCCTGGGAGGTGGCGCGCGGCACGCTGCTGATCCACCAGATCCACGATCACCAGGACAACGCCGCGACGGCGACCATGCCGCTCCTGGTCATGGATATGTGGGAACACGCGTACTACCTGCAGTATCGCAACCAGAAGGAACGCTGGGTCGTCCAGTTCTGGGAAATGATCAACTGGGCCGATGTCGCCCGCCGCTTCGACAATGCCGAGTGTTCCGACCTGGCCCTCGATGCCGAGGAGTTGAGGACCTCCCCCGTCGTCAGGATCCGCAATCGCTGAACCCCCTCGGTACCGGGTCGCACATTCGTACTATCCAACTCAAACAAAAAAGTGCGAAAGTGCGGCCCGGCACCGACATTTGCCCGGGGAAGCGCATGCGAGCCATTTTCTGCGTCCTGATCGGGACCCTGTTATTCAGCGCCTGCGGCCGCGACACCGGGAAAGAATCGAAGGAAAGCGCGGCTGCCGCAACTGAGCCGGCGCCCGAACAGGCGGCCCGCGAAGTGGCTGCCGCGACTGTCGCGGTACGCACCCGGGATCTTCCCCTCGCCGCATGCCTGGACGAGCAGACGGCCGAAGCGGAAACCGGGTTGAGCCAGTGCCCGAACTTCATCGTGCTCGCGCTCGACTCCATGATCGAAGAATGCGCGGACGGCGGCGGGATGCTGAGACCGGCGGAGAACCCGGAAGCCTGGTCGCTCGACGTGGACCACGACGGCCAGTCCGAGATGCTCGTGGACCTCACCCAGAACTACATCTGCTACGGCGCGCCGACCGTGTTTTCCTGTGGCAGCGACGGCTGCCCGTATTTCCTGTATTCGCAGCGGGCGGATGCCTGGGTGGAGCATGGAACCGTCAACGCCGACGACGTGCCTGGTATCGAAGTGTTCGATGCCCCTGCCGGCACCCCCGCGCCGCTTCGCGGTGGTTGCAAGGGGGAACGGCCCTGCCTCGAGCTCACGCATTATGAATGGAAGGGCAACGAGTACGAACGCGCGTGGATCGATTTCCGTGGGCACGTCGTGGACGTCGCGCCGGGCGGCCTGTGGACGCTGTCGAAAGATGCGGCCGTGCGTGCCGCGCCCGAGGCCGCCGCCCAGCTGATCGACCGGTATCCGGCCGGCACCGTCATGGTGGTAATCGGCTCTGCGCGCGACGCGCCCTTCCAGTTCGTCTCGCCCTGCAACGCCTGCCGGCGCGGATTCGTGGAGGCGGCAGCGCTCACCAAATAGTCCGTGACCATTTCATTTGCCATCGTCCGGCGGCCCGGCGAGGAACTGCCTGCGGGCCTGACGACTTCGCGCGAGGGGCCGCCCGACGTCGTCCTTGCGCTCGACCAGCATCGCGCTTATTGCAGAGCGCTCGAGCATTGCGGGCTCAGGGTCATGGTACTGCCCGCGGATCCAGGATTCCCGGATGGCTGTTTCGTCGAGGACACAGCCATCCTCACGCCGCGCGGCGCCATCGCGACCCGGCCGGGGGCATCTTCGCGGCAAGGCGAAGTCGCAAGCGTCAATGGAGCGCTCGCGGGGTTCTTTGAAGATGTTGCGAGAATCGATGCGCCCGGGACGGTTGACGGAGGCGACGTCTGTGACGCGGATGGACGCTATTTAATCGGTCTGTCGGCGCGGACGAATGCGGCGGGCGCCGGGCAACTCGCTGCCCTGCTCGCGGAACTCGGCTACTCCTCCGACATCGTGGATATCCGCTCGTCCCGGCGGCTGCTGCACCTGAAGACCGGCATCGCGTATCTCGGCGACGGGCGCATGATCGTGACGTCCGACGTGCCGCGGGGCGGTCCACTCGCGCCCTATGAACTGATTGAGGTGCCTGAAACTGAACGCTACGCCGCGAACTGCCTGCGCGTGAACGATCGCGTGCTCGTCGCCGCGGGATATCCCGGCGTGCGGGCCGCAGTCGAGGATTGCGGGCATGAAGTCCTGGAACTCGGGATGTCGGAATTCAGGAAGGTCGATGGCGGGTTGAGCTGCCTGTCGCTGCGTGGCTGAGTCAGCCGAATTTCACATCAGCGGATCTCCGAATGCACGCATGTCTGACTCAACAGGGACGCTTGAGGTAGCGACCCCGCGGTTCGCCGATAATCTTTCCGTCGTGATAAATGAGCTGTCCGCGCAGATAGGTGCTCTGCACCTTGCCGCGCAGCTCCAGGCCTTCGAATGGCGTGTAGCCCTGCGTCGACTCGGAATCGGACGCATTGACGGTGAATAACTGATCAGGATCGACCAGAACAATGTCAGCGTCGTAGCCCTTCGCGAGATCGCCTTTGGACTTCAACCCGAACCGGCGCGCCGGCCGGCTTGACGTCAATTCGGCAACTCGGTGCAGTGCGAGGCCGCGCTTGCCACCTTCGGTCAGCAGCGCCGACAACAGGTACTCCGTCCCGCCGAATCCTGACTTTGCAAGAAAGATATCCTCGGTAGCGCCGCTACCGACCTTCAGTTCGTGCCGGCAACAGGCATGATCCGAGACGACCCAGTCAATTCTGTCATTCAGTAACGCATCCCACAGATACTCGACGTCCTCCCGCGCCCGAATCGGCGGGTTGACCTTTGCCCTGGCGCCCGCCGGCGTGTCGTAATCCAGCATCAGGTGACCGATGGTCACTTCGCGCCGGAAGTTCACTTGCGGAAACGCTTCGGCCATCTTCATTGCGGCTTCCACTGCCTTGCGGGACGACAGATGCAGCAGGTTGATATTGAGACAGTCGGTTTCATGAGCGAGATAGGATGCAATGCAGATGGCGAGACCTTCGGAATGCGGGGGACGTGCGGCGCTGTAGGCACGCAGGCCACGGAGCGTCCCTTCATCCTGCACGAGCTTCGTGTAGGCGGTCATGATCTCCGCCGTCTCGCAGTGCAGACTCAGCGATATCGCGTCCCGGGCGCCCGGATTCTGCTGCATCGCGTCCTTGACACCGCGCATCACGAATTCAAAGTGAGCCAGGTCGTACCGTTCGCCGGCGTCGATCATCAGGAAGTCCTGTTGATTGCCGGATGCGCCGTGCAGGCCGTAGCCTCCGTAGAACATGAAGATCTTGAATGAGGTCACGCCATAGTCGGCAATGAGCATCGGAATTTCGGCGATCTGCTGCCGATCCATCGGTGCCAGGTGATAGCCGTAGTCGACGTGAAATCTCCCGGCTGAATGCCGAAGGATCTCCGGAAAGAGTTTGGCGTACGGCCCGCCCTTGTTCAGGTAGTACTGGCCGGAACGAATGTAGTTGAGGCTCGTTGTCACACCCCCCTGTGCCGCCGCACGGCTCTCGGAAAAAGCGTCCTCCGGGAGCGGCGCATAGATGCCCGTATGCATGTGGGCATCGACCAGCCCGGGAAAGGCCAGCAGTCCACCGCCGTCCGCGACCTGTCCGGCTTCCCGCGCGGGCAGCGCGCCGCCGACAGCCGCAATTCTTCCGTTGGCGATCCCGATGTCGCCGCTTTCCACCGAGTGCCGGCCGGGACGGACTACGCGGACATTCTTGATGATCAGGTCATAGCGAGTATCCACTGGCATGCTTAGTTCACCGGCCGTGGACACACGACCTCAAAGTACTCCAGCGTTACGGGCATGTCGGCAGTCGGCGTTTTACCAAGCGGAGCCAGAACCCGTGTGAAAAAATTCCAGTGCACCTTGCGCCATTCCTCGATGGATCGCACCGACCGACCTTCATGCTGACTGTCCTGCTCGGTAACCTCATTCATTGGCAGAGTCTTGACACCGGTCGTGCGCAATACCGCACCTGGATTTCCGGCGCCATCCATCACGACCCAGTAGTCCCCGGTTGCCGGAGTCGCCTGAAGATCCTCGTCGTAAAGCCACGGACTGGTACTCGTGATCGTCTTTTCGCCGGCCAGTACCAGGCCGAGCAACCGGTCGTTCATTTCAGGTGTGCTGCCGAACTTCCGCGCACGGAGCGGCCGATCCGCCGGTTCATTGATTCCCGCAGCGCAGTCGACCCAGTAAGTCCGCGCAGCCTCGGACATCGGCAATCCCTCGGAGTACGCGAACCACGGCAGGGTCGCGCCGGCGATCAACGCCCACGCCCTGCATCGTCGAGATCTCGTCGTCGTAGCCAAAAGTCTCCTCCTGGTTTCTGGTTCTCCTCCATCGGCCCGCCGCCGTGCGCGGCGGGCCGCCGGGCCCATCAGAAACGGTAGGAAAAGTTCATGCCGATCTGCCGCTTCCGGGCCAGCGGCAGGAAGAATGCCCGCTCGAGCGTCGTCGACCCCGGAACGTTGTTCTGGGCCGGATCCTGATTGGTGTACTGGGGCACGTTCAGGTTCATCTGATCGACGTACCGGGTCACGCTCGACATGGTGCGGTCGTCGGTCAGATTCTTGACCCACAGGGAACCGCTCCAGCGTTCGCCGTCGACGCCAAGGGTCAGGTTGACCAGTTCCTGCGCGCCGGTATGGGCCAGATTGAAGACCTGGTCATACTTCTTGCTCGTATACGATGCATCCGCTCGAACGTACCCTCTCAGGCTGGATCCGACGTTGAATCCCAGGCGCCCGAAGATACTGCTCTGGTCTTTTGGCACGCCCGGAGGTGACTTGCCCTTGAGGGACGGGTCACCGAACAACTGCAGGGCTTCCGTGTCATTGAGTTCGACGAATTCGGCATCGGTATGAGCGTACGTAAGACCGACCGTCATCGAATCCGTCAGCATCGCCTGGAGCTCCAGTTCAAATCCCTTAACCTCGGTTTCACCGGCGTTCAGGATGTAGGACTGCGTTCCGCCTGTCGGGAAGAAGAACACCGATGTCAGCTGCTGTTTTTTCCAGTCGATGGAGTACGCGGCGGCATTCAGGACCAGCTTGCCGTTCATGAGTGAATTCTTTATTCCTATTTCGTAGTTCTTGCTCTCCTCCTCGTCGGCGAACTGGATGTCAGGAGGGAAGCGTGGGTCGGCATTGACGACACCCGGCTTGTTGCCCTCCGCATAACTCGCATAAATCATCGAATCGGGTGTCAGCGCGAAACTTGTCGTAATGCGAGGCGTCGTGGAATCGAATTCCTGCTCGATCAGCACGTTCGTGGGTACCGTCTTGAAGTTGCCGATCGTATCTTCCGCGTAACGTACTTCGCCCGTCACTTCCCAGCGATCAGTCAGGTCGAAGCCGACCGAGCCGAAAATTGCCTGGTTATCGACCCGCGTCTCGCCAAAGAGGATTGTCGGCGCGGTCGGCAGATAATGCCGCTCCTCCAGGTCTCGCCGGCTCGTGTAGTAATACACGCCAGCCAGCCAGCGTACGCGTTTTGTTTCATCGGACTGAATCCGTAGTTCGGTGGACCACTCGGTCCGTTCGGACATCTCGTTGCGCGTGACGCCGCCGGTACGCACCGGGTCGAATGCCGTTCGCACATAACCCGGCGCGTCGGGCACTGTTGTCGGCGCAATGGCATGACCGCCCTGGTACGTCGAGTCATAACCGTACTCGATCCGGGTATCGAACACGCCCGTGTTCGAAACGATCCGGAAGGCGTCCAGGTCCCAGACCAGTTGGGCCGAAAGGCGGGTCGAATTGCGACGGAGGCCGTCGTCGTCCCGCAGGTTGCCACGGTCCAGTGTCACGCTGCTCAGCTCTCGAACTTCGCCGCAATAATATTGCCGCGCAACGTCCAGGTGGCAGTTGTTGGCGAAACGGTCCTGAAGCCCGACCGCGGCCATGCCGTCGTCGATGTCCGAATAACCGGCGCTCACAAGCGCGGAGAATATGTCGCCGGGTCGATACTCCAGGGAACCATTGACGTCTTTCGACTCCTCGTCGCCGACTCTTCGCCCATCCAGCGTGTTGTCGTACATACCCCCGAATGTGTAATAGCGGCCATGCAGCAGGAAAAAGAGCTTGTCCTCGACGATCGGGCCACGGAACAGGAGATTGGTTTCGTAATCGTCGTACTCGGCTGCGCGCACGCTCAGCTTGTTCTCGGGCACGTTTGAGCCCTTCTTCGTGATCAGGTTGATCGCGCCGGAAAATGTGCCGCGACCGAGCAGTGCCGACTGCGGCCCTTTGATGATTTCGACCCGCTCGACGACATCGAACGGAAACGAAAGGATGGAGTCGGAGAACAGGATGCCGTCCACGAAAATGGAGGCATTGCCATCGCCGAGGATGTTCGACATGCCCCGGATCACCGGCCGCCCAACGCCGCCCTGCACGCCGTAACGGTTCAATCGTTCGAACGAGAACCCCGGCGTGTAGCGGGTCAGGTCGAAAATGTCCTGTGAGTTCGTCGCTTCCAGTGTCTCGCTGCTGAATGCCGATATGGACATCGGCACGTCCTGTATCCGCTCGTCCACTTTGCGAGCGGTGACAACCACCTCTTGCATTACTTGCGCCAGCGCGGCCGTGGATCCCAGCGTAAGGCTCACCGCGATTGCGACCTGCGTGGATCGCCGAAGAATGGTCTTGTGATTCATCATCCGTCTCCTGTCACTTGCGGTGACTAATTGCTAACCGTGTTTTGCTGCTGAACGGCACCCAGCTTCGTGCCCAGGTCTTCGATCAGCATCCCCTCGTAATAATTGCTGGCAGCACTCGCTGCCTCGGTCAAAAATCGCTTCATCTCCGTCAGGTCGGCTCCTCGTTTGCAGGAGTCGAAGCGGCCATTCAGGAAATGCCGCACATAGCTGACCCTGGCCGCCTGTCGGCCGTTGCGTGCTGCCAGCAGCCAGTACTTTTCCGCCACGCAGATATCCGCCGGCGCGTGGCTGCGCCTGTTGCTGACCAATGCGCCGAATACGAACTGGGCCTGGCGGTAACCCGCATCGGCGGCGGCCTGCATCTCCTTGGCCGCACGTTCCGTCTCGCCGGCGTAGAAGAGCACGCGCGCCAGCTGATATCGGGTCCGGGCGTTCGTGGAATCTGTCGCGAGCTCCGCTTCGCAAGTGGCGATCGCCTTCGGCAGGTCGATGTCCTTGCGTTCGACGCCCGTCGCAACGCGATCCGGATCCTCGGGATTGGATGTCAACCGGTCGCACTCGGTCGGACTCGTCGCGCCCAACGCTTGCGGAATCACCAGCAATGCAGCCAGCAGGACTATCGGGTATTTCATGACATCACCAACAAGCCGGCCCGGCGGGTGCTTCCCCCCGGTAGGCTTCCAGTTCAGGCGGCAACACCGGATCGAATTCCGGCCACCAGCGGAATTTGCGCTCCGGATCCACGTAGCTGGTCGACAGCAGCCCTCCCTTGGTGCGGAACAAATAGAGATTGCCGGTCCTCGTGCCATAAGGGCCGTGCGGCATCGAGGGCGGGCGCCAGAAATAGGCTCCGGGACGCATGACCCCGCGGTTGCCATGCACCTCGCCGCTGATCAGATACATCTCTTCCACGGTCGGATGTACTTCAGCGCGCTCAGCCCAGCGCATCGGCAACGTTCCGAGTATCCATGTCGTATCCCGCGTTGCGGGATCCATGTAGAGCATCTTGCGGCCCGCGCCGGCCGGAAATTCCGGATGAAAATTTCCGGTATACGGAATCTGGAACGTATCCTTGTGGAGCACGAGACGTTCTTCGTCGAAACCAGAATCGCGCTTTCCGGGCGACGGCCGACCGGAGAAAAACTCCAGCGTCACCGCGCCATCCGCGCTTCGCCACGCGCCCGAATCGAAGCCGGCCGGCAGATGCGCGTAGGTTAGCTGGGCATAATCACGGTCCCCGATCTCGAGCGACCCCTCGAGGACCAGGAATTCGTCGTCCACCGCCAGCGGCCCGCCAGCACCTTGCCAGCCTGCCGGGTACCGCACCAGCAGGCTGCAGGCACCGTTGTCCTCATCGATGCTCAGTTGCTTGAACTGGACGCCGGGCCGTGTACCGCCCAGGTCACCTGGCTGCCACGGGAGTTGCTGTGACTGAATGAATTCAATCCATGGACGGGTCAAGGCTCGTCTCCTTCGGGCTTCCTGATTCCATCGGTGACACGCAAAGGCCGGCGTATATCGGTGTCTTCCGCAAGCACCTGCAGCAGCTTCGCGATGGATTCCTCCAGCAAGTCGTGGTTTCGGCGCTGCACGTCAGGATCCAGCACCAGTGCCTGCAGGGTCGCGGCATCCAGCACTCCCGCCTTCTCGAGGGCCGCCTGCAATGCGACCCGCTGCGCGCGCTCGACGTGCAGCTGTGACGCAAGTTCGAACACGAGCCCGGTCAGCTGTTGGAGATCTGGTGCGGTGGGCGCGTCGCTCATGCGGGCTGCTCCGCTTCGAGCACGGCCCAGGGGAAATGCCACTCTCGCCTGGCGGGCCACTTCAGGTCGTCCAGCAGACCCCGGCCGCGCTCGTCGAAGGCACGCCAGCGGACGCTGCGCAGCCCCGCCGCCTGCGCCATGCCGATAACATCGGATTTCATCATCGGCGCAAGGTATGGTTCGTTATTGCGCGTGCCGTGCTCGGTCATCGCCAGATCACGGAATTCGTCGCCCGTGAACTGGAAATCCAGAAAACGCAGCAATCCGCCCGGCGACAGCAGGCGCGCGGCTTCTGCAAACAGGCGTGGCAACACCTTCAACGGCAGTTCGTGCAGCAGCATGGTCGATGTGACCAGGTCGGCGGTTCCCGAAGCGAGATTCGTCGCTGTCGCTTCCGACTGCCGGAACTGGATTCGCAGGCCGAGATCGTTGGCCCTTTGCACCGCCAGCCGCAGGCCGGGTGCCGCCAGGTCGATGCCGATCACTTCCGCTTGCGGATATTTCTGCTTCAGCGAGAAAGTCGATTTTCCGAAGCCGCATCCAAGGTCGACGATGCACCGATAGTCGCGTTCGGGCACGGAACTCGCAGTAAAAAGCCGGTGAAACGCGTAGTCGTCGTTCTCGCCCAGCATGACCAGTCTCGCACCGAGCTCGTAGACGCGTGCGGCCCGGTCGCTGGACCAGACCCCGCCAGGCTGGAGATGTATATCCCAGTCCGTATACCAGTCGGGCAGTGCCAGATCCGCATCGAGGGTCAGTGTCGATTCCCCCGCAGTGGCTGAGGCCGCGGATAGCTGATGGTCGACGGCGTCGCCGACCGCCCGCCACAGCAGCTTCTGCGATCCGCGTTCCAGCCAGGCGAAGGAACCAAAGGAGGGCAAGGCGTGCACGATCGCTGCGGTGTTACCGGCTGGCGTCTCGGTCAGCTCCCCGGCACGGGCCGCGTCGTACTCGGCACGCAGGCGTGGATAAACGCTGTCGGCCCATCGCCGGCGCAGCGTCAGCGCAAAATCCAGCCGGGCCTCATCCGGAATCGAGCGCGTCATCAGCTTCCCACCAGTTCGATCAGCTCACCCGCGGCGCCGCGCAGTGTCGCAACCGATGCCTCGACGCCCGGAAACAGAGCGGGCGCGGCCCAGGCGAGATCGGCGTCGTTGGCCGCGCCGGACACGGCGAAGCTGACCATTGCCATGCCAGGCGCCAGCGTGCCGTCCATCGTCATGCGCGGCCGGGTGGTGGCGGGGTATTGATCGAGTTCGATCAGCGTTCCGCTTCCCAGCTTGATCAGTCCGTGCGCGTACTCGGTCTCGTCGGACAATCCGTTCAGCAGCGAGATCACGCGCACGCGGGTCGACACGGGAGGGTCTATGGCGTTGCTGAATCGCCCATAAGCATCGAACATCGCGCCCAGGTCGGGGCCGCCGGCGACCACGATGAAGACCCGGCCGACGAAAGACTCGGCAATCGCGAGGTCGAGGCCGCTTCCCGAACCCACCTGCGTGAAGTAAATGCATTCGCCGGCCGGACCCAGAACCTGCATCGCGCGGATCATTGGAAAGCGCTGCAGGCTGGTCGGTGGTCCGATGATCCGGAACGGCGAGCCGTCGAACGAAGCTGCCAGGGCATCGACATCCTCCACGACGAACTCGGCGACATTCCAGCCGTGCGTGGTGAGGGCACGCCAGCCGCCGGAATGCCCATCCTCGACAAAGCGCAGATACACCGGTTCTCCGCTCGCGGGCCCCAACGTGAGGTAATTCGATCCCGCGGTGCCTGCGGCGCCCCAGCCGCCGGCAACCGCTTCCGGCACCGCGCCCCGGTCAAGCACGCGATACCCTAGCCACCGGACATACGACTCCTCGATCGCTTCCAGATCCGGCACGCAGCTCGTCACCCCGCGGATGCAATCCAGTCGTCTGGCATTGCCTGTGCGTTCAGGCATGGCTCACCCCCGATCGCGGCGCCGGCCGGATAAGGCTTTCGACCTCGATGACGCAGCGGCGATAACTGCCGAGGCCCGCCGCGACCAGCACCAGCGCCAGTGAACCCACGGTGGCTGCCTGGATGGTCATCGCGTAACGAATATCGGCCGGATCACCGAACAGATCCGTCATCAGCCCGACCGGCAACGGGCCCAGCAGCTGGCCGGTAATGCCGATGGCCAGGTAATAGATCGCGGTCGCCTGCGACTTGATCTGGCCCGGCGCGATCAAGGTCAGCGTCGCCGGTCCCGCGGCCGCCGCCATGGCCTGGCCGATGAAAGCGAAGATCAGCGCGAAGATCGCGAGTTCCGCGGACGGCATGACTGGATACAGCGCGAATCCCGGCACGGCGATGACGAGGCCGGTCCACAGCGCCTTCAGCGTCGCGTGCTTCTGACCCGCGGCGATCCAGCCGTTGGTGATGCGCACGCCAAGCAACGTTCCGATCGTCCCGCCGACCAGGAACAGCAATCCCGTCGCGATGCCCACGTCCCGGACATTCCAGTGCCAGACCCGTTCGAACAACGCCACATTCCAGAATACGAGCGATCCCATGGTCACGACCGCTGCGGATCCGACGAACAATGTGCCGAACGCCTTCCAGCGCTGGAGAATGAAAGTCAGCGCGGCACGGAGCGTTGCAGGCCCGGCCGGATCCGCCTGCAAACCGCCGATGACCTGGTCCTGTCGCACGGGCTCCCGGATCGTGTACATCAGGAGCGCCAACGCGAAACCCGGTACGCCGATGATCAGGAAGCTCATCTGCCAGGACGTCAGCGTGCCAATGCCCGGCAGTTGCAGCGGCGGCAGCAACGCAATCGAGTGCACAATCGGCCCGCCAAACAGGAAAGCGGCGCCGGCACCGAGAAAAGTACCGGCCATGAACAGGCTCAACGCGCGGTTGCGCTTCGAGCGCGGGAAATAGTCGCTGATCAACGAGATGCTGCAGGGGGCCACCGTAGCTTCGCCGAGCCCGACGCCCAGGCGCGCGACGAACAGCGGTGCGAAACCGCGCACCAGGCCAGCAGCGGCGGTCATTGCGCACCAGATACTGATGCCAATGCTGAGAATTGCCCGCCGGCTGCGACGATCCGCAAGCCAGCCGATCGGTATGCCGACGAAAACGTAGAAGATGCCGAACGCGGGACCGAGCAGGAGCCCGACCTGGAAATCGCTCAGGCCGAGGTCGTTCTTGATCGGCTGGATCAACAGGCTGGGCAGGAAGCGATCGATATACGACACGATCTGCGTGATCGTGAGCAGCCCCGCCACATACCAGGCGTAGTGCCGCGAGGAATTCGGAAATTCCTCAATCGGCATGGCAAACGTCGCCGCCAAGGCGCGACTGGCCATGGGTAGCCGCCCCCTCCTGATCGCCTGTCCCAATATCCGCGCGCCGCACCATCGGACACAATCGATTTGATTTGGCCATAACTGTGAAATCTTGTAACAATGCTGCCGTGATCCGCCTGCCTTCCATGCAGACGCTGCGGGCCTTCGAGGCCGCGGCACGGCTACAGAGTTATTCGGCCGCAGCCGAGGAATTGGGCGTCACCCACGGTGCCATCAGCCACCGGATCCGCGCGCTTGAGCGGCGGGTCGGCATGACGTTGTTTCACAGGAGCGGCCGAGCGATGGAACCGGCCCGCGAGGCCGTGACGCTGCTCGCGCAGGTGCGCGAAGCACTCGCGGTGCTGCAGCGCGCGATTCCGGATCGGTCGCGGAGCACGCCGGGCCGCCTCGTCATCAGCGTGCACCCGTCGCTTGCCACTCGCTGGCTGATTCCCCGTCTCGGGCGATTTCTGCAGGCGCATCCGGAACTTGCGGTCGAGGTGCGTTCAACAGCGGATCTGGGCGCGTTCCTGACACATGGCATTGACGTTTCGATCCGCTACGGCGCCGGCGACTGGCCGAATGCGACCTGCGAGCGTCTGACCGGCGAGACGCTGTTTCCGGTCTGCACGCCCGGTTATCGCGACGAGCACCGCCTGTCGCATCCGGCGGACCTTGCGCGATGCGCGCTGCTCCGACATGCCTGGCAGCCCTGGTCGCCGTGGCTGCGCGCAGCGCGATTGCGGATCAAGGAACCTGCCGGAAAGCTGAGCCTCTCCGACTCCGGGCTGGTCCTGGACGCAGCCATCGCGGGTCAGGGCGTGGCGTTGACGCGCAGCCTGTTCGCCATCGAAGACCTGAAGGCCGGTCGACTGATCCGTCCATTCGAGCTTGCGGTGCCCGACAGCTATGGCTACTACCTGACGTGGCACGCGGGCGTGCCGTTGAGCCGCGAAGGGGGTGCCTTTCGCGACTGGCTGCGCACGGAGCTCGTGACCGAAACGACCGAGGCCGGGGCCGTACGACCGGCAGGTCGGCGACGGGCTGCGTCCCGTCGTCAACAACGCTGACCGGCATTGCCGGCGAAGGCAGAAAATTCCTGATGGGCCGAATGACTCTCGTGCGCCTCCGACCGGTTCGTGACTTGGCCGTGCTGCTGCTCGGCACGCTGACCTTGCTGTTCTTCCTCTTGCGGCTCACCGGCGACCCGGCACTGGTGCTGGCCGGACCGGACGCAACCGAACAACAGGTCGCCGCCATCCGCGCCGAGTACGGACTCGACCGCAGTCTGCCGGTTCAATACCTGTCATATGTCGGCAATCTGCTGCGACTGGATTTTGGCCACTCGCTGGCAGACGGCAGCCCAGCCCTCAAGAAAGTCCTGATTGCCTACCCCACCAGTCTGCTGCTGGCCGCCATGGCCATGGCGGTAACACTGCTGATTTCGATTCCGGCCGGCGCCTGGCTCGGCGCCGGGCGACACGGATCGGCACGCGCCGCCGTGCGCTGGTTGCTGTTCGTGTTGCAGGGTGTCCCGGGTTTCGTGACGGCCCTGTTATTGGTGCAGCTTTTCGCCATCGAGCTGGTCTGGCTGCCGGCGTTGGGCTCGAGCGGCCTGAGTTCGTTGATCCTGCCGACGGTTTCCGTCGCTTCATTCCTCGCGCCCAAGCTGACCCGGCTGATCGAGGCCAATGTCGCCGCCGCCATGGGCTCGCCCTATGTTCGCACGGCCCGCGCGATCGGATCGTCGGATCGCGAGATTCTGTGGCGCCACGCCTTGCCCAATGCCCTGCTGGGGGCGACCGCGCTGGTCGGCACGCAATTCGCTTTCCTGATGACGGGCCTGGTCATCATCGAATCCATCTTTGCCTGGCCCGGTATCGGCTGGCTGCTCGTGCAGTCGACGACGAGCGTGGATTTTCCGGTCGTGCAGGCAATCACCATGACCGTGGTCGTGACCGTTTTTGCGGTCAACACCTTCGTCGACCTGTTGCAGCGCCGCGTGGATCCGCGCCTGCGCCATCGCGAGCCGCTTGCCCCCGGCGCCGGCGAATGAATGCAGTCGTCGGCCTGCCGGTCAACACACTGGGCGCGCGATATCTCGCGCGCTGGGAACTTGTCAGCGGCGGCTTTCTGCTGGCCCTGATTGCGGCACTGTTGGTGCTGGGTCCGGCATTGAGCGGACACGATCCGGCTTTTGTCGATCTGCAGAATCGCCTGGCAGCACCCAACTCGCCCGGTCATCTGCTGGGAACGGACCAGCTCGGGCGCGACCTCCTCGCCCGGCTGCTCCATGGACTGCGCTGGTCGCTCACCGCAGCATTCGGCGCAACACTGCTGGCGTTTGCCGTTGGCACCGTTCTCGGACTCATCGCCGCCAGGCGGCAATCGTTCCTCGGTACCGCAATTCGCCAGGTGACCGCATTTGCCCAGTCATTTCCGGTATTCGTCCTGGCGATCTGCCTGGTTGCCATTGTCGGCAACAGCCTCGTGACGGTCGTACTGGTGCTGGGCCTCGTCACCTGGCCCGTGTTTTGCCGCGTGGTACAGGCAGAGGCGACCAGTCTTCTTGCGCGCGAGTACGTGATGGCCGCCGAAATGCTGCAGATGGGACGAGCGCGGCTGTACTTCCGGCACATCCTGCCGGGTTTGTTGCCCAGCCTGTCGGTGCTGCTCGCGTTTCATTTCGCGGACATGCTGATAGCCGAAAGCGCATTGTCGTTCCTCGGCATCGGTGCGCCATTAGGTGCGGCGACCTGGGGCAACATGTTGCAGGAAAGCCGCGCGTACCTCATCAGCGCGCCCTGGCTGCTGCTGGTGCCTGCGACGGCGATCGTGACTCTGGTCATCACGGCAAATCTCCTGGGCGACGGCCTGCGCCGTCACCTGGAATGACACTGGCCATGCCATGAGCATCACGACGCAGTCCGCTCGCAGAAACCCCGTTCTGGAGGTCGAGGGCCTGTCAGTACGCGCGGGTTCGGGCGAGCTGGCGACGATGCCGGTTCAGGATCTCTCGTTCACGATCGCGAGCGGCGAGGTGCTCGGCATCGTCGGCGAATCCGGATCCGGCAAGTCGATGACCGCCTATGCAATCGGCGACCTGTTGCCCGAGGGTGTCGCAGTCAGCGCCGGGCGCATCGTACTTGAGGGACGTCCGGTCCTTTCGCTTTCGCCGGCGGAGCGGCGCGCGCTGGATGGCAACCGGATTGGCATGGTGTTCCAGGATCCCCTGTCGTCCTTCAATCCCGTGCGGACCATCGGCTCCATACTCATCGAATCCGCGAGGCGGCATCAGCAGCTGTCCACTTCGGCGGCCCGCGGCAAAGTCATCGAGGCGCTCGCCGGCGTGCGTCTGCCGCATCCCGAATTGCTGGTCGACGCCTATCCGCACCAGCTGTCCGGCGGCCAGCGGCAGCGCGCGATGATTGCGCTCGCATTGCTCAACGAACCCTCGCTCGTCGTCGCCGACGAGCCGACGACGGCACTCGACGCGACGGTTCAGCTGCGGATCCTCGCGCTGCTGAAGCGCAGCGCCGGCTCGCGCGCACTGCTGCTGATCACGCACGATCTGGCGGTCGCGTCCACGGTCTGCGATCGCATTCTCGTGATGCAGCGCGGCCGCTGTGTCGAACAGGGCTCCACGGCCGACATTCTCGAGTCGCCCGCACACGACTACACGCGAGAACTGCTCGCGGCGGCGCACTGGCCGGCGGCGCTCGGAAGTCAGCCGCAAGCGGGTGCCGCGTGAACCGCGATCCGTTGCTGGAAGTGCGGGGACTCTCCGTGACGCTGCAGGCCGGCGGCCGGGTCGTGCAGGCGGTCCGCGATTGCACGCTGCATCTCTACGCAGGTGAAGTGCTTGCGCTGGTCGGTGAGTCCGGTTCCGGCAAGACCACGCTCGCGCGCGCCATCGCCGGCATCGTCCCGTTCGACAAGGGCGAACTGCTTTTCCGCTCTCTGCAGTTCCGGGCCGTCCCACCCGCCATCAGGCGCTCACTGCGCCGACGGATCCAGATGGTGTTCCAGGATCCCGACGCGAGCCTGAACCCGATGCATCGCATCGGCACCATCCTCGCGGAGCCACTGACCGTGATCGGCTTTGGCGATCGGTCGGCGATCCGTGATCGCGTTGCCGAACTGCTCGCAATGGTCAGGCTAGACGCCACGTTGATCGACAAAAGACCGCGCCAGCTGTCCGGCGGCGAGAAGCAGCGGATCGCGATTGCCCGCGCGCTGGCGATGGAGCCGGAACTCCTGATTGCGGACGAGCCGCTGTCGTCGCTGGACGTCTCGACGCAGGCAACGATCGCGTCCCTGTTCCGCGATCTGCAGCGGCGCCTGAACATCGGCATGCTGTTCATCTCGCACGATCTCGCGGCGGTGCGGCAGCTGGCTGACCGGGTTGCCGTGATGCACGCGGGCGAAATCGTCGAGACGGGATCCTGCGGGGCGGTGCTCGATACCCCGGCGCATCCGTACACGCGACTGCTGCTGGCGGCCATGCCCGACATGCGTCGCCGCGTGCTGGACGTGCACCTGGTCGACGCGATCGACCGGCTCGCACCGCTGCCGCACCAATCCCGGGCGTGCCACTATCGGCCGCAGTGCATCCGCCGCGCGGAAATCTGCGTCAACAGCGCTGAACTGGCGCGGGTCGCCGCCGATTGCGATCATCTGGCGCGCTGTCATTTCCGCGACGAACGACCGCTCCTGAACCCGGCGTGAACTGGAGAAACCGATGAACGTCCGCAACGTCCCGCATGTCATGCTGCCGCGGCTCACCACCGAGGAACGCAGCCGCCAGCGCAATGTCGTCGCGCTCCGTTGGCTCCTGAACAGCCGGGTCCGGCCGCGCAACGAGGAGCTCTACAGGAATCAGGGGCTACCGGTATTCGAGGCGGGCCATGGACGTGCGCCGCAGACGGCGGCCGAGGTCGAAGAAGCCTTGAACCAGTCGCCGGGTTATCGCCTCTGGAGCGCGATGAACCGCTCGGCACAGGAGATGATCTGGGTCGCTGCGGGTGAGCCGGTGTTTCGTGAAGCGGCCCGGCTGGAAGACGAGGCCGAACGGCTTGCCGGCCGGCCCGACAGGCGCGGCGCGCTGCATCTCAATCCTTCCTTCGAGCCCCCGCAGGAAGTCGCGGCAACCGACATCCACTTGCAGCCGGGCGGCTATGCGCTGAATCGCAGTTCGCGCGACATCGCCGCCGGTGCCCTTTATGAGAACGGCGGCAACATCTATTCCTTTGGCCAGGGCGTCGGCCGCTCCGACAGCAAGGCCGCGGCCGTGATCCGCTATCTGGAAAGCATCCGGCCCGGCTACAGTCCGGGCCGGATCCTCGAGATCGGCTGCTCGGCGGGCGCCGCGGCCTGCGGCTATGCGGCGCAGTATCCGGACGCCGAGGTCCATGCCATCGACATCGGCGCCGGCATGCTGCGCTATGCCCACGCTCGCGCCGAAGCGCTCGGCGTGCGCGTGATTTTTCACCAGATGAGCGGCGCCGGACTGAAGTTTCCGGACAGCAGCTTCGATCTCGTCGTGTCGAACAATCTGCTGCATGAAATCGGTCGCGACAGCCGGCGGCGCATGATGCGCGAGGCAAGCCGGGTGGTCGCCCCTGGCGGCGTCGTGATCCACCAGGACGTGCCGATCCGTTCCGCACCGACGCTGGTCGCCCAGGTCGAGCGCGGTTGGGATGAAAAATTCAACGGCGAGATTTTCTGGAATACCTACGCAGGAGACGACCTGATGGCGGACATGCGGACCGCCGGCTTCGCGGAAAAATCGATCACTGAAACGCGGATCGAGAAAGTTTCCGGTGCGGGCGGCTGGTACCTGCTGGCCGGCGAAAAGCCGGCATGACGACGAACGTACGGCAGTCGTGCAGATAATGCGGTCGCTTCTGCTGACGCTGGTACTGCTCGGTCAGGCGCTGGCTGCGCAGGCGGCACCGGAACCGGCCGGAACGCTGCGCGTCGGCCTGAACGGCTTTCCCGCAAGTCTCGGCAATCCGTTCAAGGGCAACGGTCGGCCGGGCACCCTCGTCTGGTATGCGCTCTTCGACGGACTGACCCAGCTGGACGAAGCCGGCCACCTGCGGCCGGCGCTCGCGCTGTCATGGGAAATCATCGAACCCACCCGCTGGCGATTCGAGCTGCGGCCCGGCGTTCGCTACGCAAACGGAAAACCCTTCCACGCCCGGTCGGCGGCCGAAGTCCTTGACTGGCTGATCTCGGGTCCGGGCCGGGCAACCGTGATTGGCAATGAACTGCGCGGCATTACCGCAGTGCGCGCCACGGCGCCGCTCGTTCTCGAGATCGTCACGAAGTATCCGGACCCCATCCTGCCGAAGCGCATGGTCGGCGCATTGATGGTGGAACCGGAAACCTGGAATCGACTGGGCCCGGACGGTTTCAGTCTCGCCCCTGTTGGCACGGGACCATTCCTGCTCGAACGCTGGGACCAGCGCAAGCGGCGTGCCTATGCCCGCCTGAATCCGCATCGCTGGCGGGACTCCACGTTTGCCCGGCTCGAATTCGTCGAACTGCCGGACGCCGCCGTCCGGACACAGGCCCTGCTGTCGCGCGACGTGGATCTCGCGACGGTCGAGATCGAAGAAATCGACCGGCTGGAGGACCGCGGTTATCCGGTGATCGTGACGCCCTCGATGTCCGTCATGTCGGTGGTTTTCATCACCGAACGCCCGAATCCGGCGCCGCTGCGCGACTTGCGCGTCCGGCAGGCGCTGAACTACGCGGTGGACCGGGAGACGATCGCACGCACGCTCATGCGCGGTCTTGGCCGCCCCGCCGGGCAACCCGCGCCCTCGGTCAGCTTCGGCCACGACCCGACGCTCGAGCCGTATCCCTATGACCCGGCGCGCGCGCGGCGCATGCTGGCCGATGCCGGTTACGCGAACGGATTCCCGCTGACGATCGAAATCCTGACCAATGCCTTTCCCGCGGACGGCCTGATCTACCAGGCGATGGCGCACTACCTGCGCCAGGTCGGCATCGATGTCACGTTGCGGGTCATCACGTTTCCGCAGTACCTGCGCAACCTGCAGCGTAACGGCTTTGCCGGAGACGCATTCGGCTCGATGTGGAACAGCGCGCCCTACAACGACGCGACGCGACCGATGGAATCCGTGTCCTGCCGACGGCCGAAGCCGTTCTTCTGCGATCGCGAACTGGCGGCGGAGCTCGAGCGGGCAATGCGTATCCTGCCTGACCAAGAGCGTCTCGCCGCGATGCGCCGGGTCGGGCGTGCGTATCACGAGGCAGCGCCTGCGTTGTTCCTGGTCGAACAATTCGACTTGTATTCGCACCAGCCGGAGCTGAAGCAGGTGCGCGTGCGCAACCGCGTGCCCATTTACGAAGCGATCGTGGCCCGAGCGCGGACATCCGCTGAATGAGGAGTACCTCAACATGAAATCTTCCGAAGCAGTCCAGTCGCTGATCGCGCTGGCCCGCGGCGAGCGCCGCTACAGTCTCAAGGACCGCGAGACCGAAGAGGTGCTCAACATCGCGCTCGCGACACTCGTCGAACTGTCGGTGGCGCTCGATCGCATCGACCGACTCGAACGCCTGCTGGCGGAACGCACCGGCCTGCCGCTGGACGAACTGCGCGCGACGGATTATCCGGACGGCCCGGCGGCCGTGGAACGGCAGGAGGCGGCAGAAGCCCTGTTCGCCCGCGCGCTGCGCATCCGACTCGACCCGCGCGCGGATGCCGCTAGGGAATGAGCCGGCGGGATTCGTCGAAGCGCTGACGCCAGTCGCGGATTTCCAGCGATCCGGACTCCAGCCATTCCGCCCGGCCCAGCAGGTCCAGCAGCCTGGCCGCGAGACAGTAGTTCGACGAAATGACCGGCACGCTGGCAGACGAGCCTCGGATCGTCGCGAGGCTCGGCAGCCCTGTACCGCTGACGAGCACGGCGTCTATTTCCTTCAGTGGCAGGCCGGGCAGAGCAGCGGCGACATCGTCGCTGCCCAGTTCATAAATGCCGCGCGTATCCGCATCGCGCGTCGCAATATGCCGGACGTGCGCCAGTTCGATACCGGCAGCGTCCCAGTATCGGCGGGCGGCGTCCATGACCGGCCGTGGATAGGGTTCGATCACGGCAATGCGTCGTGCGCCCAGGCGTTGCAGCCCCCATAGGATCGCACGCGCCGCGGTCTCGACCGGATAGCCGTGGCGTTCCGCCGCCGAGCCGATGATCCCCCGCTCCACTTCCGCGCCGAGCAGGTAGGAAGAACCCGTACAGGCAAATCCGAAAACGTCGGGGCGCAACGTGTCGAACGCCGCCAGATACGACTCGAGTCCAGTCAGATATTCCTCGAGTCTCTGCATCGGCGACTGCGCCTGGCTGGTCAGCCGCGTGACCTGCAGCGAGCAGGCCCTCGGCAGCAGAATGGCCAGTTCCGCTTCGACCGTCGGATTGGCCTGCGGCGTACCGATTCCGATCCTGCCGAGGCGGCCGTATTCCGGCTGTGCCATTGCGCTCATGACTGCGCGGCGGCCTTTCGGAGGCCCTCGATCATCGACGAGCGCAACAGGAAGGGCCGCGCCAGCTCCGGATCGGAGGCAATTCGCTGCATTTCCGTGAACATCTCGCGGCGTTTTGCCGGATCCCGTTCCTGCATGCGCGCACGGTTGCGATCCGCCTGTACCAGAATCTCCTCGGCCGCGACCGGCCGGCGTTGCCGTGTGTAGCGATCCAGTATTTCAAGGTCCGCGCCCTCCCACACATCCCGGATACTTTCGCTCAGGTTGAATGCATCGTGAATACCGCCATTCATTCCCATGCCGCCGCTCGGGCTGTTGACGTGGGCGGCATCGCCGGCCAGCATGACGCGACCGGCCCGATAATCCGCTGCAATCCGCATGTGCACGCGATAAGGCCGCACATCTAGGACCTCGTAGGGCCGCGGTCCAGGCACGATGCGTTGCAGCTTTCGCTCGATGCTCGGGGGACAGATCGCGTCATCGATGGATTCGTCCGGATCGGGGTACAGGCTGCAGCGCCAGATCGCCGGCAGCCGCAGCAGGCTGAACGTTCCCTCGCGGGTCCAGACGTAATTGACATTCGACAGGCCCGGCAGGTGGTCGTGGAAAGGAAACGGCGTCGTGGCCAGGATCGTGGTCTCCGGGTAGGTTTTGCCACTGAACTCTATGCCGACCGCTCCGCGCACGGCGCTACGCGCGCCGTCTGCGCCGATCAGCAGGCGGCCGTCGAACCGCCGGACGCTGCCGCCGGTCGTTGCATCGACGCGAACTCCGTCGGCGTCCTGCTGCAGGCTTGTCACCCGGGTGCCCCACTCGAATTTGACGTCGGGCTCGCGGCTCAGTCGCTCGATCAGCAGTTCACAAAGCCGAAACTGCTCGCACTGCAGCCGGTAAGGATGGTGGGTGTCGGCCGCCAGCAGTCTGAGGTCGAATTCGGCGCGTTCATGGGTCTCATGGATGCGCAGTTGCCAGCTCGGGCACTTGCGGCCGATCCCGATCAGTGGCGCGGCCAGCCCGTATTCATCGAGCATGTCGAGCGTCGGCGGGTGGAAGGTCGATGCGCGCAGGTCACGCTGCAGCCCGGGCGCCGCCTCGATGACGGTGCACGGGATGCCAAAGGCGTTCAGCCGCAAGGCGGCCGCAAGGCCGACCGGCCCGGCTCCCGCAATCAGTACTCTCGCATCATGCCGGCTCAAGGGGCACAATTCCCGCACGTCAATGCAGTCCGTCTGCCGCGGTGGCACTGACTGCGTCGTGCCACCGTACCTTCGGTGAGCCGGCTTGGCTAGACTTCATCAGGCCGCGTCCACACGCCGAGGCCCGCATGTCCGCTGTCGCCGACGTCCGCAATCGTTACCGCATCGACCCGCGCGTTCATAGCGTGATCGGCGGCACGAGGGTTGCCGCGCGCCCAGGAGCAATGGAACTGCCGGTCATCAATCCGGCGACCGAGCAGGCGATCAGCGTGTTGCAGGAAGCGGATTCCGCGGAGGTCGATGCCGCGGTCGGCGCGGCCCGCGAAGCCTTCGATCGCGGCGCCTGGCCGCGGCTCGGCGTGGATGAT
Source organism: Steroidobacteraceae bacterium (assembly GCA_040902065.1). Lineage (GTDB taxonomy): Bacteria > Pseudomonadota > Gammaproteobacteria > Steroidobacterales > Steroidobacteraceae > SCUD01. The sequence continues at coordinate 344,916 of JBBDXX010000015.1, read as the reverse complement.
CGCAAGGACATTCTTTACCGCATCCGCGACCTCATACGCGAGCGGTCCGACGAACTCGCTTATCTCGAATGCCTCAATGCCGGCCTGCCGATCGCCAGGGTGCGGGAGCAACTGGGGCGGGCGGCCCGCAACTTCGAATTCTTCGCCGAGACCGCGAGCACTGTCGCCGGCCAGACCTTTACCGGTAACCGTAGCCACCTGACCTACGTGACGCGCGAGCCGAAGGGCGTCGGTGCGCTGATTGCGCCGTGGAATGCCCCACTTGCGCTGGCCACGATGCGTGTCGCGAGCTGCATCGCCTTCGGCAATACCTGCGTGCTGAAACCGTCCGAATATACGCCGCTGTCCATCCTGCGACTGGTGGAGTTGCTGCATGACGCCGGCCTGCCGCCCGGCGTCGTCAACCTGGTCAATGGCCGGGGCTCGGTGACAGGTGCCGCGCTCGTGGCGCATCCCGGCATCGACATGGTTGGCTTCACCGGCGGCACGCAGACCGGCAAGGCGATCATGGCCGCCGCCGGCTCGCGGCTGAAGCCCTGTATCCTGGAACTCGGCGGCAAGTCAGCGAACATCATCCACGAATCGGCGCAGTTCGAGCGCGCCGTTGATGGAGCGCTGGCATCTATCTACTCGAACAACGGCCAGCAGTGCCTGGCAGGATCGAGAATCCTCGTGCACCGGCCGGTCGCGGAGCGCTTCATCGCGGCCTTTGTCGAGCGTGCGCGGCGCATCCGGATCGGCGACCCGATGCAGTCCGAAACGGAGTTGGGTCCGCTGTGTTTCCGCGCGCACCTCGAACGCGTGCTTTCCTATGTGGAAATCGCCGTCGGCGAAGGCGCCGAACTGCTGGCCGGCGGGCGCCGCGCCCCCGCATTCGACAAGGGCTATTACATGGAGCCCACGGCCGTGCTGGCGCGGTCGAACGAGGCCCGTGTCTGCCAGGAAGAGATATTCGGGCCCTTCGCGACTTTTCTCGTTTACGACGACGTGGACGAGGCCATCGCGATTGCGAATGACTCGCCTTATGGCCTGGTCGCCTATGTCTGGGCCGGCGATCTCGACGTCACGATGCGCTGCTCGCGGGATATCCGCGCAGGCACCATTTGGGTCAACACTCCCATGGTGCGCGAGCTGCGTGCGCCCTTCGGCGGCTTCAAGCAGTCCGGTATCGGTCGCGACGGGGCGACTTCCAGCATGGAGTTTTTTACGGAACTGAAGACAACGACGATTCCGGTCGATGCGCCGGTGCTTACCGGCATCGGCAGGGACGGCAACCGGCGCACCTAGGAGACGGCAATGAACAGGATTACACGACGAGCGGCACTGCAGGCGGGACTGCTGGGAGCGGTCTGCACCGCCGCGCCGCGGGCCGTCATCGGCGCAACGTCGCCGATCGTCCCGCCGGATCTCGGTTTCCTCAGGGATGCGCCGCTGATGAATGGCGAGCGGGCTCGCTTCTTCATGGAACGGGAAGGAATTGATGCGCTCATCGTCGCACAGCCCGCCAATGTGTTCTACGTGACCAATCACTGGCCGCAGCTCGCCCGCATGGGATACACACAAACCATGTTCGGGGTTTTCGCCCGCGATCCCGGCCGCCCGATCGCGCTGATCCTGAATGCATTCGGCTACTACTACTCGCACTCGGATGAAACGGCGTTCACGGACCGGATCGTCTACACGTATACGCAGCCCGAACCGGATTCCGTCGCCGCGCCCGGCACGGACGATCCGCCGGCGACGACACCGCTGATGCTGCGCATCGTGGACGAGGACCTGGTGACGCCGCGCGAGCGCCGCCGGCGCGCAATGCAGGACGGCATCCGCGGCAATCACGCCACGGCGGCCGGCGCGCTGGTCGCGGCGCTACGCGAACTGCGGCTCGACAAGGCGGTGCTCGGCGTCGACGATGCCGGCATCGAGCCGATGCTGAGGCCGCGCGGCGTCGATTCCCGCATCGTCCGCGCGGACGACACCTTGCGGCGCATCCGTCTCGCCAAGTCGCCGACCGAGCTGCGGCTGATGCGTCTCGCCGCCCAGCAGAACGTCGATGCCGCATTCGCCGCCGCGCGGTTCGCGCGCGAAGCGGGATCGACCCGCGTGCTGCGCTCGCGTTTCCTGGCCGAAGCGGCACTGCGCGGCAATACCGGCCTGTTCATGGTCATCGACGGTTCCTCGTCGGAGGTGATGGACTGGCCGCTGCGGGACGGGATGTCGGTGTCGATCGACTGCGTCAGCACCTGCCGTCATTATCACGGCGATTTCGGACGCACCATCTTCATCGGCGAGCCGCCGGCGCCCATCAAGCGCGCCACCACGGCCGTCGCGACCGCATGGGACGACGTCCGCGAGAAGCTGAAGGCTGGGCTGAAGTTCAGCGATATTCCGCGCCTCGGCAAAGAATCGCTCCGCAAGCAGGGCATGGACCTCAGCGTCAGTTTCCGGCCGCACAGCGTCGGCCTGTTTCACACCGACCACCCGCTCAATGACCTCTCGCAGGGTCGTATATCCCCCGACCTCGTGCTCGAGGAGAACATGATCCTGAGCGTGGACTGCCCGGTGCTCGACACCGGCCTCGGCGGCACGGGTCACCTGGAGGACCTGATGCTGATCCGTGCGAATGGCGCCGAGCCGCTGCACGAGATCGGCCCCCGCGTGATCGTCGTCTAGCCGTGGTGCGTCCGTGGTGGACGCAGAAGCGATGGTGGGTCGCCATCGCACTCTGCATGGTCACGATGATCGGCTACGTGGACCGGCTGGCGCTCGCCGTCGCGGCGCCCGTCATCCGCAGGGAATTCGCCTTCACCAACGAGCAGTACGGCCTGATCACGCTGGCGTTCCTGCTCTGCTACGCCTTCGGGCAGTTGTTCCTCGGTCCGGTGATCGATCGGCTCGGCAGCAAACGGTCGCTGTCGCTCGCGGTGCTCTGGTGGAGCGTGGCCTCGATGCTGCATGCGCTCGGCCGCGGGGTCGGGAGTTTCTTCGCGGCGCGCGCATTCCTCGGCATCACCGAGGCCGCCAACTTCCCTGCCGCCTTCAAGGTGATCGCCGAATGGTTCCCGCGCGCGGAGCGCAGCTTCGCGGCCGGGTTCGTGACCGCGGGCACCGGCATCGGCGCAATCGTCGCGCCGCCGCTGATCGTATTTCTGATCGGTTCGTTCGAGGCCTTGTACGCGCGAGGACTCTCGCCGATCCGCGGCTGGCAGGCGGCATTTATCGTTCCGAGCCTGCTGGGCTTCGTCTGGGTGTGGCTATGGAATCGTTATTTTCACCTGCCGGAAGCGCATCCCCGGATCTCCCCAGACGAACGCGCGCTCGTGCTCGCAGACCGGGCGATTGCGACGAGCAATCCGCGCCCTGCGCAGGCTTCGATCGTCGGCGAAATCGCTGACTATTTCCGCCAGCTGGCCCACTGGTTCCGCTACCGGCAGACCTGGGGCCTGGCCCTCGCCCGGTTCTCGGGCGACGGCGCATTCTATTTTTTCGCTTTCTGGATTCCGAATTACCTGAATGATGTGCGCGGCTTCAGCCTGGGAGCGATCGCCTGGGCCGCGGCGATCCCGTTCGTCTTCGCGGATGCCGGCGCATTGCTCGGCGGCTGGACCGGGCAACGGCTGATCCGCGGCGGCATGAGCGTCGATGGGTCGCGCAAGCTGATGATCTGGACCGGGGCGCTGCTCGTGCCACTGGCCTTGCCCGCCGTCTACGTGGACTCGCCCCTCCTCGCGGTGCTGCTGATGGGGCTTGGCATCTTCGCGATCCAGGTGAAGTCCGCCTCGCTGTTTGCCGTACCGACCGATCTCTATCCGTCGACTGCAGTCGCCACTGTCTGGGGCGCCAGCGGCGCGGCCGGCAGCCTGGCTGCCGCATTTTCGCAGCCGGTAATCGGCTGGACAATCGACAATTATTCGTACGAGCCGGTGTTCATCGCGGTTTCCCTGATGCACATCGTCTCGGCCACGATGGTGATGCTGCTTATCCGCCGCATCGAGCCGGTGGTCCCGAAGGCCCGGTCCACGTCGTGAGCGCTGCCGCTCAGTAGCCCAGCCGCGATTCCTCCGGCACGCCGTAGCGCTCTTCGAGCGCGCGGATTTCCTGCATGCCGACCAGATCGAAAAACTGCTTGAAGTCCGGCAATGCCGCCGCGATGCCGGCAATCGATTCCTCGCTTTTCAGGGTTTCGAGCACCGAGCTCGCCGCCTGGATCGCCGCGAGCAGCAGCCAGTTCGGGTACAGGATCAGCTTGAATCCCAGTTCCGCGATCTCGGCGCGGTTCAGGAAGGGGGTCTTCCCGCTGGCCGCCATGTTGTAGACGGCCGGTTTCGCGAGCCGCCTGGCAAGGCCCGCGATGTCCTCGGGCCCGGGAGCCTCGACGAACAGCATATCGGCGCCGGCTTCGCCATAGAGAGCGGCGCGCTCGACCGCGCGCTCGAGTCCCTCGACTGCCAGCGCATCCGTGCGTGCGATCAGCACGAAGTCGGCGTCGCGGCGCGCATCGGTCACGGCGTGTATCTTCGCGACCATCTCGGCGGGCGCAATGAGCTGCTTGCCGGCCAAGTGGCCGCAACGCTTCGGAAGTACCTGGTCTTCGAGATGGATCGCGGCTACGCCGGCGCGCTCGTATTCCTGCACCGCGCGGCGCACGTTCAGCGGCCCGCCGTAGCCATTGTCGCAGTCGGCGATCACCGGCAGCCCGCTCGCAGCGACGATGCGCGCCGCGTTGTCCACCATTTCCGTCAGCGTCAGGAGCCCCACGTCCGGCATGCCGAGACGCGTCGCCGAGGTCCCGGCGCCAGTCATATATATAGCGTCGAATCCGTGCTTCGCGACCAGACGCGCGAACAGCGGATCGGAGACACCGGGCGCCATCACGGCTCCATCGGCGGCGAGCAGCCGGCGGAGTCTGCGAGCGGGTGTCAGATCTGCATCCATCGCGGTCTCCGCATTCAGGGCAGCACGACCCAGGGCCGGGCCTGTTCGTATCGGCCTTCGAACGCCTCTATCTGCTCCAGGTGTCCACGTGTCAAGTCGATCTCGTCCACGCCCTCCAGGATGCACTCGCGCCAGAACGGATCGATCGGGAATCTATGACTGCTGCCGCCGGGCAGGGTTACCGTCTGCGCTTCGAGATCCACGCTGACTTCCCGCTTTGGACCGGCGTTCAGCGCCTTGCGCAGTTCGCTGACGACTTGCTCGGGAAGCGCGACCGGGATCAGTCCATTCTTCAGCGCATTGCTGTGAAAGATGTCGCCGAAGCTCGGGGCCAGCACCGCATTGATGCCGTAATCGACGAGCGCATAGACCGCGCTTTCGCGTGACGAGCCGCAGCCGAAGTTCCGGCCCGCCACCAGGATGCGGGCTCCGGCGAACTCCGGCCGGTTCAGCACGAAATCCGGCCGTGGCGAACCATGGGGTTCGAAACGGTGATCGTGAAACAGGTACTGGCCATAGCCGTCGGCACGGCTGAGCCTCATGAAACGCGCCGGAATGATCTGGTCAGTATCGATGTTTATTCCGGCGAGCGGCGCCGCGATCGCGGTGTCGCGGACGAAGGCGCGCATGGCTAGGGCTCCACCGGCAAGCGGCGGACATCTGCCAGTTTGCCGGTCACCGCAGCCGCGGCTGCCATGGCCGGACTCATCAGGTGCGTGCGCGCCTGCGGGCCCTGGCGCCCGATGAAGTTGCGATTCGAGGTCGACGCGCAGCGCTCGCCCGGGGCGACGCGATCGCCATTCATTGCGACGCACATCGAGCAGCCGGATTCCAGCCACTCGGCACCGGCGTCCTGGAACACGCGATCAAGTCCCTCCGCCTCCGCTTGACGCTTCACCTGGGTGGAGCCCGGCACGATCATCGCAGGCACGGCTGTCTTGCGGCCGCGGAAAACCGCCGCCGCTGCGCGCAGGTCCTCGATGCGGCTGTTGGTGCAGGAACCGATGAACACGCGATCGATCGCCAGTCCTTCCATCGGCTGGCCGGGCCGAAGGTCCATGTATTCCAGCGACTTGCGCGAATTCTCCCGACTTCGCGCATCGACAAGCACCTGCGGATCGGGGACGCGTGCGTTGATCGGCACCGCGTCTTCCGGACTCGTGCCCCAGGTGACCATCGGCTCGATGGATGAGCCGTCGATCTCGATTTCCTTGTCGAAAACGGCGCCGTCGTCGCCGGGCAGCGTCCGCCAATAAGTCAGAGCCTGCTCCCACCGATCGCCGGCCGGTGCGAACGGCCGGCCGTGCAGGTACTGAAACGTCACATCGTCGGGCGCGATCATGCCGAAGCGGGCCGCCGCTTCTATGGACATGTTGCAGACGGTCAGACGCTCCTCGATGGTCATCGCGCGTATCACGGGACCCGCGTACTCGATGGCATGGCCGCCGGCACCGCCGGCGCCGATCTTCGCGATGATCGCGAGGATGACGTCCTTGGCCGAGATTCCGGGGCCGCGCCTGCCGACAACCGTGATACGCAGCGTCTTCGGCCGTTCCTGCCACAACGTCTGGGTCGCCAGGACCAGCGCATTTTCGGACTGACCGATGCCAAAGGCCATCGCGCCCAGGGCGCCATGTGTGGAGGTGTGGCTGTCGCTGCAGACGATCGTCAGTCCCGGCTGCGTGATGCCGAGTTCCGGGCCGATCACGTGCACGATGCCCTGATGCGGATCCGCGAGGCCGAAGTGCCGGATGCCGCCCCAGCGCATGTTGTCGTCGAATTTGCGTATGACCTCGCCGATCTCCGGCGTCGCCGCATCCGCCAGCCGACGTCCGGCGGTCGGTGCGTAGTGATCGGCGGTGCCGAATATCTGCTTTGGGCGCCGTACCGCCAGGCCACGCCGGCGCAGGTCGGCGAAAGCGTGGAACGAGCCCTCGTGGACCATGTTGCGATCGACGTAGATCAGCGACGGCCCGCTATCGCGTGCGACGACGACGTGGCTGTTCCAGATCTTGTCGAACATCGACAGCCGCCGGCCGAGGTCACGCTCTGACGCTGGCTGGCGTTTCATGCGCTTGTGCGACCCTGCCTGATGAGACTGGCCCGAGAATATCAGCTTCGGATTATTCCGGTCCTCCGCAGGTAGGACCGTACGACCACCGTCCCCGCCAGCATGTCGTGGAAGCCCTGTTTACGCGGGTGGACTCCCGCCCAGATGAACCCGAGCAGCATCGGAATGGCCGAAAGAAAGTAGGCAAGGTAGCGCCCCACGAGTTGGCTGGGAAACGGTTTGCCGCCGGTGGCCGCGTCCACGATGCGCGCGCCGATTGCCATCTTGCCTGGAGTCGCCTGCCGATAGATCCAGAAAGGCACGACGGAAAATGCCGGCACCAGCCAGACGACCAGAAAACCCGCGGGGGCCCGGAAGACCCGGTTCCGGATCCAGAGATCGGCACCGTAAATCCAACTGAGTATAAGCGCAATGATCGCCGGCAGCAGGACGGCATCGATGATCGATGCGCAGGACGCCTAGTTGGTCCGCAACTGGGCCACCTGCAGCGTCACCATCCGCCCCAGCAGCGATTCGCTGTCGAGCGTATCGGGGTCCGACACCGCCAGTTCGCCGCTCACGTCGAACGTGAACGCGCCGTAGGTCACGGGCGGCACGCGGAACGACTGCAGGTCGATGAACAGGCTCGCAGTGCCGGCGCCGGTCGGCGCTTCGGTCGTAACGCCGATCAGCTGTCCGGCCGCATCGCGCACGGTGACCGTGTACTCCATCAGGTTTTCGCCGAGCACGGCGCCGGATGGGTGCGACAGCGTGATCTTGAGATGCGTCACGGTGCTCGACACCGCGGTCGCGTAAGTACGGCTGTCACTGCCGGCGAGCGCGACCCGCGGCGCGTCATAGGTCCAGAAATCCGAGCGCACGACCGCGAATCCGTCGGCGTTGCGCACCCGCGTATCGGCCTTCGTCTGCGCCTTCGACAGCTTCTGCGACCAGTTGGCGCCGCTCACCAGCGCGACCGCCGCTTCGAGATCCACGTAACCGTAACCGACCTGCCAGAACGGCAGCGGATTGCCGTCGGTGCCGTAGACCGGGGTTGCGCTTGCCTGCAGCGCCGAGCGTAACTGGCTCGCCGTGAGCATCGGATTCGCCTGCAGCAGCACGGCCGCCGCGCCTGCGACATGCGGCGCGGCCATGCTGGTACCCGATGCCGCGCGATTGCCATAGGGCGGACAGGCCGGAATCGCGACGCCCGCCGTGCTGCAGGTCGACGAGATGCTGACGCCTGGCGCGGTGAAGTCCGGGTGATAAATGCCGATCCGGTCGCCGGTGAAGACCGTATGGCCACCGGCGCCGGGCTGGACCGCTTCGGAATTGTCGAAAATCAGGCCATTCGAGCTGAAATCGCCGCGTTGATATGCCAGGTTGCCGGCCGCGGTCGAAAACACCCAGGGCGGCAGGCTGAACGGATTGAGGCTCATCTCGGCATTCGAATAGCCGCTGTTGCCCGCCGCAAAAACCACGACCACACCCAGGTCGGCGACCGCCTTTGTGACGACCGCGACCGGATCGCGTGGGTCGAACTGGCGGAACGAATTTCCCCAGGAATTATTGATCACGTCCACGCCCAACAGGCCGGGCTGGTCGAGCAGATGGTCATAGGCGGTCACGACGGCGGTCGTGAACAGCACTTCGCCGACACCGAGACAGACGAGCTCGGCGTCCGGTGCGACACCATAGCGCCCGCCATTCGGGTCGGTCGTGCTGTCGGCTGCGACGATACCGGCGACATGGGTCCCGTGACCGCCGCCGACGTCGCTGTTCTGGTAGGGGCCCAACTCGTACGGGACGACAATCGTGTTCGAACTGTCGGGCGGCAGGTTGACGTACTCGCCGCTGATCATCTTGGCGTTGTATACGACGTGATCCGCGAGATCCGGATGGCTCGCATCGCAGCCACTGTCGATAACGGCGACCGTCACGCCACGGCCGGTCAGGCCAGCGGCCCGCACGGGTGCCGCACCCATGGCATCCGAAGACGCGGTGTCGAACAGCTCAATCGACTCATCCGGATAAATGTCTTTCGTCAGGCCCGCCGCGACCGCGCCCTGCATGGTGGCAACACTGCCGTACACGAGCGCGAGCGGCACCCGGCTCATAGGCTGCGTCACCAGGCCCAAGCTGCGCAGCGCCGCGACCTGTGCGGCGCTCGGTACCGCGTCGAAAGTCGCGATGCCGCGAGTCAACGCGGAATCGTCATATACGGCCAGCAGTCGTGAAAGTCCCGGTTGCGAGTCGGACGGCAGCAGATCCACTGCGGCCGTCGTCACCGGCAACAGGACGGCGGCGATCGACAGCGCGACAGCCGGGAGGTATCTAGGTGCATTCATCGGATGGCTCCGGACAGTCGCCGGGCATGGCGACGCTTGAAGTCATCGTCCGCCCAGCGGCATCCGCGATCCATGAGGGGAACTCCCCATGGATGCGCCCCGCTGCACCCCAGACGGCGGTCTGGTCATTCCCCGCAGCCCGCACTGAAGACTTCCCCTCTGGTCGCGACGGGCGAGAACTGCGGAGACTCGCTCAACAATTCGCCTGCCGGCGGGAAGAGGACGTCATGAACAAGACTCTGAAACAGGTCTCCAAATCCAGCTTTTTCCCGGGGCTGGTAGTCAGCCTCGTCGCGCTGATGGTGAGCGCCGGGGCCTGGCTCCTCTGGAGTGCGGCGGCCGACAGCACAGATACGGCGATCCTGTCGGCTGCGAAGTCCGTCCCGGTCAAGCCGGCCGAAGTCCGGGCCCGCGCCGCCGAGACGGCGCAACAAGTCGAAGCGGCGCTGTCGGCGCGCACCAGCGGGGATATCTCCGTCCGGAGTGACCCCGCGACCGGCAGCCTTGGCACCATCCGCGCCGGTATCGGCGGCGATCTCTATCCGCAGGCGACGGGCGGCGTCACGCCCCAGGTGAAGGTGGCGGGATTTCTCGCCGAACACGGCGCCTTGTTCGGCGTTCACGATCCGGGAACCCAGTTGAAGCTTCTTGGCATAGACAAGGACCAGTACGGCTACAGCCACGTGCGCTACCAGCAATTGCACGGCAAGGTCCCGGTGCTCGGTGCCGAACTGAAGGGCCATGTGAGCCCGGATGGCCGCCTGACCGCCGTCAACGGCAAGTTCATCCCGGACATTGACGTGCCGGACAGCGCGCTCATCGCAAGGCCCGAGGCCAGCGAGTCGGCGCTGGCGCGAGTCGCCCAGCAGCAGCCAACGGCACTGAAGGACGTCGAGCTGTCGGTGAAATCCGCATCGCTCGTGGTCTATCGCACCAATCTGACGCGTGGCGCGCCCGGCGAGAATCACCTGGCCTACGAAGTGCAGGTCACGGGTGCGGAACACGTGCGTGAATTCGTCTACATCGACGCGCTGACCGGCAAGCTCGTTGACCAGGTCACTGCCATCAACAGCAGCAAGTCACGGCGTGTTCACGAAGGCAATATCGCCGCACCGCCCGCCTGGCAGGAAGGCGACATGCGCCCGGCCGTCCAGCCAGCCCATGAGGATGAGGTGTCCGGCGCCGGCCAGACCTACAACCTGTTTTTCAACCTGAGCGGCGGCACCTGGCGCTCCTGGGACGGCGACGATGCGGCGATGATCACGGTCAACAACGATCCGACGATCGTGTGCCCGAATGCGAACTGGAACGGCACCTCGACGAACTACTGCAGCGGCACCTCGGCCGACGACGTGGTCGCGCACGAGTGGACTCACGCCTACACGCAGGAAACGAGCGGGCTGATCTACTCCTACCAATCCGGCGCGCTGAACGAATCCTATTCGGACGTCTTCGGCGAGACCGTCGACCTGATCAACAACCGCGAGACCATCGCCGGGACGACACCGCTGACCGGGCACAACGGCCCGCGCTCGCAGGACGACGCGGTGTGCTCGACGTTCACGAGCGAACTGCCGACAGCCGACGAATCGATCCGCTGGCTGATCGGCGAAGACGCATTCGCCTTCTCGCCGCTACCACCGATCGGCGACGCGGCAATCCGCGACATGTGGCGGCCGCGCTGTGCCGGCGGCAATCTCTTCCTCGGCAACCCTGGCCACGGATCCTCGGATCTATACCATTGCGACGCCAGCGACGCCGGTGGCGTGCACGTCAACTCCTCGATCAACAACCGCGCCTACGCGTTGCTGGTCGACGGTGATACCGTCGAGTTGAAGGACGACGGCACTCCGTTCGAAAACCCGGTCACCGTGACCGGCATCGGCCTCACCAAGGCCGCGCACATATTCTGGCGCGCGAATTCCCTCTATAACGGCCCGGCGTCGAACTTCGCCGACAATGCCGATTCGCTGCTGATGGCCTGCGAAGACCTGACCGGCGCCAACCTGACGAAACTCGTGACCGATGCCGAGAACGGCGCCGGTCTTCTGGGCGCCAACGATGACACACTCGATCCCGCACCGGAACTGTCCGGTGAAGCGATCACGGCAGCCGATTGCCAGCAGGTCGCCAATGCGATCGCGGCCGTCGAGATGCGCCACGACGTGACCAAGCAGTGCGGCTTCACGCCGCCGCTCGATCCGGCGCCCGCGCCGATGTGCGGCGGCGCGACGGTCGAAAGCCGTTTCGCGGTGGACTGGGAATCCGGCATCCCGGCCGGCTGGACCATCGGCCAGACGCCGCTGACCAAGAGTGAACTCGACACGCGGCCCTGGTTCCTGCGTTCCGGCGACCTGCCGAAGGGACGCGCGGGCAGCGCGATGTTCCAGGAGAACCGCGTGGATCTCGGCAACTGTGCCAACGACGACGAGTCCGGCGTGCTGTTCATGATCAGCCCGGAGATCACGGTCGCGGCGGACGATCCCGGCTTCCTGATGTTCGAGCACTATTTCCTGACCGAGTCCGGCTACGACGGCGGCAACCTGATGATCAGCATCAACGGCGGAATCTTCGAGCCGGTGCCTCAGCTCGCCTATTCGGTCGTCCCAGGCACGGCATTCGTCCACAACGCCTACAACGGGTCGCTGAACGGGTTGATCGACCAGAATACGAACCCGAAGCGCGATGAAGAAGCGTTCCACGGCAGCAACCCGGTCTCCGGCGATAACGACTGGGGCCAGTCGCAGGTGGATCTCGCCGCCGCCGGCGTGGCGCCGGGCGACACGATCCGGCTGCGCTGGGATTTCGGTCAGGACGGCTGCAACGGCAACGAAGGCTGGTACGTGGACCGCATCGAGGTCTTCAGCTGCGGCGACGACGTGCCGCCGCCGACCCAGGAATGCACTGCCTATCCGGCCGACATCCTCGTCGCCTCGCCCATTTCGAACCTGCTCACGTCGGTTACGACCGCGACGGTCAGCGGGGCCAACGGTGCCGTGCAGGACGTGAATATCCGCAACCTCGAGGGTCTGCATACGTGGATGGGTGATCTGACATTCACGCTGCAGAGTCCGTCCGGCACGACCATCACGCTGTTCAATGGCGCAAGCTGCGCCGGCCAGGACGGCATCAGCGCCGAGTTCGACGACGCGGCCGCGAGCGTGATCGGCTGTTCCGACTGGCTGAGCGGCGGCAGCTTCAAGCCGTTCGAGGCGCTCGCCGCCTTCAACGGCGAGCAGGCGAACGGTGACTGGACACTGCGCGTCACCGATGCCTTCCCGCAGGACGAGGGCGCGCTCACGTCATGGTCGCTGGAACAGTGCCGCGACATTTCGCCGCCGCCCGAGGACGAAGGCGACCAGGCGACCGGTGGCGGCTGGCTGGCCGACAATGTCGGCGACAAGATCAATTTCGGCTTCCATGTGGAGCGGGTGGATGACGGTTTCGAAGGCGGGCTGCAGCTCAATGACAAGGGCGCGGACGTCAAGATCGATCTGACGACCGTCACCTCGCTCGGCCCGGTGGAAGGCAGCTGCGGAGCCATCACCGACAATGCGCGCACGCTCCAGATTCGCGGCACCGGAAAATTCAACAACAATGCGTCGGCATCGTTCCGGGTCTGCGTCGAAGACAACGGCGAGCCGGGCAACAGCAACGCCAGCGCGACGCCGGACCGCTTCCACCTCGAGTGCACCGCGGGTTGTACCTACAGCCTGGCGTCGCGCGCGCCTGACCATGCGTTGGATGCCGGCAACCTGCAGGTGCAGCGCGCGAACGCTCCGGCAAGCCAGCCGGCGCAGCCGGGCGCCTCGACGCTGATACTGAACCCCGTGCTGATGACGGAAGGACTGGCCGGGGCGCTGCAGGTGCTCGAGGTCAATGTCTTCGGCAGCGACCAGCAGCCGCTCGCCGGCCAGAGCGTCAGCCTGACCAACGTGTCGGCCACGGGCGCGACGCAGACGGTGCACGGGATCGCCGGCAGCACTGGCACGGCGCTGTTCAACGTCACACTGGCGACCGAGGCCACCGAGTACCAGGCGGCCAGCGGTAACGTCGGCAGCAATGCAGTGCGCATCACGCCCGTGCTGAAACTGCAGTGATGACGTAAAGGGGACGCAACCCTTTACAAAGGGGTCGCATCCCCTTTCTCAGACGCCTGCTGCAGCGAAAATGACAACAGAAAAGGGGATGCGACCCCTTTTTAACCCCTTGGTAAAGGGTTGCGTCCCCTTTAGAGCAGGCCTTTGCGAGCGGCGTATTTCACGAGCTCGGCGGTGTTGTGCACGGCGAGCTTCTCCATCAGGCGTGCCCGGTGGTTCTCGGCGGTCTTGACGCTGATGCCGAGCAGTCGCGAGATCTCCTTGCTCGCCTTGCCCTCGACGACCAGGTGGAAGACCTCCCGTTCGCGTGGCGTCAGCCGCTGGTATGGATCGGCCGGCGCCTGGCCCGGATTCTGGAGTTGTTCCGCCATGACCCTCGCCGCCTCCGGCCCGAAGTAGGCCTTGCCGCGGTTCAGGGTCTGCACCGCCTCGACGAGCTCCGTCGCCGCGGCATTCTTCAAAAGGTAGCCGGTCGCACCGGCGCGCACGATCGGCAGCACGTATTCCTCGTCGTCGTGCACCGTGAGCACCAGCACGCGAGTGTCCGGCAGCGCCTGCCGGATCCGGCGCACGACTTCCAGCCCGTTCAACCGCGGCATCGTGATGTCGATGAGCGCCACTGCCGGCCGTAACGCAATGGCCTTCTCGACCGCCTCCAGGCCGTTGGCCGCCTCCGCGACAACCTCGCAGACGCCGCTGTCCCGCAGCAGGCTGACGATGCCCTGCCGTACGATCGTGTGATCATCCGCGACCAGCACGCGAATGAGTGCGCTCATGGGCGCGCTTCGGCGACCGGCACGACGACCCGCAGCCGGCTGCCACGGCCGGGCGCGGAGTCGATCGCGAACTGGCCGCCGAACAGTTCGACGCGATCGCGGATGCCGCGGAGCCCGAGCCCGGCCGCGCCACCGGCGGGCGACAGCACCTGCATGACATCGAAGCCATGCCCGGCGTCCGCAACGGTGAATTCGAGGCTGTCGCCATGGCGGCGAACCGCGAGGCGCGCCGCGAGCTGACCGGAATGCTTGAGCACGTTGTTGAGGCCTTCCTGCGCAATGCGGAAGACCAGTGTTTCCAGCTCCGGATCCAGCCGCTCGTCTTCGCCCGCCTGCCATTCAATCACGGTCGCGAGCCCGCTGTGCTCGCGCAGCATGCGCGCGAGCCAGGAAAGGCCCGCGTGCAGTCCCAGGTCGTCGAGCACCGGCGGGCGCAGCAGCCGCGACAACTCGCGAACGTCGGTGAGGGCAAGCTCGGCGACCTGGATAGCGGCCTCCAGGTCTTTATTGCCGTCCTCGCCCACCGGCACGCGCCGCAACTGGTTGATGAGCGCGGTAAGCGTCTGGCCGATGCCGTCGTGCAGCTCGCGGGCGAGACGCCGGCGTTCTTCTTCCTGTACCTTCCACACCGACTTCGCGAGACCGCGAAAGCGCTTTTCTCCTTCGATCAACCGCCCGAGCAGCTGCTCGTTACGCGCCGAGATCTGCTCGACGCGCGCCGAGATCTGCTCGAGCCCGGGCATCTTCCCGGTGTCAGGCGGCTTGGTCATTGACGGCGGGTCCTGCAATCTGCTTCACGACCTGCAGTCCATCGAATGACGCACGCTGGCTCGCGTCCAGGCCCCTGCGCAGGCGCTCGATCTCATCCGCAGCGGCGGCAAGCTGCCGCGCCGCGTCAGGTTCACGACCCAGCCGCCCGAGCACCCCGGCGAGCTCCGCGTGCATGCGGTAGCGGCCGGCCCACGGCGCATGGCTGTCCACTGCGCGCAGGCTCGCACGCAATTGTTTCTCCGCCTCCGCCAGTTTGCCGGCGCGTTCCTGCGCGAGCGCCAGCAGTTCGCCGCTTTGCAGCAGCAGGGCAATATGGCCGAGCGCCTGCGCTTCACGGTGCAGCTTTGCAAGCCCGGTCAGCGCCGTGCTGTTGTCACCCGCGGCGAGCGCCGCCTCCAGCGAGCCGAGCTCCGTCGCCAGGCGCACGAGGATGCTGCCGCTGCGGCTCGCCTGATGGCGTGCGTCTCCGAAAATCCTGCGCGCCTCCGCTGGATCGCCGGCACGCAGGTGGCCAGCGGCGGTGAGGCGAAGCCATTCGGCGCGCTGCTCGAGGCCGCCCGTGGCATCCAGCAGGCCCTGCACCGCGCCGAGCGCTTCGCGGCCGGCCTCCAGCATGCCGAGCTCGAACGACAATTCCGCCAGGAACAGCGACAGTTCCGCCCGTCCGCGCGCATCGCCCTCGGGGCCGAGCGCCTTTAGCCCCTGCCTGATCGAGGCCAGCGCCGCACCGTAGTTGCCGCGGTATTGCGCCACGCGGCCGAGCTGTCCCAACGCCAGCGCCTGGGTCAGCGGATCGTCGAATTCGCGGCCGAATTCGAGCACCTGCAGCAACTCCTTCTCCGCCGCGTTCCACTCCCCCCGCGCCAGCGCCAGCAGCGCGACGGTCTGCCCGGCGTACATCCGGCCTTCGCGGTTATCGGCCTTTTCGTAAAGCTGCATGGACTGCTGCGCGTACACCGACGCATTGTCAAAGTCGCCGAGCTGATAGTAGGTGAAACCGACGTTGTTGTAGCTCTCGGCCAGCGCGCGCTGGTCGCCGAGAGCGCGCAGCAGCGCGAGCGACTGCCGGTAGCGCTCCAGCGCCTCGCGATAACGGCCCTGCCGTTCCTCCAGCGACCCGATCTCGTTATGCAGGTTGGCGACCATCTGCCGGTTGCCGATACCCTCGACGATTTCCAGCGACTGCTGCAGGCCGGCCCGCGCCGCGTCGTACTGGCCCTGCCGCAGCTGGATGCGTGCGACATTCGCCGTCGCCGCGGCGACACCGCGCTGGTCGCCGATCTGGCGCCGCAGGTCGATCGCGTTCTGGTAGCGCTGGCGGGCCTCGTCGAAGCGGCCGAGCTCGAACTGCGCTATGCCGAGCGCATTCTCGACGTCTGCCCGTCCCTGCACGTTGCCGAGCCGGTTCTGGACCACGAGCGCGCGTACCAGGTAATCGTCCGCTGCCGCACGGTGGTCGCCCGCCAGGATCGCGAACTTGCCGAGCAGATAGGAAGCGCGCGGATGATTCGGGCTCGCCGCGACAATCGCCTTCAGTTCCTGTTGTGCACGGTCGAGTTGCCCTTCCTCGCCATAGGCCTCCGCGAGCGTGACCCGTGCTTCGACGTCATGCGGATAGCGAGCGATCAGCGCAGTCAGGATCTGTTGCGCCCGTTCGAAATCGCCGGTAAGCGAGGCTTCGAGCGAGCGCGCCTCGTAACTGATGCGCCCGGAGCGCTCGCCGAGATGCAAAACCGCCTGCCGCGCCGCCTCCAGCGCCCGGTCGTCAAATCCCAGTTGGTCCTGGGCACCCGCCAGCCGGACCCACGCCGACGTAAACGCGGGGTCCCGAGCCACTGCGGCGTCGAATGCGGCCGCGGCGGCAACCGTGTCGCCCTGCAGCATCAGGTCATTGCCCTTTGCGTAAGCGGCCATCGCCTCGCCATCCGCCGACAGTGAATAGGCAACCGTTGGCGGAGGTTGCGCAGTGAGCGCCTTGCCGATGTCAGCCGCCAGCTGATCCGACAGCGTGAACAGCCCGGACGAGGGCGCTTCCGCGCGCAGCATCGGGGCCGGAACATCGGGCTGGCGCCGGTCGATGAGACGGAGCTCCACCCGGATGAGGCCGCCGGCCTGGCGCACCGTACCCGTCACCAGGCGCTGGACGTCGAGCAACTCGCCGAGCCGCTGCAGATCGCGCTCGCCCAGTTGCGCAGGCTGGAGATGCAGGTCCTCGAAGGTGCGGCGCACACGCATGCTGTCGGCGACCCGCAGCTGCGGGCTTTCGGCCAGCGCCTGCGCAAGCATCTCCGCGAGGCCGGTGGACAACCAGCCTGCTCCCGCGTCGTCCGATTGCGCGGTCAGCGGCAGCACGGCGACGGTCGGCGTCGTATCGGCCGGGGCCACCGTTTCGCTCTGCGTCCCGCTCTGCAGGTACCACCAGCCCGCGCCGGCGAGTGCAATGCCGCCAACTGCGGCCGCCGCCCCGATGCCGGCTCCGCGCGGCAGTCGACTACGGCTCGCGGTGCCCGCCGCAAGGTCCGCGGCAAGTGCGGCGGCATCCGGATAGCGTTCGGCGGGATCGTGCGCCAGGCAGCGCTCAATCACCTGCCCGAGCCAGCCGGGCACCGACACTGGCATGCTGGCAACCTGCTGGGGACGGCCCGTCATGCGCGCCGCAAGGATTTCCTCCGCCGATCCGCTCCGGAACGGCCGCTGCCCGGTGAGCATCTCGAACATCATCAGGCCGAGCGCATAGATATCGGTGCGCCCGTCCACCTCCTCCCCACGCGCCTGTTCCGGGGCCAGGTATTCCAGCGTGCCGACGATGCCGCCGGTTTCGGTCAGGCCGGAGCGGTGCAGAGAACGCGCCACGCCGAAGTCCGTGATGTAGGCGCGCCCGGCCCCGTCGACCAGCACGTTCGCCGGCTTCAGGTCGCGATGCACAACCGCCTGCGCATGCGCCGCGGCGAGCGCTTCGGCCAGGTCGCGCGCGATCGCGACGACCTCGGGGGATTCAAGCCGGCCGCGTTCCTCCAGGATCTGTTTCAGCGAGCGGCCATCCACGTGATCCATGGTCAGGAAGTGCATGTCACCGTCCTGGCCGATGTCGTGTATGCGCACGACGTTGCGGTGCGAGACCTGGCGCGCGAGCACCAGCTCCTGCTCGAAGCGTTCGAGCAGCCGCGCATCGGGCGACGACTCGGGCCGCAACGCCTTGAGCGCAATATCCATGTGCAGGCGCTCGTCGTGCACGCGATACACCATGCCCATTGCACCGACACCGAGCAGTCCGATTACGCGATAGCGACTAGCGATGACGGTACCCGCGGACAGCACCCGCAGCCCGCCTGCGGTGGTCATCGTGGCGTCCGGATCGCGGTTTTCCGGCTTGTCGCTCATGGCCGATCGGCCGCCACCACGACGCGCCCCGCGACCCGCGGCAATAGCCCCCGAAGCCGCTTGAGCAACGGCTCCGGTGCCGGCGCGCGCGAAAGTTCGCGCGGCAACAGGTCGGCGACTTCCGCGAGCTCCTCACGCACGCTGGCCACGCCGATCACGAGTGCCGCGTGCGAGGCAAATGCCTCGAGGATCTCAACGTCGAGCCCCGTGAAAACCTTGCCCGGCGTGTTGCTGTCCAGATAGGTGAGGCCGATCAATTGCTCGCCGACGATCAGCGGCAGGCAGACCAGGGCACGGATCTGTCCGCTCACGATGCTCGGCTGTGCGCCCAGCATCGTGTCGGCGCTGGTGTCGCAGACCACGACCGGCGTGCGCGAACTCAGCACGCGCGCCAGTGCTCCCCGGCTGCCCGCAAATTCGCGGCTCGCCGTCGCCGGATCGACACCTCCGGCGCGCGCGCGCACCTCGAGTTCCCCGCCCACGCCGGCCAGCATCACGAATCCGCGTTGCGCGCCCGCAAGCTCCATTGAAGCGGACAACATCTGCTGCAGCAATACGTCGAGGTCGGCCCTGGGATCCAGGCGACGGCTGCGGCCGATCGTGTCGTCCCAGCGCTGCTGCATTTCCCGCTCATCGGCGGCGAGCTCAGCGTCGGTCAGGTCGGCGAACTTCCCCAGCAGCCCGCCGAAACTGATCCAGTCGCCGTCGTGAAGCGTGGAATCACCGGAAGCGCGGCCGGCGAGCATCGTGCCGTTCTTGCTGCCGAGATCGCCCATACGCCAGCAGCCATCGGCAATGGCGAGCCGGGCATGGCGTCGCGAGAGCCTGGGATCTTCGATACGCAGGTCGCAGTCCTGGCCGCGACCGATCAGGTGGTCGCGCTCAGGGTCCAGCGAAAACTGGCGCGCGGGCTGGTCTGGCGGATAGACCGTCAGGCGCGCGGGCATCGCCGGCCCCCGCCTTCATGATGCATTGCTCGCCAGTGTCAGGCTGTAGCGCAGCGTCGCTGCCGCCGAGCGCAACTGGCCCGCGACATTGGTCAGGTCGCGCGACGAGCGCCAGACGTCGGGCAGCCCATTGCCGCTGGCACTGACTACCCGTTCGTCGAATGCCTCGAGGTAGGTGATCGCCGCGACGAGCTGGCCACCGGCATAGGCGCTGGACGAAGCGTTGAACAGGCTGACCAGATCGCTCTGCAGGCTGCTGCTCATGCTCGAGGCGTGTTGATTGAGCAGCGACGCGAGCTGCGAATACTTGGACTGAATTGCGATCGACAGGAGGCGCGAGTCGGTGGCGATGATGAACTCTGAAAAGTCCGCCTTGCTGCCGCCGGAACGGATGCTGCCGCTGCCGACAAAGGTCGTGATGTCGCTGAAGCTGCCGCCATCCGGCGCCGAATACAGGCGAAACGGAGAACCGATCGTGTACTGCAGGTTGTGGGTATACAGCTCGACCGACACGACACCGCTGAAACTCAGGCCGCCACTGGCCGGTGGAGCGATCTTCACCACCAGCGGAAAAGCCGCCGGCAACGCAATGCCGGACCCGAGCCGACTCACGAATTCGGCGGACAGCGGGTTCACGACCTGCGCGCTGATGCCGAGATTATCGGCGCTGAGGCCGACGACGTTTTCGAAGCGGATCGTCAGAGTTGCGCTGGCGCTGCCGAGCGCGACATCGACGCGAGCCGTATTGCCGTCGATCTGGATGTCGTAGATGCCGTTGGCCGCATGGGCGGGCAGCACGAGCCACAGCAGGCAGGCCGCTGAAGCGATTCGCCGGGCCAGATGGATCATGGGCTCGCACCTCTGACTTCGCGCGCGGAGTGTACCCCCGCGCCATGGCAATGTGAATAAGACGGCACCGCGACTTAAGTGTCTGTATTTAAATGTATTATTGACATAACTCACCGGGTTTGCGCGCGCGGAGCCGCGGCATGGGCCAAATCACCGCGGCCGGATGAGTGGTTTCCCGGGTGCCAAACCGGCTGCCCAGCTGCGACTTTCAAAGTCCAGAAACCGCTACGGCCGGAGACCACGATGTTCACGCACCGCATGATTCGCATCGGCACGCCGATCGTGGCCGCCCTGTTCTTTCTGTTGTCCGCCGTCACGGCCCAGGCCGCCGCGCCGCTCGGTCCCAGCCTGCGCGAAGCGCTCAACGATGCGGCGCCGGGCGACGGCCTCGAAGTCATCGTGTCCTTCACGGGCGACGGCGCACTGACCGCGAGCCAGATCAGCGCACTGCGCGAACTTGGACTCAAAGGCATCTATTTCAGGTCGCTGCCGATCGCGGGTGTCATCGCAACAAAGTCGCAGACCGCGCAACTGGCGACGCTGCCCGGCGTTCGCTCGCTGTGGCTGAACGACCTGCTCGAATATGAAAACGACGGCAGCACCGAGATCACGGGCGTCGACCGCGCGCGCACCGATTCGCAGCTACGCTCGTTCAACGGCCTGCCGTTCAGCGGCAAGGGTGTCGGCGTGCTGATCAATGACTCCGGCATCGACGGCACGCATGCCGACCTGATGTATCCGACGCACGTGGTACAGAACGTCGCCGGACAGACCAATCTCCATGCCGTGGACGACCTGCTGCCCATCACCTACACCGAGGACGTGCCGAACACCGACATCGGCAGCGGTCACGGCACGCATGTCGCCGGCATCGTCGGCGCCACCGGCGCCCGCTCCGGCGGCCTGTATGAAGGTGTCGCCCCGGGCGCCAGCCTGGTCGGCTATGGCTCCGGCGCCGTCATTTTCATCCTCGATTCCATCGGCGGCTTCGACTACGCGCTGACCAACCAGGCGCGCTATGGCATCCGCGTCGTCTCGAATTCTTTCGGCGCGACCAGCGACGTCGGCACCGACTTCAATCCGGACCATCCGACCAATATTGCGACCAAGCGGCTCGCGGATCGCAATATTGTCATCGTCTTCTCGGCCGGCAATTCCGGGTCCGGGGAAAGCACGATCACCGGCAACTTCAAGAAGGCGCCCTGGGTCGTGCTGGCCGCGGCCGGCAACAAGACCGGCAATCTCGCCAACTTCTCCTCGCGCGGACTCGCGGACAAAAAGGGCACCGTGGTCATCGACGGTGAGACCTTCGAGTGGGAGGACCGGCCCACGATCACGACGCCGGGCGTCAACGTAATCTCGGCTCGAGCCTCGACCGGCTCGAACTGGGACGATCTCGCGGACGAGACGATACCGCTCGCGTTCCGCCCGTTCTACACGCCGCTGTCCGGCACTTCGATGTCGGCACCGCATCTGTCCGGCATCGTCGCGCTGATGCTCGAAGCCAATCCGCAGCTGCACTGGAGCGACGTCAAGCGCATCCTGCAACGGACCGCGACCAACCTGCCGGGCGAGGAATCCTGGGAAACCGGCACCGGATATGCCAATGCGCATGCCGCGGTTGCGATGGCCCGAGGCCTGCGCACGGACTACGGCAGCACCGTCAACCTGTACCGCACATTCAATAGCGTGCCGGACATCAGCGTGCTGCGGGATGAGACGCACCCGATCGCCTTCATGCCGGTCGGCACCAGCGGTTCGGTGCAGTTCACGGTCTCGGCCGACGAAGTGCGCGTGGCCGCGAGCGCATTCGTGTCGAACAACACCGTCGCGGTCGTGCTGATCGACCCGCAGGGCACGCGCTACGGGTCCGCGATTTCCCTGCCGCTGCTCGGGCCGTCGATCGCGGCGTCGGCGCCGGCCAGGCCCGGCGTGTGGACGCTGACCGTGCGCGGCATCGGCAGCGTGTCGGGCGTGGCGCTCGATCCGCTCGGCCTCACCAATGGCACCGCGGTGCCGGCGACGATCAACGTGCGGCTCAAGACCTGGAAGGTCAACGGCTTCACCGGCCTGAGCGATATTTCAGGCCATCCCGCCGAGGGCATGATCGAATTCGCGGTGCGTGAGCGGCTCGTGGACGGACTTTCCAAAGGCGTGTTCAAGCCCGACAGTCCGCTGACCCGCGGCCAGCTCGCGGACTACCTGACGGCCGGCGCCGGCATCCGCCAGTTCCTGCCGTTGAGTGGCGTCAAGACGTTCGCCGATACGAACGGCGCGCTCGTGCCGTTCGCCGAGGCGACGACCGTGCGCGGTGCCGCGATCAAGGACCGCGCGCACCGTTTCGACGGCGTCATCCGCACTGCGAACGGCAAGTTCAACCCGAATGGCAGCGTGAACCGGGCCGATCTCGCGTACTCGCTGGTGCAGAGCCTCGGCCTGCAGGATGTGGCCCGTGCATTCAATGGCGACCTCACGGTGCGGTACAACGACACGCGCATACCGATTGAGGATGCTGGCGATGTACCCGCGGATCTGCGCGGCTACGTGCAGCTCGCGCTGGACCTGCCGGTGATGAACGCCTATTTCACGCTCGAGCAGGGCCCGTTTGACCTGGTGCCGAAGATCAAGGCGCGATTCAAGCCGTCGGCCACGATCACGCGCGCGGCCTATGCAAGCTACATGAACCACTACTTCGACGTTTATCGGCAGTCGATCGCAGACTAAAAGGGGACGCAACCCTTTACCGACTCAAAGGGGACGCAACCCTTTACTGGTCCTGCGCAAAGGGTTGCGTCCCCTTTAGACTGTGGGAATGGGCGTAGTCGGCATCCTGATCTCGCTCGGACTGCTCATGTGGCTCGCCTACCGCGGCATCACGGTGCTCGTGCTGGCACCGCTGCTCGCTTTGCTGGCCGTGCTGTTCGACGGCGACGTCCGCCTGCTCGGCATCTACACGCAGGTGTTCATGACGGCGCTCGGCGGATTCCTGGTGAAGTTCTTCCCGGTGTTCCTGCTCGGCGCCATCTTTGGCCGCCTGATGGCGGATTCAGGCGCGGCCGAGACCATCGCCCGTGCGATCGTGAGCAAGCTCGGTTCCAGCCGGGCGATGCTCGCCGTCGTGCTCGCCTGCGGCGTGCTCACCTACGGCGGCGTATCGGTGTTCGTCGTTGCATTCGCCGCCTTTCCCGTCGCCGCGCGCCTGTTCCGCCAGGCGAACCTTCCCAAGCGCCTGATTCCCGGCGCCATCGTCCTGGGCGCGGGAACTTTCACGATGACCGCGCTGCCCGGAAGTCCGTCGATCCAGAACGCCATACCCATGCCGTACTTCGGCACCGATCTCTACGCCGCTCCGGTCATCGGTATCGTCGCGGGCATCCTGATGCTGTCGGGCGGCCTGCTCTGGTTGAATTACCGCCGGCGCCGGGCCATCGCCACCGGCGAAGGCTATGGCGTGCACGCCAACGAGAACGGCGGTGAGAGAAGTTCCAGCCCGGTGCCGGGGCTGCTGCTCTCGCTCGTGCCGCTGCTACTGGTCATCGTCATGAACTACCTGTTCACCCGCCTGGTGATTCCCGCGATGGACACGTCCTATCTCGCGGAACCCCGGTTCGGCGGTGTGGCGGTCGGCGATGTGCGTGGCATGTGGGCGTTGATCGCGGCGCTCGCGATCGCCTGCGTCGCGGCAATTGCGCTGTACGGGAATCTCCGGCGCGACCTCCGCCAGTCGATCAACCAGGGCACGATGAGTTCACTGCTGCCCATCTTCAACACCGCATCCGAAGTCGGCTACGGCACGGTCATCGCCACGCTCGCAGCATTTGCGCTGATTCGCGACAAGCTGGTGGCGCTGTGGCCGGACCAGCCGCTTCTGACCGAGGCCGTCGCCATCAATGTCATGGCCGGCATTACGGGCTCGGCATCCGGGGGACTCGGCATCGCGCTCGCCGCGATGGGCGATACCTTCGTCGACATGGCGACCGCCGTTGGCGTCAGCCCAGAGCTGCTGCATCGTGTCGCCGCGATCGCCTCCGGCGGTCTCGATTCGCTGCCGCACAACGGCGCCGTCATCACCCTGCTCGTCATCTGCGGTCTGACGCACCGCGAGTCGTATGCCGATATCTTCGTGGTATCGGTCGTAGTGCCCGTCCTCACGCTGGCCTTCATCCTTCTCGCCGGCGCGACCATGGGTCTTTTCTAAAGGGGTCGCATCCCCTTCAAGAGGGGACGCGACCCCTTTAGAACCCTTCAGGCAGGGTAGTGTCTGTTCCCATAACCAAGGGAATGCGACCCCTTTTATCCGGAGGAGTGACAATGCGCATCACCCCAATACTTGGAATGCTGGCGGCGCTGTTCCTGGCGAGCCCGGCGTCGGCCGACACGCCCGCAAGCGACGCGCCCGTCCTCAAGGAATGGAAGGTCGAATTCGGCGGTCGCTCGCGCGACCCCTATGTCGCCCCTGACGGCAAGGTGTGGTTCGTCGGCCAGGCCGGCAATTACATCGCATCCTTCGACCCCGCGAACGAGGCCTTCCGTCGCTACGAGATCGAGGACGCCACCAATCCGCACAGCCTGATCGTCGACGACAAGGGCTTCGTCTGGTACGCGGGCAACCGCAACGGCCGCATCGGCAAGCTCGACCCCGCCAGCGGCAAGGCGCAGATCTTCATGACCGGCGAGGCCCGCGACCCGCACACGATGGTGTTCGACGGCAACGGCCATATCTGGTTCACCTCGCAGCAGTCGAACCGCGTCGGCCGGCTCGACATGGCGACCGGCAAGCATGTGCTCGTCACGCCGCACGACACGCCGTCGCGACCCTACGGTATCGTCATCGACGGCGAGGGCCATCCCTGGGTGGCGCTGCTCAACACCAATTCCGTCGTGCGCATCCATCCCGAAACGCTCGCGCTCACGCACTATCGCGAGGCCACGCCGGAATCACGCTCGCGCCGGATCGAGGTCACGAGCGACGGCTCCGTCTGGTATGGCGACGAACCGCGCGGTTATCTCGGCCGCATCAATCCCGCAACCGGCGAGGTCAAGGAATACGCGATGCCGGGCGGCGTCGGTTCGCGTCCCTACGCGCTCACCCGGGACGGTCAGGATCGGTTGTGGCTCTCGCAGACCGGCCCGGACAAGAAGCTCGTCGCCTTCG
Source organism: Steroidobacteraceae bacterium (assembly GCA_040902065.1). Classification (GTDB taxonomy): domain Bacteria; phylum Pseudomonadota; class Gammaproteobacteria; order Steroidobacterales; family Steroidobacteraceae; genus SCUD01. Next base: position 319,607 of record JBBDXX010000015.1, on the reverse strand, counting down.
ATCCGAAGAGCGAGAAGTTCGTCTCCGTGAACGACGTGAGCCACACCATCCGGCACATGATGTACGACGAGAAAACCGGCGCGCTGTGGTTCGGCACCGACGCCAACCAGGTCGGCCGCGTCCTGACGGACGCTGCGGCAAAATGAGCAGCGCCGTGCGTTCCAGCACCCGGCGCAACCGCGCGGTCCCCGCCACGGCGCTCGTCGCCGCACTGCTCCTTGCGCCCGCACTGCTCGCGCTGCACTTTCGCGATGGCCCCCCGGCCCAGGTCACCGGCGGTTTCGGCGGGGATTCCTGCATTGCCTGTCATTCCGGCTACGCGCTGAACGATGGTACGGGCCAACTCACACTCGAGGGCTTCCCCGAACGCTACACGCCCGGCACAACCTATGACCTCGAACTCACGCTGTCGCGAATACCCGCGATCGCAGCTGCCGGATTCCAGCTCGCCGTCCGCCTCGCCGACAGCACGCAGGCCGGTACGATCCAGGTACCCGCGGAGCAACCGGCACGCATCACTTTACTCGACGAGCGCGGCGTGCAGTATGCACACCATCGGCTCGCGGAGCCCGCGCCGGCGGCATCGGAGACCGTCCGCTGGAAGCTGTCGTGGTCTGCGCCGGAGGCGGCGGGACAAGTGTTCGTGCACGCCGCAGCGGTCGCGGGCGACGGCGACGAATCGCAGACCGGCGATCATGTCTACACGCTGGAGAAAACGGCAGGACAGTCCGGCGGCGACTAGCGCGGGGGATGTCAAACCCGGATGCGGAGTATTATCTGACGATCGGGTCCACATGCTCAAGACATTCCTCACGATCCTCGCCGCCATTCTCGTCATCCTGACCGCCTGGACCGGGCTGACGCTGAGCTGGTCCTATGCCGACGGCGAACGCGCCGGCTACGTGCAGAAGTTCTCGAAGAAGGGCTGGATCTGCAAGACCTGGGAGGGCGAGATGGCGATGGTGACGATGCCGGGCACCGTGGCCGAGAAATTCTATTTCACGGTTCGGGACGACGCCGTCGCCCACAGGATCAACGCCAGCGTCGGCGAGCGCGTGGCGCTGCACTACGAAGAACACAAGTGGATTCCGTTTTCCTGCTTCGGCGACACGGGATACTTCGTCACGGACGTCCGCCCCGCGGGTGAGTCCGGCATTGGGCCGTAGTTTCGCAGTCGCGTGATTCTCCTGAGGGCCATTGTTCGCTGGCTCGCCACCCGCGCCGTCTGGTTCGTGGCCATTGTCATCCTGCTCGCGGCGGGCATGTATCTGGTCGGCGAGTTCAGGCAGTTCGATGCCGAGGCTGCCCGGCTGTCGGAAATGCAGCAGAAGAAACAAATTCTGGAGCGGATAACCGATGCCGAGACGGCCAGGGTAACCCGAGACATTGCGGATCTCAGCGGCGCGCCGATACGCGTGCTCAACGCCCGCCTGGTCGAACTCGATCGCCGGATTTCGTCTTTTCCGGAAAGAAGCGTCCTGGAAGCCGTCAGTGCCCCGGTCGACGAACTTTCCGATCGGGTCCGCCTGGAACTGTTGAAGCAGCAACGCGACTACGTCGAGAATCTGCTCTTGATCGCACAGGCCACCGCAGGTCTCAAAGCCGCCAATGAGAGACTTGATCGACTCAGGAAAGACCACCGCGCGAAATACGAACGCCTTCGCGCCAACGAACGGCAACAGGAAAAATTGACTGAGGCGTTTCCCGTCGCCGTGTACGTTCCCGGGTCAGAGTCCTGGCGCAATCTAAGGCGGCTCAAGGCCGAACATGAAACCCTGTTCGAGCGGAACCAGTCCGCAGGACAAGCCGCCAGGAAACAGGCGCAGCGCATCGCACGGCTCGGTCAGCCCGGCCCGTTGGCTCCCTTCGCCGTGGATCGCGGCCCGATACAGCGCTACTCGGACGCGCTCGACCGGCAGATCGCGCCGCTCGAGGAATGGCAACGCAGGCATTGGCTGGCCAGGATTCTGCAACCGATCCGCGACGTCATTCCCTGGGCGCTCGGGATCCTGGTGTCGATCATCCTGGTGCCGCCGCTGATCAAGACCTTCCTGTATTTCGTCCTGGCGCCCATCGCCGCCGGCCGGCCGCCCATCCGGCTGCTGACGGCCCGTCCCGCTGCAGAGATCACCTTCGACGAAGTCAGCACATCCGGGATTTCCAGGGCGGTTGCCATCGACGACACCCATGAACTGCTCGTGCATCCGGAGTTTCTGCAGAGCAGTTCGCTCGACAGTCCAAAAGACACGAAGTGGCTCCTCGACTGGCAGTACCCGATCACCAGCCTTGCATCGGGGCTGTTTGCGCTGACCCGTATCCGGACGGCAGCGCCTGCGACCGTCGTGATCTCCGACAAGAAGGATCCCCTGAACGAAGTCGGCCAGATCGTCGTGCCGACCGGCATCGCGCTCGCTTTCCAGCCGAGCAATCTGGTGGGTCTCATTCAATTGCGCGGACAGCCCGTCATGATCACGCGGCACTGGCGTCTCGGCAGCCTGACCGCCTGGCTGACCTTCCAGCTGCGCTACCTCGTCTTCCATGGCCCGGCAACCCTGCTGGTCAAGGGATGCCGTGGCATTCGCATCGAACAGGCCGGCAGCGGTCGCAGCATCGATCAGTCCGCCACCATCGGCTTCTGCGCCCATCTGGCGCATGCCGTCGCGCGCTGCGAGACGTTTCCACCCTACCTGTTCGGCAACCACAGCCTGTTCGACGACAAGTTCTCGGGCGGGCCCGGCTTCTACGTTTACGAGGAAGTATCGGATCTCGGCAGGAAGTCGAGGATCGCCGGCCGGGGCGTCGAAGGAGTCATGGACTCCCTGCTCAGGATATTCGGCATCTGAACCGGCGTGCGCCTAGCGTCCCCACCCTTTGAAAAAGCCGCCATCGGCGAAGTCCCATAGCAGCGTGAGGTGCCCACGCCAGTCGTAGGGCTGGTCGCTGAGCGGCAGCTCGACACCCAGGTTGAGCGCGACATGCCCGCCGCGCGTCAAGCCGATTCGTATCTGTGGCACGACCGTAAATTTTACGCGATCGCCGCCGCCGTCCTCGAACGGCGCAGTCGCCGTCGCCTCGATGGCCGGGAACATGCGCTGCGGCCAGTCCGACCAGGTGAAGTGCACGATGCCGGCGAGTTCGAGTTCGCCGGCATCAACATCGTCGAACGGCAGGACGGCGCGGGCACTGGCCTGCAGCGTGGATCGTGGCGACAACTCCTGCGCCCAGGCCAGGAACGGGATCAGCTCCTCGGAGGCATCCCCCTCGGTGGGCATCGCAAGTTTCGCTCCGCCCGATAACAGGTAGCCGCGCTCCAGGCTCCAGGTCAACGCATGCTTCCAGCCGACTTCAACCTCGGTCAGGCTGCCCTCTTCCTCGACCAGTTCCAGGATGCCCTGGCCGCGCCGGCCGAACCGCTTTTCGAACTCGAGGACATTACGCCAGACGTCTTCGCCGTCGCGATCCTCATAGCGCGACTTCCAGACGATCTCGTCCTCGGGAAATGCTTTCTGGGTGCGGATCGGGAGCATCAGGTTGAGCTCTCCGGGCGGATAGCTTTCCGATCCCGGCGCCAGGGTCTTTACATAGGCGACCAGCGAAGCGATCTCCGCATCGGTGAAAGCCGAGCCCCAGGCCGGCATCTGTGCGGAGAGGCCGAGCGCGTGGCCGCCATGCTTGACGACGAGTTCCCAGTCGAGCGCCGGCTCGCGGCTGTTGAACAGCGGATCGCTGATATCGGCGGGCGGTGCGTCGAGCGCCCGCACGACCGGATTGCCCGGATCCGGGCGTCCTTCGCTGCCATGGCAGGAAACGCAGGTCGTTTCGAACAGCCGGCGCCCTGTCTCCACGTCTGCGGACGCGCTTGCGGTGGCGCTCATGCACACCGATGCCACTGCCAGAAGTGAGATACGCAAGCATCTGATCGGCATGAGCATGATGTCAGTCCAGTTTCTTCAGGTAATCGGCCGCCGTCGTGGCCTCCACATTCGTGTCGGTGTGCTCGGCGATCAGTTGACGGAAGTTCACGAAGAACTTCGCGCCCTGCGGGATGCCGAGCTTCTTGAATGCCGTGTCCAGTTTCGCGCTTTCCTCGTCCGTGTGATGCGCGGGCTGCAGGATCAGGAAATCCCACGACGCTCCGCCCTGATGCACGAAGAGCTGCCGCGGTGGCAGTCCCGCCTCCGCGTTCGCCTGATCATAAAGCGCGATCTGGCGCAGGAATTCCTCGTGCTTGCCCGGCGCGACCCGGTAGATCTCGACGACCATGTCTTTCGCGTCGGCGAACGCCGGCGCATTCGCAAACAGGGTTGAGACCAGGGCGAGGACAACCGGAAACTTGCGCATGTCATTGCTCCTTGGGGCTGAGCTGCCAATACCACTGTGGCGGCAGCGGGCGCGTGCGTGGCCAGATTTCATCGAGGGTGTCGCCGTCATACAGCCGGCCGTTCTTCATGACCTGGCGGATGGACGTCGTGTTACGGATATCCTCGAGCGGGTTCTTCGCCAGGATGACGAGGTCCGCGTACTTGCCGGGCTCGATCGTACCGAGCTCGCCGGCGCGGCCGAGGATCTCGCTGCCGTGCACTGTCGCCGCGCGCAGCACGTCGTGCGGCGCCACATCGCCCGCCGCCAGCGCCCACATTTCCCAGTGAAACGCGGGTCCCTGGAACTCCGCATGACTGCCGATGCCGACGCGTCCGCCGGCGCGCAGTATCCGGCCCGCGCTCTCGGCCTGCCCGAAGCCCGTGCGCCACTGATCGGGACGTACCCACTGCAACGGGCTGCTGCGCGCATCAATCACCGGGTGCGGCATGAAGCGGCGCACCTTCGGATCCTCGTGCGGCGCCTGCTCGACCAGGTAGGCATTCTTGGTCGGCGAGGGCCAGCCTGACGAGCCCAGCAGGGTCGGCGTATAGCCGATGCGCGTCGTCACGAACAGACGCAGGACGTCGTCGTAAATCCGCCCCGCCGGCAGCGCGTGCTCGTTGCCATGAAACCCGTCGATGGCGTGGGTGAGGTCCAGCTTGAGATCGTCGTTGCCCTCGGTGGTCGGGAGCAGGCCATACGCCAGCGCCGCCGCGACGACCCACTGCCGTTGCTGCCGATTGCCGATCAGGTAAGACTTCACGTTCGGCGTGCGGTAAAAGTCGCGGTGCCGCTGCATCAGCAGGTCCGCGTCCTCCCGCGAGCGGACACGATTGTTCGCAAACATGCCCTGCCCGACCGAGAACGCGCGCGGGCCGATGATCAGGCCGGCCTCGACCAGGTCCTGGTAGGCAAACATGTCCTGGTCCATCGCCTGCACGTCGAGCCCAGACGTCACGCCATACGCCAGGCTCATCAGGAAGCTCCAGTTCTGCCGCTCCAGCACGTCGTGCCGGATCTCGTACCAGTGCGCGTGCGTGTCGACGAACCCGGGCACGATGAACTGGCCGGCGACGTCGTGCGTCTCCGTGCCATCCGCGGGAACATCGACGCTGCCGCGCGGCCCGACCGCCACGATGCGATCGTCCTCGATCAGCAGATCCGCATCCGCGATGACCTCGTCGCCGCGCATCGTGATGACCGTGGCGCCGCGCAATAGCAGGCGGCCCTGCGGCGTGTCGCGCGGAACCTCGACGCGCAACGCGAACTGCTCCGTTTCGCCCGCCTGCCCCGCCGGGTCGAAGGAGCGGCGAAAGAACGTCGAGCCGACCGCCCAGGTGATGGTGCGGCCACCGTCGGCCCAGGCGTAATAGTCGGCGCCGAGCCGGCTGATCTGCCGGCGCGGCCGTTTCATCCGGTCGAGCGTCAGGTCCACCAGCGGCACCTCGGCAGCCGCCGGTGGCACCGCGATGACATAGAGCTGGTTCGCCATCGTCGCGAGCAGCCACTGGCCGTCCGGGCTCAGCACGCTCTCAGCCAGCGGCACGGGATTGCCCGGACTGGTCCACGCGTGCAGGCCGTCCACACGCAAATGCTTGCGCAGATCCGCGCCATGACCGTTGCTGGCATCGGCCCGCACCGACACCACGCCCTGGGGCGTCGTGTAGTAAACGCGTGCGGTGTCGTTGGTCACGAACGGCCGCTCGGCACCGACGCCCGCATGAACGATGACCACCGCATCGCCGCCGTCCGCCGGAATCCGGACCAGATCGGGGAAGCGGTTCGGGGTGACTTCCTCCTGGAGCTGCATGCGCTCGAGCGGATTCGAGCGCAGCGCATAGATGTGCTGGCCATCGGCCGAGAACACCGGATCGCTGTAGTACGAGGCGACGCGCGTGAGCTGCTTCGCTTTGCCGCCGGGCCGCACCGTCCAGATATGGCCGCCTTGCGGCGCGGTCCAGGTGACATACGCGATCGCGCGCCCGTCCGGGGACCACGTCGGCTGGAACTGCGGCTCGTCGCCCGCTACGAGTCGCTGGGGCTGCCCCGCCGGCAATTCCGACACATATAAATGAGTCAGCGCGGAGAACGCCAGCCGGCGGCCGTCGGGCGACTGCACCGGTCCCTGGATCAGCCGCGCGCGCACCGGGCCGGTCTCCATCGAGAAGTTTCGCGTCAGCGCAGGACCGAGGCCGAGACGGACTTGCGCAGTGAAAGGAATATCCTGCGCGCGCCCGGAGGCGAGGTCGACGCGCCGCAGCTTGCCGCCATAACCGATCACCAGCGCATCGCCGGAGGGCAGGAAGGCAAAACCCGGCAGCAGGCCGCGCGAGATATTCGAACCCTGTGCATCCTGATCGATCGGATACAGCAGCCAGCGGTCCTCGCCCGTCGCCAGGTTGCGTACCCGCAGGCCCGACTGTCCGTCGAAGCGCGTGCCATAGACCAGCGCGCGACCGTCGGGCGACAGCACGGGACGGATCGCGCCGCCGGGCGCCGTGATCACCTGCTCGATCGCGCCCGAGGACAGGTCGCGCCGCTGCACGATCCAGTTGGGCGTGAAGTAGAGCGTCGCCTCGGCGCGGCTCCTGGCGGAGTAGAACAGCGACTTGCCGTCCGGCGTCGCCGCCACGTCCAGGATCTCGCCGGCAGGCCTGGTCGGTTCTTCCAGCCGCACGCCGAGACCGCCCGCAAGATCGTAGAGCCACAGACCGAATTCATCGCGCCGGCCCGCCCGGCGCGACACGTATACCGATCGGCCGTCGCGCGACCAGGCCGGCGACGAGAAGGCTTCCGTGCCGGTGTCCCGCGAAAGCTGCTGCGGATTCGTACCGTCCGCGTTCGCGACCCAGAGATTGTCGCTGCCCGAGCGATCGCTGATGAAGGCGATTCGGTTGCCATCCGGCGAATACACCGGCTGTGCGTCGAACGGCACGCCGCCCTGCAGCAGGCGCGCTTCGCCGCCGCCGATCGGCAGCGCGTAGAGGTCGCCCAGCAGGTCGAACACGAGAGTGTCCCCGCGTGGATGCACGTCCACCGACATCCAGGTTCCCTCGGTCGCTTCGAACGCGAGCTGGCGCTCGGTATTCGCGGCGAGCGGACCATCGGACTCCTGCGCGCCGGCAGTACCGGCGCCGGACAGCAGGGCCAGACACGCCGTGATCGCGAACACCGACGGGGGGCGTAGTGTCATTGAGTGCCCCGATACGCGGGCGGCAGAGCCGGTGCCGGCGTGCGCGGACGGTAGCGGTCGCGCAGCTCGATCTGTCGCGTAGCTTGCGAAACTTCCCGGCCGCGCAGGAACACCGCGACGATGCCCGTCAGCGGCTCGAGCGGGTCGCCGTCCCAGACCACGACATCGGCGTCCAGACCCGGAGCCAGCGCGCCGCCCTTATCGGCCACGCCCCAGATCCGCGCGGGATTACTAGTGATCGCCGCCAGCGCGACGTGATGATCCATCCCATTTGCCACAGCCAGTCCTGCGACCTCGCGCAGGGCAAAGCCGGCATTGAAGGTCGTGTGAATCGAGAGGTTGACCCGGAATGCGACGAGCACGCCGGCTCGCTGCAGCAGCGCCGCGTTGTCGGCGCGCGCGCCGAGTTCGTCGAAGTACAGCGGCAGGTTGATCGACGGGTCGAGGATCACCGCGACGCCGGCAGCGGCGAGCTCACCGGCCGCGCGCCAGGCTTCCAGGCCGCCCTTCACGACGACCCGGATCGGGTAATCGCGCGTCAGCGCAATCGCCTGGCGGATGTCCGACTCGCGATTGGCGTCGATCACCAGCGGCACCGCGCCCTCCACGACCGGCTTCAAGGCCATGAGATCGAGCCGGCTGAACGACGAGTCGCGCGGCGTGCCCGGCTTCGCGGCGATGCGAAGTGCTTGCGCCTCGTCGAGGGCGCTGCGGATCAATTGCCACTGGGCGCTGCGAGAGCCCCCGGCCCGGCCCGAACTCTGGCCGCCGACATCCGCGAACATCGCGAACCGCGCGCGCTCGAGGATCGCGCCGCCGCCGAGATGCAGCAGCGCGCCGAAACCTGAGAATGGCGCAGCCCCCGATGATGTCGGAAAACTGACGGCGCGTCCGAGCCCGTCGGCCTCGGCCTGCCGGATCAGCATCGAGCGCGGATTGAGCGCGTACTGGATGTCGAAAGCGGCACCGAGCGGCGCTTCGCTGATGCCGTGATCGTTGGTCGCTCCGACCGAGGACACCTCGGTGAGCCCGAGCTGCGTCGCGGAATTGAAGAGTGCCGGCGTCACGACCAGGCCGCGGCCTTCGATGCGGCGAGCGCCGGCCGGCACTTCGACATTCGCTCCCGCATCGACGATGCGGCCATCGCGCATCACGATCGTGCCGTTCTCGACCGGCGCGCCGCCCGTCATCGTGTAGATCTTCGCATCGACGATAGCGATCGTTTCCGCCAGGGTCGGCGCGCAGGCAAGGCCGAGGCACAGCGGCAGCAGGCGCATCGCTAGGCGCGCTGTCATCGGACGGCCTCGCGTGCGGGGTGGCCGAGCAGCAGGTCCGGCACCGGCTGACGTTCCGGGTCGTTGCGGTCGTAGGCCAGCGCCCCGTCCACGTACACCTGATCCGGCTTGCTGTAGATGCTGAACGGATCGCCGGACCACAGCACCACATCGGCATTGAAGCCAGTCGCCAGGCGCCCGATGCGATCGTCGAGCCCGAGCGCGCGGGCCGGGTTGCTGGTCACCCAGGCGATGCTGCGCTCGCGGCTGATGTCGAGACCCGCGCGGCGCCCGGCCGCCATGGCTTTCGCGGCCTCGAGCGTCAGGTGCTGGCCAATGAACGGCGAATCGGAATGCATGATCGCGCAGGCGCCGGCCGCGTCGACGAAGGCCGCGTTCTCGCGGATGCCGTCGAACGCCTCCATTTTGAATCCCCACCAGTCGGGCCAGACGGCGGCGCAGGTGCCGGCAGCCGCGAGCAGGTCCGGAACCTTGTACGCCTCGACGGCGTGATGGATGGCTGCGATCCGGAAATCGAACTCCCGCGCGATCGACAGCATCACGGCGATGTCATCGGCCGCATAGCAGTGCAGGTGGACGCGTATCTCTCCGTCGAGCACGCCGGCCAGCGTTTCGAGCTCGAGGTCGCGCGCCGGCGGTTCGCGGCCGCCGCGCTCGCCGTCGGCGTCGCGGCGCCCGTGCCTGCGCCATCGGTCCCGATAGTCCCGTGCGTTCTGCCAGGCCGCGCGCATCATGGCCACTTCGCCCTGGCGGCTCGTGGGCGCCTGGCCTTTCGATCCGAAATTGCCCTTGGGATTCTCGCCGCAGGCCATCTTCAGTCCCGGCGCCGCGTCGGGGAACTTGATGTCCTGCATCGTCCGGCCGGGCACGGTTTTCAGCACCACCGAGCGGCCGCCGAAAAGCGTCACGGAACCGGGCAGAACCTGCAGCGTCGTCACGCCGCCCGCGAGCGCGAGGCCAAACGCCGGATCCTGCGCGTTGATAGCGTGCTCGATGGCGGTCTCGGCGACATTCGGGCTGCTCACCTCGGCGACGTCCCAGGTCGGCGGGTTCTCGTAGACGATCGGCAGCATGTAGGTGCCGTTGTGGCTGTGGATGTCGATGAGGCCCGGCGTGATCCAGCGGCCGGCCGCCTCGATCACGCGCACGCCGTCGGGACGCGGCAGGTTCCGGCCGATTGCCGCGATCTTGCCCTCCTGCAGAAGAATGTCGGACTGGTCGTGGCGGTTGCCGATGCCGTCCAGGATCGTGGCGCCGGCAATGATGACGTCCTGCCGCGGCAGCGGGCGATAGCTGCTCGGGAGGAATTCCGCGCCAGGCAGCGCGCTGCGCGGGGACTCCGGCGCCTGCGCCCCGGCAGGCGGCACGGCAAGCGCGAGCAGGCACGCTGCGATGGCCGCCCGCATGACCGGAGCGGTCAGAACTTGCGCGTGACGCTCCCCGTGATCAGGCGGCGCGTCCCGTAGAAGCAATTCGACGTGCTGCTGCATCGATCCACGAATATTTCGTCGGTGAAGTTGCTGGCGTTCACCGCGATCCGCCAGTTGCGCGTATCGTAATGCAGGATCGCGTCGTACAGGGTCACCGAATCGCTCTGGAACTGGTTGGCGCCGTCGCCGAACATCTGGCCCCGATGGCGGAAGCCGAGGCCGAAGCCGAACCCGGCCGCCGGCCCTTCCTGGAATGTGTAATCGACGAGCCCCGAGACCAGCGTGTCCGGCACGGCCACGAGCTCATTGCCGAGGTCGCCGCCGCTGGTCCTGGTGATCTCGGTGTCGATGCTGGTGAAGGCCAGGTTGAAGGTCAGCCGTTCGCGGATGCGGGCGCCCACCTCGAGTTCCACGCCGCTCACCTCGACCTCGCCCTCCTGGATGCTGAAGAACAGATGATCCGGATCCGGCGTCAGCACGTTCTTCTGCACGATCTCGTAAGCCGACAGCGAGCCGAACAGCCGCACGCCGGGACCCAGATTGCGGCCGTCGTACTTGATGCCGGCCTCGATCTGGTCGCCGGTGGTGGGCTCGAACGGCACGCCATCGAAAGTCGCGCCGCTGACGGGCTGGAATGACGTCGCCGTCTGGATATACGGCGCGAAGCCGTTGTCGAATACGTAATTGGCGCCGACCCGGTAGGTGAACTCCTCGTCCTCCTGCGTGGCACCGCCGCCCGCCGGGCTGCGCTCGACCCAGTCATTGCGGGCATTCAGCGTCAGGATGAAATTGCCGGCCTTGACCTGGTCCTGGAAATAGACGCCGACCTGGTCGCGGGTCTCGTTGATGAACGGGAACAGCGTCGCTGGCGGGATGACCGCGTCATACACCGGGTCGAACAGGTCGATTGCCGGCGCCAGGCCGAAGCCGAACTCGGAGAAACCATCGTACTCGCGGTAATCCACGCCGAACAGCATCGACTGCTCGACGCTGCCGGTACCGATATCGAAGTGGGCGCGCGTGTCGACGGACATCGAATCGATCCGCTCGTTGAACGGGAAATCGAAGCGATTGACCGTGCGGAAGTCGTCCGGGACCCCGTTGAAGTCGTTGTCGACCAGCCCGGCACCGAATACGGCACGCGAATCGACCTTGACGTCGAAGTACTTGAGGTTCTGCTGGATCGAGAAACGGTCGCTGAAGCGGTGCGAGAAGTCGTATCCGGCGCTCCACTGTTCGCGCTTGAAGAAATTGTAGCCCGTCTCGCCGAGGTTCCGGCCGACCGGGACTTTCCCGAGCGGATTGGGCTCCGCCGTGCCGAATATCGGCAGGAAGCCCGTGCTCTGGTTCTCCAGGTCGTCGTCCTGGTAGTTCGCGAGCAGCGTCAGCTCCGTGGCGTCGCCCAGCCTGAACGTGATGGCGGGCGAAATGAACAGCCGCTGCGACGTCAGGAAGTCGACCTGGGTCTCGCGATCGCGATAGAGCGCCGTGATGCGCCCGCTGACCCGGTCCGTCATCGGCCCGGTGACGTCGCCGGCGAGCTGCCACATGTTGTATTCGCCGCCCTGCACCTCGAGTTCGCCGCCGAACTCGTCCCGCGGCCGACGGCTCACCATGTTCACGATGCCGCCGGGCGGCGACTGGCCGTAGAGCACGGCGGCCGGCCCCTTCAGCACCTCGACCGCCTCGGAACCGTAAAGATCGGTGCCGGTGTTGTTGACCGAGCCGATCGGCGCCTGCACCCCGTCGATGAACTGCACCGGATCGAAGCCGCGTATCTGCAGCCAGTCGTAGCGCTCGTCGGGCCCGAAGGCTTCGCCGGTCGCGCCAGCCGAATAGCGCACCGACTCGTTGAGGCTGGTCCAGTTCAGCAGGTCGATCATGTCGCGCGAGACGACGCTGACCGATTGCGGCATTTCCACCAGCGGGATGTCCGATTTGGAGGCGGAGTTGCCTTCGGTGGACACGTATCGCGGCGCGGTGACGACGACGGCGCCGAGCTCGTCCTGGGCCAATGCGGTCCCCGCGGCCGTCGTACCCAGCAGAAAGATCAGGGCGTGTCTGGAATCCATGGCGAAGTCCCCCTCGTAACCAATTCAATCTATTCCCACCGGTGCCCGGCGCATTCGCGCCAGGGTCGCAAACCGTCGCGATCAGGCCATGGCCTCAGGGCGGTGCCCCGGCAGCCTCCCGCGTGAAGACCTGCCTGAGCCAGTCGGACGCGTCCGCCAGGGCGCTGTTGCTGACCGCGGCGATGGACATGGCCTCGATGAAACTGTGCGATGCCCCCGAGTAGATGACGCTCTTCACGGGCACGCCTGCCGCCTGCAGCCGCCCGGCCATCAGCACGCTCTGCTCGGCGAGGATGTCGCACTCGGCGACGGCCAGGAATGCGGGCGGCAGACCGGCGGCCGATGCGAGCAGCGGGCAGACGAACGGGTCAAGCTCGTCGCTGTCGGTGCGCGTGTAGTTAAGCCAGTATTGGCCCATTTCCTCGCAGCCCAGCATGTATTCCGGACCGCCGTAGCGGCGGCACGCCTCGGCGGAGCTTCGGGAAATGAACGCACCGTAGTTCAGAACCATGCCGCACAGCGGTGGAGTGAGCTGGAGGTCGCGGCGCATCAGGCAGGCCGCCACGCTGAGATTCGCGCCAGCCGAGTCGCCGCCGATGGCGAGGCGGCGTGCGTCGACGCCCAGCTCGCGGCCCTGCTCCACTAGCCAGCCCACGACATCGGCAACCTGCTCGAGCGCAACCGGAAACTTGTTCTCGGGTGACAGCGCGTAGTCGACGCCGATCACGCAACACCCGGCGCGTGCCGCATATTCGCGCATCACCCGGTCGTGCGTATCGATGCTGAACAGCGTCCAGCCGCCGCCATGCAGGTAAACAAGACCGGGCAGCTCACCGCGTCCCGGGCGATGGATGCGCACCCGGACGTTGCCGTGTCGCGTCGGCGCCTCGAGATTCAGGGATTCGATCATCGCGGGCCCGCCTTGTACCCAGGGGGCCCGAACGACCTCGGCCCACTGGCGCACCTGCGGGAACGGTGCGCTGTGGAACTGCGGATAACGCGCGACTGATTCAGCGATGGTGCGGATGAAACGCCGGATTTCCGGGTCCAGGTCGCTGCCGTTGGCGGACGCCACTTCCCCGCGCGCGTGGTCCATCACCGCATCCTCGGTTCGCACCTGGCCCGGTGCCGTCGCCGAGCGCTCATTTGTCATCGCGAGCGGGCCAGCATAGGCTAGGACCATGGGTCGCAGCACCAAGGGAGCCGACTATCAGGACATCCCGCGTCCGATTGCCGCGCTCGCCGACGAATACCCGTCCGGCCACCACGATCCGCATCATCACCACAAACGCGCGCAGCTGATCTACGCCTGTGCGGGCGTGACGGTCGTCATCACCGACCAGGCGAGTTTCGTCGTCCCGCCGCAGCGCGCCGTGTGGGTGCCCGCGGGAGTCGAGCATGAAGCGCATATGCGCGGCCATGTGTCGCTGCGCACTCTTTATATAGATTCAACCGCTTTTCCGGACCTGCCGACGACCTGCCGCGTAATCGAGGTGTCCTGCCTGCTGCGCGAGCTCATCGTCGAGGCCTGCCGCATCCCGGTCGAGTACGACCTGGAAGGCCGCGACGCGCGCGTGATGAACCTGCTGATGACCGAGCTCATCGCGATGCCGGCGACGCCGCTCGACGTGCCGATGCCGCAGGACCCGCGCCTGGTCAAGGTCTGCACCGCGATCCTGCGCGACCCCGGGCAGAACGAGCCGCTCGACGGCTGGGCGGACATCGCCGGCATGGGCCGGCGCACGTTCACGCGCACCTTCCGCCGCGAAACCGGCGTCAGCTTCGCCACCTGGCGGCAGAACGTCCGGCTGATGGAAGCCCTGTCGCGGCTCGCGGTCGGCCAGCCGGTCACGTCGGTAGCCTTCGATGTCGGCTACAACAGCCCGAGTGCCTTCACTGCCATGTTTCGCCGCGCCTTCGGCCGCGCGCCGACGCAGTACCTCGCCTCCATCCCCGGCACGAAGCCGCCGGACCAGCAGCACTGACGGCCGCCGTCAGCGGCCCGGGTTCAGCTCGCGCATCCACGCGACGAGCGCGTCCGATCCCGTCGTGCCGAGCGCCTCGGTGATATCGGTGAACACGGCGTCGCGCTCGTCCTGACCGAGCTTGAACTTCGCACGCTGCTCCACGACGGTCGCCTCGAACGGCACGATCATGCGTTTGAGCGTCTCGTAGCGCGCGCCCATCTCCGACGGATGCCATGCGCCGGGACGGCCGCGCTCCATCGCATCCACCAGGTCGTGCAGGTGCGCGTCCAGCCGCGCCGGCGTTTCGTCGAAGGCGATGGTCGCAAGGAACTGCACGACCGTGTAATTCCAGGTCGGCGCCCAGGTCCGGTTACTCACCCAGGACGGCGAGATGTAACCCTGCGGACCGCTGAACAGGAGGAGCGCGCGCGCATCGCGCTGCAAAGCCGCGTACTGCGTATTGGAACGCGCCATATGCCCCTCGAGCGCCTCGATGCGGCCGTCAGCGCCGACGCGCGGCCTGAGCGGCAGCGGTGTCGCGCGGAATCCGCTGGCGTCGAGGCAGACGACCCAGGCCAGCGGATGCTCGAGCACCAGGCGCAGCACCTGCTCGTCATCCTGCGGCGCAAAGATGTCCGCCGGAGCGGTCAAGCCAGCGTACTCCCGCGCTCGAGCGCCGAGTTTCGCCGGCCGTAGCCGGCATAGAGCGCGGCGCCGACCGCGACGTAGAGGGCCAGGAAGATGGCCATCAGCGGCTGGCCCGAAGCCGCCTGCAAACCGATGTCGATGAGTACCGGCAGGATCATGGCGATACAGAGCACGAGAGCAGTGGCCGGAATGTAGCCGACCCAGGCACGTCCGATCCAGAAGCCGCCGAGCGGCACCCGAAACGGTCGCGGCAAATCGGGTCGCCTCGAGCGCAACCACATCGTCGAGAAGCAGACGGTCGCAAATGCAAGCCCCGCCCCGAGACTGACGAGATCCGCGAGCATTGCGATCGGAAAGAACGCGGCGCACACCGCGGAAACGACAGCCAGCAGGATGATGCCGCGGTACGGCGTGCGGAACCGCTCGTGCACGCGGCTGAAGAGCGCCGGCAGCATGCCGTCGCGCGACATCTGGAACGTGATGCGCGACTGTCCATAGGCATTGACCAGCAACACCGACGCGAGACCCATCAGTGCGCCGATCTTCACGAACACCGCGACGCCCGGCCGGCCCATGCGATCGACGGCCAGCGCAACCGGATCGGCGACGCCGAGCTCGCGATAGGGCACGACGCCGGTCAGGACCGCCGCCACCGCGAGGTAGAGCGCCGTGCAGACGAACAGCGCGCCGAGGATGCCGACCGGCATGTCGCGCTGCGGATTGCGCGCCTCCGACGCGGTCGTGGAGACCGTCTCGAATCCGAGATACGCGAAGAACAGGATCGACGCGCCGCGCACGATGCCGGGCCAGCCGAAGGCAAATTCGCCCTCGTGCGGCGGAATGAACGGCTTCCAGTTCTCCGGCTCGATGGCGCCGACACCCACGCTGATGACGACCGCAAGCACCGCGACTTTCACCACGACCAGGAAAGCGTTGACGCCTGCGGACTGGCGCACGCCGGCGCAGAGCACGGCCGTCACTGCCGCGATCGCGAGCACGGCGAGAAGATTTACCGAGAATCCGCCGGCCGTGCCGACCAGCGGCGTGGCGAGGAACGCCGGCACGATCACGCCGAAATCCCGCAGCAGGCTAACGAGGTAGCTCGAGAATCCGACCGCCAGCGTCGAGGACGCCAGCGTGTACTCGAGCATCAGGATCCAGCCGAGCCCCCAGGCGAAGACTTCGCCGAGGGCCGCATAGCAGTAGCTGTACGACGAGCCGGACACCGGCATCGTCGACGCGAGTTCCGCGTAACACAGCGCCGTCAGCGCACAGGCCGTTCCCGCGAGCACAAACGAGAGCATGACCGCGGGACCGGCGAAGTTCGCGGCGGCCGTGCCCGGGAGTACGTAGATGCCGGCGCCCAGGATGCAACCGATGCCGAGCAGGACGAGGTGCAGGGGACCGAGCGTTCGCCGCAGGCCGTGCGACGTGGCGTCCGCCTGCAAAGCCTCGATGGACTTGCGTGCGAACGGACCTGCAGGAACGCGGACGCCCGTGGCCACTTCCGCCACCTCGCTGGAAACGACATGTGATATCAGAAGCCGGAGCGGCTGATTGCCTCGCACGGGTCCGAATTCATCGCACGCGGGCCACGCTCAATTATCCCTCGAAATGCACTACACGCGGCCGCGCGTGTCTGCTATGAAGTCATCGTCACATCATCAAGGATGAGAGTCATGGTCAACAGATTGTCGGCGGCAGCACTGATCGCGGCGGCGTTCGCGTTCGCGCCCGTACACGTCGCGAGCGCGACCGGCCTTGCCACCTGCGACTCGGGATCGCCGGATACATGGCAGTCGCAGGACAAGTTGAGCGCGATGCTTAAAGAGAAAGGCTGGGAAGTGCGCAACGTCAAGATCGACGGCGGATGCTATGAAGTGTATGCGCTCGACGACAAGGGCGAGCGCGTCGAGGCTTATTTCCATCCGGTCACGCTGGAGCGCGTGGTCACCACCGGTAAGTGAGGGAACCGTGTCCGGATCGCGCCGTGCGATTCCGGTGTGGGACCTGCCGGTGCGGATCCTGCACTGGACACTCGTGCTGACGGTCGCCACGGCCTGGCTCACGCGGCACAGTCCCGGCCGCTGGCACGAGTGGCTGGGGTACGCGACGCTCGTGGTCGTCGCGGCGCGCACGGTCTGGGGCTTCGTCGCTTCCGGCCACGCGCGCTTCGCCAGCTTCGTCCTGCCGGCCCCGGCGACCATCGCCTATGCGCGCGCCGTCGTCTCGCGCCACGAAGCGCGCTTCGTCGGACACAACCCGCTCGGCGCGTGGATGGCAGTCGCACTGCTCTCGATGGTGGTGCTGGTCGGCTTTACCGGCTGGCTCTACACGACCGATCGTTTCTGGGGCATCCCCTGGGTCGAGGCACTGCACTCGACGCTATCCGACATCCTGTTCGTGTTCGTCGGGCTGCATATTCTGGGCGTCGTGTTCACGTCCTTCCGGCACCGCGAGAATCTGGTGGCGTCTATGCTGCACGGTCGCAAGCGGAGTTAGATCCAGAGGCCTCCGGCATGCACGGGCGAGCCGAGATTGCCGGCGTGCATCGCCTATGTACGCCAGGAAAGAGCCTCGCTGACCGTTTCCCGCGTGGTCGGGGGCCTGCCTTCGCCCGTTACTGCGCCGTCACCAGATCCCCGGTAAGGATTATCTCGACGCGCCGGTTGCGCGCGCGCCCCTCGCTCGTGGCGTTGTCCGCAATCGGCTGGTCGGGGCCGAGGCCCTCGATGCTGATCGAGGCGGCGGCGACTCCCTGACCGATCAGGTAATCGCGCACCGTTATCGCGCGTTGCCGGGACAGGTTCCGGTTGGTCTCGGCGCTGCCGGTACTGTCGGTGTGACCCTCGACCTTGAAGTGCAGCGACGGGTACACGCCGACGATGCCGGAGAAGCGTGCCAGCGCCTCGCGCGCGTTCGCGTTCAGCGTCGCCGCCCCGGTCGCGAACTGCACGCCCGCAATCTCGGCGACGATGCCGCGCTCGGTCTGCCGCGTCGGCAGCGCGCGATTGAGCCGCGCCGTCAGATCCGCGCGCGCCCTCTGTTCGGCTTCGAGCGCCGCCTGGCGCGCCGCCTCTTCCGCGGCCAGCATCTGGCGCTGCTTCGCCTGCTCGGCCGCGATGCCCGCTGCCTGCCGCGCCTTTTCTTCCGCCTCCTGCCGCGCGGCTGCGGTCGCCGCTTCGCCCTCCGCCGCCTGGCGTCCGAGCATGGCCTTGCGCCTGGCGTCCTCTGCCATCTGCACGGCATCGCGCGCGAGCAGCGGCACGGTATTGCGGACCCGGTAGTCCTTGCTGGCCTGCGCCTCTTCCGCAGCCGACTGGCGCTGCTCGGCATTCGCAAACTCGCCCGGCGCGAAGTCTTCCGCATCGATGCGACGCGCGATCTCGATCGCATAGCGCGCCTGGATCAGTTCGGGCGGAATCTTCGCTTTCGGATCGACGCGCTGCGCCGACAGGCCGGAATAGTCCATGCGTTCCCGCAACCCCGGAATCTGGATGGTCGTGCCGCGGATGCGCTTGCCCAGGTTGCGCAGCACCATGTACTTGCTCGGCGCGGTGACCGCGAAATGCGGCTCGGCGGTCACGACCAGCCCGAACTGCGACAGCGACGTCGACGTCTCGAGCGATCCGGAGCCGTTACGCACCTCGACCGATCCCAGGTTGCTGGCGCGGCCGTCGCCGCTGACCGCCCATAACACGAACGTCGAGAAGGGACCGAGCGTCGAGGGTTCGGGCAGCTTCTTCACCGATACCTCGACACTCGTGCGGCCGTCCTGGAACTCGACCTTGCCATCGCCTTCCGCGGCGAGCGCAACCGCCGTGCCCTTGAACTCGAGCGTCGAGACCGGCCCTTCCTTGAAGCTGAAGCCTTCGAGCCGGCCTTCGATCTCCGCGCTGACGATGCCGACGTCGCGCTCCAGCTGTTGCGCGGCGAGCGGCAACGGCACCGCGCTCGCAACTGCGAGCGCGATCGAGATCAAGAATCTTGGCGTGTTCATGGCTTGAAATGTCCCTATATCCTGGCCGGAAGGCTGGTTTCGGAAGAATAACTCAACACGCGGCGGTTCAAAGGGGTCGCATCCCCTTCCAGTAGAAGGGGATGCGACCCCTTTCAATAACCGGCGAGTTCGAGGTAGCCCTCCGCGGTGAGCGCGCCGCCACGCGCCCGGCCCGTTGCCGTCACCGCACCCTCCCAGTAGCGCACCGTCAGCTCGAGTTCCTGATCGTCGAGACGCGGCTCGATCTCGAGCGACAAGTCCTCGGCAGCCAGTGCGATAGACCACGCGACCGGATACCTCACTTGCGTCTTCGGGCTCGTCCACCAGCGCCGCGGCTCGAATGCGAATTCGCCGGCTCCATAAGTGCGGCGCTCTCCGTCGGGCCCGATCACCTCGGCCTTGCTGAAGGCGCTCGCACGGCCGTCCGTGTGACGCAACCGGTACAGCATCAACTCGCTGCCGTCCGACAGTTGCAGCGCACACCAGTCCCAGCCGCTCAGGTCCGGGCCGAGCGCGCTGCTGCCCCACTCGCGATCCATCCAGGCACTGCCGCTGACGTCCACCGCCGCGCCGTCGATATTCACCTGCCCGTGCGCGATGAGGCGCGTGTACGCGTAGTAGTACGAGGCATTGCCCGGCTCCGGTCCCTTGCGATGCCAGCCGTTCTCGCCTTGCAGCACAAGCGGCTTTGCCGTCGTGAGCGTGAGGTCGAGTGCGACGTCTTCATCGCGCGCGATCAACCTCAGCGGATAAATGCCACCGCCCGATTCCGCCGCCCTCGCCTCCCAGTCACCGAGCCAGACATGAAATGGCGCAGCTTCGGCGCCGGCCAGTCCGAGCGCGCCGCGCGCCAGCCGTTCGGCGGCATGAAACCGCCGG
The DNA here is from genome assembly GCA_040902065.1 of Steroidobacteraceae bacterium. Taxonomy (GTDB): domain Bacteria; phylum Pseudomonadota; class Gammaproteobacteria; order Steroidobacterales; family Steroidobacteraceae; genus SCUD01. Next base: position 299,761 of record JBBDXX010000015.1, on the reverse strand, counting down.
CCCGCGCTGTCGGTCACGCTCAGGTGCGCCATCCAGGCCTGATTCGTCGCCCAGGCGGAGGCGCGCTCGATCACGCCCGGCGCGAGCGCGAAGCGGAAGAAGGTCAGCTGGAATCCGAAATGCCGGCCGTCCGCGGCGGCGAGATTGCCCGTGAAGTACCACCACTCGCTGCGAAAGCCCGGATGCGCCCCGTGATCGGCGGGAAAGTCGAAAGCGCGCGGCGCCTCTGCGCGCTCGAAATCGGCAGGAGGTCCGGTGCCGAGAAAATCCGTGACGCCGACCTGCGCGGCAGCGGCGGCGCTGAGGCAGATCGCGCCGACGATCGCGACGGCCCGCATCATTCCTCGCGCAATGCCGAGGCCAGCGGCATCCGCGCCAGGCGCCAGGCCGGCGCAATGCCGGCCGCGACCGCGGCAACCAGCGCCATCAGGACGCCCGCGCCCAGGACCGATGGCATCAAGACAAAGTCCATGCTCCAGCCGAAGGCGCGCTCATTGACGACGTACACGAGCAGGCCCGCCAGTACGATGCCGAGCGGCACAGCCATGAGACCGGCCACCAGGCCGAGCAGGCTCGTCTGGCCGATGACCAGTGTGCGAATCTGCGCCGGTACGAATCCGATCGCCCGCAATACGCCGATCTCGCGCGTCCGTTCCAGCTCGAGCGCCAGCAGCGAACTGAGGATGCCGAAGAACGCGACGAGTCCCGCGAGCCAGCGCAGCACCTCGGTGATCGTGAAGGTGCGATCGAATATCCGCATCGCGGCGGCTCGCAGCTCCGCGCTGGCGGCAAGATTAAGCTCGCCGCTCGCTGCCGCAAACCGGTCGAGCGCACGACGGACGGCACCGTCATCGGCGCCCGGCGCGAGATAAATGCCGACACCACTCAGGCTCTCGTCCTGCCAGTGACGGCGGAATGCCGCAAGCTCCATCACGACCGCGCCGCGGTCGCTGCTGAAATCGCGAAAGATTCCGGCGACTTCGAAGCTGACCGGACCCGAGGCAGCAGGCAGCACGAAGCCATCGCCGACCGCAATCTGGCGGCGCTGGGCCAGCGACTCCGAGATGACGACCGCATCGCCGCGCTCGAATCCTGCGCGCGCCGCAGCCGCATTGCCTTCGACGATGCGCAGCCCCCAGCCCTCCGGGCCGGGCTCGATCGCGCGTAGCTGCAAGCCGCCATCGGCTGTCGGAATGCGCGACCAGCGGGCCAGACTGAGACCCGCGACACCCGGCAGGCCACGGAGCATCGCGATCGCGTCCGGCTGCAGCGCGTCGCTGTCCGCGGTGGCGATACCGGGCGCGATCCGCAGGTGGAAGTCCGCCTGCAGGCTCTGGTCGAGCCAGTCCGCGACGTTGCCGCGGTAACTCGCGATCATGAGACCGATCCCGGTGACGGTTGCGGTCGCAACCGCGAGAGCCGTCACCGCGACACTGGTGCGGCTCAGCGATGCCGCCGCGCCGCGCGCGGTCAACCGGCCCGGCAGACCACCGATCCACGCAGCGGGCGCCTGCAGCAAGCGGATCATCCACGGTGTCAGTGCCGGGATCAGCAACGCCGCCGCGGCGACGACGCCGAAGAGCCCGACGAAGGCGACGACCAGATTTTGCGTGTCCACCATCAGGATCGCACTGGCGGCCGCCGCGACGACCATGCCGCCGATCGCCATCGCCGGCAGACGCTTGCGCGTGCGCTGTTCGAGTGCCGCGCGGCTCTGCAGCGCGCACGGTGGTATCCGGGCCGCAGCAATGGCCGGCGCAAGCGCCGCGATCACTGTCGCAGCCAGGCCCAGCAGCGCACCTTTTATATAGATCGACAGGGCGGGACGGACCGCGGTCGACTGCGCGTAGTACAGGTCCTCGATCGTGCGAAGCACGAGACCCGTGAGACCGGCGCCCAGCAGATGCCCCAGCAGCAGGCCGAATGCCGTGCCGACAGCCCCGAGCATCAGGGCTTCGGCAAGCGTGACGCCGAACAGTTGACGCTGCGTGACCCCGAGCGCGCGCGCCGTCCCGATCGCCCGCCGGCGCCGGACCGCCAGGAACGACAAGGTCGCATGGATCAGGAACACACCGACCACCAGTGCGAGGAAGCTCAGCGCCGTCAGGTTGATCCGGAATGCGCGCGTCATTTCGACGATGGCCTGGCCCTGCGATTCCGCGGGCAGCAGGAGCTGATCGGGCGGCGTGACCGACTCGAGCCGGGCAGCTTCAGCCGCCGACAGCACCAGATCGATGCGCGTGATCCGGCCGATCATGCCCGTCAGCTCCTGCGCCGTCGCGATGTCCGCAAACAGGACGGCGCCTGCGACTTCACGCCGCGCACGATCGACTTCGATGATGCCCGCGACTTCGACGCGCCGCTCGCGGCCGCCGGCGACCATCGCGAAGTGCGAGCCAACCTTCATGCCCAGCTCGTCCGCGAGCGTGCGCGGGAGTATCACGGTCCCCGGCACTGTCTGCAGCCGCACGATATCCAGTTCGCCGGCGCCGGCTGTCACCTCGTCACGCAGTGGCGCTTCCGCCAGGGGATCGACGCCAAGCAAAGTGAACGCGCGGTCCGGCGTCGCCGGCAGCCGGACGGGCGCTTCGAGCACCGGTGCCGCGCGGTGGATGCCCGATTCGCGCCGCAGCCGCGCGTAAGCCGCATCGGGCAACGTGCCGCTGATGCCGACGAGCTGGTGCGTCGCACGGCCGGTGACGAGCGCAGCCGACAGTTCGAAGCCGCGCCGCGCGCTGTCGTTCGCCAGGTCCACGCCCACCACGACCGCGACACCGAGCGCGATGCCGGCGAGCGCAAGCGCCAGCTGGCCCGGATGGCGCAGCAGGAAACGCCTGCCCGCACGCGCGAACAGGCGGCTCACGGACGTGCCTCGATCACCCGGCCTGCGCTGATCGTCAGTACGCGGTCGGCCATACCGATCACTTCGCGGCTGTGGGTCGCCATGACGAGCGTCAGGCCGGCGTCGCGACACAGACGATCGAGCAGGCCGATCACGTCAGTCGCCGTCTCCAGATCGAGATTGCCGGTTGGTTCGTCGGCCAGCACGATGCGCGGCTCGTGCACGATGGCCCGGGCGATCGCGACGCGCTGCTGCTCGCCGCCCGACAGCTCGTCGGGGAATCGGTCCGCGCGATCCGTTAGCCCGACTTCGGCCAGCAGGTCCGTGACCCGGCGGCTCGCGGCCGCGCCGGTGCGGCCGTTCAGTTCGAGCGGCAGCAACAGATTCTCCGCGACGGTCAGCGTCGGAATCAGGTTGAAGAACTGGAACACGAAACCGAGCTCTCGCCTTCGCAACAGTGCACGCGCCTCCTCATCGAGCGCGCCGAGCTCGATGCCGTCGATGAAGATCTCGCCCGCCGTCGGCACATCGATGGCGCCGATCAGATTCAGCAGCGTCGATTTGCCCGAACCGCTGCGTCCCACCAGCACGACGAACTCACCCGCCGCGATGTCGACGTCCACGCCAACGAGCACCGGCGGGCCTCGACCGGCGGCGTCGTAGGTCTTCGAAACCTGCCGCAAGACAATCTGGATGCCGGCCATGGCATGAGTCTAGTGGAATCGGAGAAACCGCCGCCTCCCAGCCGCCGAGCGACACCAGAATCTTCAGCTCCGGGTTTCGTTGCTTGAGCGCCAGCAGCGACTTCAGGGCCGGCGCGTATCGAGGATCCTCGAACGCGACCTGGCCACTGGCCATCGATCCACAGGCGCCAGCGTGCTGGCAGTACAGCCCGGCAGGCACGCCAGCGCACCCATCAGCAGGGCAATCGGACAAGGATTGCGCAGCAAGTCCGGCATCGCGGGGGAGTAGAGTTGGCTCATGACTCGTCGCGTGGACCCGGATTTTCAGTTTTCGGAATTGCCCAGGCGGCGCTTCAACTGGCGCAAGTGGCTCGCCATCGCGGCGGTCATTCTGTTGCTCGCGACTGCCGGTTATTACCTCTACCGAAACCTCCCCGCGTAACCGATTCCCGGCGAAATCGACGTCTCACGACGTCGGCAGGTTGAGCCTCCCACAACCCAGGTCGTAGTAGTGCTCCTTGGCCGCGTGCCAGCGTTGGCGCAGCCACTCGCCCTCCGCTGACGCCGTCGCTACAGCCGATCCGTGTCGCGAATGAACCCGACGACGTTTTCACGGAAGCGCCGCGCCGAGTCCTCGTGCAGGTACATCATGTGGCCCGCGTCGTGATAATTGACGCGGATCCGCCCGCGCGTCTCCGGCGTCAAACGCAACTGGTTGAGGTTGTACTTGAGCGCATGCGTCGGCGTCGCGAGATCGTAGTACCCCTGCTCGACCAGCAGGTGCAGGCCCGGGTTCATCGTCATGGCGAGCGCGAGATCCGGCAGCATGTTGGTCACCGGAACCTTGCCATTCTCGTCACCCTCGACGCCGGGCTGTTCATGGCGCCAATCCCACTTGTCGTAGAGCCTGCCCGAGACGACGTATTCGTCCGGCGTGTCGAACTTCAGCTCGGCATGCAGGTACTGGCGGAAAGCCGCCGTGTACGCCGGACCGACCGCGGGGAAGAACGGGTCGTAGTCCATTTCGTCATTCAGCGCGTTCAGCGAAGGCCCCGAAAACCGTGAATCGATCCGGCCGGCGATGAGGCCGCGATCGCGCAACAGCTCCTGCAGATACTGCTCGTGCTTCACGCGCAGATCCGCACGCAGCCAGAACGTCGCGCTCGTGCCCGTGTAGCGCGCGAGTTTCCCGGCGACCGCCTGCTTCTCCTCGGCCGAAATGGTGTAGCCCTTCAGCAGCGCCGGCGCGTATTCCTCGATCGCGAAGCGCTCGACCTCGCTGGTGAAATCCGCAAGCGATGCCGGCTTGTCCGGGATGGCGTCGTAGTACCAGGCTGTCGCGGCGAACGTCGAGACGTACAGCACATGCGGCAGGTCGATGCCCATGCCGTCATTGCCGGATGCCTGGCCGAAATACGGCGACACCAGGATCAATCCGTTCAGGTTCATGCCGAGTTTGGACTGCAGGTGCCGCGCGAGCCCCGCGCCGCGCACGCCGCCGTAGCTCTCGCCGAGCACGTACTTGGGCGAGCCCCAGCGGCCGTTCTCGGTGACATAGCGGCGGATAAAATCGCCGACGGACTCGACGTCCTGGTCAACGCCCCAGAATTGCTTGCCTTTCGCCTTGCCGACCGGTTTGCTGAACCCGGTGCCGACCGGATCGATCATCACGAGGTCGGTCGCGTCGAGGATGCTGTGTTCGTTGTCCACCAGCTGCGCGGGCGGCGGCGGCGCGTAACTGCCGTCGTTGACGACCACGCGCCGCGGACCGAGCACGCCCATGTGCAGCCAGATCGATGCGGAGCCCGGACCGCCGTTGAAGGCGAAGGTGATGGGCCGGCGGGAAGCGTCCTTGACGCCGTCCAGGGTGTAGGCCGTGTAGCCGAACCGCGCGATCGGCTCGGATTTTTTGTTGTCAACGAGGATCAGCCAGCCGACGGTGGCGGTGTACTTCAGCACCTGGCCGCCGAGGCGGAGCTCGTGCTGCGTGCTTTGGCTGCGGGGTTCCGGTGGCGGCTTGACTTGCGCTGTTTTCGCCTTTTCCGGAGGCGACGGCTCGTCCGTTTCCTCGGCGGCAAACGTCGGGCCGCCCGCAAGAGCCCACGACAGAAGGCCGATCAGGATGGATTGCTTCATGGGTCTCCGCCTCTGTTGAGTGGACGGAGACTAGTCAACTGTGCCGCCAGGCCGCAAGTGGCGCTCGAACCAGTGGAACTCAAGTTCCCCAACGCTCATCGCCGTCGGCCGGACCCGCTCACCTTGAAGGGGCCTTCCGCCGCGAAGAACTTTTCTTCGCAGCCGCGAATCCGGCGATGAGCGCCTCCACGAGGTAGCCGAACGTGTCCGTCTTCCCCGCCACGCGATTGATCGCGTGTACGTTGGGGAAGCGCTCGATGGGCAGGTGGCCGACGCTGGTTCGCGCGACCTTGCGGTTTCGTGCCGGAACGGTGTCCTCGAGAACGTGGCCAAGCACGGCGACGACGGTTGCCTTCACCGCGCTGTGAGTCGAGGCGACGTCGAAGCCGGCCGAGCGGAATGCGGCGAATCCCGATTCGAATGGCTCGGCGGCGCGCTCGCCTTTTACGGGACCGTAGTGGAAGGCCTCGAAGGCGCCGGGATGTTTCCTCCCCAGCTCGCGCATGCCCGCGGCGAACCGGCGTACCCAGTCCTGCCAATCGATGCGTCCGGTCGGGAGCCGCGCCTGGGCCAGTAGCGCTTCCCTCATGTCGTCGACCACCGCCTCTTTCGTCGGCACATGGTTGTAGAGCGAGGTCACGTGCACCCCGAGCCGAGTCGCGATGCCGCGCAACGTCACGGACGACAATCCCTCCTGGTCCGCCATCTCGATGGCGACGGCCACGATGTTCGTGCGCGAGAGGCGCGGGCTGATCACGCAGCGGCTCCTTGACGACCGGGTACCTACACTGTAGGTTACCCGAACCTACAGTGTAGGTCCAGGAGATCCGCCATGAACCTGATGGCCGCCACCGCCGCGATGGTCGCGCTGTTTACGGCGACTCCGGCCCTCGCGCGGGAAGCGCTGGACGCCGCCGACGTCGACGCGTGGGTCGAGGGCTTCTTCCCCTACGCGCTCGCGCGTGGCGACATCGCCGGCGCCGCCGTCGTGATCGTCAGGAATGGGCAGGTCCTGGTGCAGCGCGGCTACGGCTATGCCGACGTCACGACCGGCGCCCGCGTCGATCCCGCGCACACGCTGTTCCGGACGGGCTCGGTCGGCAAGCTGTTCACCTGGACCGCCGTGATGCAGCAGGTCGAGGTCGGGCGGCTCGACCTCGACCGCGACGTCAACGACTACCTCGACTTCCGGATACCGCCGCGCGAGGGCAAGCCCGTCACGCTCCGGAATCTCATGACGCACACGCCCGGCTTCGAGGAGCCGATCAAGCGTCTCGTCACGGACCGGCCGGAGCGGCTTCCGACCATCGAGCACTACCTGAAAGCGTGGACACCGGAACGGATCTTCCCGCCCGGCGAAGTGCCCGCCTACAGCAACTACGGCGTGACGCTCGCCGGCTACATCCTCGAGCGCGTGACCGGCGAGACTTACGACGACTATATCGAACGCCAAGTCTTCGGTCCCCTCGGCATGAGGCGATCGACGACCCGTCAGCCGCTGCCCGATCCGTTTGCTGCGGACATGTCGCGCGGCTACCTGCGGGGCTCGGGGCCGGCATACCCCTTCGAACTCTTCGGCGTGAGCCCGGCCGGCGGCGCCTCGACGACGGCCACGGACATGGGGCGGTTCATGATCGCCTGGCTGCAGGACGGCGCGCTCGGCGGCGTGCGCATCCTGCAGCCGGAGACCGTCCGGCGCGTCTTCGAGACGAAGCTCGAGATCCTGCCGCCGCTCAACAGCATGCTGCTCGGCTTCTACGAGATGCACCTGAACGGACGGCGCATCGTCGGGCACGCCGGCGACTCGCAGTACTTTCACGGCACGCTCAATCTCTTTCCGGACGACGGCATCGGCGTTTATGTGGTCGTCAACAGCACGGGGCGCGACGGCGCCGCGAGCACGCTGCTGACCCGCTTCATGAGTGAATTCGCGGACCGCTACTTCACGGCGGCCGATGCCCGGAGCCAGGTGAGCGCACCGGATGCGCTCGCGCACGCCCGCCAGATAGCCGGTACCTATATGAGCTCGCGCCGGCAGGAATCGAACTTCTTCAGCTCGCTCGAATTCCTGACGCAGACGAAAGTGACGGTCGACGACAAGGGCGGCCTGCTTCTGCCTGCAATGATCGACGTGAACGGCAAGCCGATGCGCTGGCGCGAGATCACCCCGTACGTCTGGCACCAGGTCGACGGCAAGGAACGGCTCGCGGCGCGCCTCAAGGACGGGCGTGTCGAGCTCCTCGGCATCGATTCCGTGTCGCCCTTCCTCGTGCTGCAGCCGGTGCCGTGGTGGCAATCGTCCGCGATTCTGGCGCCGCTCCTCGCCGCCGCGCTGATTGTCATTCTCGTGGCGTTCGCCGCCTGGCCGCTCACCGCGCTGCTCCGCCGGCACTACCGCCTCTGGCCGGCACATGCAGGAGCCCCCGGCAGGCCGTATCGGTGGACGCGCACCGCCGCCGCCGGCGTGCTGGCCACGTTCGCAGCCTGGGCGGCATTCATCGCGCAGCTCGACGGCAACCTGTTCGCATTCTCGCCGGCGCTCGATCCGCTGATCGCGCTCCTCAAGCTCGCGACGGCGGTTTTCTGTGCGGGTGGGACGGCCCTGGCCCTGTGGGATGCAAAACGCGGCTGGTCCGGTCGCCGCTGGACCGCCAGGATTGCAAGCATTCTTCTGGTGCTGGCGTTCGGGACGGTGCTCTGGCTCGCGATGATCCTGAAGCTGGCGGGCCTCGGGACCGACTATTGATCGCTCGCCGGCGAACGATGAGGCTGCCGACCATGCCCCTGAAGGGTCAACTCCCGCTTATGTCCCGCGGTACCCCGGCATTCTGAGTCTCCTGCTAGCATCGCCGCAAATAACTGCTGGATCTGCCTTGACCATTGGGAGGGTCGGGTCGTGAAGCTGGCAAGTTTTCGATCGGGAGCCATCCTGCTTTGCGCTTCGTTACTGCTGTCTTGCGGCGGCGGGAGCGGTGGCGACGGTAGTGGCGCCGGGTCGGGGCCACGCCTCACGATCAGCACAACGAACGTTGTCGTGTCCGCAGTACCCGGCGAGGCGGCGCCGACCTTCGATGTCGTGGCAACGATCACGAACCCACCCAATCATGACCTCTGGTACAGCCACAACTATACGAACAACGGCATCCGCGTCGTCGAATTCACCTCGACGAGTATTACCCGGGGCGTGCTGCACTTTAACTTCAGGTCGCCGGCCGAGATCCCGAACGATCGGCATGAAGACACGCTTACCCTGCACATCTGCATCGATGACCTCTGTCGCGAGGACGTCCGGGGCAGCCCCGTCGAAATTCGAACTACTTACGACATCCAGGGCGGCACGCGCGCGACCCTGAGCCGTAACCAGGTCGATTCCGCGACCGACGCCCGCGTCACGAGTTCCCATCGGGAGGTCGTGGCGCTGCAATACGAGCGGCCGCTGGCAGACATCCCCGCCTTCGAGGTCACCCATTCGCAGCAGGCCCTCGTATCCGTGCACCCGCGCAACATCTCACCGACGCAAACGGATATCGAGATCCTCTATCAGCCTGGCACGGCGTTATCGTTCGGACCGCATGAGGACACGATCAGCGTCAATGCCTGTTATGACTCGTCCTGCTCCAAGAAACTATTGGGCTCGCCGTTCACGATTCGCTCCACGCACGACGTCACGATCTTTCCGGAAGCCGGATATGACGCGTTGGAAGTCGCCAGCCGCGTTCGCCTCGGCCATGACGTCATCGACGCGGAGTTCAGTCGGGTCCTCAACATGATCGTGATGGTCAGTGGCAATCCGACCAACGCGCTGTACCTCTACGACGTCTCGACGGGCGTGGAGCAGCAGCAGCTCCTCGAAGCGGTCCCGCGCGCCGTGTCCATTGGACCCGACGGTGTTACAGCCGCGGTGGGGCACGTCAACCGGATTTCGATCGTCGATCTCGCAATTGTCGGACAGGCCGGCGCACCTGCTCCGGTGATGCTCGACGTCGACACCGACATGTCCGATCTCGTACTCGATGCAAACGGCAAAGTCCACGTGTTTCCGAATCGGTTCGATTTTGACCCGCCGCGTTCCATAGACATCGCCACGAACACGATGCTGGAGGGCACGGGCCTGCTCATTCGGGGCGCGCGCGCGCGCCTGCATCCTTCAGGAACCGTCCTCTACGAGGCACACACCATCTTCACGCCGACCAATATCGCCAAATGGGATATCAGCACCGGAGTCGCCACGCGCCTCTACGCCTCGCCCCATCACGGCGAGCACGAGGTCTGCGGCAATCTCTGGTTCAACGACGGAGCTGACCTGGTTTACACCGCCTGCGGCAATGTCTTCACGTCGAGCCCGGTGCCGGCCGATGATCTTCAGTATTTCGGCAAGCTGGAGCTCACCAACACTGCGACGACCGGACTCTACAGCCATGTCATCCGTTCCTTGAGCCTCGCTGCGTCGGGAAACGAGATCGCGCTGGTCGAGGTCATGAACGGCTGTGAATCGGTGGGGTTCGGCGGACCGTGCTATACGCACTTTGCGCTCAACGACAGAACGACTCTCAGCCGCCAGGCGATCTATGCGATTCAGCCAGTGACCGTGGACAACGTGATCTACGCGCAGCTCGGTTACCACGTGTTTCACGACGCGGCCAACGGCCGCAAATACCTGATCAGCCGCCTGCAGTCGATGGCCGACTCCGCGGCGGCTTTCTACCTCAGCGTCATCGAGTAGCCGGCGCGAGCAATGGCGTACTGATCACGGTGGGCGGACAGTGCGCATGTTTGCGGAGCCGAGTGCCTGAAGCGTCAGTATCATAAGCGATCCGGTGGCGGGTGGTGGGGGTGGCGGCGCCCGTCCCTGCCACGACGTCTGGATCACGGCGCCCATTAGCCCCGGGGATCGTGCATCCGTCGCGCGCGCGCGACAAGCGTCGCCAGCAGCGTGTGCGCGCCGGCCGCCAGGTGCGCAGGCTCCGCGCTCTCGGCCTCATTGTGGCTGAGGCCGTCTTTGCAGGGCACGAAGATCATTCCGGTCGGCGCGACGCGAGCGACGTTCATCGCATCGTGCCCGGCTCCGCTCAGTATGTCCATGCTGGAGTAGCCGCAGCGACTGGCCGCCGCGCGCACCGCATCGATCACCTCGCCCGCGAAGTGTACCGGCGGCTTGTCCATCACGCGCTCGATATCGATCGCCAGATCGCGGCTTTTTGCAATGGCGCGCATCGCCTGCTGCATCTGTCGATCGAGCGTTTCGAGGATCGCGGCATCCGGATGCCGCAGGTCGCAGTTGAAGACGACGCGCCCGGGGATGGTGGCGCCGGAATTCGGCTCGATCTCCAGGCGACCGTTCGTCAGTCGGGCCCGGTCGTCCTGCTCGCGTGCGATCCGGTTGACCGCGAGCAGCATCTCCGCCGCTCCCTGCAGCGCATCCCGGCGGCGGTTCATCGGCGTGGTGCCGGCGTGTCCGTCCATGCCGGTGACGGTGACCTTCAGCCAGCGCAGGCCCTGGACCTGGGTGACGACGCCGATCGTCTTGCGTTCGGCTTCGAGTATCGGCCCTTGCTCGATGTGGGCCTCGACGAAGCAATCGAATTGGCGCTCGCCCGGCCGTTCCCTGCCGAGATAACCCGTGGCATCGAGGTCCTGGCGCACCGTCGTGCCGGCGAGCGTGGTGGCGGCGTGAATCGTCGCGACATCCACCGCGCCGGCGAACGCCGATGAACCGGCGAGCGGCGGACTGAAGCGCACGCCTTCCTCGTTGGTCCAGACCACGACGTCGATCGGCGCCCCGGTCTCGACGCCCGCATCGTCGAGCGCGCGCACGACCTCGAGCCCCGCCAATACGCCATAGATGCCGTCGAACTTTCCGCCGTGCGGTTGCGTATCCAGGTGGCTCCCGGTCGCGACGGCCGCCCGCCCCGGGTCGCGACCCGCACGTCGCGCATAAATGTTGCCCACCTGGTCGAAGACGACCGTGCAGCCGGCTTCCCGGCACCAGCGCACGAACAGGTCGCGCCCGGCCTTGTCTTCGGCGCTCAGTGCGGTACGGCAACAGCCGCCGTGCGGCAGCGCGCCCACCCGGCCCATGTCCATCAGGCTTTTCCACAACCGGCCTTCGTTCACGGGAATGTCGGCGTCCATCAGGCTCACTTGCGATTCCGCCCGGTCCTTGCGCCGATCAGGCGGCGCCCGGCCGGCCGCAGGCGCACGCTCGGCGGATCCTCGAGGTAGATGGCGCGATACCACATCACCGCCAGCACGTCCGCGATGTCTTCAGGCTTCCCGCCCATCTCCACCAGATCTTTCGTCTGCCGGATCAATGCCTGGTAAACGACACCCTCGGTCATCGCGCCCAGCATGAATCCCATGCGTCGTGCATGGGCGGCGTCGCAGCGCAGCTCGCGCCGCAAATACTCCGCGACGCGCAGGTTCCACTGGTGGGCGTTTTCCTTCCAGATCTGGTCGAACTCGGCGGAATCGCCGGCCATCCCGAACAGGCAGGCGAGAATGCCCGGATTCTGCGCGAACCGGCGGACGACATTGCTGAGGTTGTCGAAGATCCAGTCGTACTTGTGCTCGCTGGGTTCGCCGGGATCCACGCCGGTCAGCAGCTCGGCGAAGAAATCACGCGAGATCTCCTCGACGATCTCCCGCAGGTCGTGAAAGTACCGGTAATAGAGCCCGCTCGCGACGCCCGCGCGCGCGGTGACGTCCTGCACGCGCAGCTGGCGGAACCCCCGCTCGTTCAGCAACTCGCGCGCCGCCCGCTTCAGCCGCTCGCGGCTTCTCAAGCCGCGCGGGTTCAGCGCCGCCAGCGGTTGCACCGATTCCCGGCGTTCGGTTCGCGCCGGCGGCGGTTGGCGTCTCGCGACCGCGCTCAGAACCGGTACTCGAATTCCAGCCCCCAGGTCGTCGGCACGCCGACGACGATCTCCGAGAACCCGAGGGAGAGCGCCAGGTCCTGCGCGGCCGTGCGGTACTCCTCGTCGCCGAGGTTCTTCACCCAGGCCGACACCGACCAGCGTTCGTCCTGCGACAACAGCGACAGGCGCGCATTGGCGACGAAGTATCCGTCCTCCGCCAGGTACTCGCGGTTGTTCGGCTCCAGGAAATGCTCGTCCACATAGTTGAAGTCGGTCTGGATCGCGGCGGCGAGCGCGCCGGTAACCGGCCACTGGTAACGGATGCGGCCATTGAACGAGACGCTGGGTGCATTGGGGATCTCGTTGCCCTCGATCGTGGACTCCGCACCGCCGTCGAGCGGCGGCAGCACCACGTCGGTCTGGACAATTTCGCTCTCCATCAGGCTGAGGCCGGCACCGAGCGTCAGCCTCTCGATCGGCATCCAGTCGAGCGAGACCTCGAGACCGTATATCTCGACATCGCCGGCGTTTTGCAGCCGTGCGCTTGCTTCCGTCGCACGGACGAAGGTCGCCTGGAAGTCCTCGAAGTCGTAGAAGAACGCACTGGTGTTGAAGCGCACCCGGTTCTCCGCCAGCGACAGCTTCATACCGACTTCATAGGAGCGCAGCGTCTCCGAATCGTAAGGCTCGAGCGCTTCCTGCGAGAAGATCACGGCGGAGGAATAGCCGCCGCTGCGAAACGCCTCGCTGACGCTCAGGTAGTACATCGCGTCCTCGCTCGGCCGATATCTGAACACCGCCGAGAAATCGACCTTTTCTTCCTCGATGCTGGTCGGGAAGTCGAGCGGACCGCCTTCGCCCGGATCGCCCGGGGGCAGCGGCAGCTGCGACAGCCGGAACGTGCCGCTCGCGAGCGCCTCGTTCAGGTTGGCGAAGGTGCCGACGAAAGTCGCGCCTGTCCAGTCGCGGGTCTCGTTGGTGAAGCGCAGGCCGCCGATGACATCGAAGGTGTCCGACAACGGAATCGTCAGCTGCCCGAACAGCGCCCAGGCCTCGGTGCTTTGCACGGCCCCGTTGCTGGTCGGGATCGCGAGCGCCGTCAGGTCGATGGTCTGGAACCAGTCGATGTCGGTCTTGCCGTAGTTCGCCCCGACGATCCACGGGAACCTGAACGAATCGTCCGAGGTCAGCCGGATTTCCTGCGAGAAATTCTCGACGTCATTGAAGGTGAAATTGTCGGCGGCCACGTTCGGCGAGGCGTCGATGTCCTGGCTCTGGCGCTTGGAGAAATCCGCATAACCGCTGATCGACGTCAGCGTGGCGCTGCCCAGGTTCCAGTTCATCGTCAGCGTCACGTCGTCGGAGCGCAGGAACAGCTCCGGATCGACACCCGCATCGCCCGTGTAGATGTCGCCGTCGTCGTCGAAATAGCCGAGCAGGTCGACGCAGGCCCCTTCGTCCACCCGCCCGGCGATCACCGGCGCGCACAGGGCTCCCGGATTACCGGGGTCGCGCGTGCCGACATGCTGCAGCAAGGGCAGCTCCGACTCGGAATCGCCATAGTTGTAGGTCAGGCGCAGCGAGAAATCGTCGCTCGGCAGCCATTCGACCTGCCCGCGCACGGCGAGCGATTCGATCTTGCCGAGTTCATTGTCGGTGAAGCGGTTGAAGGCGTATCCATCGCTGCCGGAGGCATTGATGGCGTTCACCGACAGACGCCCGCGCAGCGTGTCGGACAGCGGGCCGCTCAAGGCGCCCGCTACCGAGAAGGTGTCGTAGCTGCCGTATCCGACCCGCGCGAAGCCCTCGAACTCCTCGGTCGGCCGGGCGGTGATGAAATTGATCGCGCCGCCGGTGCTGTTGCGCCCGTAGAGCGTCCCCTGCGGGCCGCGCAGCACCTCGACCCGCGCGATGTCGTGCACGGCGAAATTGAGCATGTCGGGCGTCGGCTGGAATACTTCGTCCACGTACACGCCGACCGACGGGTCGACCGTGCCGGTGAAGTCGTTGATGCCGACGCCGCGCACGTAGAAGCCGACCGTCGCCAGGCCGTTGGGGCCGTACTTGGCGAGCAGCCCCGGTGTCTGCTCGGCGAGGTCCAGGGGCTGCAGCACGCGCAGCGCCTGCAGGTCTTCCCCCGAAAAGACGCTGGCGGAGCTCGCGACTTCCTGCAGCCGCTCCGTGCGCCGCGTCGCCGTGACGGTGACTTCCTCGAGCGCCGCTTGCTGGGCGACGACCGGGCCGGGCAATCCCGACAGCGCGGCCAGACTCATGGCCGGTACGATCTTCAATCTCATGACACGCACTCCCCTCGCTGGGACTGGTTGACGGGACAAATTCAGGCTGCGCCCTGCGCGGGCGGCAGCCGGACGATGATGGATCCGGATTCATGGACTTCCGCCGTGCATTGCGGCGGCACGACGGTCGTGGAATCGACTTGCAGGATGATGGCCGGGCCCGGAATCGGTTCCCGCAGCGGCAACCGGGTGCGATCGTAGAAAGTCGTCGCAAAGGAAGCCAGCTCCACGCCGACCCGGAAGACGGCATCGGCGGTGCGCAGGCGCGCGGCCGCGAGCGATCCGCCTGCCGGCTTCGGCGGAACACGGATCTTCGGCACCTGGGCGACGGCCGTCACCCGCAGGTTGACGAGCTCGATCGGCGATTGCTCGAAGTGATGGCCGTATTCACGCTCGTGCAGCGCATGGAACCGGGACAGCGCCGCGCCGAACTCTCCGGTTCCGATGCGCGCCTGCGGCAGCTCGAGCCGGAGCTCGTAGCCCTGGCCCACGTAGCGGGCGTCGGCCGAACGCTGGAAGCCTGCGGTCGCCGCGTCGAGCCCATCGGCCGCGAGCTGCGTGCGCAGGACCCCTTCCATCGCGGCGAGGTCCGCATTCATCCGCTCGAGGTCGACGCTGGTGGAGACCAGGAATGCCGTGCGGACCACCTCGTACTTGAGGTCGGTCGTCAGCAGCCCGATCGCGGAATTGATTCCCGGGTAGGGCGGCACGATGACCTCCGGGATATCCAGCATGCGCGCGACTTCCGCGCCGTGCAGCGGGCCCGCTCCGCCGAAGGCGACCAGCGCATAGCCGCGCGGATCGATGCCCTTCTGCACGGTGCGCGCGCGGATCGCGTTCGCCATGTTCGCGTTCAGCACCGCGACGATTCCCTCCGCGGCCTCCAGGACCGGAAGGCTCAGCCTGTCCGCCAGCGCCTGCACGGCCGCGAATGCCGCAGCGCGATCGAGACGCATGGCGCCACCGAGGAAATTGCCCACGTCGATGCGGCCCAGCACGATGTTGGCGTCCGTGACGGTCGCATCGAGGCCGCCCTGACCGTAAGCGGCCGGGCCCGGCACCGCGCCGGCGCTCTGCGGACCGACCCGGAAGGCGCCCGCTGCGTCGACATGGGCGATCGAGCCGCCGCCGGCGCCGATCGTGTGCAGGTCGATCATCGGCACCAGGATCGGGTATCCCGCGACGAAGGTATCGCGCGCCGAGGCTTCCTCAAAGCGCCCGTCGGTCACGACGCCGATGTCGGCACTCGTGCCGCCGATGTCGAGCGTCACGACGTTGCGCCGGCCGGCGAGTTCGGCAACCCAGGCGCCTCCGAGCACGCCCGCGGCCAGGCCGGACATCAGCGTGTACACCGGCAGATCGGAAACGGCGCGGGCCGGCGCCACGCCGCCGTTCGACTGCATGATGTGGACTTCGCCGCGAAAGCCGGCCGTGGCGAGTTCGGCGGAAAGCCGCGCGATGTAGTCGCGCACGAGCGGACCGATGAAAGCGTTCATCGCCGTGGTCGTGAACCTCTCGAACTCACGGAACTGCGGCGAAACCTCGTGCGAACAGGTGACAAATACATCGGGACAAAGCCGCTGGACGATCGCCTTGGCGCGTTTTTCGTTCTCCGGGTTGATATAGGAGAAAAGAAAGCAGATCGCGATCGAGGCCACGTCCGCATCCCGGAGCTCGAGCGCCGCCGACTCGACTTCGTCCTCGGCGAGCGGAACGACGACCTCGCCCCGCGGCGGCGCGAGCCGCTCGGTCACGACCTTGCGATGCCGGCGCTGGACCAGCGGCCGGTCCTGCCAGGGGATGCCCTGCTGGATCGAATAGTGATGCGGGCGCTGGTGGCGGCCGATGTGCACGATGTCGCGGAAGCCGCGGGTCGTGATCATGCCGGCCCGCGCGCCGCGATGTTGCAGCGCCGCGTTGGTCGCGACCGTCGTGCCGTGGAAGATATGGTCGAGTGCCGCCAGGCCGACCCCGGCGTCGGCACAGATCTCGTTCACTCCCCGCATGAAGGCCCGCGACGGGTCTTCCGGCGTGCTCGCGACTTTGTGTGTCAAGGTCCGGTTGGCATCGGTGTCCGTGAACACGATGTCCGTGAAAGTGCCGCCCACGTCGACGCCGATCAGCAACATGCCCCGCTTGTGTACCGGGAAATGAATCTGGCGTCAACTTCATGTTCCCATTGCCGCCCTCCCCGGCTTGCAGTAGCCTCTCGGTGGCATGAGAGTGGATCCCGTCACCGCGAGCATCATCCAGGGCGCGCTCGAAAACATCGCCATCGAGATGGGCTACAAACTGATGCGGATGTCCTACTCGAGCATCATCCGCGAGTCCGAGGACTTCGGCGCCGCGCTCTGCGATGCGCGCGGGCGGCAGCTCTGCGAATGCTCCAAGAGCACGCCGCTGCAGTCCGGCCCGATCCCCGGCTACGTCCGCGGCATCATCCGCGAGTTCGAGGCGCGCGGCGACACGTTCCGGCCGGGCGACGTGATCATCCACAACGATCCGTACAACGGCGCCTCGCACGCCCCGGACATCGGTTTCTGCGTGCCGATCTTCCACGGGGGCGAGTTGATCGGCTTTTCGATGACGACGGCCCACCACCTGGACATCGGTTCGAGCCAGCCGGGCAGCGTCGGCGTCGTCAAATGCGCCGATTCCTATGCCGAGGGCCTGCGCTTCCGCGCCCTCAAGGTTTACGACCAGGGACGGCGCAACGAGGCGCTATGGCGCATGATCGGCGACAACGTCCGCGTCTCGGATCTCGTGATCGGCGACATGGATGCGCAGGTCGCCGCCTGCCACGTCGGCGCCCGCAGGCTGCTCGACCTGGTCGAGCGCTACGGCCTCGCCATGCTGACCGACGCCATCGAGGACCTGTTCGACAACTCCGAGCGGCTGATGCGGTCGCAGATCGCGAAGCTCAAGGACGGAACCTACTCGGCGACGGGCTATGTCGATGGCTTCCTCGGCAGCGACGATCCCGAACTCAAGAATTTGCCGATCCGGATCACGGTAACCGTCGCCGGCAGCGATCTCACGATCGACCTGACCGGCAGCGCCCAGCAGGTCGCCGGGCATGCCATCAACATGCCGTTCGTCGGCACGGTCGACGTGGCGCTCTGGCTGACACTGCGCTCGATCCTGCTCGATACCGAGATCTACGGGAACATCCCGCAGAACGACGGCCTCTACCGCCCCATCCGGATCGTTGCGCCGCGCGGCTGCATTGCGAACCCGATCTTTCCGGCGCCGACGATCGCCCGCTTCGCGCCGGGCAACGTCATCGCCGATACCTTGATGCGCGCGCTGGCGAGCGCCGTGCCCGAGCAGGTGAGCGCAGGCATCGCGAACCTCAAGGCCGTGACCTTCACGGGATTCTCCGGCGAGCAGCAATGGGTTCACATCGAGATCTTCGAGGGCAGCTACGGCGGCCGGTTCGGCAAGGACGGCATGGACAGCGTGGATACGCTCTATGCCAACACGCGCAACAACCCGATCGAGGACATCGAGAGCCATGTGCCGCTGCGCGTGACGCGCTATGAGCTGCGCGAGGACGTCGTCGCGGCCGGCCGGTGGCGCGGCGGCCTCAACTCGATCAAGGAAATGATGTTCCTGACCGACGGCAGCGTCAGCGTCGAAGGCGACGGCCATTCGCACAGGCCCTGGGGTTACCTCGGCGGCGCCGACGGCCATACCTCGCAGCTGCAGCTGATCCGCGAAGGCCAGGCGGTGGTCGACCTGCCGTCCATGCTGCCGACGATCGCCGTGACGAAGGGCGACCGGATCCGCGCGGTCGGCGGAATCGGCGGCGGTTACGGCAAGGCGGCCGAGCGGCCGGCCGCGCAGGTTGCCGAAGACGTGCTGGACGGATATCTCACGCGCGAATCGGCGGCGCGGGATTTCCAGGTCACGATCGGCTAGGCGCTGCGCTCCCGGTTGAGCAGCAGGTAGAGCACGAAGCCGACCGGCAGCCCGACCAGCCAGGAGACTGGCAGGAACCAGATCATCGTGATCGCGCTCGGGACCGCCACCGCGACCAGGGCGGCGACCTTGAAACCACCCTGATACCAGTGCCTGCTGCTCGCGTCCGTGACGTAGAGATCTTCGACCACGAGCCGCTGCTGGCGCACCACGTAGTAGTCCGCGAGCATCACGCCCAGGATCGGACCGAACAGCGCCGAGTAATACAGGATGAAGCCCGAGAACACCTGCATGTTGGCCAACAGCAGCCACGGGCAGGACAGGATCCCCAGCACGCCGGTCAGCACAACCGCCCGCGGCCAGGCGATCTTGAATGTGTCCATCAGGATCAGCGCCGGCGGCAGGATGTTGATCGTCAGGTTGGTCGTGAACTGCGCCACCAGGATGAACGTGAGCAGGACCACCAGGGCGCCCGGGTTGGGGCTGAGCTGCATCAGCGCCTGCACCGGGTCCCAGATCCCGAGCGAGGCGCCGGCGATGATGCCGAGCGAGAGCATGAAGAACCAGGGCGGTAGCACGCCGAACAGATGCCCGAGCCAGTTCGAGCGCGGCGAGCTCTCCAGGTGGCGGGTCATGTCGCCGATGTTGAGCATCACGGTCGCGAGAATGCCGATGGCGGTCGTGAGCCCGGCCCAGAATGCCGGGCCCCAATCCGCCGCGCGGCGCCAGGATTCCTGGATCTCGAAGCCGTACGTGCCCACGATGTGAACCAGCATGTAAGTCATCACCGCGGTGATGATGAGCGAGCCGTACACGTTGAACCATTTCATGGTGCGGATGCCGCCGTACGCCAGCCAGGTCTGCGCCGCCTGCAGCGCGGCGAAATAGACGTATTTGGCCCAGGGCGCCGTCAATCCGATGAGCGTCGTCAGGATGGCGTCGAACGACAGGGCTGCAATCCACGTGCCGATTCCGTACCAGGCAATGGCCGGCAGCGCGCGCAGAAATTCGACGACTTTCGAGCCGCGCACGCCGAAGCTTGCCCGGGTCTGGATCAGGTACGGGATGCCGTACTTGTTTCCGGCGGCCCCGTTCAGCGAGAACATCACGACCGCCACGAGCGCCGCCAGCACCATCACCAGGAAGGCCTGGAAGAAGTTCATGCTGCCGTTCGGCGGCAGGAAGCCCTGGCCGAGCACGAAAGCCTGTATGACGATCAGCGACGACCACCACATCAGGACATAGGAGCCGAGGCTGAAAATCCGCGCGTCGGGCGCGATCGGCCGGAGGTTATCGGGTTCGTTCTTCGTGGGTGTTCTCCCTGACCAAAACATCATACCGCGCGGAACATGCTCGCGAATCCCCAGTCGAAAATACCGACGTTCAGCCACCATTCACCCCAGAGGCCTATGATGTAATCGCCATGATGCTGCCCCGCACACTGCTGGTACTGGCGCTCGCGGCATCGAGCCTCGCCTGGGGCGAGCCGCTCGAAGCGCCTGAGCGCATCGCGCGCCTGGCCTATGTCGAAGGCCAGGTCGCATTCCGTGCTGCGCAGGAGGTAGCGACCTCAGCCCTGCCCGACCGTCCGTTGATTCCGGGCGATCGCCTCGCCACGGACGGCGGCGGACGCGCGGAACTCACGTTCGGCACCGCGACGGTCCGGCTCGACGAGCGCACCGAACTTTCCATCGCCACGCTCGATGCAACGACCGCCCGGGTCGAACTGAACCACGGAACGGCGAGCGTGCACCTGCGGGAGCTTTACGACGACGAGACATTCGTGGTCGCCACGCCCAACACGACATTGACGCTGCGCGAACCGGGCGAATATCGCATCGCCGTGCCGGCGGACAGCACGACCGATCTCACGGTGCGCGGCGGTTCCGCGGAA
This sequence comes from Steroidobacteraceae bacterium, assembly GCA_040902065.1. Classification (GTDB taxonomy): domain Bacteria; phylum Pseudomonadota; class Gammaproteobacteria; order Steroidobacterales; family Steroidobacteraceae; genus SCUD01. The sequence continues at coordinate 279,134 of JBBDXX010000015.1, read as the reverse complement.
GCGCTGACCGCGGGCGGGCCGGTGCGTATCGCCGACGGCCAGCGCGTGCGGCTCGAAGGGCGTCAGGCGCTCGCGAGTCTCGCCACGCCACGGGCAGCCGACGCCTTCGACGACTGGGTTCTCGAGCGCGAGGTACAGCTCGCCGACCTCGCGCCGTCAACGGAACAGCTTGCGACCGGCTACGAATACGAAGAACTGGATCGCTACGGCGAGTGGTACGACGAGCCCAGTTACGGGCGGGTGTGGATGCCGTCCTACGCATACGGCGGTTACGATCCTTTCCGTTACGGCCACTGGCAGCAGTTCGGCATGGGCCGGACCTGGGTCAACTCGATGCCCTGGGGCTTCCACACATTTAATTCGGGCCGCTGGGCGTATCTGAATCACCTGGATCGCTGGTGCTGGGTGCCCACGCGGCGCATTCATCATGACCGGGATCGCGTCGCGCAAGACACGGCGCCGATCGGTCGGCCCCGCGGTGACAGGCGCGGCAATGACCGGGATAACGACAGCACGCCGATTGTCAGCCCGCGCACGGACGATGACCGGCGCGAACCGGTCGCGACGACCCCGATGATTCCGCGTCGCATCGACGCCGATCGCGCGCCGGTATTGCGGCGGGACGCCGAACTGGCCAAACCAACGCCAAGAGTTGCGCCCGCGCCGAGAGTGAACCGCGACCGGGCTCCGGCGGAGCGGAGCGCGGCTTCTGCAACGCAGAGCGATACGGGAACGATGCGGCCGTCGCGTCCGGCCGAAGCCCGGAGAGAGGCTCAGTCGAGCCCGCCGACTGCTACCAATCGTGAGTTGGGTACGCTTCGGTCGCCGTGACGATCAGCGATGACCACCACATCAGGACGTAGGAGCCGGTGCTGAAAACCCGGGCGTTGGCCGGGATCGGGAGGCTGTCGGCTTCGTTGTTCGGGTATGTTGTGCCGCTCATGGGATTCTGGCGTCGTCGGAACCGGTTGGGGCATTAATGAGTGCGGAACGCCGGCGTGTCAATAACAACGCCCCTGCGGATTCGCCCGCTGGATTTCGAAATTCTTCGTGACCATGTTGTTGGTTTCGGAGGATTCCGAAATTCGGCCGTCCGGATCGACCTGCAGAATCACGGGGGTCAGGCCGTTCGGAAACGACGGCTTGGGCCGCAACGAAACCCTGAAATCGGTGACGCCCAGATTGCCGCCCGTACGGCCGTTGCTGCAGATCGCGCGCGAGGGATCATTCGAGAACGTGCAGCTGAAGCCGGAATCCGTACTGGCAGGTTGCGCCAGGCCGATGTTGAAGCCGGGCGTCGACAGAATCGCGCGCACGCCGGAAGCGGTCCTGGATCCCGGATCGACGATGCGGAAGCTGACGGTCGTGTTTCGGTCGCGCACGAGACACCATTCGTTCAGCCGAGCGACAAGGTCGTTCTTGAGGTGCACTGTGAATGACGTAGACGCGGAGTTGTTGTACTCGTAGCCCTCGCTGATCGCGCGCTGCGGATCCACGTAAGGCAAGAAGTGCCAGGTCGAACCCCAACCATTCTCCGGTAAACCGACCCCGTATTTCATACGCAGTCGAACGACGGCCGAGCCATTCGCCGGAATTGACGAGACCGTGCATCGCAGGTCGTACTTCCAGCGCCAGGAATCGCCGGTGGCAGCCGGATACGACGTCGCCAAACGATTGCAGCTCGCGCCGGTCGCCGATTCGAGAATCCAGCAGCTGGAGCCATAGACGGACTTAGTACCGCAAAGACCAAATGCGAATACGACGTTCGAAGCAGGCGCGTTGTTGCTGGACACCGTGACGGTCCAGGTATCCGTGACCGTTGATTCGTGCAGCGAAGGACCCGAGATCGCGATGCGCAGGTCCGGCTTCGACACGATGTAAATGCTGCGAGTAACGATCTCGAACGGCTGCAGCGCGGCGCGCAGCGTCGTATCACCGCGGCCGACGAGCTGAATGTGTGGCTTGCCATCGTGCTCCACAATCCAGGCGCCGACCGGCATGTCCGCACCGAGTTTGACTGGTTGGGCTGCAACCAGCACCGACTGACCGTCGTCGACCGGTGTCAATCGTAATGCGGCATTGCCGGCGGCCTCCACGCGATACTCACCCGGCGCGAGCACCACGCTCTCGTCTTCTGGCGTTTCAATACTCGTATTCTCGGCGATCAGAACGACGTCGGGATTCGCCATCGCAGCCGTATCCGGCGATGTTTCTTCCGCGGTCTGAGACCAGGCGTCAGCGGCCGGTAAGGCCGCGCCGAACAGACTCGCCGATAGCGCGATGTTCCACAGGATCATGAACTCTCCCTGACGCGGATTCGAATTGTCGGTGTTTGCGAAAGCTACACCCATGGATTTGATGACGCAACCCGGAAGCCAGTTACTCCACTCCGCCGGCGTGCGGAGCGTTTTTTCTGTCAGCTCATTTGCGCGCGTTGGCGACTACACGACCGCCCGGGCCTTGTCGGACGGCACGTTGATGCTGACGAGGGCAGCGAGTACAGGTAATTCATGATTTGAGCGCGAGGACGATGGGCCAGCATCGCAGCCCCCGCTCGCGTATAAAAGCACGCCATGCTCACGATTCCCGTCTTCTACTCCGACGAGATGCTGGCCGACTCCGACAGCATCAGCCCGAGCGCTCGCAAGCCGAAGGCGGTCGTGGATGCCTGGAAGCTCGCCGGCCTGCCCATTGAACTCCGGCCGATCGTCCCGGCCACGGTCGAAGACCTCTGCCTCGCGCACGATCCCGACTTCGTTGGCGCGATCCTCGCCGGCGAATTCGCGAATGGCTTCGGCAATACGCGCGAGGATGTCGTCCGTTCGTTGCCCTTCACGAATGGCGCGATGCTCAACGCGGCGCGCGCCTCGTTAGCAACAGGCATCGCCTGCGCGCCGACCTCCGGTTTTCATCATGCCGGTTACGCAACCGCCACCATGTTCTGCACGTTCAACGGATTGATGATGGCCGCCATGCGGCTGCTGCGAGATCAACTGGTTCGCAGGGTGCTGATCCTCGACTGCGACTATCACTACGGCAACGGCACGGACGAGATCATCGAGTTTCTGGATGTCGCGAACGCGATTGAGAACGCGACTTTCGGCCGAACCTTTCACACCGAGCCCCAGGCCGAACGCTACCTTGCGCATCTGGAGCACATTGCCAGCACATTCGCCGATTTCGACCTGGTCCTGTATCAGGCTGGCGCCGATGCGCACGTGGACGACCCGCTGGGCGGCATCCTGGACAGCGACCAGATGCGGCGCCGCGACCGCATGGTCTTCGAGGCTGCGAGCGCTGCCGGCGTGCCGCTCGCCTGGAACCTCGCGGGCGGATATCAGGTGCCAGTATCGAAGGTGGTCCAGCTTCACCTGGCCACGATGGAGGAGTGCGCGCGTGCGTACACAGCCTAGGCGGGATGCGTGACCCGCTAGACCCCGAGCCGCATGGCGGCAATCGTCAGGCCGAAGCCGACGATCAGCATTGAGCCAAACTTGACGGTCATCCGGAGCTCGAGCGAATCGATCTTCTGATCGAGCCGAACATACCGGTTTTCGACATCCTGTCGAAGTAGCGCGACATCCTGCTTGGTCGCCAGCAAATCTTCTCGCGTTGCCAGCGGTAAAAGATCCTGCTTCGTCGCCAGCGTAGTACCCATGTCCCGCTCCATGGCATCCACCACCGCCCGCGCCTTGTCGGCGGGGCGTTGATGCTGACCAAGGCATCATACAGCGAGTACAGCTAGTTCATGCCTGGCGCCGATGCGGATCACCGACCCCCATCCAGATCGACCGTAAAGCCAATCGGTCGCGACTTGGTAACCGGCGGCGCCATCAGCGCGCGAATCGCCGAGTAAACCTCCTCGAACTGCCGGCGCGTCGTAGCATCCAGCGTCGAGACCGATTTCTCCAGCGCCTCAAGCTTGCGGGCTAGCTCCGTGTTCGACGCGAGTACTTCCCGCAGCTTCACGAAGGCGCGGACGACGTAGACCGACATCTCCACCGCGCGCGGACTGTTCAGGACTGTCGCCGCCATGATGGCGCCGTGTTCGGTAAAAGCGATCGGCGGTCGTCGTGGATCCCTATGCTTTCGGGAACCTCTTGCAAAATGCAAGAGGTTGCCCGGCAACTCTTTGATTTTTGTGAAGATCACGAAATCGTCCGGGAAGCGTTTCCGGTTTCGACGCACCTGCTGATTCAGGCGCTCGGTCCGAACGCCGTAGAGCTCGGCCAGATCTGCATCCAGCAACACCCGCTGCCCGCGCAGTATCAGGATGCGCTGAGCAATTTCAATCGGATCGTCCGCGCGAGTGGGAGACGGCATTGACGACCATCATCCCGCAGCAATCCAGGCAGCGCCTCCCGCAAAACTGGCGGCTTTCCCGCTATTCCGCCAGCCCTGGCTCACGCCCTGACCCTGCGCCCTCCCCATACTGGATCCATGTGATGCGGGATCCTCTCGATCCCGCGAGAGGGAGGAGCCGCCATGACGACCAACCAGTTGACGCTTTCCGAAACACCCAGGCCAGTCAATCGCCCGCTCGACGACGAAGGCCTCGTCCTGGCCGCCCTCGCCCGCCCTCTGCTGCCCGGCGTACTCGTGGGCCATGCCCTTCCCGCGGTCACGCATCACCTCGAGCGCGCCTGCTGGTGGCCCAGGAACGCGAAAAACCCCGCCTGGCGAATCGGCGACTTCTCGTTCTACATCCTCGAGTTTGCCAACGCCGACGGCGCCAGGCTCTTCGCCCAGGTCTGGTCCGAGCCGGAGGAAAACGTCATCTTCGAAGTGGTCTCCGGCGCACGGCACCAGCCCAACGAACCGCCCATTTCGGACTCCACCCAAGAGTCGCTGCTGAACCGCGGCTTTGAGCCAGGCGGCGCTGCCGGCAACTTCCGCAAGCTCGTCAGCATCCAGCGCAAGGCAGACTGCCGTCGGCTGGCGCGGGAACTGATCGGCGTGCTCACGGAATGCCTGGGCTACGACGCCCAGTCACCGCTCACCTACCGGCTGCACCTCGGGCAGCGCACCCGGGCCACACAGGTCTTCGACGCGCTGACCTTCGACGACTTCGGCCGCCTGCTGCATGCCTGTGGCTTCAACGCCGAGCCCATCGAAGACAGCCATCGGACTGCGTACCGAGCCGGTGGCGCGCCGCAGTTCGTCGCCATCCTGAAGGGCGAATCGGAAACCCACCCGGGCGAATTCACCGGATTCGTCAACACGCTCTATGCGACGCTCGCGCCCGGGGTACTACAGGCCGTGGAACAGGAACTGCGCGCAGAGTTGCCCTTCGCCCGGGTGACGATCGATGCCGACGGCGACCTGGCCGTGTCGCAACCCGTGATGGTGCGCGGCGGCGTCACGGAGACCTACCTTCGCCACATGCTGGGTTTCTGGCGCGCTACGATTGCCCGCGTGGAGAAGTCCATCGAGAAGCATGCGGACGCTGCCGACCGCCGGATACTCCATTGAACCGCGGCCTCTCCAAATCGAAGCTGATGTCCTTCCGCCAGTGCCCGAAGAAGCTCTGGCTGGAAGTCCATCGCCCCGAGCTCGCCGTGGAAGATCCGCAAGCCGAAGCAATCTTTGCCATGGGGCATGAGATCGGCGAGATCGCGCGCCGCCTTTACGATGATGGTTCCGGCGTCATGATCGAGTACGACGCGGGCATGACCGCCGCCCTTGCTCACACGAGCGAAGTCCTTGGCAGAAACTCCGCTTCACCGGTCTTCGAGGCCACCGTCGAGCGCGACGGCCTGCTCGTGCGCGCGGACGTGCTTTTGCGGGAGGCCGATGGTCCACGACTCATCGAGGTCAAGTCCTCGACCAAACTCAAACCCGAACATCTCGTGGACTGCGCCATCCAGTCCTGGGTATTCGAGGGATCGTCAGTGCGGCCGCAGCGCATCGCCCTCGCCCATGTCCACAACCCGTTTGTGTATCCGGGCGATGGCAACTACGCCGGGCTGTTGATCGAGGAGGACGTCACGACCGCCATTGCGCCGCTCCGCGATCAAGTCCCGGAATTGCTCGAGAGTGCAAAGAAAGTTCTCCAGGCTAGCGAACCGGAAATCGCCGTTGGCACACGCTGCCGCAAGCCGTATTCGTGTCCCTTCCAGGACCACTGCTGGCAGAAAACAGATTTCCCGATCAGGGGATTGCCGGCGATCAACAGCCGCCTCGACGCCCTGATCGCCGCCGGGCACTTCGACGTGCGCAACATCCCCGACGGATTACTGACAGATGCGGGCCAACTCCGAGTCTGGCGCGCGGTACAACAGGGGCGCGCGGAGTTACTGCCGGGAGCGCGCGAGATACTGGCGGCCCTGCCGTATCCCCGCTATTACCTCGACTTCGAGACGATTTCCTTCGCCGTCCCGCGATGGGCAGGCACGCGGCCCTATCAACAGATTCCGTTCCAGTGGTCGCTGCATATTGAAGAACGCAACGGCTCGCTGAGACACGAGGAATTTCTGGACCTGACCGGCGAGTTACCAGCCCGCGCAGTGGCCGAAGCGCTGCTGAAGGTGCTCGGCACTGTAGGCCCGGTATTCATGTACACGACCTTCGAGCGCACCTGCATCAACACACTTGCCGATTTCTGCCCGGATCTGCGCAAGGAACTGATGGCCGTGGCTGCTCGACTCGTCGATCTTCACCCGATCGTCAAGGAGCACTACTACCACCCCGCCATGCAGGGTAGCTGGTCGATCAAGGCGGTATTGCCGACGATTGCGCCGGAACTCGATTACAAAACATTGGGTGGAATTCAGGAGGGCACTGCCGCGCAGCAGGCTTATTTGGATGCCATTTCGCCGGAGCATGATGGAAAGCAACGCGCAGAAATCCGGAATAGCCTGCTCAAGTACTGCAAGCACGATACATTGGCAATGGTTGTCGTCGCTAAAGCGATCTCTCAACAATCGGCATCGGCACCACCCACGTAGTAAAAGTTGTATCGGCTTGTCAAACAAAAAATCGCATTGCTTTAGATGTCAGGGGAGGAACATTAATGGACTATTTTCAAGGTGTCGTTACAGAGTATCTCCGCGCAGACCGTGCCATGTTCGTCAACACCGAATGTCTCTTGCAGCTCGATCCAGGTGATGCTCTTGCCAAAGGCCGACACTGGTACTGTGACGCTCTGGCAGTTAATTTTCGAGAATCTACCCTTTATCTCTGCGAAGTTTCTTACTCCACCACGTTGCAATCCTTGCTCAGGCGACTCGCGGGCTGGAGATCGAATTGGCCGGAATTGCGAGCGGCCCTGTATCGAGATTGCGGGGTGCCCATTGAGTGGCACGCTTCCCCGTGGGTGTTCATCCCGAGCAAATGTCATCCACTCCTTACGCAGAGACTTAATGCGATACCTGCCGCGGAGAGTGGCACGGCCGCCATGCCACGACCGCGCATAACTCTCCTGGAATCCGTCACCCCATGGAGCTACAAGACCTGGGATCGGCGTGAGTCGAAACTTGAGAGTGACGAATAACAGTTTGAAGAACACTGCGCTGATCAGGCTGGCCCCGACCGATTGGATCAGCTGTCCTCCATTGAAATGAGCAGCCAATGATTGCGGCTACACTTCCACGGGCATGATCAACGGCTACGACATCATCGGCGACGTTCATGGTCATCACGATCAACTGACTGTCCTGCTTCGCAATCTCGGGTACCGCGAACAGGATGGAGCCTGGCGTCATTCCGGCCGTCAGGCCATTTTTGTGGGCGACCTGATTGATCGCGGCCCGCACCAGGTCGAGACGGTGCTAACTGTGCGTCGCATGGTGGATGCCGGATCGGCACGCTGCATTCTGGGCAATCACGAATTCAACGCGGTGGCATGGTTCACGCCGGACCCGGCCCATCCCGGCGAGTACCTGCGTCCGCATGCCAAGGGCGACAACCGCAAACAGCACGAGGCTTTCCTCACGGAAGTGGAGGGCCAGCCCCTGCATGCGGAACTGGTGGGCTGGTTCCAGACGCTTCCACTCTGGCTCGAAACGGATGGGATACGCGTGGTGCATGCGTGTTGGCACGTGCCGTCACTTCAATATCTGGCTAATCGCGTCAGTACCGATTGTTCGCTGCCCTACCAGCTGTATGTGGATGGGTCCAACCGTGCACACGCAGCCTTCAAGGCGATCGAAGCGCTGTGCAAGGGACTGGAAGTGCCGCTACCTGACGGGGTCACGTTTCGGGACAACGCGGGCCGCGTGCGGCACGAGGCCCGAATTCGCTGGTGGGCTCCACAACTCGATACGTATCGCCAAGCGGCCATTGGCCCACCGAGCCTGACAGAACGCATACCCGATCTCGCGTTTCCGGAGGAATTGCGCCCGCAACCTTACGTCGGCCCGCCCGTGTTTTTCGGGCACTACTGGTTTAGCGGTGAGCCGCAGATACTGGCCGACAACATCGCTTGCCTGGACTATAGCGTTGCCAATGGCGGGCCGCTGGTTGCGTATCGCTGGGACGGCGAGGATCGGCTGACATCGAAACGGCTGGTCCAGTCAAGATAGCCTCGCGTCGTGCTCACATCGTCGCGCTGGTGGTCCTCACGAGATTAATTTAACAAGCAGATCGCGGATGGCCTGCTCCTGCTGCCTGGTCGTATCCGCGGCAGCAGCCGTACATTCGAGGGCGGCCCGAAGTTGACGGCCAGTAAGCTGGGAGACCAGCTTCATGACACCTTTCATTATCAACCCTCGAACGTCATCGACATCAGCGTCAGGACACGATCTCAAGTCAACCCAGGAGTCTTTGACGAGCGGACCCCCGAGCGTACCCAGGAAGTAGCCGGGATAAGGATCGCCGTGAAAACACGGCGGCTCCCGCCGTCTGCCGTGTTCACGGCTGGTAAGCAGCCGAAACACCCAATCGCCACCACGCGTCGGCGCCATGAACAGCAGGTATTTTGGGAGCAGCTCACCGGTCAACGGATCGGCGTAAAAATTCTTGCGGCAGTAGATGTCCCCGGCTTCCACCTGACGCCCTGCGATCGGCCGTCAGTGACGCGAGGAATCAGCCTTCGTCATCGATTCGTACTGCGAGGCCGCCTCGAGGATCGCGTCCCGATTCGGGTCGTCGTCGCGTACCGACAAGGCATAGGGGATACGCTGATCATTGCCGCGGCCACCGTCCCAGATCTTGTCCCACGGCCCTCGTTCCTCGTGGGTAAGGCCGACAAGCGGCTTGGTCAGCTCCTCGCGGTGGCGCTCGGCCAACTCGCGCATCATATGCAACTCGCGCTTCGTGAAATGGCGATCGTCAAACTCCGCCTTGGGTTCTAAACGCAGTCTCTCGTAATCGAAGACGGGTTCCACGACGACATCGACTGCCGCCGCCAAGTCCGGCTTGAAGGCGTCCCACTCCTGCACGAGCGGGAACGGCACCGGACCCAATTCCCAGGCGCGATAGTCGAGCCCGGTCACGCTGCGCCCCGTCGCCCGAAAGTGCTGGAAATCCAGCAAATACAAAAGCTTGAACAGCTTTGTCTTGCCGCAATAGCGTGTGTTGCGACCGAAATAGACGATCACATTGATGAGCTTCTCGCGATCGTGGGAGATCAGCATGTCGGGCTCACCGTAATCGCCTTACCCGCGAGTGGCAACGGGCATTTGCATGCGTTACGTCGAAAAATGGCGCTGGCCGACCTCGGCAATCTCATACGCGAGCGCGTCCATGATCTCGTCCTGCGTCGCGCCATAATCCTTGGCGACTACGGCGGGTTGTTCGCCGGCCTTGATTCGATCCACGATCACGGAAGTCGTGACGCCCAGCCGAGCGAGCACCGGCCGACCGAAGGAGACGGTCGGGTCGAGCATCACCGATTGACCCTCAGGACGATTCGGAACCGGCGGGAAGAAGCGGACGGGCAACCCGCCATCCGACTTGATGCGATTCGTCATTCCCCGCAACGCCGCCAGCTCAACCAGGTTTCGGAACGAGAGCCTGTGGCTGGAATCCTTCGGCGTTACGACGACCGGGCGGAACCGGGCGGTGCCCGACTGGCGCGGGTAATCCCGCCCCACCACCCAGGACCTGACGGTCGATAGCGGGATGCGCAGATAGCGCGCGGTCTCAGCAACCGTGTAGGCAGGGGCCAGTCGGGGATCCAGCTTTGCCATGGCGCCAAGCCCTTGATCTGAAAGGTGGTCGATTCTAGCGCTCGGCGCCGCTCGCTAACAGGGGGCGTAGGTCATGCGGGTCACCGTTCCCGGTCCAGATCGGCAGTAAATCCGATCGGCCGCGATTTCGACGCAGGCGGCGCCATCAGCGCGCGGATCGCCGCATAAACTTCTTCAAACTGCTTGCGCGTCCGCGCGTCAAGCGTGGCGACGGGCTTCTCCAACGCCTCTAGCTTGCGTGCGAGCTCGACGTTCGACGCGACCAGCTCGCGCAGCTTCACCAAGGCACGCACGACATAAACAGTCATCTCAACCGCGCGGGCTGTTGAGGATGGTCGCCGCCATGATTGCGCCGTGTTCTGTGAAGGCCAGTGGTAAGCGATTCGGTCCGCGGTACTTCTTGGAACTGGTCGCAAATTGCGACCAGTTCGTGCGTAACTGGTTGAATGCGAGACCTCGTGTCGATCCAGGCGAAAGACGTCGCCCGTTGTACAGCTACATTAATCTAACTGCTCAGCCCTGCTCTGAATGCCCGAATCAAGTTCAGCGCGTAGCCCCCGCTGGTTCCAGCCATCGCGAATGCAAGCGTGCCGTCGCTGTCCGCCTCCAGTTCGCGGTTCAGGATTCGTGTCAATGACGCCTGGACTGTAGTCCCACGGTGTCCAATCATTGCGAGCGACCCTTTCAAATCCCTACCGGCCAATAATGCCCCAACAGATGAAAAGTCGAACTCGTCGCCCAGTACGGCCTCGGCATCCTGCGGAAATCGAGCGAGATTTCCGGCATCGAGGTATTTCTCGAGAATCACCATCAAATCCTCTGCATCCCTATCCTCAACACTTTCGCCCCGGTCCTCCCAGGCGAATAGCTTGAGCGCCGCCAGCATCTGCAAGCTGACCGTTTGAACCTGCTGGCCAGCCGGCAGCCGGACCTCCATCGCTGTCGCACCCGCCTCCTGAAACCCCAGCACGTTCATGACGGTTTCGCCATTCGGCGGCCAGGCGATGGTCCGATCTCGTCTTTCGAGTCCGCCAAATGGAACCAGATCAATCCAGGGTATTGCTCGGTGTTCCAGCCGCTGAATTCCGACTCTGGACAATCGGAATGCGCCTCCTGCAAGCAATCGATCCTTCACTTGCTGAAAGTCATCCCAAGTAGCAACTGCGATCGCAAAATCTGCATCCTCGGTCGCCCGGCCGGTGTCGATGTCATGCGCGTGCCTCAGCAGGACATCACGCGCCATGGCACCGACAAGAATTGGATCGCGCTGCAGATCCGCCGCGGCAATGTCCGCTACGACACTCGCCAGCCAGCGGAGCTCCACGCACGCCGACAGATCAATCATCGACCTTGAAATGCTGCTCATGGACAATTTTCGCAGTTTCGGCGCAACGAGCGTTGCCTGTCGCCATCAGGTCCGCATAAACAAGTGGCAACGGAACGATTCCGGGCTCCGGCCCCGGTTGCGTCCAGAATCGTTGCAGTACCTCAACGTTGCCTTCTCTGGGGTCGAGTTGAAGTTTTAGATCGATCAAGAGCTTTGGATCGACCTTTTCGACATATAAAGTTGCGGTACCTGGTCGCAGGTACTTCGTCAGACGACCTCCCGCAATTTCACCGCCAAACTCCGCGTCGTAGTTGGTCGGGTTGAATGTCGCCCACCAGTCGAGATCGCGCGCGCGATAGCGGCCTAGCTGGAGCTTCGGCCGGAGAACGCGGGGATAGAATTCAGCCCAGAGTTGCAGCAACCGCTCGCGATTCAGCAGTTGGCGTGCGTCCCCTTTTTTGGCCAGGAATCCCAATCCGGGCAGTTCTGCCATGACCCAGCCGACCGTACCGTGCGCAACGCGAGCGTGGCGTGCAATCTGACGATAGGGCGCATCGGCGAGCTTCGGCATGCAGATCAGCGCGAACAATACGCGAAGGCCGCTTGCCTGAAATGCGCGCCCACCCTGGCCAACGGCATGGGCCTCGGTTGCCGGTCGACGTCCCTCGATCCAGATCAGCACCGTGCCTTGCTTCAGGAACGCATTGCCGGCGGTGTCGACGAAGGGGATATTTCGGTCGCGCAGCGTTTCAGCCATCTGCGGAGTTACGTGGTCGGCGACGAGGATAGGCGGCATTTCGAACTGCTCGAGCTGATGGATGACTGCCCCGAGCGTCGCGGGTCTCAGTCCGCGTTTGACCTCCGCCATATAGGTGGCCTTCTCACGGCCGAAGGTAATGTGGAGCAACGCGTCGGCACGACCGCGTCCGGTTTTCGGCTCCTGCACGACGTCAACTTTTACCCCTTGATCAAGAAGGGTTTTAGTCGCTTCTGTCAGAAGGATACGGTCCCGATTTATGGCATTGGTGTCCACTGATTCGTATTGTCCACGTTGCGTGGACAAGTGTCAATTAGTGGACATTTAACACCTCACCCTGGCCTCTAAAAGCACCGCCTCCTGATCCACGACCGGCGAGATCAGAAGCTCGCCATCGTTCTCGAATGAGATAAACCCGCGATCGAAGAGATAATCGACGGTCGGCGTGAGCAGCAAACCCCCGACGAAAAACCCCGGCGCTTTCTCGGTTGCTACGCTGATTCGTTCAGCGCCTCGTCAAGCTTCCTGCAGATCGCCATCAGTTCCTCGAGTAACTCCGGCGTGACCCGCAACTCGCCTTCGTACTCGGCGAGATTCCGCAGCTCATGGCACCGAGACAGCACGCGCCACACCTCTGGCCCCAGTCGAAGTGTGTGTGGCAGCAACTGGAACACGATGTAGCGCTGCGTCGCGCGATAGCCGCAGCGGCGAAGCGCAGCCACGGGTAACGCGTGCGCAGCGCCGTAAGCAAGGTCGAAGCGGCTGTCCAGGCTCAGATCCTCCCGGGCCGCATCTGTCAGTCGTGCCTGTGCTGAGCGCAGCAGTCCTGTGATCTCTGCTTCGTCCGGCGGCTCGGCCTTCAGCGGCCTCCCCGGGCCACAGAGATTCTCAAACGCGGACGGCATCCTCGCCACCGATCAGCCAGATCTTGGGCTGCGCCATGACGCGCGTAGCGAACGCACTCCGGCTTTTAAGGCGCTTCATCCATTCCCGCCTGGACATCGCTGTCGGATTCACGCGACGGCCGATCACCTTTCCCAGCGGTTCCAACGCTGCCAGCATCTCACCGTACGAAAGCTTGTCCGCGATGACCATCAGGTCGATGTCGCTCGCTGCCGTATCTTCTCGCCTGGCAACGGATCCATAGACGAACGCGGCCTCGATCCGTGACGCCAACGGCTCGAGTGCTTCGCGAAGCGGATCGGCCAGGGCAAATGTCTTCCTCGCAATGGCGCACAGGTCATCAAATACCGGCGACGACTGATTCGCCTGATAGTGCTTCTGGTTGCCGACTCGCCACACGGTTACCAGGCCACTCTGGCTCAGTCGCTCGAGCTCGCGCTGCACGGCGCCCGCGCCGCCGGCGGCGAGGCGAATCAGCTCTCTCGCGTAATAGCTGCGCCCCGGGTTGCCAAACAGCAGGCCGAGCACCCGCTGTTGCGTGCCGCCGAACAGGGCGTCGCCGAGACTCGTCGCCGGACGGGTCTTGGTGCTTTTAGCATTCGTTCTCATAATGGGTACGATCGTACCTATTATGGGTGCTTGACGGCAAGAAGACGTTTCAATTTGCGGCTGGAACATCGTGGAGCGTCACATCCTTGGGCACAGCTTCGCCCTTCGGCCTGGCGCCCGCCCTGCGTCAATCAGCCGGAAATCCCTAAATATGCTCGGTAACGTCGAGCGCCAACTTGAGGTCGCAATTTGCGACCTCAAGTTGCACAACTCGTTGATTTCTAAGATAAGCAAGAAATCAGGCGTAAGTCTGCGGAAACCCTATGCCTTCACCCTCGCCTCCAAAAACACCGCCTCGCGATGAAACTCCAGATACCGCCGCTGCCCCTCCGTAAACCCGCCGACATTGCGCCGCTCGCCCGGCGGAATCCCCATCCGCTGCAGCGACTCGCGATGTACGACCGGCGAGATCAGCAGCTCGCCATCGTTCTCGAATGGGATAAACCCGCGATCAAACAGATGATCCACGGTCGGCGTGAGCAGCAAGCCATTCTCCCCGTCTAGGCGCTCGTCGTTCGACTCGCAATCCCGCCACGGCTTGCAGTGGCTGGCGATCAGGTGTTCCGGCCGATTGACCCCCGTGATGCGGCAGGCGTGCTCGATGCAGGACACGCGCTCGCGAAACTTCCCCTGCCCGCGCCGCGCCAAGATGATCTGCGGTTTCTCCGTCACCGGTATCTGAGGATCGGCCTGAATCTACAGCGCCAGATCCTCCTCCCATCTGGCCTGCTCCAACGCGGGAGAATCAGTCGGCACGACACTGAGGTGGCAGCAGCCCGGCATTAAAGACCTGGAGATCGTGCCACTTCTTCTGGCCTACCCTCTTCGATACCAGGCGCCTGAACGACTCTGGCTCCAACGGAACCTTGCGACGATGTCGCCGCAAGTTGCACCGCATGCACGCCGCAGCGATGTTGCCGGCATCGTCCTTGCCGCCATCCTTGCCCGGTTTGCACCGTACCCGTACAGGCCACCCCCCACGACCGCTGGGTAGGACTACAATCATCGTCGCATTGCAGTAATTACGGGCTCCGCAACCAACCTTCAAAAAAGGATTGCCCCATGACTACCGCAGCACTTGCGCCGCTCCAGGTACTTACCCCAGTCGCTGCGGCGATCAAGGGGCTCTACGGCATCGCCTCGGATATCAATGACTACATGGACCAGCACATTGCTGGCATGAAGGCGAACCCGAGTCCTGCGATCAGTCGATCCGGTCATGTCTTCGAGGCGGCAAAGAAGGGATTTGGCATTGGCTATCTTTCGTCCGCGACCATCATCGCCGCGGGGCAATGGCTACTAGGCAACCACCTGAGTGCGCTAGGAACTGTTGCCACGGCTGCGATTGGGCTAAACCCTGCAGTCATGACAGCCGCCGCATTGGGTGCCTTGATTTACGGCTATTCCGCATTGAATGAAAGAGAAAAGAATCTACTTCATGAATCGATAGGCAAGGGTATCGAGCTGGGTGTCGAACTGGTCAAGTCGATTATCCGATTTGCCATCGATACGGCCAAGCAGCTGCTCAGCAAAGAAAACCGCGACGAAATGAAGAAGATGATCCGGGACACAGCCGCGATGTTCGGACGCACCTTGGGCCAAGTCACCGGAAAGCTCACCGACAAGTTTGCAGATGGAGCGACTGTAGTGACTGGGAAAACCCGCCGCCTCGTCCAGAGGGTTTCTCGCAAAGGGCCCAGGGAAGCGAAAATACCGCCCATTAAGTAACACCGATAATCAAGTTCATCTCCGATCCTTCAAAACGACACGCCCTGTCCGGGGACCTCTTCATGATTGCGCCAACGGTCAATCGCGAGGAGAAAGTGCAATGTTCCTGCTTGCCTTGTTGCTCATCGTCATGGTCTTCGCTCTCAAGCTCGGGTGGTTTGCGGCCTGGTTCGTTTTCCTCAAGAGTGCGTTGCAGTTCGTGCTGCTCGTGGCCACAGGACTCATCGTCTTCAAGCTTTGGCAATGGTTCGTCAACCGACGGCGGAGTGGCGGCGACAGCTTACGTTCAGCCTGAGATCGTTACATTGGGCCTCCCGAGCTTGCCAATGCACGCGGGAGCAACCCAATGACCGTAGGCCATCACGACACGCTCGTCTACCGCCTTGCCCAGATGCTGGTGAAGCTCAATCAGGGGGAGCGACTCGATCCCCAGGCACTCGCGGACGAGTTTGGGGTCAACTTGCGCACGATCCAGCGTGACCTGAACCAGCGATTTGCCTATTTGCCGCTCATCAAGACTGACGGTCGCTATCAACTCGATCCCGTGTTTCTCGGCAAGCTCACGACGCGGGATATCGAACGCTTCGCCAGCCTTGCCGGCGTTCGCGGCCTGTTCCCGTCACTTTCGGACGATTTCCTCCGGGACATTTTCGATACCCGCATCCAGTCTGCCCTGCTGGTCAAGGGCCATCACTACGAGGATCTCGCCGGCAAAGAAGAAGCGTTTCGCCGGCTGGAGCGAGCCATCGTGGGTCGCCATTATGTGGCCTTCGATTATCAGAAAGCCGATGACTACCAGCACTACGAACCGGTGGCACCCCATAAGCTCGTCAACCACAAGGGCATCTGGTACCTCGCCGCCCGCGACGGCGAAAAGACCAAGACCTTTGCTTTCGGAAGGATCAATCGATTGCGCGAGCTGGAAGCGCAGTTCCCTGCGGACCCCTCCCTCGAGGCGAAGCTGTCGACAGAGGACGGCATCTCGCTCGGCGAGGAGCACCGCGAAATCGTTATCAAGGTGGCGGTCGAGATCGCCGGATACTTTAAGCGGCGGAAGTTGATCGCCAATCAAGTCATCGAGAAGGAACTCGAGGATGGCGGGCTCATCATTTCCGCCAAGGTCGGTCACGCCAACCAGGTGTTGTCCATTGTTCGATACTGGATCCCGCACCTGCGGGTGATCAGCCCCGAAGGTCTTCAGAAAGAACTGGAAGCTGAGCTGGCGCGCTACCTAGAAAGTGGTCGAGCTCGGAGCGATTCGGCGGCAAATGCCGCAAAGGATTCACCATGAGACCTCTGGCAATTTTTTCCTACTGGTCACCGCCCAGCCGGCCATCGCTGCTGATGACTACAAGATCTACGCCACCGACAAGTTCGGTAACTTGCGAGGCCAGGCCTACGCAGTCAAGGCAGGCAAAGTCTTCAGACAGACAGATTCGGTAATCGGCAAGGTCAGTCATTTGCCGCCAAAGAACTGAAGGTCGCCAAGCCCTAATCTATATGCTCTCGGAAGCGAGAATGGCCTTGGAGTAATAGCCTGAAACAGGCTTTGGGCGCGAAACATGGGATTACTCGATCGCGACTACATGCGGCGATCGCCGCCGTTAGGGGGTGGGCCCAGATGGCAACGCTACCTCTGGATTGCGGCAATCGTCGTCGGACTCGCGTCTGCCAGTCTTTACCTATACAAAAACTTCCGCGCTGAGCTGTTGCCCGGTGAAGGCGACCTGATCGTCAACGTGAACAACGCAACCCTAGCTGAACTCGAAACCATCCCGGGCATAGGCCCGGTGCTTTCCAGGGGCATTATCAAGTATCGCCCCTATGCGCGCGTCGAAGAACTCGAACGAGTGCCGGGGATCGGACGTTACACCCTCAACGAGATCCGGGCCTACGTCAAAGTCCAGGGCGAGACGGTGAGACGCTAAGCAATTTACGACCGCCGCCACTCCCGCTTCCGAAGCCAAACCTCCACCGAGTCTCGCCGGATCTTGGCAATGAATGGCTTTGATTCCTTTCGCAGCAATTTCTCAACCCGCTTGAGCTGACACACGAAAGTCGCGGCCGCCTCGTCCGTCGTCAACCGTCCAACGATCACGAACAGCCTCGCTCCCGATGCCATCAGGGTCGCCAGCGCCAGCGGTGAATAGCGAATGCGCCCGTCGCGCGTGACGGCTACCCAGCCACGCCGGCCAACCTCGGCAATCCATTCGCTGTCGGGTGTCAGCTGGCCGAAATGATCATCATGCCGCTCGACCCGCAGGCCGGCGGCTCGCAGCTTCTCGGGAAACTGGTGGCCTAGATCGCGATCCGTGAAATAGACGAACTCACGCGGCCCGTTCATACGCGAGCGCGTCCATGATCTCGTCCTGCGTCGCGCCGTAGTCCTTTGCGACCGCGGCTGGCTCCTCGCCCGCATTGATACGATCCACAATCACCGAGGTCGTGACGCCCAATCGAGCGAGCACCGGCCGACCGAAGGAGACGGTCGGATCGAGCATCACCGATTGACCCTCAGGGCGATTCGGGACCGGCGGGAAGAAGCGGACGGGCAGCCGATCGTTCCACTTGATTCGCCTCATCAATCCCTGCAGGACAGCCCAGATGCCAAGCTGGCCGGCGCGGTTGAGATTGATCAGCTGGCCATAGCGCTCCAGGAAGAGCTCGCCCGCGCTGGCAAACAGCTCGGGGCTGGCGAGCGGCGCTTCGGCACCCAGCTTCTTTTCGGCGAACTGCAGCGCTTCGCGCACGGCCGAAAGCTTCAGGCCGTGCTCGGTGCGCAGGGCCCGCAGCGCCGCCAACTCAACCAGGTTCCGGAACGAGAGCCTGTGGCTGGAATCCTTCGGCGTTACGACGACGGGGCGAAAGCGGGCGGTGCCCGACTGGCGCGGGTAATCCCGGCCCACCACCCATGACCTGACAGTTGGCAGCGGGATGCGCAGGTACCGTGCGGCCTCGGCAATCGTGTAGGCAGGGGCCAGTCTGGGGTCCAACTTCGTCACGGTTCCAACCCCTTGATCCGAAAGGTGGCCGATTCTAGCCCCCTGTGCCTGCCGCGCACAGGGGTCGTTTGCGACGGGAAACCGCAGATTCTCTATGCCTTCACCCTCGCCTCCAGAAACACCGCCTCCCGATGAAACTCCAGATACCGCCGCTGCCCCTCAGTAAACCCGCCGACATTGCGCCGCTCGCCCGGCGGAATCCCCATCCGCTTCAGCGACTCGCGATGCACGACCGGCGAGATCAGCAGCTCGCCATCGTTCTCGAATGAGATGAACCCGCGATCAAACAGATGATCGACGGTCGGCGTGAGCAGCAGGCCATTCTCCCCGTCCAGGCGCTCGTCGTTCGACTCGCAATCCCGCCACGGCTTGCAGTGGCTGGCGATCAGGTGTTCCGGCCGATTGACCCCCGTGATGCGGCAGGCGTGCTCGATGCAGGACACGCGCTCGCGAAACTTCCCCTGCCCGCGCCGCGCCAGGATGATCTGCGGTTTCTCCGTAACCGGTATCTGGGGATCGGCCTGAATCTGCAGCGCCAGATCCTCCTCCCACCGGGCCTGCTCCAACGCGGGCGAATCAGTCGGCACGACATCCGAAGCCCAGCTATCGGCCGTCCGGCGCGCTTGCGTCGCCTCCGAACCGATGAGACTGATGAGCGCGTCGGCGAGCCCGGGCGGCACGTGCGTGAGATAGACGCTTTGCAGCCCGCTGCCTGTCGGCATGAGCGGCGAGTACTTCTCCGGCAGATACGGGCCGAGTGCATCCATATGCGAACTCGGCTTGATGGTGTTCTTCAGCCCCAGCCAGCGCACGTCCACGCGCCAGCCAGTCTGGCCCCACACCTTTCCCTCCGCGCCGAATTCAGGCGGCATGGGGCAGTCGTAACAGGACGAGATCGCGATGCCTCAGCACGAGTGAAATATAGAGTGGGAATCACCGCAAACAAATTTTGAGATAGGTTCTAGGCAATCTCGGAACTGGAGATGTGCCCATCGCTTTCGCTCAATCGACTGCTCGATCGCAGCTTGTAATATGGACATTGCGGTAGCATGCCGCCAATTGCCCACGTTATTTTTTTGTCGTCAGCTTCTTGAGTGCGAGATTGATGCAGATTCATCGTCCAGAACCACCGATTCCCAATCTCACTGTCGACGTCTAGCCCGATTAGCCGTCAAGTTCCACCAAGTAATTGGGATGCGCGCCTCATTCAGCATTGCTCGAGCGTACCTGAACTGCAGGTCCCACTGCGGGTCCATTCCCTTTGGCCGAATGGCCACAAGTCTTGCAATTCCTACCTGCAGGATTGCGCGAGCACAATCGGTGCATGGAAACCATGGAACATATAGCGTGCACCCGTACAAGGGCGTTCCAGATCTAGCGGCAAGATAGATGGCGTTTCTTTCTGCGTGCTCGGTCCAGAAGTACTTATCCGGCGGTAAGCGCCTGGAGCGTGGAGCTTCGCGAATGCCACGCGGAAAGCCATTGTATCCAATGCTTCTGACTTCGTAGCTCGGCCCAGAAATGACGCAGCCGACCTTTCTAGACTGGTCCTTACTCCAAGTACCGATAAACGCCGCAAGAGACATGTATCTTTCGTCCCAAACGCTCGAGACTGGCAATCTGCCTCCTTACTCGCGATGTAAAATCGATAGTCGTGCCAAACTATGGCTCCAGCCGTATGAATTTCAAGCACTTTTCCTGTTCAATGCAGTGTTGCTAGCAGCGTGAAACTGAACAGCAGTCATCGGCAAGTGCCACAATCCGCTGGCTACGCGATCATGCATCAATAAGTTTGGTTCTGTCGAACCTCTCTAGTCAGGAAGAATTGTCATGGCTGCAGGCATTTTGGCCAAGAAGGAAATTGCGGGATTAATTGCAGATGGCAAGCTCGTTACCAACGGCGATCTCGCCCGTGCGCAGGGTTGCAGCTATGACATGGTTGTCGGTACGGTCTTTGACAACGGACATATAACCCGACTGCATGAAGACAGCGAGCGACAAATAATCGTCCCTGCCGGGGGCATTGTCAGTCTTTTTACTGCGGATGAGTTGCGCCTACCGAATGACATTGCAGCGTTCGCATTTGCTATCAACGAGATGAGTTCACGAGGATTTCTCGTACTCAATCCGGGGCACGTCGATCCAGGCTATTGCGGTCCACTTACCGTCAAGGCTCTCAATCTCCGCAAGTCGCGGCAAGTACTTCAGGCTGGAGAGCCGGTCTTTACAGTTATTTTCTTCAGGCTCGAGCATGATACCGAGGCGTATCCAAAGACTGGAAAGCGTTCGGACTTGGAGCGCGAGTTCAATAGGCGAGACATTGAAGTTTCTCCTAGGTCTCTCGCTGATGCGTATGAATCGTCTGGTACTGGTGTATTTCCAACAACTGATCAGGTTGATCGCTTGATTACCAAGCATTGGGCATCATGGATCGCAATGGGGTTGGCATTCATAGGTGCGCTGGCTGCAATCGTCGCGGCGATTGCTGCAGTGGCCGTCATCAAAGGCGATGCTCCACAATCCAACGCTCCCGACGTGCAGCCTGCAAATCAGCAGGCACCTAGGGAATTCGTACCGACTAATACGTCCGTTGAGAAATCCAAAGACCTTTCGAACAATGATTTTGAAAAACCGCGGGATTCCGATCAGAATCGGACACAACAAACCGATTCGAAGTGACGCGGCTAATGCATGCAGTCCGCTGGCTGTGCGCAACGTTGTGGTCGTTCCGTAACCGTCTGCTTGCCGGTCAGCCCGTCGTCCCTACCCCGCTTTTTCCTTCCTGCAATCTCTTCTTAACCTTCCTCATTACACCGGGAGCGTCCATTATTCATTCGAAGAGCGCGTCTCCGTGCTGAGGTTGCGTCGCGACCAACCAAGCATCACAACCGCCTAGGTCTAGTTGATAGCTGACACTTGTGATGCCTCGGGGGATGCCCTGCTGTCCGAATGTGTCCCGGATAAGCCTTGGAAATGTTGCGTCAACACGATATAACCGTTCGGCAAGAATCCGAACCGCACGTGCAGGAGCCTGCTGGTCGGCAGGAGAATAGCCGCGCGCCGCCAACTTGGCATTGAATTCGGCCAATGTTTGAACATCAGATTGCAGCTCGGTAATCAACGATCCGACAAGGCTGTGAAGAGTGTTTGCGGCTAGCGCGTCGTCACACACCTGAAGACTGAACAAGTACAGCTGTCCCTGTTCAGGATCAGCTAGCTGCTCCAGGCTCGCGATATGGTGAATTGGCGCGCTGGCGGACTGCGTTGCTGCCGTCTTAACTTCGATGGACGCCAACGGCCATTGATAATCATGTCGAGCAGAGTCGGTTACCTGCCATCGCTTTACGGCCGAAACGCTCGTAGTTCCAAGCCATCTTCGAAGAAACCACAGTTCTCCGAACAGACCCAAAGCATCTTCTCGGCTCATGCCTGTCGTCTTGACCGTCCAGAAGGCTCGCCAGCGACCTAGGGCACCAAGGATTGAATCCCGCAATGGGCCGGGAGTCTGCGCGAGGGACCGAATGAGGTCCTGGGCGATCGCAGTAAATGTGGCATGCTGAGCAGAGTCGGTACATACAAGGTCTACGTAAAGCGACTCGGGATTTGAGCCGACTTGGAATCGTGCTGTTGTTATCTCAAGGCTGCGTGTTTCGCGCTGACTAACAGGCGTTGTCTCGTCTGGAACTTGAATAAGAAGATGTCGGCGTCGCTGGCTATCCACGGCAACGTAGATGGACCGATCTGCGGGAAGGCCGACGGCACGTCGACCAGTGATCGCGTTTGGTACGGTAGGCGGCTCCAAGGCACTCCACGATGATTCGAGTTCCTCCAATGTCACTGATTATCTCCCTGTGACGTGCCGATCGATCCAACTACATACTCAATAGTGGCAGCACTGTCGCTGCGCGGGAACACGATTGCGATACCAACAACAGTAGCGCCATCCTGTTGTAGGTCGTCAAAAAGCGGAAGGCGGCTCTGGGCGCCCGCCCTCGGTTGTGACGCTGGGCTGATCGGATATACCAGCAAGAGCCCCTGCCGCGAGCTGCGCTGACTACGCAATGCCCTTGGGAAGCGACCCCTTGGATCGACATCGACTTCCGCAGTGGCGCGTGCAGCCTTCAATTGTTGGTCCGTTAATCCAATTTCTTCATCACCTGATCGCGGCGCTCCATCGAAGGTGGCAGGATTGACTAGAGTGCCAATGTCGAACGGCTTGTTGCGCAGACGTGTCCGGCCGATTCGATTAGCAGGAACTCCGCCGACGGCAAACAGCGGCTCCATTCCAAGTTGATTGTCGGTTTGTGGGAGTCCGCGCAACGCAACAATCCATTCAACAAGTTCCTCCTGTCGGGCTTGCGCCTGAAGGTACTGTCGGATAGCGCCCATTTCGTGCGACCCGCGTGGATCGAACCGGTAGCGTGAAAGGAACAGATCGACAGCCTGCCATGGCACGTCAGCCCAAATCGGGCGCGAAGGCGTGGAAGACGTATGGCTCGGAGCGCCAATATCGGCTAGTAGTTGCTTGGTGGCTTCCAGATTCGACTGAAGCCATGCGCGATCCTCCAGCCGAAACGCGGTCGTCTGGAGCATATATCCAGAGTAGTTCTGCGACACGATGCGGGCACTTCCCATCTTATTCCTGGCTGTAATCATCATTGCAGGGTGCCTGCGGATGCGAGGCCCAAAATCGATGGGTGTCAGATTCTCCCGCTCGTAGCGAGCAATCTCCTGGCGAAGTTCCTCTTCAGCAAGGGCAAGGTCGCGAAACCAGCCCGAAAGCTCTTCGGTCGTCCAGATTCTCGTGAGGTCTACGTACTGTTCGCGGTATCCAAACCAACGGCCCATCTGCATCAAGGTATCAAAGTACTCTGTGCGGCGGACGTAGAAGCTCACGAGTAAGCCCTCAAGTGTCAAGCCGCGCGACAAACGGTTACCACCAACCACGACTGCTTTCACATTCGGGTCTGTTTCGAAGTCAAGCTGGTCGGCGGAATCCGAGTTCAGAACGAGTACGGGTACCGGGTCGCGGAAGAAACGATCCACATGCTCTTCGATAGCGTTAAACGTGATATCGCGATTGACATCCACAGACGCGATCACCGGGCGGAATGCGTTGTCCCATCGCTGAATCAGTTCGGGTCGAATCGCCGGTCGGTCATATCGCCAGCTCTGACGGACTTCAGAGACAAACGTCCTGAGATGCTCGCCCAGTTGGTTCTGAATTGCCTTGCGGTGATGTGTATGAATAAGCATCGTCGCAGGCACGTCGCCGCCCGTCCGATGAATACGGGCAGAGGCAGCAAGCACGAAATCAAGGAACGCTGTCCGCATTGACGGATGGACCACTGGATCGTAGTTGTCTACATCCTGGCCTCGTGGCGTCAGAAGATCGGCTTCGTGCTCGGGTACAAGCTCAATGATGTCGAGCGCCGGCTGCCCTGCTTGCTCACCAGGAAGCGGCTCGCGCCCAAATAGCCGTTCGGCACCTGTGTAGTTATTTGGGCGAGGCAGCGCGACGATAAAATCGCGAGGATATAGATCCTGAAACACGTCGCGGTCAATGGCAAGGTGATTTATGAGCACATTGGCGAAGGGAGTCGCCGTATAGGCAACATACGAGACGCGCGAGAACGAGCGGATGAGTGTGCGAATCAATCCGTTGATGACGGACGGGTCTAACTCGTCTTCAATCTGCTGCGGGTTGTCCAAGTCATCCGGGGCGAGATCAGATTCCTCCGGTACAGGTAAACGATTTCCTCCAGTATTGATGGAGGCTTGGTCCGCCTCATCATCAATGATGAGGACGGGCAGGCTTGCCGGCGCCCGGTTCTCGATCCAGGTCGTAAGTCGCCTAAGCACCGATGCGTTCTTCTTGCAGACAAGTAGAACGTGCTCGTTTCCCTGGAGCACGTTGGCATCGATTGTTCCGGCCCGAAAGTCTCCATGCAACACCGGCGTAGTTAGTGCGATCCAGCGTCGTCCGGGCTCGGGCTCCTGGACACCGGTCGGGTCAAGTCCAAGCGCTCGATTTATTCGTCGCTGCGTCTGAAGCCGAAGAGAATTATGAATTCCCGAAAGAACAATGACGAGCTTGTAGCCTGCGTCCGCAGCTTTCGCAATCAGCGCACAGAAGTTTGCTGTCTTGCCACTCTGTACGTAGCCCATGACAAGCCCACGAACATTGAACTGTTCTGGGCCTGTTGGGCGTGGATCTTCCATATGCTTGAGTATCTTGTCAGTGGCGTCGTCCAGCGACTCGACATCTGCTTGGTTCCATGCAAATCGATCGATCAAGTACTGACGTTGCCTCCGCCAGTAGTATCCATTGGACGAGTACCACTGTTGAAACCACGGCCGAGGGCCTCCGTTGCCGGAGAGCACATTCGCTCGCCGAATCGGAAGCGCGGTCTCCTCTTCGAAGCGGATACGCACGATCTCTCGAAGCTCACTTGGCACGCGAGCCATGTCGAGTGCTTCGACGAGACGTACGTTTAAGGCGTCGATAAGGCTTCGTACTGCTCGCAGATATTGCTCAACCATACTTACCACCCAAGTGTCCTTGCCGTCTCGGGGCTCTTAGAATTTAGCGCCTTCTTGATCCGCTTCAGAGCAGCGTTCTCACCAGCCTTCGCCGCGGCGCTGTCAATTGCGCGGCCGACCTGCACGAGTGTTACTTTTGCCGAAACCTGGCCGCCGTCTGACGGGGTCGACGGGTATCCGCTACTGTATTGCACTAATGGCTTAACGCCTGGCCGCAACTCTGAACTCTCACATGAGATGCCGTCTTGAGGCCTGTTGGTATGCCCGGGCAGTGTATTGGGTAGTGGCGAATAGACTTTCCTTGCCTGCTTAGCCAGTTGTTCGACGTGTGGTCGAAGTTGCTCCTTAAGTTGCGCCGGCAAATTTACTCTGGCCTTTGCGACGTTAAGATCAAACGCGGAATCGAGGTCTGGCCAAAAATCGAGTGCGGCGCGGGCTAGCTTTGTATGTTCGTCGGATGTCCGCATATAAGACCATCCTCCGCTCTGAATCATGCGGTCGGCGCGATAGATATAGAAACCCTGCTGGTAGTTCCACTTACCGGGGCCGGCATATCGATTGAATGCCTTAAGGGACGAAAATCGCTCCTGCGCCGGCAGGATGTGTGCGGTATAGGCTACAAGTCCAGGTCCATCATCTCCGTGGATCTCCAGCTGCTTGGTTGGAAACCGAATTGTGGCCTTTTCGTCCCTTGCGAACGGATCCCATGCTTCAACTTTCGTGCCGTTCAATGTGATTCTCAGCTTCTTCCGACGACGTGCCTCACCCGTGAGGAACCGATGAAATACCATGCCAAGGTGCTGATCCAGTTCGTCTGCTAGTCGCAGAAATCCGTTGCGGGCCCGATCACCCCATGGGATCTTGTAGCCAAGCACCCGATCCATAACTTCCCACAGAACGACTGTTCCGGTTGCGCCGTACAGTGGTTCGACCAGCGCGTCCGGGCGCTCATCGGTTGGCAGGTCGATGATCTCCCATCTGTTGCTCGTCTCAACGTGAGCGAGGTCCCATTGCCTCGTCTCAATGCGTTTAACTGCCCGGTCGAAGCGACTCGCTACAGTCAGACGGGAGCATTGCGAAAGCGAAGCGGTCTTCAAACCCAGGCCGAACTTTCCAAGTTCGTCGGCTTCATAGTCGCGTTCCGTGCCGAAACGCATTGCCTCGGTAATCGTTGTACCATTCATGCCGACGCCGTTGTCTGCGATGCGAAGAAACGAATCTTTACCATCGAACCGCATGTCGATAGCGACTGATGAGGCCCCGGCAGCAACACTGTTGTCAATCAGATCTGCAACAGCATGCTTGAAGTCGTAACCTACATCTCGCAAAGAACGGATTAGCCGCCTTGCGGACGGAATTACCTCTAGAGTGGATTTGGACCTTGCCATGTGACCTCTTAGTGTTTGCGATCCAAGTATCCGATTCAGCCGCGTAGGACGCCGACAAGCCTACGTGACAAGTACATGGGATTACGCAGTTCACACTCCCAGACAACCACGACTTGCCACCCGACACTGCGAAGCGTGCGCACCACACGCCGGTCTCTCGCCACGTTGGCACTGAACTTCTTCAACCAGAACTGTGTCCGCGTCTTCGGAACATATGCGAAGGGGCACCTTTGATGCCGGTGCCAATAGCATCCATGAACAAAGACAATTGTTCGGTATTTTGGCAACACGATATCCGGCCGGCCTGGAAGTGATCGAGAATGTAAGCGAAAACGATAGCCCAGCTTGTGCAGCAGAGACCGGACGGCGCGTTCCGGCGCGGTATCGGAGCCACTGATACGAGACATGTTCCAGCTTCGTTCTGCCTTCGACAACCTGTCCACTAGTTATTTAGGCCCGCTGCTTTGAGAAAATCCCGCACGATTTCTCCGATTTGCTTCGCAAGAAGCGGTGGGACAGCGTTTCCAACCTGGATGTATTGTGAAGTTCTATTGCCGCAGAACAGGTAGTTGTCCGGGAATGTCTGCAATCGCGCTGCTTCGCGCACTGTAAGACTGCGGCATTGCAGAGGATCTGGATGGATGTAGTAGTGCCCGTCCTTGCTGATATGCGAGACGATCGTTGTGCTCGGGCGCGATCCGACTTGAACACGAAAACGATCGGAGAAGTGGCTACCACTCTCAATTGCTTCACTCACGTTGCCATGATTTGGTAACAGATCTGTTGGAAAGTGTTTCAGTGATGGCGACTTGCCGTGACGTTTTGCGTAGCAAGCCGCATAGAAATAACGGAGCAGGTCGGTGCCCATGTGAGCACGACTGCTGTGATTACAGACGCCGCCAATCCGCGCGTCGCAGAACCAACCTGGTCTATACGCAATGGTGAAGTCTCCGCTGATAAACTCGCTACCGCGGTCGGCAGCAGGGAGGGTAATTGCTCTCAGCTTTCTGCGGATGAGCTTGCTCAGCGCAAGGCTGTCTACCTTCCTGGTACCGGCATTGAACCATCGGCGGGTCGCTTGCGCTTGCAGAAAATCCCGCCACGCACCGGGGGAGTCTTTGGCCTTAGGAGAAAGGCCGCCACGAAGCCTAGGAAGCGTATTCAAGATCCGGGATGCTGAAACAGGCTTGGGAGCTCTCCGCAGGATTCTGGGCTTCACTCCTGTTATGTCGTCGCGTATGCCAAGCAGAATGACGCGATGACGTTTTTGGGGAACTCCGAAGATCTCTGCGCGGATTACAGAGCCCTCAAGTGTGCCGTCTTCAAACACGCTGTCTTCGATCAGTGAGTGAATTCGGTAGCCGCCTTTGCGAGAATGAATTCCACCACGACCTTCTCTCACGACAGCCGCAGCCGGATCACGTAGATCCTCCAATATGCGGTGGAATACCCGCTCATTTTCTAGTGTGGCAGAGAGCAGTCCCTTAACATTCTCCATGATGAATACGGCGGGACGATGTTCCGCAAGAATCTGCAGATACTCAACGTAGAGGCGCTGCCGAGCATCCTTCACCGGGTTGTACTTCGGGTTACCGTGATTCCGTGATCGGCCAGCCAAGGAGTACGCTTGGCATGGTGGCCCGCCAATGAGTATCCAGCTACTGTCGTTGCCAACCGCTTTTTTGATGCGACTTCGTACCGCGACTGCCGATTCTCCATCTGGTCCAAGCGTTGCGTGCCAGCACCGGTCAGAGGCAAGTTCCGCCTCTACCGGATGTAAGTCATAGAGTTCCTTGAGACTTATTTCACGCCGCAGCAAGCGGTAGTAATCCGCTGGAGCAGTTTTCGGAAATAGTCGAAAGAACGTCCTAAGCTGCAGGGTCTTATGAGCCTGCTCATCTTTTTCGATGGAGAGCCTCACGTCAAAGACGGGTTCTCCGCGAGCGTCCGTAACCGCCGCGAACCCTTCGCTCAACCCTCCGGGTCCAGCGAAGATGTCTACAACTTTGATCACTCAGCAGATCTCGATGGAATCAAGCGTACATTGAGAATTGGCCAGACATGCATGACGCTTAACTGCAGCAAAACGATTTCTGCTGTGGTTCGAATCCCGTATCGCGCGAGACGACCACGAACTCTGCCTGCGGCGTCCGGGCGAGGCCCTCCCCCAGATGGCAGGCGATGTGAAAGTCGAGCGCATTGGGGCCGTTGCCCTCGATCCGGATCCACTCGACGGGGTGCCCTGACGCTTGCGCTTGTAGCACCAACGCGGTCGGCAGTTTCGCCTGCAGCGCGCCGACGAAGATCCGGATGCGCGCATGGGCGGGGAGTCGCGCCAGGTCGAGCTTCTGGACGTTCTCGAAGTCGACCAGGACGACCTGCTCTTTCACGCCGCCACCCCCTGCTGAGCCCGCGTGCTCTAGCAATCAAGAGGTTACTGCAAAGGGTCAGGAAGAGCGCATTAAGATGGGTAATGAGTTGGGCCTAGCGTTCGTGGCTCACGCCCAGGCCCCCGACACGGATCCTGCCGTGAAGATGTCCCGCAGTGGCATCTGCCACGAGCGCGGGACGGTGCATTTCCAGCAGACGATCTACTTCCAGCCGTTCGACTCGATAGGGGCCTGTCTCGCGGCCGGCGGACGCCGGATAGGCGAGCCGGCGGCGGACGCGTCGCGAGTTCGAGGACCGGGCGAAGCGGCAGTGGGATGGACATAAGCTCGAACCGAAAAAGCCCCCGAGATCGTGACAGCCGACCACCGCCCGGCACGGGCAGCGCCGCGAGCCAGGGCGAATTTCTCCCTTCGCGGCGAATTGTCGGTCCACGACCACTCAAATTTGCGGCCAGGCTATCTGCGCCGAATGGAAGCTGTGAGCCCCATCCCGTGGATTATCTGTACTAGCTGTATGATGCGCTCGTCAGCATCAACGTCCCGTCCGACGTAGAAGCCGCGAAAGCTGCTGGTACGACCAAGAATACAGTGACTTATGAACGAGTCTTTCGTCGGGTGGTCCCAAGACGCCCCGCAAGAAAGGCTTAACTAGCAGGCACGGATACTGTATATATGTACAGTAATTGCACATCGTGCAACTCGTCGCGTTGTAGGCAGTTTCTGATTGACGCGCGTAATTGGCGTGGTAATGTTCACGCCATAAATATTCCCTGATGTTCCCAATAGGGATGTCAGGAAAAGATAGAGGCGCTGCAGTGAATAACTGCAGCGCCTTTTTTATTGATGGAGTACGAGGTGGGATATGTCTCGCTGCGCTATTTTCATTGACGGCGCTTACTTGCAGTTTGTCCTGCGAGAGGAATTCGGCAGACCGGCGATTGATTTTGCGGCCGTCGTTAACCGAATCGCTGGCACCCGCGAATTGCTGCGCGCCTACTACTACGACTGCCTCCCCTACCAGTCCGCAAAACCGACTACTGAAGAACGTGAACGGTTTGCGCGTTGCCAAAAGTTTCATTACGCCCTGAATCAAATTCCGAGATTTGAGGTGCGGCTCGGAAAGCTCGCCTTCCGCGGCAATCAGAACGGCCGGCCCGTTTTTGAGCAGAAATGCGTGGACATTTTGTTGGGCGTCGATATGGTGCAACTCGCGGCTAAGCATCAAATAAACGAAGCCATGTTGCTGGCGGGAGACAGCGACTTCTTGCCCGCCGTAGAGGTTGCAAAACAGGAGGGCGTCGTCGTACACGTGTATCACGGCGCCAGCCCGCACCGCGAATTGCTAGCCAAGTGCGACGAGAGAACCAGAATCGACGCTGACTTTATCGAGGCCATCAAGCGCCGATTCTAGAGGCTAGTAGTTCGCCAACTGATTCGGTGAGCACTAACACCCTATTTTTGTAGGGTTTCAAACTTAATCGGGCCTTGCTGAACTAATCTGGTTTCAAAGTAGCGATTGAAATTCTCAAGTAGTTCATCGGCGTGCTGGCCCTCTCCGAACATCGCTTTAAGGTATCGATCTCGATCCAAATTCTGGAGGTGCGGCGTTTCATCGATACTCAACGCTAGGTATTTATTGTCTAGCGTTAGATAGACAAAGGCATGAGGGTGCTCAACCAAACTCAGAAAATCTAACCTTGTCTTTCGCAGATTCGCAATCTTGTCTTTATGGAATTTTGCCGTTTGCCACGCCAAAAGGTCGGCTGCCTGAAGAACCGTTAAATCTTTCTTCGCTGCAAATGTGTGTGAGACGTAGTATTTGGAAATGTCCTTGTCCGTACTGTCCTTATGGCGTAACAAATAGTTGTTGGCCCTGTGTCCGTTTTGGTGCCCGGCTTCAATGAAAAATGCCACACGCGGGTCCGGTTTTCAGAGTACCCATGCACCAATGGCGAACAGGACCATCTCTAGCGCGAAAGTGTAAGCATCCGGCATACGTGGAATGTCTTGGAATCGCTTGGGATTCACGACCGCCATGAATCCCATGGCCGCGTGTTGCTTGATGAGATAGATCAGTCTGGTGACCAACGCGATGCGCTGATCTATGGTCAGTTTCTTGTATGGCCCGTTCCCATGGGCACAATCAACCATGTGAAAATAGGACAGACCAAGTGGTCTTAGGGCCGCACGCCATTTGCGATCCAAGCGCCTTACCTTCCCCGAATCAACCAGATACCCGCCAACCACCAACAGCTTCGAACCGTCGTCGCAGCCGCTTTCGTCAAAGTAGGCCTCAAACATAGCTAGGACCATTCCGCCAGCTGGCAAAAGACGCTCGACTAGAAAATCTAAGAGATTGCCAGCTTCAAACTGGAGAGTGTCAGGGCTTATCTAGCCACCCCCACCTACTGGGGACTGGTGAAACTCTGACAGTCGTACTTGGGTACGCCAAGTACAGTATCGTCGCGGACTTTGTGATTCAGTTGGAAATCAACGAGTTACATATTAGGCGCTTGCAGAATGCAAGCGCCTCTCGCCGGTTCCGAAATCCGCGATATCCACCCCTGGCCTTCACAGTGCACGGCGCGATCATGGCGGCCACCGTCCTCAACAGTCCCCACGCCATCGAAATGTCGGCCTACGTCGTCCGCGCGTTCGTGAAGCTTCGCGAAGCCCTTGCCTCGAACACGGAGTTGGCTGGGAGGCTTGAAGGGCTCGAGAAGTCTTTGGCGACGCTGGATGCCAGGACACGAAAGCAGTTCGCGGAAGTCTACACGGCGATGCGCGCTGATGACCCCAATCGCGCCAAAAGCCCGGCCAATCGGATTTACCGCAGACCTGGGCAAGTAGAGCGCCGGCTGTAACCACTGCGATTTTCCGGGCGGTAGGAATATTTGCTACTATTTCCTCCTTGTAACGGAGGATCCATGCCAAACATCGAGAAAATCAGCGTGGCGTTGCCCGCGGACATGCTGGCACTCGTGCGAGCCGCGGTTGGAACAGGCGACTACGCGTCGACCAGCGAAGTGATCCGCGAGGCGTTGCGCGAATGGAAAGACCGCCGCGCCACGCGCGCGGAAGCGTTCGCCGACATTCGACGGCTCTGGCAGGAGGGACTGGCAACCCCGGGCAGGCGCGCGCTCGACACCGATAAGACGAAGCGTGAGGGGCGCCGGCGGCTGGTACAGACTCGAGCAAGCAGGGGCCAACGAGGTAAATGACCCGTGTCGTCCTCACGGATTCTGCGAATCGGGATCGTCTCGAGATCTGGCTATACATCGCCACGGACGATCCTGACGCTGCCGACCGTCTGCTGGACGAGATTGATGAAGCGCTTCGCCTGCTGGCGGGTGCGCCCGCCTTGGGCCGGGTACGCGATGACATCGCGCCAGGACTGCGCGTGGTGCACGGCGCGAGGCATCTCGCGTGGTTGCTCGGCTGAGCCAGATCATTTACTCGCTGTAAGATGCCTTCGTCAGCATCAACGTGCCGTCAGACAAGGCGCGGGCGGTCGTGGATGCCATGGAGCGCGACATGGGCACGACGCTGGCGACCAAGCGGGATCTGGAGTTGCTGAAGCAGGCCGTGGATGGCCGCTTTGCGCTGGTGGATGAGAAACTCGACAGGCTACGCAGCGACGTGTCCCGGGACTTGGTTGCCCAGAAGCAGAGCATCGTCATTCAGCTGGGTTCGTTGATCGTGGTTTGCTTTGGCATGACCCTCGCTGTCATGCGCTTCTGGATCTGAACGCTGGTTGAATCGCGACGCGTTACGCGCAGAAAGCCGAGTCATCCCTGCCCCCGCAGAGGCTCCGCACCCTCGTTCAGGATCTGGAGCAGCCGCTGATACGCAAAGACGCGATTACGCTTGCGTCCGGTCAGCTCTGCCGCGATTCCCGACTTGACGAGGATTCGGATGCTGTTGGTAACCGTCGGAATAGTCAGCCTGGACCGGCGGCTCAAGTCCTGAATCGAGGCAACCGGCCGTTGCCGGATCGCCGCCAGGACCTGCAGTACGCTGGCCGAAACGCGGCCAATCTCCAGGGCGCGCACGCGCTGCTCGTCCTCCTCAAAGAGCGCGAGCAGGCGATGCGCCGTAGCGACCGCATCAGTCGCAGTCGAAGCGACGCCTTGCAGGAAGAACGAAAGCCAGGCTTCCCAGTCCCCCGCCCGACGGACGATATCCAGCAGGCGGTAGTACTCGGCCCGGTGCTGTTTGAAGTACAAGCTGAGATAGAGCAAGGGCTGATGCAGGATCCCGGCCTCGTGCAGGATCAGCGGAATCATCAGGCGGCCCACACGTCCGTTGCCGTCCAGGAACGGGTGAATGGTTTCAAACTGCACGTGCGCGAGCGCCGCTCGAATGAGCGGCGGTGACGCGGCAGCATCATTCACGTAGCGCTCGAGGTGGCCCATGGCATCCGCGATGCGCCCCGGGGGTGGCGGGACGAAGGCGGCATTGCCGGGGCGGGTACCCCCGATCCAGTTCTGGGTCCGACGGAACTCCCCGGGCAACTTGCCAGCTCCGCGGCCGCGGGAAAGGAGTATTTCGTGCGTTTCACGCAGCAACCGGCTCGAGAGCGGGAACCCTTCGCGCACGCGGGTGATGCCATGCTGGAGCGCGGTGACGTAGTTCGAGACTTCGACGACGTCGTTCATCGGCGCACCGGGCGCGTCTTCGAGCTCGAAAAGCAGCAGGTCTGAAAGCGATGATTGCGTGCCTTCGATCTGCGACGAGAGCACTGCTTCGCGACGGACGTAGGCATAGAGGAACAGGTCGGGGTCTGGCAGCAATGCGGAAACGCCGTCGAGCCGGCCGCAGGCGAGTAGCGCGGCGTCCAGATGGGCCTGAGGGGTGCCCGACAAATCGATTGGTGGCTCCGGCGGAAGTGGATTCGGCACGAAAGCGCGCACCCGCTCGCCCGCGGTCGTGGTCTCCTCGAAGTGGCCGGTCGGGCCGCGTTGCATGTCGTCGCCTCCTGGGCGCTATCCTTTAATAGCGTTGATTGTTATTAAATAATACGCGTTTATTTTTAATAACGGAATCCCCTGCTAAAGAATGAGTCAAGCTTCGTTCAGCCTCTCTTTCCGTGACTATACTGCTTTATGTATATTGCAGTATATTGATGACGCGCCCATACTGTATTCACTCAAAATTGTTCGAGAGACACCATGAGCAAGCAAGCCGCCACTCGACTTCGTGAGCACCTCACCCAGTTTCTCGAGGCGCCGACGCGCCAGCGCCAGGCCACCCTCGTGGCCGCGGCGGATGAGTACCGCGAGCACTGGATCGAAGCCCAGGCCGCCGAAAACGCCAAGCTCGACGACGACGATGGTGGAGGCCAGCCGGCGACCCGCTACCGGCGAATTCACTCCGTGCTTGGCTTCCAGCCCGACGGAACGGAAATCACGCTGGCGCTCCAGTCGCGCACGTCCGTGCACGAGGGTAAGACCTGGAATGTGGTGAGCTGGCGTACCCGCCTGGAACCGGGCGGTCACAATCGGCGTTTCTATGTCACGAAGGACGACGTGTGGACCATCGACGTGCATGCGGCCCTCGCTATGTACACGAAGCTCGAGCAGCTCGGCGGCCTTGGAGACGAGTTCCGCGATCAGCGCAACCCCGAGTTCCAGGTGACGGTTTCAGACGACGTCAACGCGAAGGATCGCGCCGCAATGTTGGAGGAGATTACGTTGGCAGGCGAAGATTGGGGCGAGAACCCGTACTTCATCGTGCTCAATGATCCCAACGACGATTGGCGGAAGATCCTCATCGTGAATCGCCGGACGGACCGCGCGACATTTCGCTCGACGACCACCAACGCGGCCTACATGCCGCGCAAGACGATGCGCCCGAACTCGCGGTGGTTCCTCGACAATTCGATGCAGGACGTCAACGTCCAGCAGGCGCGCGTGATTTACGCTGAATTGCAGCGCATAACGATTGCCCTGGGCAGACGATCCAGGCCGTCCTGAACGGCCGCGCCCGGAGGAGCTCAGGCGGGATTTCGGCAAGCTGCCATTGCGAATTTCAAGTATTGACTGTAATCAGATTGCAGCGTCCAATTTTTTGAAGCGTACCAAAGAGCTGCAGAACCTTGCGCCGCACTCAGCGCACCTGGAGCAGTCCATGGATATCATGTTGGAATCTCGACAGGATCTGATGTTGAAGCGCGAATTGGAACTGCAGCATCAGATAATGCAGTTGCAGTCCAGGCAGCTTCATCAGCAATTTGAGTTACTTGAGCTTCGATTGACCCTCCGCTTCGGCTGGATGATGGCGATCGGCTGTTTCGTGCTGATCACTGCCGTTCGACTCTGAGCGCGAAAGGCCGCGCTCACGTCACATAAGGCGCACGCGAACGCGCTTGGTGCTCGCCACACGGGTGCCGCTGTGCCAGTCGTGTGGGATGTCCGTGGATTACCTCTACTCGCTGTATGATGCCCTCGTCAGCATCAACGTGCCATCCGACAAGGCGCGGGCGGTCGTGGATGCCATGGAGCGCGACATGGGCACGACGCTGGCGACCAAGCGGGATCTCGAAGCTCAGTCCCTCGTGACGAAGAAGGACCTTGAGCTCGTGAGATCGGCGATGAAGCAGGACCTCGAGCTCCTGAGATCGGCGATGACGCAAGACCTCGAGCTCCTGAGATCGGAGACCAGGCAGGGGACCGAAATGCTGCGGCAGGAGTTGCGGCAAGAGAACGAGCTGCTGCGGCAGGAAATGGACGGCCGCTTCCAGCTGGTGGATCAGAGGTTCGATTCGCTGCGCAGCGAAGTGTCCCGGGACTTGGCTGCCCAGAAGCAGAGCATCGTCATTCAGCTGGGTTCGTTGATCGTGGTTTGCTTCGGCATGACCCTCGCGGTCATGCGCTTCTGGATCTGACTGGCACGATGTCGACCAGGACGATCGCGGCGGCGGGCGTCACACCGAGCCACTGTCGTACCCGGTGATCTTCCCCCGGTAGTGGGGCCGCTCAGGTCGAGCGGAGGGTCGGGCGGGAGCGGGGCAAGGATGAAAGCCCGATACCTGGTGGGTTGTGCTACGTAGCGCCCAGCCCGGTCGCGCTTATGGGCGGTTGCGTTGACCATGGCGCCTTTCTCGACCCATATTAAACGTAGCGTTGATCATGCTGACCAACTCGGCGCCCTACTGAAGGCACACGCCGATCAGGCCGCAAGGCCGCCGCAAGGAAATCCCGGGACATTCAACGATTCCCGATCGACTTCGTTTTCAGGCAGACAATCAATGAGTTGCGTTATAACCGCCCGCAATTTGCGGGCGCTGCGGCCAGGCACCGAAATCGGCGCTACGCGCCACTCGCAGTCACAAGGCCCCTGAGCCCGGGTTGGACGCACAATCGGCCCGTGAGCACCCAGGACATCACCGACCGGCACGCCCGGGGCCTCGCCCGCCACGACCTGCGGGAACTGCGCGAGCGTTGCCGCCAGGCAAGCGAAGGCGCGTTTCGCAGGTTCAATGAGTCCGAAGGCATCACCACGGCCAAAGGCGCGCGGCGCCTGATCGCGAAAGTCGCGCGCAGCTTCGCGGCAACAGCCTGGGCGCATCGCGCCCACGCGGATCGACGCGGCACTTATGCGGGCTGGCTCGTGCCGGTCGTGGACGCGGAACAGATCGCGGTATGCTGCGTCGGCCTGCGCATGCATGTCGGCGGCGCGGCGCGGCTGCGCCAATGGCCCTGGCTCATCGTGCCCAAGCACGCAATCGCGCGCGGGCACCAGCGGCTGCGCGATGCCGACTGGCTCGCCGTGCAGTCGGAGCTGCGCGAAGCCGCGATACAGGCCGCCGCCGTGCAGGTACTTTCCATGGCGATCGGCCTCCGGCAGTTCGCGATCCCCGCGCTGCACGGGCTCGTCATCGGCAATGTCGGCGAGACCGATCTGCAGGGCAAGACCTTCATCGTGCCGCCGTACTCGCGCCGCTGGGGAGCGGTGTTCGACGCCTGGATGCGGTTTCAGCAGCATTTGTCGCCAGCGGGAGCGCAGGCGATCGAGGCGTTTGCGCTCGATTATCAGACGCCGGCCCTGCAGGAGACGGTCGAGGCGTTGGGCGAAGAGCTGGGCTCGTTCGAGTTCCTGCGCGAGCCCTACGCGCCGGGCGAGGATGTAGTTGGAGATCTGTGGGAAGCGGCGCGCAAGCAGCGGGATCGGACTTGAAAGGGGTCGCATCCCCTTCATTCAACGAGTTCAACTCGGCACCGCACAGGCTTGAAAGGGATGCGACCCCTTTTGGTGGACTGACTCGCGCCGCGAGAGTTAGCTTGCCGGCGCCGAGTACTCCTGCACCCAGCGGACCAGATCCTCCTCTTCCATCTCGCCCGCGGCTACCGCGCGCAGTGTCAGCACCGCATCGGGCTCGCTCGCCGTCAGTTCCAGACCGTTCAATTGCAGGAATACGTCCATGATCGCAAGTGCCAGGCGCTTGTTCCCGTCCGGATAGCAGTGGCCTCGGACCAATGCAATGCCGTAGGCAGCCGCCAAGCGCTCGAGAGTGATGGCGTCCGATGTGTACGCGAGAAGTTGTTGCGGTCTGGCGAGCACGGCCTCCAGGGCGCCTTCTCGTGCAGGGCCCACAAGACCGCCATGTTCAGCCATCAGCTCGGCATGAATATGGCGAGCCGCTCGCTGCGACACCCAGGTGGGTTGCATCAACCGGACGAAACAGGAAATGCAATCATTTCGCGAGTTCGCGAAGTGCGTTGCGGTACTTGCTCCGGGTGCGTTCGAAGGCTTTTACCGTCGCCTCAAATGCCGGGTCATAGACCGAGAGGCGCACGCCGCCATCCGGCTCGGTCACGACATGCACGGTGTCACCTTCCTTCACGTGCATGTGCTCGGCAATCTCCTTCGGCACGGTGAAGCCGAGGGAGTTGCCGATGCGGCGAATTTTCAGTTTGCCGGTCATGAGGCGTCTCTCATCGAATCCTGGGTTAGTTTAACTTTCGTTATAACATCTTGCAACCATACATATCGTGATGATAAGTAAGAGTTTTTTAAGTCCCTCGCCGGGCGTGCGGCGGGCGCAGCCGCCCAACCGTCACGGCACCGCATCGGTAATGCCGGTCGGATCCTTCGCATCCGGATTGATGACGCCGAATTGCGCCGGCATGCGCGCATAGAAAAGCCGGATGTTTTCGCGGCGAACCAGCGCCAGGAGCTGCTCGGCCTCGCCGTCGTTGACGATGAACTCCACTTCCACCGCCACCTTGCCGGCCAGCTCGAAGAAGCGGGATTCGTGCAGCGTGTGGTCGCGGCCGAAGCCCGCCATCGCTTTGAACGCAGAACCGCCGCGCAGGCCGAGCGCATTGGCCTGCTCGAGCAGCCATTCCCAGGCCAGATGCCCGTGCACGCGCTGGCTTTCCTGGACGTAGAAACGGAGAAAGGATCCTTCCATGGCGGCTCCCCCGGCGCTCAACTGCGCGCCCAGACCACTGTACCGATTCCGGCGAGCGTCATCAGCAGCGATCCGCCGACGTGGGCCGCCGCCGCGCCCAGGGCCAGCAGGCCGCGGCCCTGCTGCATCAGCAGGAGCAGTTCCGCGGAGAATGCCGAGAAGGTCGTGAGCCCGCCGCAGAAGCCGGTGATGATGAGGAGCCGCCATTCCGGCGCGATGGCCGGCAGGCTCGCGAAGAAGGCGATAGCGGCGCCGACGAGGTAGCAGCCGAGGAGATTGGCCGCGAGCGTGCCCGGCGGGATGGCGGGCAGCCAGCTGTTGAGCTGCGAGCCCAGTCCCCAGCGCAGCAGCGCGCCGATGCTGGCCCCGGCGCAGATCGCGACGACCGATTTCCACATGCCCTGTCTCCTCAAAGGGGTCGCGCTGTAAAGGGGACGCAACCCTTTATCGCGCCGTTCGGATGCAACGTTAAAGGGTTGCGTCCCCTTTGCGCGCTCAGGCGTCAACCGCGCGGGCCCTGCCTCGTTCTCTCCATACGCTCGCCCTGTCACTGGAGAGAAACATGTTGTCCCAGGCTTTGACGATTTTATGTGAAACGCCGCTCTGGGCGCGCCTGCGCGCTCATTTAATAGTGCCGGTCGCGATCGCGCTGGTCGCCCTAGCCGGCTGTGGCGGCGGCAGCGGCGACGGCGAAGCGCCCGCCCCGAGCCTGGGCTGCAGCGACACGAGCTGCGGCACGCTGCTCGTCGGCCTGACCGACGCGGATGGCGATTTCCTCTCCTATTCCGTCGATGTCACCTCGCTCACCCTCGAGCGCTCGAACGGCACGACGGTCGAGACGCTGCCGGTACGCCAGCGCGTGGATTTCGCGGAGCTCGCGGATCTGACCGAGCTCGTCACGGCCGCGACGATTCCGAATGGCACTTATATAGCTGCCTCCATCACCCTCGACTACGCCAATGCCGACGTCACGGTCGAACTGAACGGCGTGCCGATCGCAGCGACGGTCGTCGATGCCGGCGGTGCGCCGCTCGGCGTCACGACGCTCGACATCCAGCTCGACGACGCCAACCACGTGATCATCGCGCCGGGCCTGCCGTCATTGCTGCAGCTCGACTTCGATCTCGCCGCCTCACACCAGGTGCATATCACCACCGTTCCGGTGACGGCGTTCGCGGCGCCTTTCGTCGTCGCGACGATCCAGCCCGTGGACGACAAGGAACTGCGCGTCCGCGGACCGCTCGTCTCGGTCAACGTGAATGCCTCGAGCTATGTCATCGATCTCCGCCCCTTCCATCATCCGAGCGCGCGGCTCGGCATGCTTACGGTCGAAACGACGGCTTTCACCGCCTTCGAGATCGACGGCGTGGAATATGAAGGTGCCGCCGGCCTTGCCGAGCTTGCCGGCCAACCCGCCGGTACCCGCACAGCTGCATTCGGCGTGCTCGATCTCACGGACCGCAGCTTCACGGCGGAGAACGTGCAGGCCGGCGACAGCGTGCCGGGCGCACGTTTCGACGTCGTGCGTGGCAACGTGATCGCGCGCGCGGACGATGCGCTCACGGTGCGCGGCGGCACGCTGATCCGCCGCGACGATTCCGTGCGCTTCGTGCGCGGCGACATCACGGTGCTGATCGGCCCGGACACGGTCGTCACGCGCGACGGCGGCGGGCGAAACCTCCTGCGCCCGGGCGCGATTTCAGTCGGCCAGCGCATCCATGCCTTCGGCGACGTGACTGTAACGCCCACGGTGGACACGTTGACGCTCGATGCGACGGCGGGCCGGGTGCGCCTGAACCTGACGCAGCTCTCCGGCAGCGTCGTCTCCGCGAATCCAGGGCTGGTGGCGCTCGATCTCTTCGCAATCGACGGCCGCCGGCCCGCCATCTTCGACTTCGCGGGTACGGGAGTGTCGCCGGCAAGCGACGCTGACCCCGCCAATTACGAGGTCGCGACGGGTTCGCTCGGGATCCTGGGCCTGACCCCGGACTCGCCGGTCCGTGTGTTCGGGTTTGCGGCGCCATTCGGCCTCGCGCCGCCGGATTTCGTGGGCCGCACGGTCGTGGATTTCACCGGGATCCGGGCGGTGCTGGGCGTCGGCTGGGGCCTGGATGGTAGCAGCGCGCCCTTCCTTGCCATGGGCGCGGACGGGCTGGTTGTGGATAACGCGAATCCGGACCTGGGCCTGCGCCATCACATCAAGATCGGCCCGCGGATCCTTGATATCACGGGATTTGCCTCGCCGCTGACGATTGTCCCGTCCGCGGGCCGCAGGCTATTCGCGCTCGGCGAGCCGGGCAGCGTCGAGGTTTTCCGCGAGTGGGAGCGCTTCGTCGAGAGGCTCGCGGAGAAGCTCAATGGCGGCGCCAATGCGCAGACGATGTACGCCCACGGCCCATTCGACGCCGGCAGCACGACGCTCACGGCGAGCTACGTGGCGGTCGCGCTGACGCGCCCCTGAGCCACCAAAGGGGTCGCATCCCCTTCAAAGGGGACGCAACCCTTTTCGCGCTGTGTCAAACCGGGTTGCATCCCGCGGAGAAAAGGGTTGCGTCCCCTTTGAAGGGGATGCGACCCCTTTGGAATGGCTGAAAAATTGGCATTTCCGCGATGCGCCGCGCGCGTGCCCTTCTCACCCGTTCCTAACCCGAGAAATCTCGATTCATCGTCTTTTCGATAATGATCGGGGCCTTCCTCGGTTCCTACTGATCCTGCCGTCGCCCCCCTACATCAAACAGTAACTCCGGGACCGTAGCATCACGTTCACGCGGGTAGGGCCTGAACGGGACCTCGGGCCCCAACAAGAACGGAGAAGGATGTTGCAAGACCAGCCGGCGACAAGGAAAGAGATCAGCCGCTCGCTGCAGATGTCGGAAGGATCCGTCGCGCCCGCGCTGCTGGGCCTTGTGATCCTGCTGTTGATGCTGAGCCTGGCCGGATGCAGCGATCTGCCCTCGCTCGTGCAGCGCGACTTCGACCCCGCCCATGTGGCACATGCACCTCATTCACCAGTTTCGCCGGTCACCGTCTCGACCGAGCCCTCGGCAACTGCCCCTGCAAAGCCAACTGAAAAAAGCGAGCTTCGCGGAAGTGGCGGTCTGGTCTCCGTAGACGCGGCAACCGGCACCAATCGCGTTGCAATGAAATCAAGCCAGGCAATGGCTACCGGTGACGAGGATCAAGGCCGCGTGGCTGGCGAAGCCCCGGTCCCCGTTTCGGGGTTGGTGACGCCGTTCGGCCACGCGCAATCGGAATCCGGTTCGCGCGACACGCAGGGCGTCGGCGAAGAATTGGACGTGCAGATGGGCGCAGGTGCGACCGCCCACGCGCTGTTCGCGCACGGCTCGTTCGACGAGGCGAGCGCGAAGCTGGAGGCTAATTAAAAGTCGCCCGTGCGCGGCACCCGCCACCCCCAAGCTCTCGGGTCGCTTGTGCGTTTTGATAAGTCCGGCTGATCGATACATCCCCCTGTCCAGCCGGGCTGGGCCCGCATCGCAAGATGCGGGCCTTTCTTTTACACTCCCCGCGATGAATCGCGATCTGATCTTCGGCCCGGTACTGGTGCAGGTGGCGTTGACGCTCTTCGTCTACGTCGCGCTGATCAAGACCAAGATCCGCGCGATGCGGGCCGGCAAGGTGGACATGGCTCGGCGCGCGCTGCACGACGACGCCTGGCCCGACGACGTCATGCAGATCAACAACAATATCCGTAACCAGTTCGAGCTGCCGGTGCTGTTCTATGTTCTCTGCTCGATGCTGTGGGCGCTGCACGCGGTGCATTGGCTGGCGCTGATCGCCGCGACGGTGTTCGTCGTGAGCCGCATCGTGCACGTGTACATCCACATCGGCGCGAACTACGTGCCCGCGCGGCGGCAAGCGTTTACCGTCGGCTGGTATGCGCTGGCGGCGATGACGCTACTGGTGACGCTGGAGCTCGGGCGGCGGCTGATGGGCTACGGCCCGACTTAAAAGGGGTCGTGAAAGGGGTCGCATCCCCTTCCTCAAAGGGGTCGCATCCCTTTCCCCTGCGATAGCGGCTCCGCAATATTGTAAGTCTCGGAAAGGGATGCGACCCCTTTGAGGAAGGGGATGCGACCCCTTTCACGACCCCTTTTACTCGCCGATGCGGCGGATCTGCTCGAGGACGGCGTCGGGCGACAACGGGCGGCCGAGCAGCTCCTGCATCAGCGTTTTCGCGCTCTTCTCGGAGCCATAGCGCAATAACTGCTCGCCGGTCCACGTGTACCACTTAGGATTGCCGGCATCGAACGGGCCGATGACTTCAACCGTGCGCTTGCGCATCTCCGCCGTCAGCACCGAGCCGAGCCCGTAATTGACCATGTAGCCCGGCCGGCTCGCGAGCTGCACGCGCGCCGCCCACCACGCCACCTCCGGATGCGGCTTGATGCGCAGGTACTCGCGCGTGATGACGGTCCAGAGCGCGTTCGGGTCGGTCGCGGGCTCGCGCAGCAGTCGGATCTCGAACAACGACCAGGCAATGTCCATCATGACGCTGCCGTACAGGCCGCGAAGCGACACGGCCACCGGCAGTTCCGTGCCGAGATACTCCTTCTGCCATACCGGTTCGAACACGCTCCAGGAAGGCACGTCCGCGAACGCCTCCGTGAAGATCGTGTCGGTCCAGTCGGTGAACGCCGGGCGGTTCCGGATCGCGCTGATGTGCACG
This sequence comes from Steroidobacteraceae bacterium, assembly GCA_040902065.1. Taxonomy (GTDB): domain Bacteria; phylum Pseudomonadota; class Gammaproteobacteria; order Steroidobacterales; family Steroidobacteraceae; genus SCUD01. Next base: position 236,255 of record JBBDXX010000015.1, on the reverse strand, counting down.
GCGTGGCCGTTTTCGTGCACGAGCTCATTGAGTGACGCGAGGTCGCTGCCCTCGTAGCGCCCGACCACGCGCGCGACGGTCGGCTGCCAGGCGTCGCCCACATAACGCCCGCGCTTCAGGAAATCGGTGTAGGCGACCGGCGACTTGTCCGGCCGGTCCTTGATGTCGTAGACGACGCCGAGCTGGTCGAGATCCGCGCCGAGGTCGCGATAGAAGCGATGATCGAGTGCGAGCATGTCGACCTTCGCGAAGGCCGGTGCGAGCCGCCGGTTCGCCTCGCCCTGCACGTAGCGGTAATCCCAGGGCTCGACCAGCGGGCCGGGATTTGCGTCGCGCCAGGCCCCGAGGATCTGCACCAGCCAGCGCTCGACATCGGCGACCGTCACGCCGATCGCGCGCGCGGCGGCCTCCGCTCCGGAGCCGTTGGATGCCGCCTCCGCGGCTGCGGCCTTGATCAGGCGACGATAGGGACTCGCCGGTTCGTTGTTGCCGTTCAGCGCCGACCAGAGCGGGAGGAACGCGTCGAACAGCGCCTTGCGTCGCGCCGGTTCTTCGAGGTCGTACAGCAGGCCGAGCGCGCTGCCGCGATCCACCGTGCCGCCCTCGAACTGCAGATTGTTGCCAATCTCGCGGAAGCAGCCGGAAAGCACGGTGCGCAGGTCGTCGTAGCCGAGCGCCGTATTGTCGCGGTCCTTGCAGGAGAGCTCGGCCTCCGCATTCGCGACCGCCGGGCTCGGATCGCCGTAGTCGTCGAGCGTGACGCGGATCGCGGCGAGTGCGGCGGCATCGGGCGGCGCAAGCCCCGGCTCGTCGAGCTGCGCGATGCTTGCGAAAAGCGCGGCGTGACGTTCGCGCACCGCGGCTTCCCAGTAGGCGAGATCGTGATCTTCGTATTCAGCGACCATGCCGGAATTGACGTAGTCCACCGCGTTCGCGGCGTCGAGGAACTCGAGGAAGCGCGCCTCCACCGGGGCGAGCGGCGTGGACTCGGCGGCCTGCAGACCGGTCGACGTAACCAGCAGCAGCGCGGCAAGCAGGCACCTGATCATCGCGGTCTCCCTGAAAGGCGTCGCATCTTCCAAAGGGGACGCAACCCTTTCAAAGGGGTCGCATCCCTTTTCACGAACTGCCGAATCGCGGCGCATCGCCTTAGAAAGGGGATGCGACCCCTTTGAAAGGGTTGCGTCCCCTTTAAGTAGCGTCGCGGTCCTTGCGCCACTGGCGGATGTCGATCGGCTGGATCTTCTGGATCGGACAGCGGTCGTCGCGCACCCGCACCTGATCCAGCGTCGAAATCTGACTGCCGCTCGACGTCACGCGCACGGTATCCGTGAACATCAGGTCCGGACAGTTGCTGGTGATCGTCAGCAGGTAGGCGTCGTTCAGGCTGGTCCACAGGATGAGCTGGTTGCGGCTGACCGCCTGCCACGACTGCGTGCGGAAAGCGGTGAATCCGCGGATCGGCTCGCCGACATAGGGTTCATAACGCTCCAGCACCCGGTCGCCGGAACTCCGCGACAGCCCGGACGCGCAACCGCAGGCAACCGCCGCGACCAGAGCCAGGGCAAGCAGGGTTTTCATGGCAATGCCTCCGACGGGTGATTTACGCTAGTCACCGGTTGGACCGCCCTGGTCGCACGCAAGTTTCAACCTGCAGGTGCCCGTCATGCCCTCACGCAGCCTCGTCCCACTCACGGTCCTGTCAGCAATGTTCGCCGGCGCCGCTCACGCCGACACGCCCGGCGACGGCGTGATCATCATTACCGGCGTCACGGTTGTGCATCCGGAGCGCGAGGCCGCGGCGGCGGTCCAGCCCGATACCACGATCGTCATCAGCGAGGGACGCATCCTGTCGGTCGTGCAGAACGCGACGCTCAAGCGGCCGCGGGGCGCGACCGTGATCGACGGCAGCGGCAAGTACGTCATCCCGGGCATGGTCGACGCGCACGTGCACTTCTTCCAGTCCGGTAATCTTTACACGCGCCCCGACGCCGCGGATTTCAACGCGGTCGTGCCCTATGCCGACGAAACCGCCCGCAACAAGGCGCGGCTCGAAGCGACCTTCAAGGTGTGGCTCGCGAGCGGCGTCACCGGCGTCGTGGATATCGGCGGGCCATTCTGGAACTTCGACGTGCGCGACCGCGCGGACGAGACACCGGCCGCGCCCCGCATGGCGGTCGCCGGCCCGCTGATCTCGATGGTGGACCGGCCGCAGCTCGATCTCGGCGATCCGCCGATCATCCGCATCGATTCGCCGGAGGCCGCGCGCGCGCTGGTCGCGCGCCAGCTGCCGCGCAATCCGGACTACATCAAAGTGTGGTTCATCCATCGCGAAGGCGAGGATCTCGCCGCGCAGGAAGCGATCGTCAAGGCGGCGGGCGATGCCGCGCATGAAGCGGGCAAGAAGCTCGCGGTGCACGCAACGGAACTGCTGGTCGCGAAAGCCGCGCTCCGCGCCGGCGCGGACTATCTCGTGCACTCGGTGTTCGATGAGCCCGTGGACGATGAATTCATCGCGCTCGCGAAGCAGAACGGCGTTATCTATTGCCCGACGCTCTTCGTGACGCAGGGCTACCCGCTCGCGCTGTCGAACCAGTGGGAGGCAACGCCGGAGGAACTGGAACGCGCGGATCCGGAGATCCTCGCGGCGATGGATGACCTGAACTACATGCCGGCCGACCAGCGGCCGGAACGCGTCGCCAGGCTGATGGCAGAGCCGCCGGCGATCTCGGCGCCGGTCGTCGCGATGACGAACCTGCGCAAGCTGATGGATGCCGGGATCACGGTCGTCATGGGCACCGACGCCGGCAACATCGGCACGCTGCACGGACCGTCGATCCATCGCGAAATGTGGCTGATGGAGGCTTCCGGCCTGACGCCGCTCGAGGTGCTGCGCACCGCGACGACGAATGGCGCGGAAGTGCTCGGGCTCGCGGGCGAAGTTGGCGCGATCTCACCGGGCATGATCGCCGATCTCGTGATCCTCGATGCCGACCCGCTCACCGACGTCGGCAACTTGGCGAAGGTCCATCGCACGATCCGGGACGGCATCGTCTACGATCCCGAGAAGCTGATGAAGTCGATCCGCTAAAGGGGTCGCATCCCCTTCGATGATGTCAAAGCCAGAAGCGCCCATTTGATCGCTGCCCTGCCCGGCCTCGCGTTCGCGGTCGCCCTCGCGCTCGCCGCCAAGCTTCTCTATTACGCGACCGGTTCCGCCGTGAGCCCGGTGCTCTGCGCGATCGTGCTGGGTATCCTTTGGCGTAACACCGCCGGCATCGGCGGCTGGGCGGAGCCCGGCCTCGAGTTCGCGGGTCGGACCCTCCTGCGCATCGGCATCGCGCTGATCGGGCTGCGGCTCACGCTGCTGGTGCTCGCCGACGTCAGCGTCGCGGCGCTTCCGGTCGTGCTCGCGAGCGTAACGGCGGCGCTCGTCGCCGCGCTCGGACTCGGACGACTGCTCGGCGTCGGCAACGGCATGCGCACACTGCTCGCGGTCGGCACCGCGATCTGCGGCTGCACCGCGATCATCGCGGTCGCGCCGTCGATCAATGCGCGCAAGGCCGAGATCGGCATCGCGCTGACCTGCGTCGTCGTGTTCGGTTCGATCGCGATGATGGCCTACCCCTGGCTCGCGGCTGCGGTTTTCGGGTACGAAGCGCTGCCGGTTGGCATGTTCCTCGGCGCGTCGATCCATGACACCTCGCAGGTCGTCGGCGCCTCGCTGATCTATGCGGAACATTACGGCGTGCCGGATACGGTCGCGATCGCGGGGCTGACCAAGTTCCTGCGCACGCTCGGTTTGCTGGTGCTGGTGCCGGCGGCGGGCTGGTGGGCGGCCCGCGGCGCGGCAGCATCGGTCACCGGCGCGACCCACGGTATTGCCCGCCGCGCGGTGCCGGCTTTCGTTTTGTTCTTTGTCGGTTTCGTGATCCTGCGGACGATCGGCGATTACTACGCTGCTGACGGGATGCCGGCGTGGCAGGCGTTGCTCGAGCTCGCCCAGGTGACGTCGGAATGGCTGCTGCTGATCGGCATGGCCGCGGTCGGACTCGGTGTCACATTTTCACATCTGCGCGAGGCCGGCTGGCGGCCGATCGCGCTGTCCTTCCTCGCCGCCCTCGCGACCGGCGCCACCGCGCTCGGCATGGTGCAGCTGCTTACTTAAAAGGGGTCGCATCCCCTTCGGCGCACAACTGCGCGAACACCGTCGATTCCCGAATCATGACCGGCACCGCGCTTCGCTACGCTTCGGCCGTGCCCAGAATCGCCCGCTTCATCTGCCCCGGCCTGCCACATCACGTTACGCAACGCGGAAACCACCGCGCGCAAGTGTTCTTCTCCGACGCCGACCACCAGACTTACCTGGCTCTGCTACGCGAATACACCACGGATCACCAGGTCGCCGTCCTGGCCTATTGCCTGATGCCCAACCATGTCCACCTGGTAGTAGTGCCTGCCTCCAAAGAGTCGCTGCCCCGCTCGCTCCGGCACGTCCACGTACGCTACGCGCAACGCCTGAATCGCCAGAAGGACTGGAAGGGCCACTTGTGGCAGGGGCGATACTTCGCTTCCGTGCTGGATGAGCCTCACTGCTGGGCGGCGATCCGGTATGTCGAACGAAATCCCGTTAGCGCCGGCATGGTGGCGACGGCCGAGAGCTATCCGTGGTCCAGTGCTGGCGCCCACTGCAGCCTGCGCAATGACGCCCTGCTGACCCAGGAGCCTCGCTGGCAGCAGCAGTTTCAGGCAATCGGCGACTGGTCTGCCTGGCTCGCAGCAGGTGATGACAAACAGGCACTGAAGTCTCTGCGCAAGAATGTGACCAAGGGCCTGCCGTGCGGCTCGGAGGAGTTCATCACACAGCTGGAATCCGCGAGCGGGCGGCGTTTGCGCGATGGAAGGCGCGGGAATGGGGTGAAGCGGATGCGACCCCTTTAGAAGGGGATGCGACCCCCTTTGCTAGCAGCGGGCGATCGCGCGCGCGACTTCCTGCGGCTTTGCCGTGTCCTCGGCCGTCAGGATTCCGCGCTTCTGCATGTCCTGCCAGATGCCGAGGCTTCGGGCATACATCTCGCAGGCCGTGCGCCGATGCTGCCGCCGCTCTTCTGCGCCAACCATCGCGGAATCCCCGAGCACGGCATAGGCCGCAGCGACGCGCATGTACACCTGGCCCCGAAGGCTGCTGCGGGCGCCGCTTGCCGGATCGGCAGCGATCCCCTCGAGAAGCTCGATGGCCCGTGCAGAGTCGGCAATCGCTGCGGCATGCTGGCCGAGCCTCGCCTGCATCTCCGCAATACCGCCCCGCGTCATGAGGGCGCTAAACCGCGCGGACAGGTTCACAGACGACTCCATGCCCAGTTTCTGCTGCTGGGCGAGGGCCTTGCGATAGTTCGACAAAGCCTCGTCGTAATTCCCGCTCTTCGCCAGCAAGTCGCCCATCCGTGCGCGCGTGTACGCGACGTCCATGCGCGCGACCGCATTGTCCGGATCCTCCGCGAGCGCCTGCTCGTCGAACGCGAGCTTCCTGCGGAAGCTCTGCAACGCGCCGTCCACGTCGTGAAGGATCGCCCGGTAGTCGCCGTCGTTCTGCCAGGTGTTGGCCAGCAGCCGCCGATAATCGGCGCTGCTGGGATTCTCGGCCACCAGCGCCTCGCAGATCGCCAGTGCCTTCCGGTTGCTCGCGAGGCCTCCCTGGAAATCGCCGCTGAGCACCAGGGCCCGCCCGAGGTTGATGTCGGTGATCACCAAGCCACGCCGCAGCTTCTGGTTGGCCGGATCGGCGGTCACAAGCGCCGCGCGCAGCGCCAGCGCCCGGCGATGACTAGAACCTATCTCAAAACTGCTTGAGCAAGATGCATAGGGCTGCAAGCTGCACGAAGCCGAGGAAATTGGCTGGGTAATATTCCCAGCGCACGAGGAGCCGACGTTGCCACTGGATCCAGGCAAAGAAGCGTTCGACGATCCAGCGACGCTCGTAGCGTCGCAGCCGCCGCCCGTCTTGGGTCTTCTTGCGCGTACGATTCGACTTGTGCGGCGAGATCATCTCGATGCCCTGCTCGCGCAGCTCTTCGTCGAGCGGGTCGCTGTCGTATGCCTTGTCGCCGATCAGGTTCTCCGGCTTCGCTTCGATCATGTAGAAGTCGAAGGTCAGCTGCACCAGCGTTACTTCGTGATGGTTGGCGGCGTGCGTCGTCACCGCGAGCGGCAACCCATGACGATCGACTATCGCCATGATTTTCACGCCTTTTCCGCGCCGCGTCGGGCCGATCTCCTCGCCACCGCCTTTCGCCGAGGCAAAGGTTGCGTCGATATAGCACTCCGACTCGTCGATCGCGCCTTCCTCGCGCAGCGTGTTCGCCAAGCCGGTCAGCGCTGCGCGGATCACCTCGTTCTCGCACCACTGCTGAAAGCGGCGGTGCACCGTCTTGTAGTTCGGGTAGGACTGCGGAAGCATGTGCCACTGCGCGCCGGTGTTCAGAATCCACAGCACCGCTTCCAGCACCTTGCGCGCAGCCACCGGCTTGCGGCCCGGACGATCGCTGGGATAGTGCTCCTCCGGAAAATGTTTCCGGATCAGCTCCCACTGCTCGTCCGATATGCGTAGCACGCCATCATTTTACTCGTGCGAACAACGTTTCGCGATTTTGAGATGGGTTCTAGCCAAAGCGCCGGCCGCATCGCCGGACTCTTCCAGTGCCAGACCGAGCACGTTGTGCGTGGCAGCCAGTTCCTGCTGGATCTCCAGGTTCGCGGGCTGATCCTCGGCGAGCTGCTCCTGGACCGCGAGTCCCCTGCGCAGGTATTCCCTGCCGCGCTCGCCCTCGCTCGTTTCGATCAGTTGCGACCCGATCTTGCGATAGCTGGTGGCCAGGTGATGGACGGGCTCGAGGCGACGCGGCGCATCCGCGCCGGCGGCAGCCGTATCGCCGTGGTCGGGCTCACCGCAAACGCGATGCGCGAGCAGATGGAGGAATGCCGCGTGGCCGGCATGGATGACGTGCTGGCGAAACCGATCGACCGCGAGCGGCGAGCATGCCTTGCGCGACATCGAAGCCGGCATGGCGGAGAAGGACTTCGCGCGCGTGCAGCGGGCCGCGCATACGCTGATCGGCGCCAGCGCCAACATGGGCGCTACGCGATTCGAGGCGGCGGCGGTTGCGATGGAGAGTGCCGCCGGTCAAGTGGATGGGGCGGCGATTGACAAACTGTTAGGCGCAGCGCGACTCCGTTTCAGAGCCGCGCTGACCGAACTTCGAGCGCTGTGAGTCGACTCAGGTAAACGCGCTGAGCGCGAAAAGCTGCACGACCAGCATTACGACCATCAGCACTGGGAACGGCAATCCGTCGTATACATGTTTCTGGAACATCGGGTTTCTCCTGACCGCGCGATCTTTTCACGTGGCCAGGAATTACTCGCCGTCACGCCTCACAGTTACTGCTGCACTGCAGCAAAAGTGTGCGCTGAATCACACTCCCTAAAGGGGTCGCATCCCCGTAGAAAAGGGTTGCGTCCCCTTTGTTCCCCTTTGTTCCCTTTGTTCTGGAAGGGGATGCGACCCCTTTGAAGACCCCCCTTTGGAAGGGGATGCGACCCCTTTCAGGCAAACGCCCCGACAGCGAATCCCTGCAGCAGCGCCGACAAAATCAGCAGCGCCGTCATGGGCAGGCCCTTGTTGATGAACTTCTTGAACATGATCCTTCTCCTTTTTGAAAACAATTTCTCAGGCTGCGAATGCACGAGCCGGCGTCAGGTCATGCGGCGTGACGCAGCTGCGCTCGGCGCCGAAGCTCGGCGTGTTCATGCGCGGCCTTCGCACCGGCGGCATCGCCGCCGCTGGTCAGCGCCCGCGCGGTGAGCCGCCAATTGAACGGGCTCGCCGGCTTCTGCTCGGTGCGCTCGCTCGCGAGTGCGCGGGCGAGCCGGCCATTGCCGCTCCGAAGCGCTGCCTCGATGCAGGTGAGCTGCACGAGGTCGCGCTGCGCATGGCTGCCGCCGATCCGGTTCGATCGGCTGCGGATCGGCAGCAGCAGGGACACCGCTTCCGCATGCCGCCCCTCGACCATCGCGACGATCGCGCGCGCCAGCGGCAGGCCGATGTCGCGCGTACTCACGCCATTCGGATCCGCATCGCCCGCGCGCGCAGCGAGCGTCGCGAGCAGCTGCCGCGCCGGCTGTTCGCGCCCCGCCTGCGCATACGCCATCAGCGCGTGCACGTCGTTGAACGCATAGAACCCGCCCTCCGCCGGCTTCGCCCAGCAATCCGCCAGTTCCTGCCAGCGCGTGCCAACGTCAATGCCGCGCAGCGTCATCCGCCACAGCAGCTGCGAGGCATCGACGAGTTCGAGCGCCACGACGCTCTCCTTCGGGTGCACCACACGGTCGTACAGGTCGAGCGCGGCGGCCGTGTTCTCGAGTTCCAGGTGATGCAGCGCCAGGTGCCACCAGTTGTGGAACGAGAGCGCGGATTCCGCCCAGTTCGGCGCGGTCGCGGTCAGCCAGTCGATGCCGTCGTGCACGCGCCCCTGCATCTCGAGTACGTGCTGCACCGCGTGCACCGCCCAGGGATCGCGCGCGTCGAGATCGAGCGCATGCCGGCCGACGTCCTCCGCGCGGGAATAGTTCGCCGTCTCCTCGAGACCGAAGGCGTACATGCCGAGCAGGTAACCGTATCCCGGCACCTCCGCATTCCAGTGCGGCAGCAGTTGCGCCGGGCGGTCGCGCAGCATCAGCGAATCGCCGAGGTAGAAATCGCCGACGTGCGCCGTCTGCAGCGCGATCAGATCGCGCGGATATTCGATCGCGATGTCGCCGTAGAGCGCAATTGCGCGCTCGAAGCGTCCCTGCATCCAGGCCTCGGCCGCCGCGACGTGCGCGCGCTCGCGCGCATTCGCGCGCGTGCCGATCCGCGCCAGCGCTTCGACGCTCGCCTGGATCAGCGGCAGCGCCCCGGCCTCCGAGGACATCACCGCGAGATCGGCGCGGAGCGCAAGCGCCATCGCGAAATCCGGATCCTCGGCGAGCGCCTCGTCGAGCGTCGCGAGCGGATTGCCGAAGTAGCTCTGCGCTTCCGTCGCCGCCCGCTCATAGCGTTCGAGCGCCGCGGCATTCTGGGTCGACACCGGCAAACCACGTCTATCGGTCAGGCTCATGGGGGGTCTCCTTGTGGGCTGCATTTATAGAGGACGGCCGTGAGGGGAACGTCTCGACAGGCGTGAAAAAAGCGTGAAAACTGGCAGGTCCACGGGGGAATCGATTTTGCCGCTGCTTCAGTTCCAGCTCCTCGGCAACTGCGAATTCCGCGACCGCACCGGCCGGCCGCTGCCGCTAACTGCGCGTAAGTCACGGGCGCTATTGGCTTTTCTGGCACTGCAGGCCGGCGCGCCACAGAGCCGTGAAAAGCTTTCCGCCCTGCTCTGGGAAGACGCGGCCCCGGAACTTGCCCGCACCAGCCTGCGCCAGGCGCTGGCCGCGATCCGGCGTGCCCTGCCGGAGCAGGCCCGCGCGGTCCTCGTCGCCGACTCGATGCAGGTGGCGCTCGATGTGTCGAAGCTCGACATCGACGTGCTGGAGCTCCGCTCTCTGCTAGTGGAATCCACGCTGGCCCCGCTGAAAGCCGCGCAGTCGAGCGCCGCGGGCGGGCTGCTCGAGGGCTTCGATGCGCGCTCGGATGCCTTCGAAGAATGGCTTGCCGCGGAGCGCCGGAGCCTGCGCCGCGATATCTCCTCCGCGATGCAGATGCTCGTGCGGCTCTGCCGTGAAGCGGGCGACAGCGCCGGCGAGATCGATGCGCTCTCGCGCCTGATCACGCTGGAGCCCGTCAACGAGCCCGCGCACCGCGAGCTGATGGATGCCTTTGCGCGCGCGGGCCGACATACGGATGCGCTGCGCCAGTACCAGCAATGCCGCGCGATCCTGCGCCGCGAACTGGATCTGTCGCCGGAGCCCGCGACCGAAACGCTTTATCGCGAACTCATGAAGCGGCGACGCGCGGCGGCGGGTGCCGACTTCGACGCGCTGCCGGCGGATCTTGAGGAACCCGAAGTTGCCGCGCCCGCCGGCGACGACCGCATGCTGCGCAACGGCGTCGTGCTGACCGCGCGGCTCATCGGGCTCGCCGATTACCGCCGCAGCCTCGATCCGGAAACCGCGCGCGAACTGACGCAGCGCCTGCAGGAATCCTTCGATGCGCGCGTTGCGGACTACGGCGGGGTCGCGGATCGTCTCTCAGGTGATCGCGTGCACGCGGTGTTCGGGCTCGACAAGCTGAGCGGGCACGAGCCGCACCGTGCACTCTGCACCGCGCGCGCGCTGCACCAGGCTTTTGCCGACAGCCGGCTGCCGCTGCCGGGCCTGGCGATCGGCGTCGCCCAGGGGCCGCTGCTGCCCGAGCGTGCGAACGGGCCGTTTCCGCTGGCCGGTCACCCGATGCTCGAAGCGGAGTCACTCGCCGTGCAGGCAGCGCCCGGTGAAACGCTGCTCGCCGAGGACCTGCGCCGCGCGCTGCAGCCGCGCGCCGCGCCGTTTGCCGGGCGGCACGCGGAACTGTCGCTGATCGTTTCGCTGTTCGAGCGCACGAGTGCCGCGCGCCGCGGCCGCACGATCCTGATCCGCGGCGAGGCCGGCATCGGCAAGACGCGCCTGCTCGAGGCGTTCGGCGAAGCGGCGGAGGCACAAGGCGCGGGCTGTCATCGTGTGCAGGTACTCGACTTCGGCCAGATCAAGGCGCGCCGTCCGCTCGCCGCGCTGTTCTCGAGCCTGCTCGGCATCTCGGCCGAGGCCACACCGGAGCAGAAACGCGGCGCGGTGACGGCGGCGATGGAGTCCGGCCGGCTGCACCCGGATGACATCCTGCACGCGAGCGGACTCGCCGGCGCGCCGCTTTCCGCGGACCAGGCCTCGATCGAGCGCAACGTCGACCCGCAGGCGCTCGAGCACGGCCGCATCGCAGCGGTGCGCCGGCTGATCGAGGTGACCTGCCAGTCCGCGCCGCTCCTGCTCATCATCGAGGACCTTCACTACGCGGGCGGCGAAGAAGCGGCGCGGCTCGGCGAACTCGCGGCAGCGGTCGCGACGCAGCCGGCGCTCCTCGTGTTATCCACGCGGCCCGAGGAGGATCCGATCGATGCGGCCTGGCGCGCGCGTGCGCGTGGCTGCCCCCTGACGACACTCGATCTTGCGCCGCTCACCGACGACGAATCGCGCGAACTGGCCGCGAGCTATCCGAAGCTGCCGGAAGCGCTCGTTGCCGACTGCATCGCGCGCGCGCAGGGGCATCCGCTATTCCTGGACCAGCTGCTGCGGGCCGCCGATGCCGGCGAGCGCGCGTTGCCCGCGACCGTGCAGGCACTCGTGCTGTCGCGTATGGAGCGCCTCGAGCGCGCCGAACGGCAGACGCTGATCGCGGCTTCCGTGCTCGGCCTGCGCTTTCCGCGCGAGGTGCTGGCCGCGATGCAGGGCGCGGCAGCGCAGTCGCTCGACAGCCTCGTCGATGCCGGCCTGCTTGCCGTCGAGGGCGGCGAGATAGCGTTCGTCCACGCGCTGATGCGCGAAGCCGTGTATGGATCGCTGCTGAAGTCCAATCGCCGCGAGCTGCACGCGCTTGCGGCGGCCTGGTACGCGGGTCGCGACGCGGGGCTGCGTGCCGGGCACCTCGCGGAGGCCGGCGACAGCGGCGCGGCGCGGGCCTGCCTCGACGCGGCGGCGGCCGAAGCGGATTCGCTACGTCTCGACCGGGCGCTGGAGTTTGCGCAAAAGGCCTGCCAGCTCGCGCGGGAACCAGCGGATTTCAGCCTGGCGCGCTGCGTGCTCGGCGAACTGCAGACGCGCACCGGGCACACGCATGACGCGATTGCGACGCTGCGCGAGGTCATCGATCTGCGCCCCGATGCGCTGACCGGGGCGCGGGCGCGGATCGGGCTCGCGAATGCGCTGCGCATTGTCGACCGCTACGACGAGGCGCTGTCCGCGCTCGAGCGCGCGGAGTCCGTGCTCGCGGGGGTCGACCGGCCGGAAATCCTGGCGCGCATCTGGACGCTGCGCGGCAACATCCATTTCCCGCGCGGCAGGCTGGACGACTGCCTCGCAGCGCATGAGCGTGCGCTCGGTTTTGCGCGTGAGGCGAAATCGGCGGTGGACGAAGCGCGTGCGCTCGGCGGACTCGGCGATGCGCGCTACCAGCGCGGCCACATGAGATCGGCGCGCGATCACTTCGCGCGCTGCGTCGCGCAGGCCGGAGATCACGGCGCAGTCGGGCTCGCCCTGTCGCACGCGCCGATGCTCGCGATCACGCGCGCCTATTGCGGCGAGATCCGGCAAGCTCGCGTCGATCTCGAGAGCGCGGTGGCTTCGGCGCGGCGCGTCGGCGATCCGCGGTCGGAGTTGATCGGGCGTATTGCGGGATCGACCCTCGCGCTCTTCTCGGGTGAGCACGAACAGGTGCGACAGAACTGCGAGCGCGGGCTCGCGCTGGCGCGCCAGCTCGGCGCGCGGCGGTTCGAGGCGGAATTGCTGGCGCAGATGGGGCATGTGCTGGGCGACCAGGGCGGTGCTGCCGATGCGCAGGTGCTGCTGCACCAGGCATCCACGCTATCGCTCGAAGTCGCGCCGACTTACTGCGGGCCCTGGTGCCTGGGCGTGCAGGCGCTGTTTACGCCGAACGTGGAACGCGCGAAGGAGATGCTCGCCCAGGGCGAGGCGTTGCTCGCCAGCGGTTGCGTCAGCCACAACTATCTGGAATTCCACCGGCTCGCGATGGAGTTTCACCTGCGGCATGGGGAGTACCGGGAGATGCGCCGCCATGCGGCCGCGCTGATCGATTACACGCGCGAGGAACCGCTGCCCTGGAGCGAGATCGTGGTCCGGCGCGGGGAATGGCTGGCCGACCAGGCCGAGGACGCGACGCGCGCGGACCTCGCCCCGCGCCGCGCGGCGCTGCTCGTCGATATCGACGCCATGGCCTTCAACTGGCTGCGCCGCGGCCTCTAAAGGGGACGCAACCCTTTAACAAAGGGGATAACAAAGGGGTCGCATCCCTTTTCGCGGCCTGCCGAACCGGGACGCATCTCTCTGGAAAAGGGATGCGACCCCTTTGTTATCCCCTTTGTTAAAGGGTTGCGTCCCCTTTGGGTTACATCGTGACGTTGACGGGCGAGGTCAAGGTGAAGCCGATGACGGTGCCGGCCGGCAGCTCGACTTCGGTGCCGGTCTTGCGTGCGGCGACCGTTCCGGCCGCGGCGCCCAGCAGGCCGCCGATGATCTTGCCCTTGTCGCCGTCCACCTGATGCCCGATCACGGCGCCCGCGACCGCGCCGCCGGCGATCTTCGCCGCGTCGCGTCCCTTGTCGCTCTTCACCGCCACCTGCGTGACAGTGCCGTTGACCTGCGTGTCGCTGCCATCCGCCAGCGTCAGGTTGTCGAAGGTCAGGCCGAGCGTCGGCGTGCCGCCAATCTGCTTGCTGCCCGAGATCACTTCGGTGACCGATCCCTGCAGCAGCGAGCCCGCCCGCGCGATCACCTTGCCGTCGACCACGAGATCGTTGGTCAGGTTTGCCGACACGCGATTACCGACCTTCGCCGTCTTGGTCGAGATGGCCGCCGGCAGCTGCACCTCGATCGAGGTGCCGCTCGGAACCGTGTAGGATTTCGGTCCGCTCGCGACGGGTACTGGCGCGGGCGCCGTTGCCACCGGCGTCGGCGCAGGCCTCGGCCTCGTCGTTGTGGGCGATGTGCTCCTCGCCAGCGCCGCCTCGCGCCGCGCGAGCTCCTGCTCTTTCTCTTTGAGCGCGAGCTCTGCTTCGCGGCGGTTGATCTCTTCCTGCCGGGCGGTCAGAGCCTCGTTCTCGTCAATCTGCGCCTGCACCGCGGGGTCCTCGGCGACAGCCGGATCCTCCGGGGCTTTCTTCCCGCAGGCCGAGAACGCGAATGCCGTCAGCAGCAGCGGTAACAGCGCGAGTGATTTTCTGTTCATCGTAAGTCTCTCCATGAAACTCCCTGTTCGATCCTGTTTACTTCATTACTTCAAAAATTCGATGCGCTGGTACAGCGCCTCGAGTTCCGGTATGAATTGGTTCCAGTTGGCCGCTTCCTCGTCGTAGAACCACTCCGGTCCCGCGAGTTTCTCGATGCGCAGTTCCGTCTGCAGCAGATAGTAGCGATCGCCGCGCGCCACCACCGCCATGCCGCGATAGGAATCGTTGCGCTTGAGATCGTAGCTGTCCTTGATCGGCGTGCCAAGCGGCGAGCCATTCGGCACGTGCGCGACTGCAATCCAGGCCGGCTGGTCCGCGATCCTGCCCGCCTCGTCGCGCAGGACCTTCGCATCCGGCACGCTCACCTGGAAGAAGCGCGGAAAGCCCATATCGCGGAACCAGTCCCCCAGCAATTTCGTGTCCGGGCCCGCGCCCTCGGCGGCCTGGTAACCCTTGTTGTTCATGTAGAGCACGCCCTGCATCCGGCCCGCGCTGTCGATGAACGACACGGCACCGGCCTTGTTGTTCGCGGGCTCCTGGCCGTCGGACACGACCGGCTGATCCGGGAATGGCGACGTGAGACGGAACAGCTTCCCCGGCGCGGTGTACACACCGTCGTTATAGCGTCCGTACAGGTGGCCAGATGTGACCGTCGCCGCACAAAGCAGTGGTGCCAGCGCGACGACGGCATAGAGCGCGATCTTGTTCATGGCAGCAGTTTACCTTCCAATGGGTGCAGCCTCGACTCCCAGGCCCCCGTGGGACAACTGCGGACCCGGCGGAGTTTCGTGCTTATGACATTTACCCGGCCCCGCCCGTCTGGCTGCCGCCATTGCAAGCCCGTTCCCAGGCTTCTATCTCCGGCAGCCGCGCTACCAGGTAGCCCAGTTCGTCCACACCCTGCATCAGGCACTGCCGCGCGAACGGATCGATCGCAAAGGCCTGGCGCCGCCCGTCGGGCAGGATGACGATGCCCGCGCCGATGTCGATCTCGATCGTGACGCCCGGATGCCCGAGCAGCCACGCGTGGCTGGCCTCGTCGATGCGCACCGGCAGCAGCCCGTTCTTCAGCGCATTGCTGAAGAAGATGTCGGCGATGGACGAGCTGATCACGGCGCGGATGCCGAAATCCCGCAACGCCCAGGCCGCGTGTTCGCGCGACGAGCCGCCGCCGAAGTTGCGCCCGGCAACCAGTATCTCCGCGCCCGCGGCCTCCGGCCGGTTCAGCGCGAACCCGGGGCGCGGCTTGCCGTCGCCGTCGAAGCGCCAGTCGGCGAACAGCGCGCGCGAAAAACCGTCGCCCTCGATCGTCGTCAGGAAGCGCGCCGGAAAGATCTGGTCCGTGTCGATATCGGATTCCGGCAGCACCACCGTGCGCGAGCGGATACGCGTGACGCCGGACATCAGCGCGCGAACTCCCGCGGATCGGTCACGCGCCCGGCGATCGCCGCGGCAATGGCGGTCACCGGGCTCGCGAGCAGCGTGCGCGCGCCCTGGCCCTGTCGGCCCTCGAAATTGCGGTTGCTGGTGCTGACGACGTACTGGCCGGGTGCCGCCGTATCGCCATTGATGCCAATGCACATCGAGCAGCCCGATTCACGCCACTCGGCACCGGCGCCGGTAAAGACGTCGTGCAGCCCTTCCGCCTCGGCCGCTTGCTTCACCTGCTGCGATCCCGGCACGACCAGCAGGCGCAGGCCGCGAGCGATTTTCCGCCCTTTCAGCATCATCGCTGCCACGCGCAGGTCCGACAGCCGTGCATTGGTGCAGCTGCCGATGAACACGATGTTCACCGCCTTGCCGAGGAGCGGCTCGCCCGGCGCGAAGCCCATGTAGCGCAGCGCCTGGCGGAAGCTGTCGTCATCGCGTTCGGGAATGCGACCGCCGACCGGGATCACCATGCCAGGATTCGTGCCGTAGCTGATCATCGGCTCAATCGCCCCCGCATCCACCGCCACCTCGCGATCGAAGGCTGCGCTGTCGTCGCTCGCGAGCGCACGCCAGCGCTCGATCGCGCGCTCGCGCTCCGCCGCTGCCGGCGCGCGTGGCCGGCCGCGCAGGTATTCGAAAGTCGTCTCGTCGGGCGCGATCATGCCCGCGCGCGCGCCGGCCTCGATCGACATGTTGCAGACCGTCATGCGCTCGTCCATCGAGAGCGCGCGGATGGTGCCGCCCCGATATTCGATCACCTGCCCGGCGCCGCCCGCGACCCCGATCTGGCCGATGATCGCGAGCACCAGGTCTTTCGCGCCGACGCCCGCGCCGAGACGGCCTTCGACCGTGATCGCGAGCGTCTTCGGCTTGCGTTGCAGCAGGCACTGGGTTGCGAACACATGAGCCACTTCCGTCGTGCCGATGCCGAAGGCCAGTGTGCCGAAGGCGCCATGCGTACTCGTGTGGCTGTCGCCGCAGACGATGGTCATGCCGGGCTGGGTCAGGCCGAGCTCGGGGCCAATCACGTGCACGATGCCCCGCCGCCCGTCGCCGAGGCCAAAGAGCTCGACGCCGAACTCCCGGGCATTGCGCTCGAGTTCGGCGACCTGGCGCGCCGCGGACTCCACCCGGATGGTCACGCCGCCGAAAACCTGGCCGGTGTCGGTCGGCGTCGAATGGTCGAGGGTCGCGAGCGTGCGATCCGGCCGGCGTACTGGCAGACCGTGTGCCCGCAACTTCGCAAATGCCTGCGGCGACGTGACTTCGTGGGTCAGGTGCAGATCCACATAGAGCACGGCCGGCGTTTCAGCCGTCTCCGGCACCACTTCGTGGGCACTCCAGATCTTCTCGAACAGCGTCCGGCGAGTCATGCGGATGGCCAGTGTAGCGGGCGCTGCGTGTATACCGTCATAGCCTGAAACCCCTATATTGCGGGTGCAATGAGCCAGAGAGTATGATCCGGACGCCTCTTTTGTATACAACGACGGGGACTCCATGCCGCACTTCGCCCGCCCGACGACGGTTCTTGGCCTCGCGATCGCGAGCGTGCTGGCTGCCGGAAGCGCCGCCGCGCAATCGGCCCTGCCGGAGGTCGTCGTCACCGCCCGCCAGCGCGCCGAGAAGATCGAGGACGTGCCGGTCACGGTCCAGGCCTTCACCGAGGCGGAGATCACCTCGGCGGGCATCGAGCGCCCGCAGGACTTCATCGCGCTGACGCCGGGCGTCGCGCAGGTGCAGACCGCGGAGGCCGGCGATCTGCAGGTCGTGATCCGCGGCATCAACACCGGCCGCGATGCGGAGACGAATTTCGCGCTGGTGGTGGACGGCGTGCTGCAGACCAATCCGAATGCGCTCAACCAGGAGCTTTCGAACGTCACGCAGATCGAGGTGCTGAAGGGACCGCAGGGCGCGCTCTACGGCCGCAATGCACTGGCCGGCGCGATCATCATGACGACCCGGAAGCCCGGCGACACGGGGGAGTTCGAGGTCGGCGCCGGTTACGGCAGCGACAACAGCTACAAGGGCAATCTCTACATGAGCGGGCCGCTCGGCGACACCGTCCGCGGCAGCTTCTCCGCCTACACGCGCAGCACCGACGGCCAGTGGAACAACACGCTGCTCGACTGCGACGACTGCATCGACTACTTCGAGGAATCCGGCGCCACGGGACGTCTGACTTTCGACGCCATGAACGGCAGCTTCGACGTAAAGGCCAAGTATTCGCAGATCGAGTCGGGGGCCATCAACTTCAACGCCGCGGTGTCCTTCTTCGAGGCGGCGGCCATATTCGGCGCCCCGCCCTTCGACGAGGACCCGAACGATCACTCATTCTTCTATACCAACAACGTCATCCCGCAGAACGAGCAGGAGAACAAGAACGTCTCGATCAAGGGCGACTGGGACATCGGCGTCGGCGAATTGACCGCGGTGCTCGCCTGGAACGACCAGACCAACTTCTTCCTCACCGATGGCGCGAGCGACGCGTTCTATCTCTACGCGCTGACGCCGTCGTGTTCGGAATCGTTCGCGGCGCGGCTCGGCGACACGCCGCTGCCGGCGCCGTTCAACTACGGCAATCCGCCGGGAACGATCATCAGCTTCACGCCCTACGCCTCGTCGTTCCAGCCGCCCTATGGCCCGACCACCTGCGGCGGCTACCAGTACCAGCAGCGCGACCAGGAGGATGCGAGCCTCGAGTTGCGCGTGACGTCGCCAGGCGACCAGCGCATGCGCTGGGTCGCGGGCGTGTACTTCGCCGACATCGAGCGTCAGGTCGTGGTCTCGCAGGGCTCCGACCAGACCGGCGCGTCACTGCAACAGGACTTCCTGACGCAGGGCTTCGTGCCGACCGGCGGGCCGAACCCGACCGACCTGCTGTACGACGACACTTTCAACAGCACGGTGTACGCGGGCTTCGGCCAGATCGCCTACGACATGACCGAGGGCGTCGAGCTCGCGCTCGCATTGCGCTACGACTCGGAGAAGCGCGAGGTGGACAACAACGTGCCGACCGGCGCGGGTTCGCTCGCGCAGACGCCGCTGTTCGCGGCGATCTACGGGCCAACCCCATTCATCAATCCCGCGTACACGGTGAATCCGGCGTTCGCGACTTCCGGCATCCCGAGCCGCTCGCGGACCTACGACCAGTTCCAGCCGAAGCTCTCGCTGAACTGGAAGGTGACGGACGATACGTCTTTCTATGCCTCATACGGTTACGGCTTCCGCAGCGGCGGATTCAACTCATCCGGCAGCGAGGCCACGGTCAACGTGTTCTATGGCGGGCTTTGCCTCGGCCCGAGCACGCCGTTCGATACCGGCCTCGGTTTCGATGTGCCGCTCGGTCTGCCCGCCTGCACGCCGGACTCGACCCGCAACCTCACCGAGGTCGGCGACGACTACCGCAAGGAGGTCTCGAAGGCCGCGGAAGTCGGCTTCAAGTCGAACTTGATGGACCGCACGCTGTCGCTCAACGGCGCGCTCTATTACACCGAAGTCGACGACATGCAGTTCTTCAACTTCTTCGCCGGTCCGTTCGGCCTGCTGCGGGCCGTGACCAACCTCGACGAAGTCACGATCCAGGGCGCCGAGTTCGACTTCCGCTGGCGCGCGACCGACAACTTCTCGGTGTTCGGCGGCATCGGCTTTACCGATGGCGAGATCGATCGTTATGACGGGCGACCGTATACCGCGGGCAACAAGCTGCCGTACTCGCCGGAATACACCGGCAATCTCGGCGCCGAGCTCGTGATGCCCATGGGCGGGTCGGGGCTCGAGCTGGTGGCGCGCATGGACGGCACTTTCGTCGGCGAGACCTGGTTCCACCCGGTGCAGGACGAGACCGTGCCGAACCTGCCGACCGCGTTCGGCTTTGGCCAGGGCAATTACAGCAAGCAGAAGCGCGATCCCTACGAGGTGATGAATGCGCGCCTGACGCTGCGCAGCGAGCGCTGGAGCGCGACAGCCTGGGGCCGCAATATCGCCGACAAGGAATACCTGCAGGAAGCGATCGTTGCGCCGGAATTCGGCGGCGCCTTCATCCACGACTCGCCGGGCCGCAGCTACGGCCTGGACCTCAGCTATTCGTTCAAATGACGCGGGCGGTCTTCAGACGTTCGTAGCGTTCGCGGGGCAGTCCGAGGAAGTCGAGGTAGATTTCGTCGTTGTGCTCGCCGAGCGCCGGCGACGGCGTGCGGATGCGCCCAGGCGTTTCGGACAGCTTCGGAATGACATTCTGCATGCGGATCGTGCCGAACTGCGGATGCGGCACGCGCGCAATGGCTTCGCGCTCGATGAAGTGCGGATCCTCGAGCATCTCCGGCGCGCGGTAGATCTGCCCGGCCGGCACGCCGTGCTGCTCCATCGATGCGAGCACCGCCGCAATCGTCCGGCTCGCGGTCCAGCGCGCGACGAGTTCGTCAAGCTCCTGCTGGTGTGCACCGCGCGACTGGTGCGTGGCGTAGCGCGCATCGTCCGCCAGTGCGGCCTGCTCCATCGCCTCGCACAGGCGCCGGAACACCGTGTCCTGATTGGCCGCGATCAGCACCATGCCGTCGCTCGCCGGATAAACATTGGACGGCGCGACGTTCGGGAGGATCGCGCCGGTGCGCTCGCGGATGTAACCGGTCTGGTCGTAGTCCGTGACCAGTGATTCCATCATGCCGAGCACGGCTTCGTAGATCGCGGAGTCCACGACCTGCCCGCTGCCGGTGCGTTCACGCCGGTGCAGCGCGGAGAGAGCGCCGATGCAGGCAAAGGTGGCGGCCAGCGAATCGCCGATCGAGATGCCGACGCGGGATGGCGGCGACGCCGGGTCGCCGACCACGTAGCGCAGTCCGCCCATCGCCTCGCCGACCGCGCCGAATCCAGCGCGCCCCGCATACGGACCGGTCTGCCCGAAGCCGGACACGCGGATCATGATGAGGCGCGGATTGACGGCGCGGAGCTGCTCCCAGCCGAGATGCCATTTCTCGAGCGTGCCCGGACGGAAATTCTCGAGCAGGAAGTCCGCCTTCGCGGCGAGCTCGAGCAGGAGTTCCTGTCCCTCAGGCTGTCGCAGGTCGAGCGTGACCGCTTTCTTGTTGCGCCCGATCACCGGCCACCACAACGAAGGCTCGCCCGCTTTCTGCCGGCCCCAGACCCGCATCGGGTCGCCCTGGCCTGGCGGCTCGATCTTGATGACTTCGGCGCCGAGGTCGCCCATGAGCTGGCCGCAGAACGGGCCAGCCAGCAGGGTGCCGAGTTCCAGCACCCGCAGGTCGGTCAGCGGCCCGTGGTGAAAACCGGTCGCGGTCATGAGTCGTGTATACAATTCAAGCCCTGCGACCGTCAACTGATGGCTTAAAGCTCGATCCGACCGCCCTCTATGTATACAATTCCGGCATGACGAATCCCGCCCGCCAGCTCGAAATCGTCGAGGTGGGTCCGCGCGACGGGCTGCAGAACGAGCCCGGTCTCCTGTCCTTTGCCACGCGGCGCGAGTTCATCGAACGCATCGTCGGCTGCGGGCTGCGGCGCATCGAGATCGCGAGCTTCGTCAATCCGCGGCGCGTGCCGCAGATGGCGGACGCCGATGTGCTGGTGCGTTCGCTGCCGCGCTTCCCCGACGTGCGTTACATCGGACTCGTGCTCAACCGCCGCGGATTCGATCGCGCACTCGCCTCGGGCTGCGGCGAGATCGGCATGGTCGTGGTCGCGACCGACGCGTTCAATCTCCGAAACCAGGGTGCGACCACCGCGGAATCGGTCGCCGCCTGGCTCGAGATTGCGCGCGCTGCGCGCGCCGCGGGCGTACGCGCGCAGGTGACGATCTCGGCAGCCTTCGGTTGCCCGTTCGAAGGTGAAGTCGCCCCCGAGAAAATCGTCGCACTTGCGCAGACGCTCGCAGAAGGCGAGCCGGTCGAGATCGCGATCGCCGATTCGATCGGCGCCGGCGTCCCGAACCAGGTGACCGGGCTGCTCGGGCGGCTGAAGGAAGCGCTGCCCGGCATGAAGCTGCGTTGCCATTTCCACAACACGCGCAACACCGGCATCGCGAACGCCTGGGCCGCGGTCGAGGCCGGCGTGGACGCGCTGGATGCCAGCATCGGCGGCATCGGCGGCTGCCCGTTCGCGCCCGCGGCGACGGGTAACATACCGACCGAGGATCTCCTGTACATGCTTTCGCGCAACGGCATCGACACCGGCGTCGATCTCGAACGCACGATGGCGACGGCGCGCTGGCTCGAGGAACAGCTCGGCCGCAAAGTGCCGGGACTGTTGAGCAAGGCCGGAAGCTTCCCGGCCGCGAAGGAGACGACGTGAGCTACAGACTCGGCATCGACGTCGGCGGCACCTTCACGGACCTGCTGCTGGTCGACGAGACAAACGGCCGCACCTGGAGCGCGAAAGTGCCGAGCACGCCGAAGGACCAGTCGATCGGTGTGCTGCGCGGGCTCGACCGCATCTGCAAGCAGGCCGCGATCGCGGCGACCGCGATCGAGCACGTGATGCACGGCACGACGATCGCGACCAATACCGTGCTGACGAGCTCCGGCGCGAAAGTCGGCCTGGTCACGACCAAAGGCTATCGCCAGGTGCTGCAGATCGCGCGCTCCTATGTGCCGGGCGGCCTCGGCGGCTGGGTCATCTACAACAAGTCGCTGCCGATGGCGCCGCTCGCGCTCACGATCGAGGCGAACGAGCGCGTCGGTGCACGCGGCGAGATCGTGCGCGCGCTCGACGAGACTGCGTTGCGCGAGGCGCTCGCGAAGCTGAAGAGCGCGAAGATCGAGGCGCTGACGGTGTCGCTGATCAATGCCTTCGCCAACGACACCCACGAGCGGCGCATCCGCGAGATCGCCGCAGCGGCGCTGCCCGGCGTGCCGGTGTCGCTCTCCTCCGAGGTCGTACCGGAAATGCAGGAATACGAGCGCACCGTCACGACGGTCGCGAATTCCTACGTGCGCCCGGTCGTGCAGCGCTACGTACACAACCTGCAGAAGAAGCTGGCCTCGCGCGCGGGCCGCGTGAAACTGCACATCCTGCGCTCCGATGGCGGGCTCGCATCCGCGGCCTCTGCCGAGGAATATCCGGTCAACCTGCTGATGTCAGGCCCCGCGGGCGGCGTGACGGGCGCGCTGTGGGTGGCGTTGCAGGCGGGATTTCCGAACCTGCTCACCGTGGACGTCGGCGGCACTTCCACCGACGTTGCGCTGATCATGAACGGCGTGCCGCGCCTGCGCCGCGAGACGACGGTCGGCGACGTCACCGTACGCGCATCCTCGGTCGATATCCGCTCGGTCGGCGCGGGCGGCGGTTCGATCGCCCACGTGCCCGAACTGACGAAAGCCCTGCGCGTCGGCCCGCAGTCCGCAGGCGCCGATCCGGGACCGGCTGCGTATGGACGCGGCGGCACGGAGCCAACCGTCACCGATGCGAATGTCGTACTGGGATATCTCCCCGCGATGCAACGCCTGGGCGGCGATCTCGAACTCGACCGCAAGCTCGCTGCGAAAGCCGTCGGCAAGGTCGCGAGCGCGCTCGGCAAATCGATCGAGGACGCCGCGCAGGGTATCTACGACATCGTCAACGAGAACATGGTCGGGGCGCTGCGGCTCGTTTCGGTCGAGCAGGGCCACGATCCGCGCGACTATGCGTTGATCGCGTTCGGCGGTGCGGGTCCGCTGCACGCGAATGCGCTGTCGCGCCTGCTCGGCTCCTGGCCATGCATCATTCCGCCGGGACCGGGCGTGCTATGCGCGCTCGGCGATGCGACGACGGCGCTGCGTGACGAATCGGCGCGCACCTTCATCCGCAAGTTCGCCGAGACGACGCCGAAGGAAATCGGCGGCATCCTGGGTCAACTCTCGGCAACCGCCGCGGCGGCGCTCGAGCGCGAAAATCTGCCGGCCGCGGAAATGCGCCGCAGCTACCAGGTCGAGGTGCGCTATCACGGCCAGGGCCTCAGGCTCACCGTGGACGTCGATCTGAAAGACCTGAAGAAGCGCGGACTGAAGGCGATCTCCGAGCCCTTCGATGCCGAGCACAAGCGGTTGTTCACCTTCGCGCTGCCGCTGGAGCACGAGTTCGTGGCTCTGCGCGCCGTCGTGCAGGGGCGCGGCATCCGCGTCAAGCGTCCCGCGATCGCGCGCGGCAGCCGGGATCCGAAAGCCGCCGCCGTCGGCAAGCAGGCCGCGTATATCGATCACCGCCGCCTGAATGCGATCGTCTACGACCGCGCGAAGCTCAAGGCCGGCCATCGCATCAAGGGTCCGGCCATCCTTATCGAAATGGATTCGACGACGGTCGTGCTGCCGAAGCACACGGGACTGGTGGACCGGCTCGGCAACATCCTGATCTATCCGGACTCGCACAGGGGGCTGCGCTAGCGCGCAGAAGCCGACCATGCCAGCGAAGATCATCCAGCGCAGCAGGAAGCCGTTCCGCAAGATCAAGGTGGACAGCGTCACGATCGACATCATCGAGAGCGCGCTGCGCAACGCGCGCTTCGAGATGGACACCGTGCTGTTCCGCACCGCGATGTCCCCCGGCATCCGCGAGCAGCACGACGAGTTCCCGCTGATCGCGAACCTCGAAGGCAAGATGGTCGTCGGCCAGTTCGGCTCGTTCATCCACGGATTCATGCAGGGCTACGACGGAACGGTCGAGGAAGGCGACATCTTCCTGACCAACGACCCCTACTCCGTCAATGGCGCGATCAGCCACCTCAACGACTGGCTGCTGCTGAT
Organism: Steroidobacteraceae bacterium; assembly: GCA_040902065.1. Taxonomy (GTDB): domain Bacteria; phylum Pseudomonadota; class Gammaproteobacteria; order Steroidobacterales; family Steroidobacteraceae; genus SCUD01. The sequence goes on along the minus strand of JBBDXX010000015.1, from coordinate 212,124 downwards.
GCCCGTTTACAAGGACGGGCGTGTGATCGCCTGGTCCGCGATGTTCGGCCACATGACCGATGTCGGCGGCAAGGTGCCGGGCTCGCTGCCGACCGATGCACGTACATTCTTCGAGGAAGGCGTCGCCGTGCCGCCGGTGAAGATCATCCGCGGCGGCAAGCTGCAGGAAGACCTGCTGAAAGTCATCCTGCACAACTGCCGGCTGCCCACGTGGAACTATTCCGATTTCCACGCGATCGTCGCGGCGCTGCGCACCGCGGCGCTGCGCTGCGTCGAGATCAGCCGGCGTTTCGGCGACGACGTGTTCTATTCCGCGATGGACGCCATGCTCGAGCGCAACAAGCGCGCAATGCGCGAACTGATCCGGCGCACCGTGCCGGAGAAGAAGCAGCACTTCGAGGATTATGTCTGCGACGACGGCTTGAACATGGGACCGTACAAGATCGCCTGCACGATGTGGCGGGAGGGTGACAAGTGCATCTTCGACTTCGCCGGCACCGATCCGCAGTCCGTCTCCTCGATCAATTTTCTGCTGAACGAAGAGATGTTCAAGATGTTCGCGGGCGTCTACATGATCATGGTGTTCGACCCGCAGATCCTGTTCAACGACGGCTTCTACGACCTGATGGAAGTGCGCATACCCGAAGGAACCCTGCTGAAGCCGCTGAAGCCGGCGGCGCTGTCCTGCCGCACGCATGCGCTCGGGCGCATCTTCGACGTGCTGGGCGGACTGCTGGGCCAGGGAAATCCGGCGTTCATGTGCGCCGCGGGTTTCTCCGACAGCCCGCACTTCATGTATTCAGGCTACAACGCGGACGGCGAGTGGTACCAGCTCTATCAGATCGGCTTCGGCGGTATTCCCGGAAAACCCTTCGGCGACGGCCCGGACGGGCATTCGCTGTGGCCGTCGTTCACGAACGTGCCGAATGAGTTCCTCGAGAGCTACTTTCCGCTGCGCATAGAGACCTACGAGACGATCACGGATTCCGGCGGTGCCGGGAAATTCCGCGGCGGCAACGGCATCCGCATCGGCTATCGCTTCCTCGAGTCCGGCGAGATCTCGATCCACGACGATCGCTGGCTCACCTATCCCTGGGGCGTCAATGGCGGACTGCCGGGCTCGCGCAGCCGCAAGCTGCTGCAGCGCGCGGACGGCAGCGAGCAGCTGCTCCAGTCGAAATGCGACCGCATCCAGGTGGAGATCGGCGACCTGCTGCTGTACGAGACCTGGGGCGGCGGCGGCTGCGGCGATCCGCTGGCGCGCGATCCGGCGCAGGTCGCATTCGACGTCGCGGCCGGCCTCGTGACGGCGGACGGCGCGCGCCGCTATGGCGTCGTGCTGAAGGGCGCGCGTGTCGATGCCAGGGCGACGGCCGGGTTGCGCGCGCAGATGGCGGAGACACGCGGTGCGGTGCCGCTGTTCGACCGCGGATTCAAGGACATTGCGGAACTGAAGGCCCGCTGCCAGGCGGAGACCGGCCTCGAGCCGCCGGGAGCACCGCAATTCCAGGCGCGCGCGCGGTCGCGCAAGGCCACCGCCGGGCGCCGCGCCTGATGCGTACAATGGACCTGCACGGGAGGACCACGGTGCGCGCAGTCGACAAGGCCTATGAAGCGGTGCGCTCCGGCATCATCGCCGGGCGCTACCTCGCGGGTGCGCGTCTCACCGAGCAGGATGTCGCGACCACGGTCGGCGTCAGCCGTACGCCGGTGCGCGAGGCACTGCGGCGGCTCGATGCCGAAGGGCTGGTCGAATTCACGCCGAACCTTGGCGCCGTCGTCACGACCTGGTCGGAGGCGGACTCCGACGAAGTCTTCGATCTGCGCGCGATGCTGGAATCCTACGGCGCACGGCGCGCGACGCTGCGCGCCACGGACGAGCAGATCGGCGAGCTGCGCCGGCTCGCGCAAGAGCAGCTCCGCGAATCCGTCGAGCGCAGCGCCGGCCATCTCGAGCGCATTGCCGATCTGAACAGCCAGTTTCACCGGCGCCTGCAGGAAGCGGCGGCCTGTTCGCGCCTCTCACGCGCGCTTGCGGCGCTGATCGAGGCGCCGCTGATGATGCGCACCTTCCAGAAATATACGCCCGAAGATCTGCAGCGCAGCGCCCAGCATCACCTCGAGATCGTGCGCGCGCTCCAGGCGCGCGATCCGGAATGGGCGGCGTCGGTGATGCTCTCCCACGTGCACGCTGCGCGTGGTGCGCTGAACCGCTGACGCCGGCGCAGCGCAATGACCGCCGGCATCGATCGCGCTCCAGCCAGCCGGACGCTGCAGCCCGGCGTTCGTCCCGCACTGCTCGTCGTCGATTTCGTGCGCGCCTATCTCGTGCCCGGATCGCCGCTCCATGCCGGCGTCGAGGACGCGCGCGCGGCGGCGCAACGCCTGCTCCGCGCTGCGCGCACTGCCGGCATCCCGGTGATGCATACGAATGTCGAGTACGAGCCCGGCGGCATTGACGGCGGCGTGTTCTTCCGGAAGCTGCCGGCGCTCGCGAGTTTCGAGCGTGGCCGCAGTCCGGAGCTGGCGGCATTTGCGGAAGGGCTCGAGCCCTTGGTGAGCGAACCGGTGTTCACCAAGCAGTATGCCAGCGCGTTCTTCGGCACGAAGCTGGCTCCGGCGCTGAAGTCGAAAAAGGTCGATACATTATTGATAGCGGGCGTCTCGACTTCCGGCTGCGTGCGCGCGACCGCGGTCGATGCCTGCCAGTACGGATTCGTGCCGCTGGTCGTGCGCGAAGCGGTCGGCGATCGTCATCCGGCGCCGCACGAAGCCGCGCTCTTCGATTTGCAGGCGAAGTACGCCGAAGTGATCAGCCTCGCGTCCGCGGAGGAATATCTTGCCTCCGTCGGTGCCGGGTCGTAGTTTCACAGTCTGGCCCCCTGGACTGCGAAACCACGACCCGGCACCACCATGGGCCCGCTCAACGACATTAAAGTTCTCGATCTGAGCCGCATCCTTGCCGGGCCGTGGGCGACGCAATGCCTGGCGGACTTCGGCGCGACGGTATGGAAGATCGAGAAGCCGGGCGCCGGCGACGACACGCGGCAATGGGGCCCGCCGTGGATCGCGGATGCCCGCGGCAAGGCCACCGGCGACGCGGCGTATTTCGCGAGCACGAATCGCGGCAAGCAGTCGATCGCGATCGATTTCACGAAGGCGGCCGGCCAGCAGCTGATCCGTTCGCTGGCGATGCGCGCCGACGTCGTGATCGAGAACTTCAAGGTCGGCAAGCTCGCAAGGTACCGGCTCGATTACGAATCGCTGCGCGGCGTCAATCCGCAGATCATCTATTGCTCGATCTCCGCGTTTGGCCAGGACGGTCCGGCGAAAGACGAGCCCGGATACGACGCGATGATCCAGGCGATGTCGGGATTGATGAGCATCACCGGTGTGCCGGATGGCGAACCCGGCGCGGGGCCGGTCAAGGTCGGCGTCGCCGTGTCGGACCTGATCACCGGACTTTATGCGGTGGCCGCGATCACGGCGGCGCTGCATGAGCGCGAGCACTCGGGCCGCGGCCAGCACATCGATCTCGCCCTGCTCGATACGCAGGTCGCCGCGCTCGCGAACCAGAACCTGAATTACCTGATGACGGGAAAACCGCCGGTGCGACGCGGCACGGCGCATCCGAACATCGTTCCTTACCAGGCGTTCGCGACGAAGGATGGCTACGTGATGCTCGCGGTCGGTAACGATCGCCAGTTCGCGGCGTTCTGTGCCGCCGCGGGGCGCGCGGCGCTGGTAAAGGACCAGCGCTTTCGCACCAATGCCGGGCGCGTGAAACATCGCGCGGCGCTGATTCCGATAATCGACACTTTATGTAGGAAGAAGCCTACAAAGACCTGGCTGCGACTGCTGGCGAAAGCCGGCGTACCCTGGGGGCCGATCAATGACCTCGCACAGGTATTCAAGGAACCCCAGGTAGTTCACCGAAAGCTGCGATTCAATCTGCTGCACGGTGCCGGCGGGCGTATTCCGCAGGTCCGGAACCCTGTTTTGTATTCGCGCACGGCCCTCGAGTACGAACGGCCGCCGCCGGTCCTCGGAGAGCATACGAGCGAAGTCCTCGCCGCGGAACTCGGCCTGACGGCGGGGGAGATCATGTCGCTGAAAGCCGACGCGGTGATCTGCTGAATGGCTCCCGACGTGGTCTTATCTCGCGCAGGGGATGAACCATGATCAAGGAGTACTTCTGATGAAATCTCGTTATCTGATTGCTGCGGCCAGCGCCGCTGTTCTCGCGTCTTCGTTCGCCATGGCCCAGGAACAGGCCGCGCCCGTCGCGACCGATGAGTCCTGTGCGTCGCTGCAGACGAAGTTCGACGCGGACGTGATGACCGCCAACTCGGCGAATGTCGGCCAGGCGCAGTCCCTCCGTGAGGAAGGCGCGAAGCTTTGCTCGGAAGGCAAGGAAGCCGAGGGCGTGGCCAAGCTGAAGGAAGCGAATGAGCTGATCAAGGGCAGCCCGGCTGCCGAACAGGCTCCGCAGTCCTAAGCACTGAGCCTCGTATGAACGGCGGCCGCTAACCCGGCCGCCGTTCTCTTTTTAAAGGGGTCGCATCCCCTTCCAAAGAGGAAAAGGGGAAAAGGGGTCGCATCCCTTTTCACCACCTATCGAAACGGCAAGCATCACCTTAGAAAAGGGATGCGACCCCTTTTCCCCTTTTCCTCTTTGGAAGGGGATGCGACCCCTTTCATAAGCGCCAGAGTTTGCGCGGGCTGCCGCGCAGCAGTTTTGCCGCCAACCGTTCCCGACGCCGTGCGAGTTCGCGCGGCGGCAGCTCGTCCTTCGACTGAGCTACGCGCTTTTCCTTGATGATTTGCTCCGCGCGCACGAGCGCCTGGCGCTTGCGCACGTCGTCGAGCGATCCGCCTTTCGGCACCAGCGCGAGCGCCACCTGGCAGCCCATCGCGGCAGCGACACGATCGAGACTGTGCAGCGTAATTCGCCGCCTCGCTTCCGCGCGCTCCCATTGCTGCACAGTCGCGCGCGAGACGCCCGCGCGCGCGGCGATCTGCGACTGCGAAATGCCGAGCGCTTCGCGTATCGCGCGCACCCATCCGGCGCGTGGCGCCGCCTCCGGCTTCAGGCGCGGAAACGCGCGCGTCGTCATCTTGAGCGCATCGCGCTTGCGGCCGGCACCTTTCGGCGGGATATTCGCATCCGGCGACGAATCGCTGCCTTTCGCGTGTTTTTTCGGCATCTCGACCGCCTTTTTATCGGATGTTTATACGCATCGTATAGCAGTGTAATCACATGAAATCAATTGCCGCCCCCGTTGACCCCCTGGAAGTTGCGGCGAATTCGCATTGCGGCTACCCGGATCCATTCCGTGCGCGCTGCCTGCCGCGCGAAAAACGCGCGCTGGGCGACGCCTGCGGACTCACGAAGATCGGCGTCAATCACACGACACTCGCTGTCGGCGCCGCATCGTCGATGCGCCACTGGCACACGCACGAAGACGAACTGGTTTACGTACTCGAAGGCGAGTTGACGCTCGTGACCGACGCCGGCGAATGGGCGCTCTGCGCCGGACAGTGCGCCGCGTTTCCAGCGGGTCACGAGGACGGTCATCAGCTCATCAATCGCGGCACCGTGCCCGCGGTCTATCTCGAGATCAGCAATCGCGATGATGCTGACCTTCCACATTACCCGGATGTCGATCTGTGCTGGCGAGCGTCGGCATCGGGCGGCGGTTACTTTCACAAGAACGGCGAGTCGTACTGAGATGAGAATTTTTCTTTTCGCGCTGGCCGGTGCGGTCGCATTCATTCACGCCTCCGTGGCGCCCAGCCATGCGCGGCTGTCGCCCGAGGCGACTGCACTCGCAGCGTTCGTCGCGAAGCCCGGCGTCGTGCTCGACCTCGTGGAGGAAGTCGGCGGCATCCGGAGCCTGGACGCGACGGTACGCGTCGCCGCGGTGATCGCATCCGACTCCGGGCATCCCGGCGAGCAAATGGAGGACCTGCGCTCGCGATGGAAAACAACACGGACACCGACCCGGTGTACCTGGACGCCGCCCAGCTGGCGCTGCTGATCGAAGACCTCGCCGGAATCGAAGGCGGCATTCCGAAACTCAAAGCGGACGGCGCCGCGCCCGACCGGGTCCAAGGCACGCGCGCCCGCTGGATGCCGGCACGGCCGGTCGAGCTTGCGACACTCACCAGGCAGGCATTTTCCCGCCTCGACGAGCCTTGGGTCGCCTAGTTCCGGATGGATATAAACATCCGTACCGATGGTAAGCCGCTGCCCGTCAAGGCCTCAGCGAGATAACGAAAACATCCACGCTCGAGCCGACCGTGCGGGTGCAGAGGATGTGCTGCCCGTCCGCCGAAAAGCTGGGCTTGGTCCAGGAGCCTCGGCCCTCGACGCCGTCTCCGAAGGTCACCCGAACCGGGTTGCTGCCGTCGGCGTTGGCGACATAGATGTCGAAAGCCTCGAAAGCGGTATTGGCCCGGTTGCTCGCGAAGGCGATCCGCCGCCCGTCCGGCGACCATGCCGGCCAGCCGTCATAGGCCTGATCGCTCGACACGTTCCGCTGCTCGCCGGTCGCCAGGTTCATCCAGAACACTTCCGAGTTCCGGCCTGACTCGGACTTGCCGCCGGTCGGCGCGATGCGCCGCCAGAGCAGTTGCGACCCATCCGGTGACACGGCCGGATAGGTGTCCCAGTCCGGCAGCTCGGTGATGCGCCGGACGTCGCCGCCGTCCGGGGTCATCGTGTAGATCTCATGGTTATGCTGCCGGTCCATGGTGCCGAGCGCGAAGGTCGCGGGGTCGCTCGAACGATTGCTGTTGAAGAAAACGAGCCGGCCGTCGGGACTCACATGGGGGTGCCCATCCGCGCCCGGATGACGCGTCAGGTTGGTCTGCTCAGAGCCGTCCGCGCGCATCCGGTAGATTTCCGGATTGCCATCCCGCTCAGTGGCGAAAAGGACGAACCGGCCATCCGGACTCCACACCGGCGTGCCGTCGTAGGCGTCGTTCCGCGTGAGCTGCACCACGCCTGAACCGTCCGCCTGCATGACGAAAATGTCGGCGTCCGGACCGTCGCGGGTGGACTCGAAAACGATCCGCGAACCGTCCGGCGACCGGGCCGGATAGGTGTTTTCCAGAGCCGTGATTTGAGCCGTCCCGACCGCCTCGACGTAGTCCGCGGCGCCGGCGACCAGAGGCATGCCTGCGAGACAGGCGATGAGTTTTTTCATCGTCCGATCATAGGTACGTGGAATGACGGAAGCCGGCGTCCGGTCGCAGTCGCAGCGCGGTTCGTCGCGCGGACAATATGCGTGTTATTGGATGAGTATAAGCATCCCTTTAGCTGGCAACCCGATGATCAGATGTCAATTCACGTCAGGACGTCGGAAAACGAGTCTGGCGACCCCGGCAACCCGATCACGGACCCCGCGGCGTTAGAGCCGACAGGTCCCTTTTCACTGGAGTCCGACATGAATCCGAACACGCTCCGGGCCGTCGCTGTAATGGCTCTTCTGTCACCCCTCGCGGCCGTCGCCGGACAACCGGTCGACGTCGAGATTTTTGACCGCACGGCCGGCCGGCTGCTGCCCGTTTACTGGCATGCCGGCGAGCGTCATGTGGCCGGCGAGCCGGGACACGAATACGAGATCCGGCTGCGCAACCGGACGCGCGGACGGGTGCTCGCCGTCACCTCCGTGGACGGGGTCAACGTGCTCTCCGGACGCACGGCCTCCCCTGACCAGGGCGGCTATGTCATCGACCCCCGCGGCCGGCTGGAGGTGGATGGCTGGCGCAAGAACATGGACGAGGTCGCGGCGTTTTATTTCACCTCCCTGCCCGACTCCTATGCTGCCCGGACCGGCCGTCCGGACAATGTGGGCGTCATGGGGGTGGCGCTCTTTCGTGAGCAAGTCGCCTACCCCATGACTGGATGGAATCAGTCAGCCCGCGGCTCGGCCGACGAAGCTCCGACGCAGCCTGCCGCCGCCACAGGCGAGCGCGATCCGACCAGTAATGCGGCGGGTCGCATGGAGAAACAGGGTCGTCTGGGGACCGGCCATGGCCAGCGGCTGAATTCCGGTGCGGTCTACACCCGGTTCGAGCGCGCAAGCGAGACGCCGGAGGCCGTCATCCGCATCTTCTACGACTCCGAACGTAATCTGATTGCCCAGGGCATCATGCCGAAGCCCCGCCATCACTATGCCCGGCAGGTGCCGGACCCGTTCCCGGGCAGATTCGTCCCCGATCCCTGATTCAGCGCCTGCAAAGGGGTCGCATCCCCTTCGTAAAGGGTTGCGTCCCCTTTTAAACTGGCCGGAATGCCCACCGAACTGCTGTTTCGCGACGACGCCTACCTCAGGAACGCCACGGCGCAGGTCACGGCCGCCGGCGACGGCTGGCTCGAGCTCGATCGCACGATTTTCTACCCGCTGGGCGGCGGCCAGCCGGGCGACACCGGCTTCGTGATCCGCGAGAACGGCGAGCGCATCGGCATCGTCGACACCCGCAAAGGCGAATTGCCCGGCACCGTGCGCAGTTTCCTCGCCGCGGGCGCCGCATCGCCGGAGCCTGGCGAAAACCTGACGCTCGAACTCGACTGGGCACGGCGGCACGCCTTGATGCGTCTGCACACCGCGCTGCACGTGATGTCCTGCGTGGTCACGGCACCGGTCACCGGCGGCAACATCGCGCCCGACAAGGCGCGCCTCGATTTCGACATCGACATCCAGTTGCTCGACGCGGCGCACATCGAAAAGGAAACCAACGCGCTGATCGCGCGCGCGCTCGCAACCGAGACCGTGTGGATCACGGATGAGGAACTCGACGCGCGCCCCGAGCTCGTCAAGACGATGAGCGTGCAGCCGCCGCGTGGCGCGGGCCGCGTGCGACTGTTGAAGATACCCGGTATCGACCTGCAGCCCTGCGGCGGCACGCACGTCGCGAACATCGGCGAGATCGGCGGCATCCGCGTGATGCGGATCCGAAATGAAGGCAAGCGCAACAAGCGCATCGAAATCGCGCTCGCCGGTTGACGATACGGCACCAGACGCAATAATGAGAAGGACATGATGACGGCCCGGATCCTCGCACTCCTGATGCTCATCGCGCTTGCCCCGACGCCGGCGTCCGCGGACTGGAGCGGCAAGGGGCAGTTCGGCGGCGTGCTGTCCCGCGGCAACACCGACACCGAAACGATCAATGCGACCATCGACGTCGCGAACGAGATCGATCGCTGGACGCACAAAGCCGGCTTCTCGCTGCTGCGCACCGTCAACGAGGACGTCACCTCCGCCGATCGCTGGGAATTGCGCGGACAGAGCGAGTACCAGTTAACCGAGCGCGGCTTCCTGTTTGGCTCGCTGCGCTATGAAGACGATCGCTTCACCGATTACGACTACCAGGCAACGGCCGCCGCGGGTTACGGCTATCACTTCATCGCCACGGACACGACAAGCTTGATGGCATGGTCGGTGCGGGCATGCGACGTACCGAGCTGCGCCTGACGGGAGAAACCGAGGAGGACGCGATACTTCGCGGCGCGATCGACTTCGAGCACAAGCTCACCGCCACCACGCAGGTCTACAACAAGTTCCTCGTCGAGAGCGGCTCGGACAACACCTTCCTGCAGAACCAGCTCGGCATTGAAGTGAAGATCAACGAGGCATTTGCGCTCGGCGTTGATTATGCCGTGCGGCACAACACCGATGTGCTGCCGGGAACCGATGAAACCGACCAGGTCCTGTCGGTGAATCTCGTTTACGGCTTCTGACCGCGCGCGTCGAGTTTGCACTCCGGTCCTGACGGGCGGCAGGATCGGACAATACCTACAACGCAATGAGGGCTGCAGGGGCTGGCGATAACCCCGAAAAACAGCAACGCTTCCAATTGTCGCATTTGCGGCTCTGCTGGATGCAGGTTTGCATGACTCGTGATCCCGCAATTCTTCTCGCGCTGGCACGTCAGGGGTACTCGAACAGGACCATCGCCGAAATCGCGGGTGTCACTCCGGCGGCGATCCAGGCGCTACTCGGGAGCGGTCAGCGACTCGTGGCTGGCGTCGCACGCGCGCCGGTCACCTCGAGACAACGCAAGTTCTGAAACCTCATCGGCGAGCAAGGGGATGCGACCCCTTTTAAGGGGTTTACTCCACTTTCCAGAGGTACCGTTGCCAGCGCGGATCGTCGTGCAGCGGACGGAGAAAGGGAGAGATGGCAAACTCGAGTGCGCGAATCGCGCTCCCCGGCGTGAGTGTCGCCGCTCTCTCGGCTTCCTGCGCAACGGCGACCCAGGCGAAAGCTTCATCGATCTCGTCGTGCTGTGCGTGGATCTCGGCAAGCCGTCGCGCTCGTTGCTGGTCGTTCCTGCCCAGCAGCTTTTGCATCTCGGCATTCGCTTCGTCGGCGCGCCCGAGCGCGCGATAGATGAGCGCAAGCGCCTGCTCGCGATCCGGACCCTCCGGCCACTGGCTGACGACCGCAAGTGCTTCACCGAAACGCCCGCGCAGGATCAGCAACTGGCCTTCGGCGATGGCGAGGTCGGCGCGCGCGGGATTGAGTTCCTTCGTACGCTGCAGTTCGCGCGCCGCTTCCTCGTAGCGTCCGACACGCGCCAGGAAGTGAGACAGATTGCCGCGAACGGTGGGATTGAGCGGATCCAGTTCGGCTGCGCGCAATTGCAGTTCAAGCCCCTGCTCATAGTCGCCGCGCGCGATCGCGACAGTTGCCGATCCACCGAGGACCAGCGCATTGTCGGGATCAAGCGCTTTTGCCTTGTGCCAGTGCTGCAATGCCTGTTCGAGGTTGCCGAAGTGAAAATGGTAATGCGATGCGCGCATCTGCGCCTCCGGCAGCGATGGATCGAGCGTCAGTGCCCGCGTCACGGCCTCTCCCATCCATTCAAGTCCGACAGTCGAATCCAGGTCGTCTTCGAAGATGCGCACCAGCAGCGTGCCGGCGAGTCCCGCCCAGGCCGGCGCAAAGTCCGGATCAATCTCAAGCGCCCGGCGGAAATGTGCTTCGGCCGTCGCAAGGTCACCCGGTGAGCGACGATTGTGCAGAAAGCGCGCATGCAGAAAATGCCCGTAAGCATCGGGATTCACGGCCCGCCCCGCGGAAATGCCGCTGCTTTCTGCGAGTGTGATCTTGAGCGATCGCGCCACTGACGCCGCAATCTCCGTCTGTACCGTCAGCAGGTCGTCAATGGCGCGGTCGTAGGTCTCCGACCAGATATGCGTGCTCGTCGTGGTATCAACGAGCTGCGTCGTCACGCGCACCTGGTCACCCGATCGACGGACGCTGCCTTCGAGGACGTATCCGACGTCGAGTGCCTTGCCGATCGTCGCTATGTCCGCGTCCTTGCCCTTGAACGAGAACGACGACGTGCGCGCGACGACGCTCAGACCCGGAATCCGCGTGAGCAGGTTGAGGATCTCTTCGGAGATGCCGTCGGCGAAGTATTCGTGGTCACGCCCCTCGCTCATGTCAGCAAACGCGAGCACGGCGATCGAGGGCGCTGGCGGTGCAGGCGCCGGTTCGCGGGTATCGCGGGAGGAAGTCGCCCACCACAGTCCGAACGCCGTAACGATCAGGCCGATGACGACCGCGATCGACCTGCGCGGCCAACGACCCCTGGCTGGCAGCGCACCTTCCGCCGCAAGTTCGCGATTGAGCCGGTAGCCGCGCTTCGGCAGGGTTTCGAGCAGCGATTTGTAACGCTCGTCGCCACCGGCGCGCTGCAGGTGTACGCGCAGCTGATAGATGCAGCGTGACAGCACATCGTTCGTCACGATGGCCCCCGGCCATACGGCGGCCAGCAGCTCGTCGCGCGTGATGATTTCGTCGCGTCGGTCCAGGAACTGCAGGAGTACCTGCATCACCTTGGGGTCGAGCTGCTCGCGCCCGCCCGGACCGACGAGCTCGCCCGCCGCCGGGTCGATCCGGAGTGTCCCGAACAGCAGACTGCCCGGTTTCAATGCGGCGCCGGCGGCTTCTGGAACTGAATGCATGCGTTCTGGATACCGATATCAAGAGAATATCAAGTGCCGATCATTACCGGGCCGTCACTGCGGTGGCATGTGTGGTGAACCTGAGACCGGGGATTGCAATAACTGCCGTGGAGGAAGGTTCATGAATAAGTTCAATCAATTCAATGTGTGCGCACTCGCGCTGGGCGCGGCCGGTTGGACGCCGGCCGCCGGTGCGGATGCCGTGACTGACTGGAACCGCGTTGCCGGGGACGCTGCCATCGCCGCCTGCCTGTCGCCCCAGTTCGATCCACTGCGTGAGTCGCGCCTGTATGCGATGACGCACATCGCGATCCACGACGCGTTGAGCGCCATCCAGCGTCGGTCGCAACCCTATGCCTATGACGCGCTTGCTGCGGCTGGAAGCTCCGCCGAGGCCGCGGTCGCTGCGGCCGCTCGGGACGTGCTGGTTGCAGAGATTGCGCGGCATCCCTTCGCATTTGCTCCGGAATGCGCGGGCGGCGGCCTCGCATTGGTGGAGGCGGAATATGCGGCTGCGCTCGCGGTCATTCCGGACGGCGCAGCCAGGACCGCGGGTATTGCCGTCGGCCAGGCCGCAGCGGCCGCCATCATCGACATGCGCGCGAACGATGGAGCCGGTACGGAGTTTGCAGACTTCACCTACCTGCCGGGCACCGAGCCGGGTGAATGGCGCTTTACGTCCGGTCTGCCGCCGTTTGCACTCGCTCCGGGATGGGGCAGCGTCACGCCATTCGCGCTCACGCACTCGGGACAGTTCGCACCGCATGCGCCCTACCCGGTGAGTTGCAGTGCCGATGAGAACGCGAACAAGACGATTGGCAGCTGCCGGCAATACGCAAGAGACTTGAACGACGTCAAGATGTACGGCGGCGCGGGCGACAACATCCGCAGCGACGATGAAACCGAGATTGCGTTGTTCTGGATGGAAAGCTCGCCGCTTTCCTGGAACCGCATGGGACGCGAGGCAACCGCAGGGTTCGGACTCGATCTCTGGGACAATGCGCGTCTGTATGCCCTGCTTAACATGGCGATGGCCGACGGCTACGTCGCGTCGCTTCAGGCCAAGTACGGTTTCAGGTTCTGGCGGCCGGAAACCGCGATCCGCGAGGCGGGCAGCGACGGTAATCCTTTTACGTCCCCGGATCCGGACTGGACCTCGCTGACGCCTACGCCACCGGCTCCCGATCACGAGTCCGCCCATGCTGTCGAAGGCGCCGCCGCCGCCGAGGTATTCCGGCGCGTGTTGGGCACGAACCACGTCAACATCGCCTCATGCAGTCTCAGCTTGCCGGATCCGACGACACGCTGCGGAGGCCTGAATGAGATCCGCCGATCGTTTTCCAGTTTCAGCGAGGCGGCACGCGAGAATGGTCGTTCGCGCGTCCTGGTCGGCTACCACTTCCAGAATGCCGTGGACGAGGGACTCAAGCGCGGCCGGAAAATCGGCACCGAGGTGGTAACGAACTACCTGCAAGCCGTCAACTGAACGGTAAACAAAGGGGACGCAACCCTTTATTGGATGCGTCCCCTTTCTAGAGGCGTGAGTCTAGAGGCGTGAGCGCATCGTGTAGTTCAGCAGCACCACGCTGATCGCCGCCTGCAGCCACACGCTCGCGACCGACAGGTACCAGACGTGATCGAGCGTGAGCCAGGGCTGAGTCGAGAGCCAGATTGCGGGCAGCATGAACGTGACCAGCCGCGATGCGCCCGAGACCAGCGCGGGCCCGGTATGCCCGAGCCCCTGGAAGACGCCGGAGCAGGTGAAGATCAGCGCGGACGCCGCGAAATTCCACGAGATCAGCTGCAGGAATTGCGAGGCGACCGCGATCACCTCGGATTCGTCGGTGAATCCGCGCACCAGCCATTCCGGTCGCCACTGGCACAGCAGCGTCAGCATCAGCATCAGTCCAACACTCATGGACGCGGAGAAACGGAACGTCTCGCGCACGCGCGCGAACTGCCGCGCGCCGTAGTTCTGCCCGGCGACCGGCCCGGTCGCGAACGCGATCGCCATTGCCGGCAGGAAGATCGCCTGCATCAGGCGCGAGCCGATGCCGAAACCGGCCTGCGCCGCGGCGCCGAAGTCGCGGATCACCCAATAGATCACTGCCATGTAAAGGAACATCAGCGCGAACTCGCCGCCCGCAGGCAGGCCGATGTTGATCATGCGCGCCCAGACCGGGAAACGCGGCCACCACAGGCGCGTATCGAGGCGCACGTACTTCTCGAGGCTTCGGAAGTACCACATGAGCAGCAGCAGCCCCGCGGCGTTTGACACCGTGCTCGCGAGTCCGGCGCCTGCGACGCCGAGCGGATGCCCGGTGCCGATGCCCGCGATCAGCACCGGCGCGAGGACGATGTTGAGCATGACGGTCACCATCTGCACGATCATCGTCGGCTTCACAACGCCGGTGGCGCGCAGCGCCGATGTCATCGCGATCCACACGAATTGCAGCGCGAGCCCCGGCAGGAACCAGTGCAAAAAAGTCGAGCCGGCCGCCGCCGTCGCCGCGTCCGCGCCTAGCGACCGCATGTAGCCGCCGGTCAGCGCATAGCCGCCAATCAGCGTCGCCACGGTGCAGGCGGCGGCAAGCGCCAGCGACTGGTTGAACACGAGGTTTGCATCGTCGGGATCCTTGCGCCCGACCGCCTGCGACACGAGCGCCATAGAGCCGACGCCGAGCGTCTGCGTCAGCGCCATCACGACGAACATCGCAATGCCCGCGGCGCCGACGCCCGCCATGGCGGCATCGCCCAGGCGCGCGACGAAGTAAAGGTCGACCAGGAAATAAAGGGTCTGCGCCAGCATGCCGGCGGCGATCGGCGCAGCCATGCTCAGCAGATGACCGGGTATCGGCCCTTGGGTCAGGTCGCGCATGGTTCTCTTGGGAAGGAGTACGATGGTACACAAGGGCGGCCAGCGCCCGAACTTCAAAATCTATCGGGGAGAACAATGAACATCCTGAAATCAGCCGCCATCGTTGCGGTCGGCCTGCTCGCGCTCTCCAGCTGCGAGAAAACGCCGACCGTCGACGTCGCAGCCGTCGAAGCCGAAGCCAAGAGCGGCGTGCGCACATGGCTCGCCGCCTACAACGCAGGCGACGTCGAGACGATCGTGGCGAAGTACAGCGACGATGCAGTCGTGATGGCGCCCGGCAATCCGGCGGCCGCCGGGCGCGATGCGATCCGTGAGTTGATCACGACCGAAACCGCCAAGGCGAAGGCGGCGGGCGTCACGCTCGCAGCCGTCGACAACGATACCGTCGGCGTCTCGGGCGATCTCGCCTGGCATTCCGGTTCGTACACGGTCAACGACGCCACCGGGATGGCGGTCGACAGCGGCAACTACATGGAAGTGCAGCAGAACATCGACGGCAAGTGGCTGATCATCCGCGACATCTGGAATTCGGATCGTCCGGCGATGGCGCCCGCCGAAGCAGCGCCTGCGGATGGCGAAGCTGCCGTGGAGCCGCCGCCGGCCTGAAGCGCAAAGGGGTCGCATCCCTTTCACGTTTTAGGGAAGCATTACTCAGCGTGCTGCCGCGAAAGGGATGCGACCCCTTTGTTAAAGGGTTGCGTCCCCTTTAAGTCATTCAGTCGTCGAGTCGTCGGTCTTTCCAGTTCCACCACTTCAGCAGGTCCGGCTGCGGCTCCGGCGTGCGCGCGGCATACGTCGCACAGCGGAACGTGTAGAGCAGGCACGGCTCCTGTTCGTGGCCGGTGATTTTCTGCAGTCGCTGGAAGAGTTGTTCGGGATTGGATTCGGCGAGTTCGCGGATCGAGTGAATGCCGAGGTGTCGAAGATCGGCGGCGATCGCCGGCCCGACACCGGGCAACGTGGTCAGCTCGTCGTGCATTGGCAGGTTCCTCCTACGGCTTATCCACACTTTCAGATTTACGCCTGGATCGCCTGCCTGGCAAGTCCAAAAAAAGCGGCGGGAGGAAATCCTCCCGCCGCCGGTCCCCCGTCCAGAATCACTTCTCGATCGAGGCGTCCGCATTCGCCGAGGCATTGGCGTTCAGCGAGGCCTGGCCGTCACCCGAGGCCTCCAGTCCGCCGTCGGCGCCGGCATTGCCCTTTGCATTCGCCCTGGGCTCGCGTGCCGGAGGCTGTTCCGCCGCCTGGCGCTCGCGCTTCGCGCGTTTTGCGCGCTTCGGCGTGGCCGGCTCGTCGTCGCTGACGATCGGCTCGCCGGCATTCATGGCCGGCTTCCCGGTCGTCAAATCGGCGGCCGAGCCCGCGTTCGCGGCCGCGTCCAGCGTGCCGCCGGCTCCCTCCGCAGTGCTGATGGCGCCATTCAGCGCACCGCCGGCCGTCGCTTCGGCACCGATCGCAGCGGACGCCGCCTGGTTTTGCACGCTGCCCGCGGTCTGACGCGCGTCATCGGCGCGCTCGTGCGCCTGATCCTTGACGCGCGACCCGGTATCCCGCACGCGACCGAAGGCATCCGTCCCGGCACCGAGCGTGCCGTTCACTGCGCCGCCGCCGGTGGCACCGAGGTTGCCGAGGCCGCCCGTCACGGAGCCGCCGAGGCCGCCACCGACATTGCCGCCCAGTACCTGCGCTTCGGCGGCGATGCCCGTAGCCAGGCACGCAGCGACCGCAGCGCTCGTCAGAAAGTTGCGATATTTCATGGACTTGCTCCTGTAACCCCGCGGCCAATCCGCGGTTCTCAGTAACAAGTACGCCCGGGGGCGTCGGTTTCTTCCAAAGGGGTCGCATCCGCTTCGCAAAGGGGGGTTGCAAAGGGGTCGCATCCCTTTGAAGATTATGTTCAAGCATTAGTACAAAGGGATGCGACCCCTTTGCAACCCCCCTTTGCGAAGCGGATGCGACCCCTTTCATTCCCAGCCGGGGCGCAGGGGCGCGCCGACCAGCCCGCGGCCATAGGTGGTGTCGATGCCCTCGCGGCCGAGGTCGGCTGCGCCCGCGGCCAGTACCTCCAGCACGCGGGCGGCGCTGGCGCGATCGACGGCCACATGCCCGGCAGCGAGCAGCCCCGCGACGATCGGTGTCGCGAACGAGGTGCCGCGCACGTCGCTGAACCCGGTCCCAAGCTGCGCCGCGCGGAAATCCGCGCCCCGCGCGGCGAAGTCGACCTGTTCGCCGCGGCAAGCCTCCGGCAGCACGCGCTGCTTCGCATCGACGCCGGTCACGCCGACCACTTCCGGATACGCCGCGGGAAAGAGCGGTGCCGCCGCCGGGCCGTCGTTACCGACCGCCGCGACGAGCAGATGCCCGCGCTCGCCCATCACGCGCACGAGCGTCGTCAGCAGCACGCTCTTCGCACCGACCAGGCTGATGTTGACTACCGGCACGCGCTCGCGCGCCATCCAGTCGAGCTCGACCGCAAGCAGCGACAGCGAACCGCCGCCGTGGCCGCAGAACACATCGGCGGCATAGAGCGTCGCGCCCGGCAGCATGCCTTCGAATTCGCCATTGCGCCCGACCAGGAGTGACGCGATCGCCGTGCCATGAAACGCGGGCGTCGGCCGGCCGTCGCAGCCATGCGTCTCGATGTTCGCCTCCGCAAGCGCCGGATGCCCCGCATCAATGCCGGTGTCGATCAGCCCGATGCGAATCGCGGACGCCGGGCTCGGAGCGGGCTCGGCGCTGCTGGCAGCCGGGATTTCCTGCGCGGATGCTGCGACACCGCTGTCGAGATACAGATGATTGTAGTCGTAACTGCCGTCCGGATCGAGATCGCGCAGCCGCCGCAAGGCGCGGCGCGTGGACATTCCCCTGGGCGCCTGCAGCACGACGAGACGCAGGCCGAGGCCCTCCAGCGATTGCTCGCTCAGTATCGTGAAGCCCGCGGCGAGCGCGCGCTCGAGCGCTTCGGGCGTCGGCGACAGCGCGCCGAGCTGGCGCCGCAGGATCGGCTCACCGGCGGGATCGGCCTCGACCGTGTCGCGTTCCGTGCGCAACAACTCGCGGATGCGCAGCCGCCGCAGATCCACGCGCGGCACCGATTGCGCGGTGCGCAGCGTCCCCGTCACCGGATCCGGCAGCGGCAGCGGGAGCTGCGGCAGGCCGGGCACGCCGACCTGCGCGGACGCCGTGGCCGCGGCGACGACGGCGATCAGCAGCAAACCCAAGGCATTGCGCAGTCGTTTCATGCATCCGCTCCCGGGCTGTGTCTTGACGCAGGTCGGAGACGCGCCTGCGAAATGCTAGCATCCTGCCGCACGGCTCCTGTTTCGAATACGTTCCAGTTCAGGCGTTTCATCCGCGGGGGAACAAACGGGCTCTTCCGGACGTATGCCTTCATGAGTACCCCAACGCCATTCGACCAGGTTCGCGGGCAACTCGGCGAACTGCTGCCGCGGCTGCGGCGCTTCGCCCGGGTCATCACGCGAAATGTCCACGATGCGGATGACCTGGTGCAGGTGGCGGTGGAGAAGGCACTGGCCCGCGCCGCGCAGTGGCGGCCGGAATCGCGGCTCGACAACTGGGTGTTCGGCATCATGAAAAACGCCTGGATCGACGAGATCCGCTCGCGCCGCCGGCGCGACCGCGTGCATGCGCCCGAGGAAGCGGGACTCGCCGTCGGCGACTCGTCTGCGGACATGCGCGACATCGCGCTCTCCGTGCAGGCCGCGATGGCGCGGCTGCCCGAGGACCAGCGGCTCGCCGTCGCGCTCGTGCTCGTCGAAGGGCTTTCTTACAAGGAAGCCTCCGAGGCGCTCGACATACCGATCGGCACACTGACCAGCCGTCTTGCCCGCGGCCGCGAAGCACTGCAGGCGATGCTCGACGATACCGGGGGGCCGGAATGAGATTTTCCAACGAGTTGCTGATGGCCTTCGCCGACGGCGAGCTCGATCTGGTCGAGCGCGCCGAGATCGAGGCCGCAATGGCGGTCGATCCGGAAGTCGCCCTCGCGGTCGAACGTCACCGCCGGCTGGCCGCGCGCATCCAGGAGGCCTACCAGGATGTGCTCGAAGAGCCGGTGCCGGCAAAGCTCGCGGCACTCGTCTCGCCGCCGGCTGCGGCGCCGGTCGTGCGGCTGGCCGATCACCGCAGCGCACGAGCCGAGACCGCCGCGCGACCGTCGGCACGCCTGCCGTACTGGGCGGCGATGGCGGCCTCGGTCACGATCGGCCTGCTGGTCGGGCTGTTCCTGCTGCGCGAACCCGCACCACCCTGGGAAGAATCGGGCGCCGGCCTGATCGCGAAAGGCGATCTCGATTACGCGCTGACGACCGAGCTCGCGGGCGGCGACGGCGTCGATGACGTGCGCGTCGGCATCAGTTTCCGCGATCGCGCCGGCGCGTACTGCCGCGCTTTCCATCTGCAGCAGGACGCCCCGCTCGCCGGACTCGCTTGCCGCGCGGGTTCCGAATGGCGGCTGCAGGTGATCGCGGCGGCGGCAAAGCAGGAAGGCGAGCTGCGGCCCGCGGCGGCGATGCCCATGGCGGTGCTGCACGCCATCGATGCCGCCATCGACGGGAACCCGCTGGACGCCGCCGCAGAATCGGCGGCGCGCGACGCGGGTTGGCAGGCGCCGCCAGAACTGGCCGAATAGCCGCATGCGCCCATTCTTCGCCGTCCTCGCCGCCGGCCTCGTCGCCTGCGCGCCGCTCGTCGCCCAACAGCCGGCGATCGCGCCGGCGCCGGCCGCCGAAGCGGCCCCCATCCTCCGTACCGCGGGTGTCGCCGCCGCCAATCCACTCGCGGTCGAAGCCGGGCTGCAGATCCTGCGGGCCGGCGGCACGGCCGCCGATGCGGCGGTCGCGGTGCAGGCGATGCTGGGCCTGGTCGAGCCGCAGAGCTCGGGGCTCGGCGGCGGCGCTTTCCTCCTGTACTTCGATGCCGCGACGAGCCGCATCACGGCCTACGACGGACGCGAGGCCGCACCGGCGGCCGCCACGCCGTCGCTGTTTCTCGACGACCAGGGCGAGCCGCTGTCGTACCGCGATGCGGTGCTTTCCGGTCGTTCGACCGGCGTGCCCGGCGCGCTCGCAATGCTCGGTGCGCTGCACGCGCGTCACGGCTCGCTGCCGTGGCAGATGCTGCTGCAGCCCGCGCTCATTGCCGCGGACACCGGCTTTCCGGTGCCACAGCGCCTGGCACGCTTCGTGAACGGGACCTTTCCCCAATCCGCGGAACCCGATGTACGCGCTATTTTTTCCCGCGCGGACGGCGGCCCGGTGCAGGCCGGCGATCAGTTCCGCAATCCCGCCTACGCACAGACACTACAGCAGATCTCGCGCCAGGGACCGCGCGCGCTGCTGGAGCCGCCGCTTCGCGATGCGATCATCGAACGCACTCACGCCGAGCCGCGCGGCGGCAAGCTGATGGCGGGCGATTTCGACGCGTATCAGCCGCGGATCGGCGAACCTGTCTGCAACCCGTTTCTGGTCTACGTCGTCTGCGTACCGCCGCCGCCTTCATCCGGCGTGGCGCTGCTGCAGTTGCTCGCGATGCTCGAAGAAAAGGAAATCGGTCACTTCGAACCGACGGATCCCGTCGCCTGGTATCTCTTTGCCGAGGCCAGTCGCCTCATGTACGCCGACCGCGACAAGTACATTGCCGATCCCGCATTCGTCGACGTTCCCGTCGATGGACTGCTGGACGCCGGATACGTGCGGCGCCGGGCGGCGTTGATCGGCGCTGTCGCGGGTCCTGCGCCGGTTGCCGGGGTTCCGGCGCCGATCCAGCGCGGCATCGATGCGACCAGTGAAACAAACGGAACATCCAGCTTTGTAGTCGTCGACTCACTCGGCAATGTCGCTTCCATCACCACCACCGTCGAGTCTTTGTTCGGATCCGGCCGCGCGGTCAACGGCTTCATGCTGAACAACCAGCTCACGGATTTTTCGTTCCGTCCCGAAATCGACGGCGAGCCGGTCGCGAATGCCGTCGCCGGCGGCAAGCGGCCGCGCTCGTCGATGGCCCCCGTCATCGTGCTGGACCGCGCTGGACGGCTGGTCGCCGCGCTGGGCTCGCCCGGCGGCACCGCGATCCTTGCCTACAACGCGAAAGCGCTCGTCGGCCTGCTCGCCTGGGAGCTGCCGTTGCAGCAGGCCATCGAGCTGCCGAATTTGATCGCTCGGGGCGAAGATTACTTCGGCGAAGTGTCGAAGCTTTCGCCCGCGATCCAGGCCGGCCTTGCGGAGCGCGGAATCTCGGTGAAGTCCGGCCGCGGCGAGGAATCCGGGCTGCATGGCATCGTGTTTACCGCCGACGGCGGCACGGTCGGCGCCGCCGATCCGCGACGCGAAGGAACCTGGAAACCGCTGAACCCGCCCTGACCGGCTTGACCGGCGCGCGCGTCGCCTGGCGACCAACCAGCCCGCCAGCAGCAGCAACAGGTGCCCCATGACTCCGATCAGTATGAGCGGCGGCACGAGGATGATCGGCGGCGGATGACCGCCGCTCGTCGTGGCAAGCATCACGCAACCCGCCACGATCAGTGTCGCCCAGACGAGGTGCGCGATTCCGAAGGGTTTCGGTACCAGCCGTGCGCGCAGCGTGGGTTCGGAGGTCATCGGGCCCAGCTTAGCCCGAGCTCGACAGCAGGGACAGCAGCTCCTCCTGCGCGGAGTTGCGCTTGCCGCGGTTCGGTTTCTGTCGCCGGTAGCGGCCGTCCGCGCTCATGATCCACGCCTGGCAGTTGTCTTCGAGATAGGGCCTGAGCCCTTCGCGGATCACCCGGCGCTTCTGGTGCGGGTCGAGCACCGGAAAGCAGATCTCGATGCGACGGAAGAAGTTGCGGTCCATCCAGTCCGCGCTGGAGAGCCAGACGTCATCGGCACCGTCGTTCCTGAACCAGAACACGCGCGTATGTTCGAGGAAGCGGCCGACGATCGAGCGCACGCGGATGTTCTCCGAGACCCCCGGCACGCCCGGTTTCAGCGCACACATCGCGCGCACGACGAGCTCGATGCCGACGCCAGCCTGGGACGCGGCGCAAAGCTCGTCGATGATCGCGGGCTCGAGCAGCGCGTTCATCTTGGCGACGATCCGCGCCGGCCGGCCTTCACGCGCGATGCGCGCTTCGTTGCGGATCGCTTCGACCAGGCGCTTGTGCAGCGTGAAGGGCGCCTGCAGCACGTGCTTCAGCCGGCTCGCGCGACCGAGGCCGGTGAGCTGCTTGAATACCTCGTTGACGTCGCTGCAGATCTCCTCATTCGCGGTCAGCAATCCGAAGTCCGTGTACTGGCGCGCCGTCGCCGAGTGATAGTTGCCGGTGCCCAGATGCACATAGCGGCGGAGCACCGGCCCTTCCGGCCCCGGTTCGCGGCGGACGACGAGTGCCATCTTCGCGTGTGTCTTCAGCCCCACGACGCCATACACGACATGCGCGCCGACTTCCTCGAGCCGCGCGGCCCATCGCAGAT
Organism: Steroidobacteraceae bacterium; assembly: GCA_040902065.1. Taxonomy (GTDB): domain Bacteria; phylum Pseudomonadota; class Gammaproteobacteria; order Steroidobacterales; family Steroidobacteraceae; genus SCUD01. The sequence goes on along the minus strand of JBBDXX010000015.1, from coordinate 189,791 downwards.
TCGCCTCCTCGTCGAAGCGCGCGAGCAGTTCGACGACCACCGTGACTTCCTTGCCGGCCCGGGCCGCGTCGATCAGCACCTGTATCAGCTCGGACTCCGCGTCCGTGCGGTACACCGTCTGCTTGATCGCGACCACCCGCGGGTCGGTCACGCTCGCGCGGATGAAATCGAGCACGGGCCGGAAGGACTGGAACGGATGGTGCAGCAGCACGTCCTGGCGGGCGATGGTCTCGAACAGGTCGTCATCGCCCACCTCGAGCACCGCCGGAACGGACGGCGTGAACGGCGGGTATTTGAGATCCGGTCGGTCGATGCGGGACAGCACTTCGCGCAGCCGGTACAGGTTCACCGGCCCGTCCACGTGATAGAGATCCTGCTCATCCAGTGCAAATTGCTGCAGCAGGTACTCGATCATCGCGGGCGTGCACTCTTCGACGACTTCCAGGCGCACCGCGTCGCCGAAATGACGGTGCAGCAATTCGCCCTGCAGCGCGATGCGCAGGTTCTTGATCTCTTCCTCATCGACGAACAGGTCGGAGTTGCGTGTCACGCGGAACTGGTAGCAGCCCTTCACCGTCATGCCGGCGAACAGTTCCGCGACATGCGCGTGCAGCACGGAGGTCAGCAGTACGAATGAATGATCGCCCTCCGCGATCGCGGGCGGCAGCCGGATCGCGCGCGGCAGCACGCGCGGCGCCGTAACGATCGCGACCCGTGAGCCGCGGCCGAAGGCATCGCGGCCCTCGAGTTCGACGATGAAGTTGAGGCTCTTGTTGAACACCCGCGGGAACGGGTGTGCGGGATCGAGCCCGATCGGCGTGAGCACGGGCAGCGCGTCGCGCACGAAGTAATCGTGTACCCAGGCGCGTTGCGCCTCCGTCCAGGTGCCGCGGCGCAGGAACCGGATGCCGGTCTGCGCAAGCGCCGGCAGCAGGACATCATTCAAAAGGGCGTACTGGCTCGCGCTCAATTCGCGTGCCTCCTTCGTCACCACCGCGAGTGTTTCCTTCGGCGTCATGCCGTCGCGCCCGGCATCGGTGATGCCCAGCCGGACCTGCTCCTTGAGGCCGGCGACACGGATCTCGAAGAACTCGTCGAGATTCGACGAGACGATCGTCAGGAAGCGCAGGCGCTCCAGCAGCGGCACGGAAGCGTCCGCTGCCTGCGCGAGCACGCGGCGATTGAACGCGAGCATGCCGAGCTCGCGGTTGAGCAGCGGCGTGGCGGTCGCGGAGTTCGTGGTCATGCGGCTCATCAGCTTCCCGCGCGAAAGTTACAGGGCCATGACAGCCCGGGTTTACGCCTGCGCCGGGCGGGTGCTACCGTGCCAGGCACATGGCCCGCCACGAAAACCTCGCCGCGGTCGACCTCGGCTCCAACAGTTTTCATCTCCTGGTCGGCCGCATCGTCGACGGCCAGATTTACCCCCTCGACAGTCTGCGCGAGCAAGTCCAGCTAGGCGCCGGGCTGACGCAGGACAAGCGCCTCGACCGCGCGAGCCAGTCGCGCGCGCTCGAGACACTGGCCCGCTTTCACGAGCGGCTGCGCGGCCTGCCGCGCGACGCCGTGCGAGCCGTCGGCACCAACGCGCTGCGCGTCGCCAAGAACTCTACGCAGTTCCTGCGCGAGGCGCGCGAAACGCTCGGCTTTCCGATCGAGGTCATCGCAGGCCGCGAGGAAGCGCGCCTCATCTACCTCGGTGTGGCGCATGCGCTCCCGCCCGCGGAGAACCGCCGTCTGGTGGTCGACGTCGGCGGCGGCTCGACCGAACTGATCGTCGGTCAGGGCCTGCGGCCGCGCCTGATGGAAAGCCTGTACATGGGCTGCGTCAGCCTGAGCCTGCGCCACTTCCCCGAAGGGCGCATCGACAAGTCTGCGCTGAAAGCCGCGGTGCTGGAAGCGAGACAGGAAGTGGCCGCGCTCGCGCGCAGTTACCGGCGCTATGGCTGGCAGGAGGCGGTCGGCTCGTCCGGCACGGCGCGCAGCATCGAGAGCATCCTGGTCGCGAACGAATATGTCGCGAACGGCATCACGCGCGAGGCGCTCGAACGGCTGCGTGAGCTTCTGCTGAAAGCGGAACGGGCCGATCCGGATCGCATTGCCGGCCTGAAACCGGGGCGGGCCGCGGTGCTGCCCGGCGGGTTCGCGGTGCTGTACGCCGTATTCGAGGAACTCGGCATCGAGCAGATGACGGTGTCGGATGCGGCGCTTCGTCATGGTGTGCTCTACGACCTGCTGGGGCGCGTCGAACACCGCGACATGCGCGAGGCGACGGCCGTGCAGTTCATGCGCCGCTATCAGGTCGATGCGGCGCAGGCAGCGCGCGTTCGCGACCTCGCGTTGCGCATCTTCGACCAGCTGGTCGAGCCGGACGATGCGACCAGGAGTTCGGACCGCCTGCTGCTCGACTGGGCCGCGCGGCTCTCGGAAGTCGGGCTGTCGATCGCCCATGCCCAGTATCACAAGCACTCTGCCTACGTGCTGTCGAACGCCGATATGCCCGGCTTCTCGCGCGTGGAACAGCAACGGCTCGCGCGCGTGGTGCTCGCGCACCGCGGCAAGCTGGAAAAGCTCCGCGATGACGGCATCGAAGACGGCGACTGGTGCCTCGTGTTCGCGCTCCGGCTGGCCTCGACGCTGCTGCGCCGGCGCACGCAGGTGCGCCTGCCCGCGTTCAAGACGACTGCCGGCGATTCGCGATTCTCGCTTGAGTTGCCGCGCGCCTGGCTGGCGCGCAATGCGCTGACGGCCGCGGCGCTCGAGTCCGAAACGCGTCAGTGGGAAACGGTCGGCCGGCACTTCTCGGTCCGGCGGATGTCCTGATCTCATGGATCTTCTGCTCTGGCGTCATGCGGATGCGGCCGACGGATCTCCGGATCTGGCGCGGCCGCTGACCGAACGCGGGCATGGACAGGCGCGCGCGATGGCCGAATGGCTCCACAAGCGCCTGCCTGCGGGCCTGCGCGTGCTCTCCTCGCCCGCGCGGCGCGCGCAGGAGACCGCGGCGGCGCTCGGCCTGCCGGTCGAAGTGCTGGATGAACTGGCGCCCGAAGCGAGGCCATCGGCCCTGATCGCGGCAGCCGGCTGGCCCAATGCGCCGCAGGCCGTGCTGATCGTCGGCCATCAACCGACACTGGGCGAAACGGCGGCCGCTCTGCTCGGCGCAAAGGGGCGCGAGGTTCCGGTTCGCAAGGGCGCCGTACTCTGGATCCGCAGCGCACGGCGCAGCGTGCGTGACGTGCCGCGACTCGTCGCCGTGATAGAACCGGAAATGCTTTCTAAAGGGGACGCAACCCTTTAAGCAAGGGGTTAACAAAGGAACAAAGGGGTCGCATCCCCTTTGCAGGTACTCCTGCGGCTTCAAATGAGTTCACCGGTAGCAAAGGGGATGCGACCCCTTTGTTCCTTTGTTAACCCCTTGCTTAAAGGGTTGCGTCCCCTTTAGGAGGCGATGCGGTTACGGATGTCGCGGAGCTTCGCCTTGACGCGCGCGGCATTGCCCGGGCCCATGCGAAACAGCAGCTTCCGCCCCGAAGACTCCGCCTCGAGCATGGGATCCGCGAACTCGTAGTACACGTTCGGCTGCTTCAGCACGATCGTATCCGGCGCGGCCGGCGTCGCGATCAGGTGATCGAGGATCTCGATCACGCGATCGTTGAAATAACCGTCCGGATTGCCGAGGCTCTCATAAGCCGCCTGCAGCTGCGGATACATCCTGCGATAGAGCTCGACCGTCGTATCCGCATCGAGCGCATCGACGAGCTCGATCCACCGGGCATAGCGCTCGTAGTTCGCCGCGCCAAGCACGATCTCCTCGTTGCTGCCGATGATCGCAAAGTCACCGGCAGGCGGCTTGGCAGGATTCATGCGCGTGGCGATTTTCGGCCGCGCCAGGTTGTCGACGGTCGCTACGACCTTGCGCACGAAATCCTCCGGCACGAACATCGCCTGGAATTTGTCCTCTCCGACGAGTCTTGCCGCCTGCTCTGGCGCTGACAGCTCAGGATCCGTGCCGGCCGGCGTCTCGATCGGGTATTCGATGCGCGGTCCGGCCGCGGCGACCGGTTGATCAGTGACAGCTTCCGGCGTATCGGCTGCTTTCTGGCGCTGCCACAACCATATGCCGACTGCGAGTGCGATCAGGATGAAGCCGACGAGGATCCAGCGGCCCAGCCGCTCGTCAGGATCCCGGATTGGTTCGCGTTCTGGTGCGTACATGGGAATTTCCCCGGTTGATACCCGACCCTGCGGCATCATTGTATAGGGACCTCGTGTCCCGACAGGCGGTTCCCTTGATCCCGATGCCCCTGACGCCGGAGTTGTCGCGAGCCGAATGCGCGGACTACGCCATCGTGCTCGACGCCGCCGGCATTCCCTACGAGCGGCGCACGACGGCAACGGGCAGCAGCCTCTGGGTGCAACCCGAGGACCACTCGCGCGCGTTGCATGAAGTCCGGCAGTACCAGCGCGAGAACCGCCGCCCGGCGTCGCCGCCGGTCGCATGGCCAAACCATCCCCATGCGCTCTATGGCGTGATCGGATACGCCGCGGTCCAGGTTACCATCGCGTTCGCGACGCTCCTGCGCGCGGGGCAGCAGAACTGGAAATCCGCCGGCGTGCTCGATGCCGGATTCCTCGAGCGCGGCGAATGGTGGCGCGTGCTCACGGCGCTGACGCTGCACGGCGACGTCCTGCATCTCCTGTCGAATCTCGCCTTTGGCGCGCTCTTCGGCTATCCCGCCGCGCGCCTGTTCGGGCCGGGCGTGGCCTGGCTCCTGATCCTGGTCGGCGGCGCCCTCGCCTACGGCATCGACGCGCTGCTGCACCCGCCGACCCATCACCTGCTTGGCGCATCGACCGCCGTCTTCACCGCGCTCGGGCTGGTCGCGGCCTACGGCTGGCGGCGTCATCTGCAGAACTGGTCGCCGTGGATGCGCCGAAGCGCGCCGCTGATCGGCGGCATCGCGCTGCTGGCATTCACCGGCACCGGCGGCGAGAACACCGACGTGCTGGCGCACTTCGTCGGCTTCGGTGTCGGAAGCCTCATCGGCGCGCTCTGCGCAAAGCTGCCGATGCCGGCGCCTGGACGCCACACGCTGCAATGGACGACCGGGCTCGCCGCCGTCGCGCTGATCGCGCTCGCCTGGGCTTTCGCCTTCGCCTGACGAACGCGCGATACTGCGGTCATGCTGCCCTGTTCCGAAGCCTGCGAACGAAACAAGGAGCCGATCCTCGCGGTGCTGCGCGATGCCTTTGCCGGCTGCACGCACGTGCTCGAGATCGGCAGCGGCACTGGCCAGCACGCCGTGCACTTCGCGCTCGCGATGAAATGGCTCATCTGGCAGCCCACGGAAACCGCCGAGGCGATGCCCGGCCTGCGCAAGCGCATCTTCAACGAGGGGCCGTCGAATCTGCGCGCGCCGGTCCTGCTCGACGTCAGCGAAACGCCGTGGGACGTGCGCCGGTTGGACGGCGTGTTCACGGCCAACACGCTGCACATCATGCACTGGCCGCAGGTCGAGGCGTTGTTCGCGGGCCTGCCGGCCGTTATGAAGCCGGAGACCGTGCTCGCGATCTACGGTCCGTTTCGGTACGGCGGGGACTACACATCGGACAGCAATGCGGAGTTCGACTCGTTCCTGCGTGTTCGCGATCCGGGCAGCGGCATCCGTGATTTCGAGGCGGTCGATGTACTGGCGCAGGCGGCCGGCTTCCGGCTGGTCGCCGATCACCGCATGCCGGCGAACAACCAGACGCTGATCTGGCGGCACGAATTGCGCTAGCATCTCTGCATGCCGGCCTTCCGGGAACAGCTCCGCAACAATCTCGTCGCGCTCATCAGTCTCGTCGTCGCACTGACGGCACTGGGTTATTCGACCTGGCGCAATGAGCGCACCGAACTCAACCGGAATGTCCGCGCCGCCGGCTTCGAGCTGCTGGCGAACGTCGGTTCGCTGCAGCAGGTCGTTTTTTATGCGCACTTCAATCCCGGCGACGCGCGCGGAGACGCCCGCATGGGCTGGGCGGAAGTGCTGACCATCGTCGATCTGGCCGAGCTGATGCCCCTAAACGTGGCCGCGGATGCAAAGGTGCTGCACGAGACCTGGCGGGCCGACTGGGCCGGACTCGGCGACGATGCCGAAGCCCATCAACGCATCGATCAGTCGATCGACACGATCCGCCGCACCACCTTGCGAGAGCTGCGCAGGCTGCGCTGACCGGGCCCGCGCGCGCCACTCAGAGCGCGGGTTTGACCACCATCAGCACGAAGCCGATCAACGGCGTCAGCGTCGCGATCGTACCGGTGATCTCCCAGCGCGTCGCGAGCCGGTGGTATGCGTCGTAGTCGAACGATCCTTTCGCGGCGCCTTCCTGCGCGAGCGCGCGCAGCCGTTTTTGCAGCGGCGCGACGAAGAACATGAATAGCAAGCCGGAGATTCCGAACAGGATCAGCGTCCACAGAATCCAGCCGGTGCCGAGCAATGGCAGGCCGGCCTGCATCGCCGCGTACACTCCGCTGCCGATGATGACGAAGATGCTCGGCATCGTGAACAGCCGGTCGCTGCGGATTACACCGTCCACCGTATGGGCGAGCAACCGCGGATCGCGCGTGCGCGCAGCGTGCCGGTGCCAGAACACGCCGGTGATGATGTTCCCGAGGAAGATCACCACGGCGAAGATGTGCAATGCCTTCATCCAGAGATACATGGCTTCAGCTCCTGCGGAAAGTGCGCTGCCGGATGCCCGCCAGCCAGCGCAGGAATGCACGCGGCGCGAGGCGCTTGTATCGCCACAGCCAGCGATACCCCGCCGGCAGCACGATATGCGTTGCGCCTCCCGCAGCGCGCGTGACGATCTCGCGGGCGACAACGTCCGCCTCCAGATTCGACCTGTCCATCATCCTCTGCGCGAATCCGCGCGCATCGGCGGGCGCGCGCGCGTGCTCCATCAGCCGAGTGCGAAAGAATCCCGGCATTGCAGCCGCGACGTGCACGCTGTGTTCCGCCATTTCCTGGAACAGCGTCTCGGACAGCGCGACCACCGCCGCCTTGGACGCGTTGTAGGCGCTCATGCGGCTGCTGCAGGCGAAGCTCGCGGCGCTCGCGACGTTGATGATCAGCCCGCCCTTGCCGGCGATCATGTGCGGGAGTTCGGCGCGGCAGCTGTGCACAACGCCCATGACGTTGATCGCAAGGATCCACTCCCAGTCGGCGGTCGAAGTTTCGAGCAGATCGCCGGCGACCGCGACGCCCGCCGAGTTCATCGCGAAGTCTATGCCGCCGTGGCGTTTCGCAAAGGCGTCGATCGCCGCGGTGACGGCGGCTCCGTCGGTCGTATCGACCACATGGAATTCGCAATCCGGGCTGCCCATTGTACGGAGCGACGCGTCGGCATCGGCCAGGCGGGCGGCATCGCGGTCGAGCAGTGCGAGCCGCCAGCCGCGCGCGGCGAGCAGCTCGGCGGTTGCGAGGCCGAGGCCGCTCGCCCCGCCGGTGATGATGGCGCGTTTGTGCGGGAACCGCGCCTCGAGCGTCGCGAGGCTGATGGTCAGCTGCCGACGGGAGCGAGTTTCTGCGCGACCCAGGCGAGCGCGATGCCAGCGAGCAGGTTCGCGATGATTCCGCCGACGATCCACCAGATCCAGATATCGTCGGGCAGGTTGAATACGCCGCGATAGCCGAGCGCGTTGATGATCGAGAAGACGACCGCGATGACGCCGAATTTGAGGCCGCGCTGCCAGGCCGGCCCCGTCAGCGAGGAGCGGATCACCGAATAGACGCCGGCCGCAAGAAGCGCACCCAGGATGCCCGACGGAATCCACATCTTCAGCATCGCGCCCATGTCGGGCGGGTTCATGTTCAGTTCCGGCCGCCAGAACGAGGCGGTCGCGCGGTACGTCTCGGCTAGCACGCCGGCTTCCGGCGAGTGGATGAAGTGGCCGGTGCCCATCGATACGATGAACAGCGCGACGTAATAGACGAGGCCCCCAATAAAGACGATCTTCCAGTTCATGCTGCTCCCCTCACCCGCATGCCAGGGCGCTATCTTAGTCTCATCGATGCCAGGTCGCAGAAAAGGGGACGCAACCCTTTAACAAAGGGGTCGCATCCCTTTCTTTTGAATCGGGGATGCAGTTCATCGCACCCTAACGTGAAGGGGATGCGACCCCTTTGTTAAAGGGTTGCGTCCCCTTTATGCTGCTCAGGCGGCGCGGGCGTCCTCGTAATCGAGCACGCCGGCGATGGCGTGGATGACCGAGGCGATACGGACGGCCGACTGCACGGCCTCGCGGCTGACCTCGTGCTGGCGCAGGATGCGCTCGTGCGCGGTTACGCACTTGCCGCAGCCGTTGACCGCGGACACCGCAAGCGAGATCAGCTCGAAATCCGCCTTGGCGATGCCCGGGTTGCCGATCACGTTCATGCGCAGACGGGCCGGCAGCTTCGCGTACTCGTCATCCTCGACGAGGTGCAGGAAGCGGTAGTACACATTGTTCATGCCCATGATCGCAGCGGCGGAGCGCGCCGCTTCGATCTCGGCAGTGGACAGCTTCGCCGTTGCTTCGGCCTCGATCACGCGCGCGAGCTCGGCATTGCGGGACGCGATCGCGGAAGCGAACGCCGTCATCCACAGCTGTGATGGACTCAGTCCCGGCGCGCCCTGCGGCGTCAACACCGTGGACAGGTTGAGCCGCAGGTCACGCGCATAATCGGGGATACGATCGCTGAGTGCGTCCACGTCAGGCCGCCTTCAGGGTGTCTTCACCCTTCTGCCAGTTGCAGGGGCAGAGCTCGTCCGTCTGCAGGCCGTCGAGCACGCGCAGCACTTCCTCCGGGCTGCGGCCGACGTTCAGGTCGGTAACGTACACGAAGCGGATCACGCCCTCGGGGTCGACGATGAAGGTCGCGCGCTGCGCCACGCCCGCTTCCGGGTCGAGCACGCCGAGCGCGGTCGAAAGCTCGCGCTTGATGTCGGACAGCATCGGGAACGGCAGGTCACGCAGGTCTTCATGCGACTTGCGCCAGGCCAGGTGCACGAACTCGGAGTCCGTGCTGACGCCCAGCAGCTGCGCATCGCGGTCCTTGAATGCGCGGTTCAGCTTGCCGAAACCGGCGATCTCGGTCGGGCAGACGAATGTGAAGTCCTTGGGCCAGAAGAACACCACCAGCCACTTGCCCGCATGGGTCTTGTCGCTGATCTCCTGGAACGCCTGGTTGACGTCGTTGTTCACTACGCCCGTCAGCTTGAATTCGGGAAATTGGCTTCCAATGCTCAGCATGTCGTCACTCCTTTGATGAATTCTGCGGGACCTGCGCCCCACCGGATGAGTCGCAGGATGCGGCTTCCGGTTCAATTTGTATAATCGATTGTAAATATCTCTGTGATAGACTACGCCTATGAACCTCCGGGACCTCGAATACCTCGTGGCGCTCGCGGAAACCCGGCATTTTGGCCGGGCGGCTGCACGCTGCCATGTCAGCCAGCCGACCCTGTCGACCCAGCTGCGCAAGCTCGAGGAGTTCCTCGGCGTGGCCCTGATCGAGCGCCGGCCCCGCAGGGTCGGCCTGACCGCCGCAGGGGACGCGGTCGTCGAGCGCGCGCGGCGCATGCTCCGCGATGCCGATGACATCCGTGCACTTGCGCGGGCGCGGCAGGACCCCCTCTCCGGCCAGCTCAAGATCGGACTGATCCCGACGCTCGGCCCTTACCTGCTGCCCCGCATCGCACCGCGGCTCGGCCGCGCGCTGCCGCATCTGCAGCTCATGCTGCACGAGTATCAGACGGCGCCGCTCATCGAGCGGGTGATCAGCGGCGAACTCGATCTCGCCATCCTCGCACTGCCGGCGGAGACGAAGAACCTGAAAACGCGCTCGCTGTTCAGCGAGGCATTTCTGGTCGCGATGCCGGAACTCCATCGTCTCGCGACGCGCCGGCGCGTTAAGCCTGCTGACCTCGCCGGAGAGAAGCTGCTGCTGCTTGAGGAAGGCCATTGCCTGCGCGATCAGGCGCTGGAAGTCTGCGAACTCGCCGGCACCGAGGAGCAGGATTTCCGCGCGACCAGCCTCGAAACGCTGCGTCAGATGGTGGCGGCCGGCCTCGGCATCACACTGCTGCCGCGGCTCGCGGCCGAGGGCCCGTTCGCCTCCGCGCGCAGCCTGGTCACACGGCCATTCTCACCGCCCGTGCCGTCGCGCCTGATCGGCGCCGCTTGGCGGCCGACGACCTCGCGCAAGCCGGCAATCGACGCGGTCTGCGACATCATCCGGCAAGCCGTGTAGGCACGAGGCTTAAGATATCGCCATGCGCGTGCTGGTAGCCGATGACCATCCCCTGTTCCGGGCGGCGCTGCGCCAGGCGCTGGCGCAGGCCGTGCCGGAGGCCGAGGCAATCGAGGCCTACGACGTGGATTCGCTCCGTGCCGCCATGGCCGTGCGGCCGGAACCGGATCTCGTGCTGCTCGACCTGCTGATGCCCGGCGCGCACAGTTTCGCGCCGCTTGCGTGGCTGCGGAATCAGTATCCCGGCACCGCCGTGATGATCGTCTCCGCGAACGAAGATCCCGACGTGATCCGGCGCGCGCAGGAATTCGGCGCAGCCGGTTACGTCGTGAAATCCGCCGCGCAGGCGGAGCTGATTTCCGCGATTCGCGCCGTGGCCGACTGCGGTCAATGGTTTGCGTCCGGTATCGTGGCCGTGCCTGGCGATGAAACCCGCGAGCCGCTCGCGGCGAGGCTTAACAGCCTGACGCCACAGCAGTATCGCGTGCTCGAACTCCTCGCCCGCGGCCGCCTGAACAAGCAGATCGCCGCCGAACTGTCGATCGAGGAAACTACAGTGAAGGCCCACGTCTCCGCCGCGCTCGCAAAGCTCGGCGTCCGCAACCGCACCCAGGCCTCGTTCCTCTTCCGCGAACTCGAGATCGCCCGTTAGGGCGCTTAAAGGGGACGCAACCCTTTAAGCGTTTCAGGCGGCGCCGTTCAGTTCGAGCAGGCGCGCGAGGGCGCTGCGCACTGCGAGCGGCTTCAGCGGCTTGCGCAGGAAGATGCAGTCGAGCGCCTCGGCTTCGTGGCGGACGGCATCGCTGGCATCCGCCGAGACGACCAGCACGGGCGCGTGTATGCGCTCGACCGCGCGCAGATGACGCACGACGTCGAGCCCGGTTGCGCCGCCTTCCAGGTGATAGTCGACGACGATGACCGCCGACCGCCAGCCCTGCAGCCGCCGGTTCGCGACCAGGTCCTCGATGCCCTGCTCCGCGACCGTTTCGCACCCCCATGAACTGAGCAGCGTCGCGAGCCCGCGCAGCGCCGCCGGATCGTTGTCGATGCAGAGCACGCGCACGCCCGCCAGCGCCCCGCCCATGCGCGCATGCGGCCGCAAGGGAACCAGCGCCGCCACCGGCGCTCCGCGCGGTGCTTCGATCCAGAACACCGAGCCGCGGCCCGGCACGGAGCGCAGACCGATCTCATGGCCGAGCACGCGGGCGATGCGCTCGGCGATCGCGAGGCCCAGGCCAAATCCGCGCATGTCGTCGGCATCGCGCCGGCCGCCGCCGCGGTAGAACTCCTCGAACACTCGCGACTGCTGCTCGGGCGAGATGCCGATGCCCGTGTCCCAGACTTCGAGCCGTATGCGATCACCGCGACGCCGCACGCCGACCACGACGCGGCCCGTGCTGGTGTAGCGCAACGCATTGCCGATCAGATTCTGCAGCACCCGGCGCAGCAGTTTCGGATCGGAACGGATTACGGCACAGCTGCGATGCACTGAAAGCTCGAGACCGCGCTTCGCCGCGGCGAGCCGGAATTCCGCGTCGAGCGCATCGAACAGCCCCACAACCGGAAGATTTTCGATCCGCGCCTGGATCACGCCGGTATCGAGACGCGAGATGTCGAGCAGGTCGGAAATCAGGCTTTCCGCCGAGTGCAGGCAGCCCTCGAGATCGGCCAGCAGCCCGCGCTGTCCTTCGTCCCGCGTCTTCTGCGCGAGCGCCCCCGCGAACAGGCCGGCCGCATTCAGCGGCTGCATCAGGTCGTGCCCCGCCGCCGCGAGGAACCGCGTCTTGCCCGCATTCGCGCGTTCCGCTTCCGCCTTCGCATCGAGCAACTCGTCGTTCATCGCGGACAGCGCGCGCGTGCGCTCGTGCACGCGCTGCTCCAGCGACTCATTGGCGACGCGCAGCGCCTCCTCCGCGCGCTTGTACTCCGTCACGTCCGTATAACTCGTGACGAAGCCGCCGCCCGGCATCGGATTGCCGCGGATCTCGAGCACGATCCCGTCCGGGCCGGTGCGCTGGAACGCGTAGGGCGTGCCGCGCGCGAGATGCGCGAGCCTCCGCTCGATCGCACCCTCGCTGTCGCCGTCGCGCAGCCGGCCGCGCGCGGCGTTGAACCGGAGCACTGCTTCGATCGGCTGGCCGATGCGCAGGAACCCGGGAGGATAGGCATACATCTCGACGTAGCGGTGATTCCAGGCCACGAGCCGCAGATCGCTGTCCACCACGCTGATCCCCTGGCTGACATTCTCGAGCGTGGACTGCAGCAGCTCGCGGCTGAACTCCAGTGCCTGCGATGCGCCGCCGACGATGGACACGACGTCCTCGAGCGGCACCTCGCGGCCCGCGACCGCCGCATCGACCAGGCGTTGCGCGGACGATGCGCCGACGACCGAGGCCAGCAGCCGCTGCGTCGCTTCCAGCTGTTCGGCGCTGGCGCGCGCATTCTCGCCGCCGCGCCAGCCGAGATCGGCGAAATGCCGCGCCGCCCGGGTGCCGCCGATGAAGCGCTCGACCAGCGGGCGAAGCTCGCGCGCGGTGAGCTGCGGCACGCCCGAACCGGAATCCCGGGACGGGCGCACCGATTCCGCATCCACGAATGAGGCCGCCTGCACGCGTTCGAGCAGCCCGCGCCGCCCGATCTGCGAGCCCGCGACGAGGCCGAGCGTTGCGAGGCCGAGGCTCCAGAACAGCCCGTGGGCCAGCGGCTGCCAGTCGAGCCCGAACAACGCCGTCGGGCGCAGCCATGAAACCCCGGCCGGCCCTGCTTCCGCGAGCGTCGCCGGCAACAGGCCGGCCTGGATCAGCGTCGGCACCAGCAGTGTCCACGCCCAGGCCACGAATCCGAGCGCCAGGCTCGTGATCGCGCCGGCGCGGCTGGCGCCGCGCCAGTAGAGTCCCGCGATGATCGCGGGCCCGAACAAGGCGACCGCAGCAAAGGAAATCTCGCCGATCGACGCCAGCGCATCGTTCTGCGCGATCCAGCGGTGATACAGCCAGCCGAGCAGCAGCAGCAGCACGATCGCCGCGCGGCGCACGGCGAGCAACGCGCCAGTCAGGTCCTGGCGCGCGCGCCAGGCCGGAATCGCGCGCATCAGGAGCGGCATCGCGACTTCGTTGCAGAACATCGTGGACAGGGCGACCGAGGCGACGATCACCATCCCGGTCGCGGCCGACAGCCCGCCGATGAAAGCGAAGAGCGCCAGGCCGTCGGCGCCGGCCGCGAGCGGCAGCCCCAGCACGAACAGGTCGACATCGCCGCTGCCGCTGATCAAGCCGGCGTTCGCGATCGGCAGCATGAACACGCTGATTGCGACCAGGTAGAGCGGAAACACCCAGCGCGCGGTACGCAGGTCCTGCGGCCCCGTGCTCTCGACGACGGCCACGTGAAACTGACGTGGCAGACAGAAGATCGCGAAGAAGCCGAGCACGACCAGCGCCAGGTAATGCGAAGCACCCGACCGTTCCGCCCGCGCCGCGAGTTCGGGCAGCGCCGCCGCCTGCCGCGCGATGTCGCCGAATCCGTCGAACAGGCCGAATGTCACGAACACGCCGACCGCGACGAAGGCGATGAGCTTCACCACCGACTCGAAGGCGACTGCGAGCATCATGCCCGGATGGTGCTCGGTCGCATCGACGTGCCGCGTGCCGAACAGGATGGCGAACAGCGCGAGCGTCGCCGCGACGTAGATCGCCGTGTCGCCGACCACCGCGCCTCCCGAAGCCGCAGTCAGCGTGTTGTAGGTGAGGTCGATCGCCTTCAGCTGCAGGGCGATGCAGGGAATGATGCCGCAGGTGGCGATCAGCGTGACGGCGACCGCGAGCGTGCGGTCGCGCCCGTAGCGCGCCGCGATGAAATCCGCCACCGAGGTGATGCGCTCGCGCCGACTGACGCCGATCAGCTTGGCGAGCAGCGTGGGAACCAGCAGGAACAGCAGGATGGTGCCGATATAGGTCGGCGGGAACGGCCAGCCGAGGCGCGCCGACTGCCCGACCGTGCCATAGAAAGCCCAGGACGTGCAGTAGACGGCGAGTGACAGCGAGTAGATCAGCGGGCGCGGCACCGGCTGGCGCCCGGCCGCGGCCCAGCGGTCGCCGATCCACGCAATCGCAAACAGCACGCCGAGATAGGCGAGCGCGATCAGTGCGAGCAGCAGCGGGCCCGGCATTGCCTCAGTCTAGAGGCTGAACAACAGCACCGCGAGCGCCGTGCCGAGCGCCGGCACCACGACCGTCAGCGCTGCCAGTGCCGGGTACGCGCCCTGGTAGGTCTCGCGGCAGATCGCACGGATGGTCGTGACGACGTAGCCATTGTGCGGCAGGGAGTCGAGCGCGCCGGAGCTCAGGGCGACGACGCGGTGCAGCGCCTCCGGGCCGACGCCGAGCGCGAGGTAATGCGGCGCCAGGATCGGCAGCGCGATCACCTGCCCGCCGGATGCGGAGCCCGTGAGTCCGGCGATCAGCGTGACCGCGATCGCGGCACCGACCAGCGGCGGACCGGAAATCTGCGTCACCAGGTCCACGGCCTGCTGAAACGCCGGCGACAGCTTTGCGACACCGCCAAAGCCGACCACCGCCGCGGTATTCGCGATCGCGATCAGTGCGCCGAGCGCGCCGCTCGCCACCGGTTCGCGCATACCGCCGATAAAGCGCCAGTGAATCAGCAGGCTCACGACGATGCCGCCGGAGAGCGCGATGATCAGCGCCGACTCGCGCAGCGCATCGTGGAACATGAACGAGAGTCCCAGCACGGCGATGAGCGGGAGCAGGCTCGTGAGCGGATGCGGCAGCGGCCGGTCGCCGACTTCCGGATCGTCGCTGCGCCGGACGAAATGCTCGCCGGAGGCGACCGCGCGCCGCAGCATGAAGCGCAGCCACATCGAGCCCAGCACCGCCATGACGATCGCGACCACGAGCGACACCTGCCAGCCGGCCCAGGGCGAGGTGCCGAGATACTGGATCGGGATCCAGTTCTGGATCTCGGGCGAGCCGGCGGATGTCATCGTGAAGGTGACCGAGCCAAAGGCGATCGCGCCCGGCACGAAGCGCCTGGGCAGGTCGGCAGCGCGGAACAGCGACAGCGCCATCGGGTAGACCGAGAACGCGACCACGAACAGGCTGACGCCGCCATAGGTCAGCACCGCGCAGGCGAGCACGATCGCGAGGATCGCGCTGCCGGTGCCGAGCCGGCCGACGATGAAGCGCGCGACACTCTCGGCCGCGCCGGAAGCTTCCATGAACTTTCCGAACAGCGAGCCGAGCAGGAACATGAAGAACCACGAGGTCACGAAGCCCGTGAATCCGGTCATGTACGCGCCGGTGAAGGAAGGGGCCCCGGCGGCGGCGAGTTGCGGGAACAGCTCGAAGCCGCTCGTGACGGCCACCAGCAGGGCGCAGAGCGGCGCCGCCAGCAGGAGCTCGACGCCCCGCATCGTCAGTACGATGAGGAGCAGTAGCCCCAGCAGCAGGCCGATCATGCTCAGCATGGCGTGTCCTCGCATCAAAAAACGGGGACGCACCCCGGACTTCAAAGGGGTGCGTCTCCTCTTGCCCGGCATCATTGGCCGGGCCGTACCGGGCGGGAATGCTACTAACGTACAAGTGATGCCCCCGCTCCCCGGGAGTACCGTTCCCCGCGACGCTGGCCATACCGACACCAGGCGCCTTGCGCATCCGCAACACATGGGGAACCCAATGACCACCAGGCTTTCTTCGACCCGGAACGTACTGCTCGCCGCCGCCATCGCCGCGGCCCTGCCGGCGCCGGCGATCGCCCAGGAAGGGATCACGACCCTCGGCGACATCATCGTCACGGCGCGCAAGCGCGAGGAGAGCCTGCAGGACGTGCCGATTTCCGTGTCGGCCGTGTCCGGCGAGACGCTGGAGGACATGGGCGTGCCGGACATCGTCGCGATCGGCCAGTCGATACCGAACGTGACGCTCGAGCCTTCGCGCGCGACCAACTCCACGCTGACAGCCTTCATCCGCGGCGTCGGCCAGCAGGATCCGGTCGCCGGCTTTGAAGGCGGTGTCGGCATCTATCTCGACGACGTCTATATGGCCCGGCCGCAGGGCACGGTGTTCGACATCTACGATGTCGAGCGCATCGAAGTGCTGCGCGGCCCGCAGGGCACGCTCTATGGGCGTAACACGATCGGCGGCGCGGTCAAGTACGTCACGCGCCGCCTGTCCGACGAAACCGAACTCGGGCTCAAGGTCGCCGTCGGCGAATACAGCCAGATCGACGTCGTCGCTACCGGTTCGATGGCGGTCACCGACACCTTCCGCATGGGCGCGACGCTCGCCTCGTTCCAGCGCGACGGCTTCGGCACCAACCTGAACACCGGGGCCGAGCAGTACGACAAGGACATCCTGGCCGGGCGCCTGAGCTTTGAATTTCAGCCAAATGACAGCGTGTTCGTGCGCCTCGCCGGCGATTACAGCGTGGACGACTCGACCAACAAGGACGGCCACCGATTGACCGTCAATGCGGTGACCGAGGCGCCGGTGCTCTCCGACGTGTTCGACAGTCGCGGCGGCATCACGACGATACCGTCCTCGATCACGACCCTCGACCAGGAGGTCCAGCAGGGCGGCCTCGCGTTGACCGTGGATGTGGAAATCAACGCGGCGTGGGACTACAAATCGATCACGGCGTACCGCGAAGACGATTCCGACGCGCCGATCGACTTCGACAGCCTTCCAGACGATCACTTCGACGTGCCCGCCGTCTACAAGAACGACCAGTTGAGCCAGGAGTTCCAGCTGAACTATACGGGCGAGCGCATGGACGGCGTGTTCGGGCTCTATTACCTCGACGCCAACGCATTCGACGCATTCGACGTGATCCTCGGCGACCTGGGCGTCACCTCCTTCACGCTGGGCGATTTCGACACGGAAGCCTGGGCAGCCTACGCCGATGTGAGCTACGAGCTGAACGATCAGTGGAGCGTTTCCGTCGGCGGTCGCTACACGGAAGACCAGCGTAATGCGCTGGTCTATCGCGAAACCTACCTGGGTCTCGGTTCGCCGTACTTCGGCAACACCACTGCAGTCTCGATCACCGCGCCGGATCCCGACGGCGTGCCCGAGTTCACCGGCAGCCGCTCCGATACGGACTTCACGCCGCGCGTAAGCATCTCTTTCAAGCCGGCTGAAGACCACAATCTGTTCGCTTCGTGGAGCCAGGGTTTCAAGGGCGGTAGCTTCGACCCGCGCGGCGCCTACGGCGCGCCGGAAGTCGGACAAGGCTTCGAGCCGGAAACCGTAGACTCTTACGAGATAGGCTGGAAGGCGAGCTTTGCCGGCGGCCGCGCGCGCACCGCATTCGCCCTGTTCTACGCCGATTACGAAGACGTGCAGGTGCCCGCCTCGGTCGCGATCGACACCAATGGCGACGGCGTGGACGACAGCTTCGCGGGCGCGACCACCAACGCCGCCAAGGCGACGATGCAGGGCGCAGAGCTCGAGGGCGTGTTCCAGTTCACCGACGCGTTCTCCGCATCGCTCGCGGTCGGCTACATCGATGGCGAGTACGACGAGTGGCTGGTGGCGATCGGGGGCGTGCTGACCGACATCTCGGACATCCGCGATATCCAGAATACACCGGAGACTTCCGGCAACCTGTCGCTGCGCTATGAATGGCCGCTGTCAATGTTCGGATCCGGCGGTGCGCTCGCGCTGATCGGCTCGGTCACGCACCGCGGCGACACGCAGCAGTTCGAGTATGCGAATCCGCTGCTGGATCAGCCGTCGTACGAACTCTATGACGCGAGCCTGGTGTGGACCTCCGACGACCGGCGCTACCAGTTCGGCCTGCACGGGAAGAATCTGGGCGATGAGGAATACAAGATCGCGGGCTACGACTTCCCGACCCTCGGCGGCGGCACGGTCACGGCCTTTTACGGCAATCCGCGCCAGATATTCGGGAGCGTGAGCGTCCGCTTCTGATGCTATCGTCGGCACCATGAAGGGTGCCGGCCTCGCGGCCCTCGCGCTTGCAGTGACCCTCGCGACCCCGACGGCGAAAGCCGCCGGGGCGTTGCCGCGCTTCAACATCCTGCCGGGAAGCCTGACAGTCTCCGGCGTTTCCGCCGGTGGCTACATGGCGACTCAATACCAGGTCGCCTACTCCCGCGACGTCATCGGCATCGCCGTCATCGCCGCCGGGCCCTGGTTCTGCGCACGGGGCTCGCTCGTGCGCGCGCTCGACGAATGCATGGCGGGCAGCGCCAGCGGCCCCGAAATCGGTCCTTCGATTGCTGCCGCCCGCGAGTACGCCAAGGCCGAGGCGATCGACGATCCGTCATGGATCGCCCCGGATCGCGTCTGGCTCTTCCACGGCACGCGCGACACCATCGTGGGCGCCGCGGTCACCGACTCGCTGCTGCGCTTCTACCGCGAGTTCCTGCCGCCGGAACGCATACATTATGAAACGCAGATCGCCGCAGCCCATGGCTTCCCCGCCGACGGCCGTGGGGGCACTTGCGAAATCGCGCAGCCGCCATGGATCAATGACTGTTCCTACGATGGCGCGGGGCTGATGCTGCGGCACCTCTATGACGGCCTGCGCAATCCGTCGGGCCCGGTCGAGGGCGAGCTGATCGCCTTCGACCAGGAGCGGTACACGAAAGGCGGCATGCTGGCGTCCCTCGGCGACGAGGGTTATCTGTTCGTTCCGGGGGATTGCAGCGCCGGCAAGCCCTGCCGGCTGCATGTCGCCTTCCATGGATGCCGCCAGGGCAGCGGCTTCGTCGGCGAGGAGTTCGTCCGTAACGCCGGCTACAACCGCTGGGCCGATGCCAACCGCATCGTCGTAGTCTACCCGCAGGTCGCGCGCAGCTACGTCTACCCGTTCAACCCGAAAGGTTGCTGGGACTGGTGGGGCTATTCCGGCCCGGACTACGCAACCCGCAATGGCGCGCAGCTCACCAGCGTCCACCGGATGTTGATCGCACTCGGCGCGCGGCCAGGCAACGATCGGTGCCGGAGCTATTCCGGTATGACGAGCGTCCCG